>NZ_BCVF01000019.1 GCF_001591605.1 Bacillus badius NBRC 15713 | reverse complement strand
AAATCGATCAAACGCCTGAGGGGAGGGAGAGGCTGCCGAAACACAATCCCATCCCACGGGACCAACTAGATAGGGTCGCTTTAGATTTTTATTACCGTTTGAAGTTAACATAATAAATTTATAGTTTATTTAAAGACTGGTTTTTCAGCTTTTTTTAATGTTTCTTTCATTCGGAGAGCGGCTATTATCCCAGCGGCGAAAGGAAGGAGGGCAATAAAGCCGATAGCCCAGTTAATATTTAGTTGGTCGGCAAGAAGGCCTCCTATCAGAGCGCCAAAGGCGTAGCCGCTGTCACGCCAAAAACGGTATACGCCTGTGGCGGTGGCTCTCCAGCTAGAAGGAACGGCATCGCCGATAGAAGCAATCAGTGTGGGATAGACCATTGCCGTTCCTAGACCTAAAGAAATCGCTCCAGCCAGCCACAAGAAGTAATTATCAGCAAAGAGAATCCACCAAAGAGAAAGACCTTGCAGCCACATGCCGGCAGTAATAAACCATTTGCGCCCGATTCGGTCACTTAAAGCCCCTGTAAACAGCTGAAAAATCCCCCATGCGGCTGGATAAACAGCTGTAATTACTCCGATTTGTGCGAGTGTCAAGCCTTTTGAAGCAAAGAACAGCGGAAACAGCCCCCAGGCTACTCCATCCTTTAAATTAGTGGCCATTCCCGCAAAGCTGATGCTTGATAAGGTCCGGTCTTTCCAAGTTGTTTTAGCAAATACACCCTTTAAATGACTGTTAGCCGGTTTGCTTTGACCCGATATGGTCAAGTGCTTTGTCGTGTCTGTTACTGCGAGTGAAAGCAGAAAACCGATAACAACGAGGCCGATCCCTATATAAAATGGCTCAGGACGCAGCGAATAAGTGGAGGCTGCGTAACCTGAAATCATGGCAAAAGAGGCCACGCCGATATAACCGGCAAATTCGTTCAACCCCACAGCCAATCCTCTCTCTGTCCCTTTTGCTAAGTCAACCTTCATGTTTACAGTCATAGACCAAGTCAACCCTTGGTTGATGCCTAGAAGAACGTTAGCTAAGATGATGACCCACCATGACTGGGCAAAGATAATGAGCAGCGGAACAAATAACCCGATGCCCCAGCCGAACAGCAGCACTTGCCGCCTGCCAATCCGGTCAGCCAGATTTCCGGCAAAAAAATTAGTGGCAGCCTTGGAAAAGCCAAAGCTGGCAATGAAAGACAAGGCAGCACTAGTTGACGCAATGCCGAACTGTTCTTCTCCTATAATCGGCAGAATAGTTCTTTCCAGACCGACCATCGACCCTACAAAAAAATTAATGACGACTAGCAATGAAAACTGCAGTAAATTTTCTTTTATTCCTGCCTGGATATTCTTCAAATGGTGCACCTCCCAGAAGCACGGATCCCCTTCTGCTTTCATTTATCACTTTCATTATACGGTAAGGGGTATTTCGTGTAAATAAGTTTGAATAAGTGAAGCATTTTCATTTATACAGGAGACTGAAAAAACATATGGATAAATGCTGCACCTCTTTCAGTGGTTTTTCGTAAGATAATAATAGTTGAAGCGGGGAGGGAAAATACGTGTCAGAAATGTATCCTTATTCTGCTGTAAGCAGGCAAACAAATAAGTTAATCGCTGATATTGAAAAGGCAATCAATGGAGAATATACAGCTATTCAATGTTATACAAGTTTAGCGAAAATGGCTCCAAGCGAGGCGGTCAGGAAGCGGATTTTAGAAATTCGCCGGGATGAACAGCGGCATTTTCAGCAATTCACGCAACTGTATACTCAATTGACGGGGCGCCAGCCGCAGCCCAAAGTGATAGAGAATTGCCCGAATAAGTATATGAAGGGATTGGAAGCAGCTTTAAAAGATGAACAAGAAGCGGTTGATTTTTATCTAAGCATCTCTGATGAAACGTCTAATCAATATATTAAAGAGCTCTTTCGCCGAACGGCAGCAGACGAACAAAACCATGCTGTTTGGTTTTTGTATTATTTTACCAAAGGAAGAACGAGCCGGTGAGGTGGATAGGAACACAAGAAGCGCAAGAAGGGTGCCGCTCTAAAGGCCATTCTTGCGCTTTATTATTGTATGAATGATGGGGGATGGACAGCAGCTATCTGTTTCATCAAAAATAAAATCAACTATTTCTGCCTCTCTTCTATCTATGTCTTCTGTCTAATGTAGCTGTGTCATATTATAATGAAACTAGTAGAAAGAGATGTTTGAGAGGCTCTTCCGAACTTGCTTTATGAAAAAGCAAGGGAACTCAATCTGATTAGAGATGAAAGGCATGACTTGAAATGCTCCAAACCATTTTTAGAAATTTCACCTAGCTCTATGCGCTTTTTCGGAGAATAGGCTGAGAAGAGAAGGGAAGCAGAGGTACGATGCAGAAGAAAAACATTGTTATTTATGCCGGCTTTATTTGGTGTATGGCGTTTGCGGCAATAACCTTTTATTGGGCAAGCGGCGGCATGCTGGGCGTGCGATCTCTAGGTGGAGTTATTTATGAGAAGGCGCTGTCAGGTGATGAAAATTTCCTTTCGATCGTTCGGTTAACGGGAGTTGTAAAAATGCTCGGAGGGTTTTTCTTGCTGCTGCTGCTTAGAGATTGGCCAGAGCCCATGAGGAAAGGGCTGTATTATTTGTCACTGGCCGGCGGAGTGTGTTTATTTTTATACGGACTTGCCAACTTTACTACGCTCATTCTTGATTGTTTTGCTGTATTAAACCTTGAACTAGAGGAGTATTCTCTTAAATGGCGGCTGTTATTCTGGGAACCATTCTGGATGCTCGGCGGCATATTATTTATTCTATCGGCGAAAGGATTTAGAGGTAAATGAACGGCCACGTCAGCAGACTGCAAAATGTTATTTGCAGAAATGATGAATAGCAAGAGGTCTACCTTAAAGTGCGGGACGCTGTATTCGTTTCCATACAGCAGCCAAGCACATAAGGGTTTCTATGGCTTTTTTAAACATATGGCATCCTTCTTTCTAAGGACAGTTTCATTTCTTTAAACTGTAACGGGAAATAGCTATAATAATAAGCGCTATAATGATTGGGGAGTTTAACAGAATGCAGGTTATTATCGCAGAAAAGCCATCTGTCGCTAAAAACATTGCCGATGCGTTAAAAGTCAGAACGAAAAAAAGAGGCTGTCACTTAATTGAACTACAGCCGCTACTAATTCAGGCAATTGCCTGAATTTTTTATTTCTATAAGCAGTGTAAATAATAGCCTGCTATTTTTGATAGGTATCTTCCGGTATTTTCCTTTTTGTTTTTAGTGAACAAAGTTATTGCAAGCTTATATTTAGATGAGGGTTGCTGCTTCATGTTTTGATATAAAAGAAAATTTATTATCCAGAATGCTTTTTTCCTGTCAGATGGGCTTCGAACATATCAATAATAGCCAGAAATCTTTCGGCCTCTCGAAAAACGTGATCGGCCAAAAGAGGATGGATAATACTTTTAATTTTACATTCCTCAATCAAATCTCGAGCAGTTTTTTTGAAGTCTCGAAGGGATGCAACAGAGACGCGGTTCTGGTCAAGGAATTGGTCTAAAAGAGGACCTGTCTGGGATTGAGGTTTCATAGACTCTAAATCTCTAGCTTGAAAAACTAATTCATCAAAATCATTGCTAAAGTTTCGAGCGATATCAATAAGCTTTCTTTCGGATGGGTCAAGGAGGTGGCCAATAAATTTAGCATGATCAGCCATAATCCTTAAGAAGAAAACGTTCTCTTTAATGATAGCATCGGCAAGTGGTTTTAGCTTCCCTTCATTTAATTCAATTAATCGTTTTCTAAAATAATTGGCTTCCCGGCTTATATGATCAACTAAGAGCGGAAAATTATTTGCGCCTGGTAATCGGCAGGTTAATATTAATTGCAATACCTTCCTCTTAAAAAGAAATATACTAGTTGCAGCCTGTTGAACTTCTGAATTAAACAGTCTGATTTGTCCGGGATCTGCTTGGTTTGTAAAGGAGAAGGATTTTTGTTCAATTTGTTCAAACAAATAATAAAATTGATTGGCTTCTTCAATTAGTTGAGTGTCTTCGGCTCTAAATCCTAACCTAAGAAATAACGAATGCTCTTTCATTATCCTTGACCAAAAACGGATTTCATCTAATGATCGTACAACAAACATTTCATTTGTTATTCTCTCGTCAATATTCTGAGAATCCTCATTTCCTGTTGCATTCACAGCAAATCCCTCCCTTTAAATAAAAATTAATTTATAAATCTATATTAATGAAGGGATATAAACATGCCTAGTACAACTATTTTTGGCTTTCTTGTATTAAATTCTTCGCACGACACAACAGAGGAACAAATAAGACATCAAATATCATGCCTTAATCTGGTGCTAATAGAATAAATGTAATCGTATTTTTATAAGGGAAAATACATAGAAGGGAATATAAGGTTGGCTGAACAAAATGAAGGTTAGCTTACGACCCATTGTAAGCAACATAACTTTACCCGCTGTTTTGAAAACTGCTGTATTTCTTGGTGATTTAATTGAAGCACTGTTTATTGCAACTCAAGGAGAGGAGATTTTTTTTTTAAGAGATAGAGTTATAAGAACTTTTAATTCCTAGGTGTACCTATCGTCGGGAATTATACTACGGATGTTAGGGATTATATGATTTTAAAATGTTCATTCAACTGCAGTTTCATGACTCCATCGAAATCCTAAAGAATCATTTCTTTAAACTATAAAGGGAAATAGCTATAATAATAAACACTATATAATGATTAGGGAGTTTAACAGAATGCAGGTTATTATCGCAGAAAAGCCATCTGTCGCTAAAAATATTGCGGATGCGTTAAAGGTCAGAACGAAAAAAGAGGGTTATTTTGAGGGGAATGGCTATATTATCACCTGGGCTTTCGGGCATTTGCTGCAGCTGTATGATGCAAAGGATTATGATGAAAAATTGACAAGATGGAGCATGGAGAATTTCCCCTTCATCCCATCGCATTTTCGTTACAAAGTAAAGAGCGATCCGCGCAATCGGGACAAAGAAGACTTGGGAGCGAAAAAGCAGCTGAAAATTATTTATTCTTTGATTAAACGAAATGACGTGGAAGCTGTAATTTCAGCTTGTGATTATGATCGCGAGGGGCAGATTATTGGTGATACGATCATTTATAATCTGAAGTCTCAGAAAAAGGTCTACCGGCTGTTATTGAACGAGTGGACGCCTGAGGAAGTAGTAAAAGGTCTCAAAAACATTAAACCTAATATGGAAATGAAGCCTCTCCAGGATGCCGGCTTAAGCCGCCAGTGGGCAGACTGGCTCATCGGCATCAACTTAACTTCAGTTGCTACATTAAAGTATCAAAAGGGAAGAGGACAGGCTTTAAATATTGGAAGAGTGCTGCTGCCAACGTTAAAAATTATTTACGACCGTGATAAGGAAATCGAGAATTTCGTGCCGGAGGATTATTATAAATTAACCGCTGCGTTTAAAACACAAGACGGACAAGAGTATGAGGGAACTTATTTCGAAGAGGGGCAGGAGAAATTTAAAAGCAAAGAGCCTCTCGAACTAATTGAAAAGGCCCTAGCTAATCAAAGTGCAACTATTATTGATAAGAAAATAGAACGGAAAAAGGAATTCCCTCCTTATTTATTTAACCTGTCCAATTTACAAGGGTACATTACGAGCAAATATAAGGGATGGACGTCCGACAAAGTATTAAAAGTAGCCCAATCTCTTTATGAGAAAAAATTGATTACATACCCGCGAACAGCGAGTATCGCGTTAGAGGAAAGCCTTGCCGGCAAGGCAGCTAAAGTGCTGGATGTCTTAAAAAAAGGGCTGCCGTTTGAAGCAGAAATTAAATTCCAGAAGACGAAACGGATATTTAATAACGATAAGGTGGAGAGCCATAGCGCGATTATTCCTACTTATTTAGTGCCTAAATCGTTAACGAAGGACGAAGAGATTGTTTACACGGCCATTAAAAACCGCTTTATCATTCAGTTTATGCCCATCGCGGAATTTGAAGAAACGAAAATTACGACGAAAGCGAATATTAGCGAGATAAAAGGCATGTTTATTTCTAAGGGAAAAGTGCAAACGATTGTTGGGTGGAAAAAGCTTGAAAACATTGAATCGAAAGATACGCTGTTGCCAGCTGTTGCGATCGATGAACAGGTGGATATAATCAAGCAAAACGTATCGTCTCATGTGACAAAGCCTCCCAAGCCTCATATAGAAAAGACATTGCTCAGGGTCATGGAAACATGCGGGAAAGGCAGCAAAGGTGGAGAGAGTGAAGAGGGAGAGGAAATGCTTGCTTCTATTCTAAGCGGGTACAGTATCGGCACTCCAGCCACAAGAGCCGAAACCATCAAAAAGTTAAAAGATATTGGCTATATTACAACGCAAAATAAGAATTTAATATGTACTGAACTTGGCAGGAAATTAGTAGAAACCTTTCCTGTGAAGGAGTTATTTGATTTAGAGTTTACTGGACGATTAGAAAAAACATTATCAGATATTGAAAAACAGAGCTTCACCAAAGAATCTTTCTTGAATGCGATCTCTGACTTTACTTCTAAAGCGGTTGAAAAAATAAAAAGTGATCAGGAAGTCGTCATTAGCGAGGTCTCTAAAGGAAAGAAGCGAGCTGAAATACTTGGGAAGTGTCCTCTGTGCGGGCATGGGATCATTGAAGGGCAAAAGGGTTTTGGCTGCAGCAATTGGAAGAATGGCTGTAAGTTTGTCATTTGGAAAAACGATAAATTTTTAGCAGCTTTAAAAAAGAAGCCGACTAAAACAATGGTGAAGGCTCTGCTGAAAAATGGCTCGGCTGTAGTGAAAGGGTTAACGAGCAAAAAGGGCAATAAGTTTGATGCTCGCTTACGGTATGTGCAAAACAAAGATCAACCGTATTTCAGCTGGGAAATGGAATTTCTTAAATAAACTTCTAGTTTTGCTTGCGGATGAAGGTTGCTGCTTTTCATTCCAGGCGCTTCGCTTTCCACAGGGCGGGCGGCGCGCCTTCCATTCCGATCAGCAGAACTGCTTTTTCTTTTATTTGCGAGCGTGAGAGAGTGGTATTCGAAAGCCATTTTTCCGGCAAAATAAAAAGACGGCTGGAAAGCCGTCTTTTTCATGATTTATTGTTGTTCTTTCTCGTTGTAATAATGAACGCCGAATTGAGAGCCTTCAGCTACCATTTTATTGTCAGCAATATCGTCAGGATGAGGGTGTCCAGCTTTCAAAACGGGGAATTCTTCTTTAGAAGGCTGAACATCCATATTCATTTTTTCTTTTGCCGTATTCATCCAGCCTTCTAATTTATCGCGATTTTCTTCTTTTGAAAGCCACCAAGCCGCAGCTCCTGCTCCTAAAAGCATATAACTTAAATTAGTTCCCATGCCGCCTTGATTTTTATCCGTATTTTTTCCAAACATAATAGAATTCCTCCTTAACACTTCAAGCTTTTTCATATTTTGTAAAAACTAATTACTTGTGCTTGCATTATATTTACCCAAAACTGGACAAATTAAAACTAAAGAGCGCATAAAGAAACAAATTTGTCTTTGTTTGCTTATGAGAAAAAGCTTAGCCTGGCAGAGATTGTCTGATCGATTAACAAAGTTTTATCAGGAAAACTGATTTTCCCTTTAAGTTTTGTTTTTTTCTCCTCTGAATAGGGTATTAAAAAATGCAGTCATCAGTTTATAGGAGGAATAGGAATGGAGCATACCTTCAATAAAGGTCGATGGTCCTGGTATGAGCTGAAGCAGTCCGAAACGGATGAGGCGGCTAAATACGTTGAACAAAATGATTCATATAGAAGATGGTCAGAAGAAACAAAGAAAAATATGTCGAGTATCTTGCAGGTAGATACGAGTGAACGGGGGGAAGAAGCCTTATGGGGTTCCCTTGTTTATTTCCAGGACGTCGAAGACAAGGAAAGAAGACGTGTTTTTCATTTCTACTTAACAAAAAAGCGGCTAATTACTGATAACTTAGATTTGTCCCTGCTGGATAAGGTAGATGAAACGGTGATGAGAAAGAAGCTGGATGAGGCAGAATGCCCGGTTGAGGGATTCATGATCATGATTGGCGATTTGATGAGCCATTTTCTCGCTAAAATTGATATGTTTGAGGTTCGCTTAAGGGACTTGCTTTGGCAAATTAGAGAGAAAAATAATATAGAAATCCTCGATCAAACAGCAAAAAGCCGTCACGAACTGCTCGTATGGCAGAATTTAATTATCCCTATTTTAGAAATCAAATACGGAATTGAAGAAACATTTGACGATGACGTATCAAAAGGACTTTATTTTAAACGCGCGTCCAAGCGCATCGAGCGGGCTCATATGCTATTGAATGAGTACGACAAACAATTAAAAGCGATGGTTGAACTCGAGAATACGGTTTCTACGCATCGAGGGAACGAAATTATGAAAACTCTGACCGTGCTGACTACGCTATTTACGCCTGTGACCGCCTGGGGGGCGATTTGGGGAATGAACTTTAAAAATATGCCGGAACTAGAATGGAAACTCGGCTATATTTTCTCCTGGGCAGTGATCGCCGTCAGTACGTTGGCGCTGTATGTCTATTTATTGAAAAAAGGCTGGATGGGTGACATTTTGCGCGGAAAAAAGAAGCACTCCTTTTTCAAATAGTATGATTGTGCTATAAGAAATACTTATTGAACTCGATTTGATTAACGTTATTTACTTATGTTAACGATTGTATTATGATGAAATAGTGCGAAAGCTGGGAGCGATCTCTGCTTCGCTTTCAACGATGCTTACATATCTATAAAAAGAGGGGGAATCGGGATGGCAAACAATGATGTATTCAATGCCCGTTCAAGTTTTGAGCTTGATGGCAAACGGTATAATTACTACCGTTTAGCAGCTCTGGAAGAAGCGGGTGTGGCGAAAGTATCCCGCCTGCCATATTCGATCAAAGTATTATTAGAATCTGTATTACGCCAGCATGATGGCTATGTTATTAAAAAAGACCATGTTGAAAACCTGGCTAAATGGGGAGCAGCAGACTTAAAGGACGCTGAAGTGCCATTTAAGCCTTCACGTGTTATTTTACAAGACTTTACCGGTGTTCCGGTTGTTGTAGACCTTGCTTCCTTGCGCAAAGCAATGGGAGATATGGGCGGAAACCCAGACGTAATCAACCCTGAAATTCCAGTGGACCTTGTTATTGACCACTCTGTGCAAGTAGACACATACGGCACACCTGAAGCGCTTGAGCGCAACATGGAACTTGAATTTGAACGCAATGCTGAGCGTTATGAGTTTTTAAGCTGGGCACAAAAAGCGTTTGATAACTACCGTGCTGTTCCGCCGGCTACAGGTATCGTTCACCAAGTAAACCTTGAGTACTTGGCAAATGTTGTTCATGCGGTAGAAACAGCAAGCGGTGAATTCGAGGCGTACCCGGATACGCTCGTCGGAACGGACTCCCATACAACCATGATCAATGGTATCGGTGTGCTTGGCTGGGGTGTCGGCGGCATTGAGGCAGAAGCAGGAATGCTTGGCCAGCCGTCTTATTTCCCTGTTCCGGAAGTTATCGGCGTGAAATTGGTTGGCGAGCTTCCAAACGGCGCAACAGCGACAGACTTGGCGCTTAAAGTCACGCAAGTATTGCGTGCAAAAGGCGTTGTCGGCAAATTTGTTGAGTTCTTTGGACCGGGTGTATCCCAGCTGCCGCTTGCGGACCGCGCGACGATTGCTAACATGGCGCCTGAATACGGGGCGACTTGCGGCTTCTTCCCAGTCGATTCAGAATCACTGGACTACATGCGCTTAACAGGCCGTGAAGAAAGCCATATTAAAGTAGTCGAACAGTATTTGAAAGAAAATGATATGTTCTTTACGCCTGATAACGAAGATCCTGTATACACAGACGTTGTTGAATTGGATCTTGCTGAAATTGAGCCGAACTTGTCCGGTCCAAAACGCCCGCAAGATTTAATTCCGCTTTCCAGCATGCAGAAATCTTTCCAAGGTGCAATCAGTGCGCCAGAAGGCAACCAAGGCTTCGGCTTGAAACCTGAAGAACTGGATAAAACAGCAACTGTTAAGTTTGCTGACGGAGAAACAGCTGAAATGAAAACAGGTGCGGTTGCCATCGCTGCGATCACATCTTGTACAAATACATCCAACCCATATGTCCTGCTTGCTGCGGGTCTAGTGGCGAAAAAAGCCGTTGAGCTTGGCCTTGAAGTGCCTAAGTATGTAAAAACATCCTTGGCGCCTGGATCTAAAGTTGTTACCGGCTACTTGCGTGATGCTGGATTAATGGGCTATATGGAGAAGCTGGGCTTTAACCTTGTCGGTTACGGCTGTACAACTTGTATCGGTAACTCCGGTCCATTGAAAGAAGAAATTGAAAAAGCTATTATAGATGCCGATCTTTTAGTTACATCTGTTCTTTCAGGTAACCGTAACTTCGAAGGCCGTATTCATCCGCTTGTAAAAGCGAACTATTTGGCTTCACCGCCGTTAGTTGTTGCTTACGCTCTTGCGGGAACAGTGAATATTGACTTTGCTAAAGAGGCAATCGGTAAAGATAAAGATGGCAAAGATGTATTCTTTAAAGATATCTGGCCAACAACAGAAGAAGTAAAAGAAGTGGTAAGTCGTGCGGTAACGCCTGAGTTATTCCGTAAAGAGTATGAGCGTGTATTTGACAGCAACTCTCGCTGGAATCAAATTCAAACAAGCAACGAAGCTCTTTACAGCTGGAACGATGACTCTACTTACATTCAAAACCCGCCATTCTTTGAAGGGCTGTCTGCAGTGCCTGAGAAGATCGAAGCGCTTAAAGGTTTGCGTGTAATGGGTAAATTCGGTGACTCAGTGACAACTGACCATATTTCTCCTGCTGGTGCAATCGGCAAGGATACACCTGCCGGCAAATATTTGCGTTCAAAAGGCGTAGAGCCGCGTGAATTTAACTCTTACGGTTCCCGCCGCGGTAACCATGAAGTAATGATGCGCGGAACATTTGCGAATATTCGTATCCGCAATCAAATTGCTCCGGGCACAGAAGGCGGATTTACAACTTACTGGCCAACAGGCGAAATTATGCCGATCTATGATGCGTGCATGAAATATCAAGAAGATGGTACTGGCCTTGTAGTCTTGGCTGGTAAAGATTACGGTATGGGCTCCTCCCGTGACTGGGCAGCGAAAGGTACAAACCTGCTGGGCGTTAAAACAGTCATTGCGGAAAGCTACGAACGTATCCACCGTTCAAACCTTGTAATGATGGGTGTTCTTCCGCTTCAATTCAAGCTTGGCGAGAACGCAACAACTCTTGGTTTAACGGGCACAGAAGTGTTTGAAGTAGATTTAAACGACAACGTGAAGCCGCGTGACGTGGTTACAGTAACAGCTATAGATGAAGACGGCAGCAAGAAGCAATTCCAAGCTCTTGTCCGCTTTGATTCTGAGGTAGAGGTTGACTACTATCGCAACGGAGGCATCCTGCAAATGGTGCTTCGCAATAAGCTGAAAGATGTCAAAACAAAATAAGAACGTTGAAACAAGACCGGCCAGCTGGCCGGTCTTGTTTGCTTATTATTGAGCTGTTTTTATCTTACGTGGAAGGGGACTAAATGCAAGATATTTGAGTGAGCTAGCAGGGAAATTCAATCTTCTGGTTATTCCTTTTCTGTCCAGTCTATGTAGCTATAGAGAAACTACAGGAACCCAAAGCTCATTTTCTGGCTGATGATTCGGCGGAAAATAACATTCAATGCATGGTAAATCAGCAAGCTCATACCCTGAAGCAGGAAGCCACTCGGAATATAAACGTTTCCAGGCCGATTCTATATTCGGAAAAACAGCCCACGTACTGTGGTTGATGACCAGGGTGTCCATGCCATCAGGGACATGGCCATCGTACCGTATTCCCATAAAGTAAGTAAATTCATCCTCTGTTATGGCTGCTTGTTTTCCGCAAATACCTAATAGACTTTCTAAAGTGCATTTCGGATTCTCCCAGGATAGATCAATTAGTTTTTGCATCAATCCATCCAGTTGAGCTGAATTCCATAGTGCAGGGATCGCTTCAGCTGCTTGGCTTGTTTTCACTGGCACACCCTTTCCTATAATGCTTAATTCAAAATCAATCCTCTCTATTCTATACTCCATCTCAATAGCTCCTTTAATTGACAGTTGAAAGGAAATTCTCGGAAATGCTTTTAATAGCTTTCCTTTATTTCGGACATCTGATGGCTTTAATCCGAGTGTCTTTTGGAAAGCGCGTGAAAAAGAATCAGCGGACTCATATCCATAGGTCAATGCTAGATCAAGGATGCGAAGATCATTTTTTTGCAATTCAAAAGCAGCCAGTGTTAAGCGCCTGCGTCTGATATATTCTGAAAGTGTTATACCTGATAAAGCCGAAAACATCCTTGGAAAATGGTATTCGGAACAACAAGCCGCTTGCGCTATCTTTTTATAATCTATTTCTGATTTAAGATTTTCTTCAATGTAATCTAATGCGTGATTCATTCGCTCCAGCCATTCCATATGTTCACTCCTTTCTATCTCTACTCTAAAATAAGAGGAAGCAATCCATCCGACATTTCATGCACAAATAAGTCGGATTTTTTATAATAGTTCTATAATTTATAGGAAGTTTCCTTCTCTGGATGCTCTATCCCTTAAACTTAACTAAAAAAGGTTCAACTCAGGTTCTTTACGGGCCTTTTCTTTATGAGCGGGCAGCGGTGGAGCGTACAGATTAATTATCGCAGTTATTTGAAAATTTAGTATTAAAAAGAAGAGTTAGGGGCAGAATGATGATCATAACGATTTATACAAAAAAGGAGCAATTAAGAATGAGAAGAAAACAAAGGAAAAGCTTTGCTGAGCTTGTAAAGGAAAATAAAAGCGAGTTATTAAGAAATCCGGCTGCTATGCGGGAGATAGAAGAAAGACTGGAAGAGCGTTTAGAAATAAAACGGTCAGCCAAGTAAGAGGGCAGAACGGCTTGCCATACATAAAAACAGCTCTTCTGTTTTAATTAGTTAAAACAGAAGAGCTGTTTCGCGTTTATCGCTATTGCTTCTTTCTCTATAAAATGAAAATTAGCTTATCATTAGTTTCACTGAATTTCGTTTTTCTCCACGCCGACAGGAATGCCAGGCCGTGAGGAATCGCTCGCCCCGTATAGCTGATTCGATTGGTGGTCAAACATCACGGCTTGTACATTGCCCATCGCAAGAGCAATATCATCAAACTGATAATTCATCTTTTTTAATGTTTGCATCGCTTCTTCCGGGAAACCATCTTCCCACCAGATCAGCGGGCCCGTTCCATTAAAAATCCGTGGTTCTTCGATGGCATCCTTTACATCCATTCCATAGTTAATCACATGAATGATCGTTTGCAGAACAGAAGCTACAATGGTAGGACCGCCAGGGGAACCGAGCGTCAAAAATGGCCGGCCGTCTTTAAAAATCAGCGTAGGTGTTTTCATGCTGACAGGATATTTATTTGGTTCTACGCTGTTAATGCCTCCCGGAGAAGGATCAAAATCAGTCATATCATTATTTAATAAAAAGCCGTAACCTGGCACCATGATGCCGGAACCGAATGTGTGCTCTAAAGAAGAAGTGCAGGCAGCAACATTTCCTTCAGCATCTACAGCGATAAAATGAGTAGTTTCCGATCCGACTTCAACGGCTTGTGCCTTTAAACCGCTTGGCTTTTTATCTCGATCAAATTCCCAAGGATTACCGGGGTTGATTTGATCATTGCGGAATGAAAAATTATACAGCTTAAGCCGCTTTTTTATATAGTCCGGGTGAAGCAAGCCGTCAATAGGAATATCATAATAGTCAGGGTCTGTCATAAACGCTAATTTATCGGCGGTCATTACCCTTAATGTTTCTGCAATTAAATAATATTTCTCCCAGGAATGAACATCGTACTGGCCAATATTTAGCTGCTCAAGCAGCTTTAACATATAAAGAAGGGCAAAGCCGCCCCCATTGGGAGGACTCGGCACGACAATATCAAATCCTTTATAGGCAGCTTGAAGGGGAGCTTTCACTTCAGCCTCATACTCGGCCAGATCCTCAAGCTCTAAACAACCTTTCAGCCTCTGCACCTCTTCTACAATGGCCTTTCCAATCGTGCCTCCATAGAAGGAGTCGGCGCCGTTTTGCTGAAGCTCGATTAAGGTACGGGTCAACTCTTTATTAACGGCTGTTTCGCCTTCTGCCAACGGCACATCATCAGGAAAGAAAAAAGCCCGTCCTTCTTTCCCGAGGCGGTTGCCGAATCGCTGAAGACCTGAAACCCATGTTTTATTTACTTTTATGCCCTCCTTTGATAAGCGGATGGCCGGTTCTAGCGCTTCCTCCCATGTTTTTTTGCCGTAAAGCTTAATTGCTTTATCAAAGGCTTTAATAATACCGGGGATGGCAACGGCTGTGCCAGGTGTTGAGCGTTCTAGAAAGGGGATCACATCTTCTTTTTCATCAACAAACACATTTTTTCTGGCGCTGTTAGGTGCTTTTGAATGCCCTTGAATAACGGTGGTTTTTTGTTTTTTGGCATCATAATAGACGATAAACCCGCTGGAGCCGAGACCTGTATTAAAAGGCTCAGAGACGGCCAGGGCGAATTGCATAGCAGCCAGGGCGTCAATCGCGTTTCCTCCGGCTTTTAATACATCGGCGCCAATGGCGGAGGATTCCGCTGTGGCACTTGCTGTCATTCCGCCGTCAGCCCAGGCGCGCTGCCCGCCGTTTTCTCTTTTTTGATTGTTCATAATAGATTCGATATTCATTTTTTTCACCTCAAATTTGATAAGTTATTCAGACAATCGTTCAATGGTTTTGGCGAGTAAAAGGGTTCGATCAACGAGAGAGTTCAAATCAGTATATTCTTCTGTTTCACTGTGAGAAAATTCTCCAATCGGCCCCATGCCATCAATCGTAGGGATTCCTTTTGATGCTGTAAAAGCGGCATCCGATCCTCCTCCGGTACTGACTTCATGAATGGAAAAGCCTAGTTCTTTTCCTGTTTCCTGTATGGTCTGAAATAATTTCCCTGTTCCTTCTGTCCGTTCCATAGGAGGGCGGCTAATACTGCCTGTCAGTTCTGTTCTGGTTCCTTCTACGGTTTCCTCCGAGGCAATTTCATTGATGGATTTTGTCACGTTCATTCCTTGATCTTTATTTTTTATCCGGACATCAATTTCCGCTTCTGCATGGGGCGGGACTGTATTAACAGAGGTACCGCCTTTAATCAGGCCAACATTTACGGTCAGTCCATGGTCATAATCATTTAATTTTTGAAGGCGAATCACTTTATGGGACAGTTCCTCAATTGCACTGACCCCGATTTCCGGCTCTACCCCGGAATGCGCGCTTTTTCCTTGTACATTCATCGTAAAGTGGCCGACTCCTTTTCGGGAAGTGACGACTCCGTCATTTGGCCGTCCGCATTCCACGATCAGGCTGTAATCCTTTTCTGCGGCAGCTTCTTCTATTAATGCTTTCGAAGACACAGAGCCGATTTCTTCGTCGCTGTTGAAAATGATGTGAACGTTGCTGATAGCGGGGGAGCCGCTTTCCTTTAGCGCCTTCATCGCATATAGAACCTGTACGTGGCTCGCTTTCTCATCGTTGACGCCTGGTCCGTACGCTTTATCTCCAATAATGGAAAACGGGCGTTTTTCAGCTTCTCCTTTCGGAAATACAGTGTCCATGTGTGCAACAATTAAGATTTTAGGTTCACTTTCCCGCTCCGCTTTAATTTCAAGGTGATTGCCTTGCTCCGCTTGGCGATGAACTTTTACATGCATTCCGATTTCTTCAAATTTATCTTTAAGCAAAGCACCCACTTGGTCGACACCATCTTTATCATAAGAATTGCTGTCGATATTTACGATCGTTTCTAACAAATGAATCATCTCTTGCTTTTGGCTTTGCAAATAATCAATCACAAGAAGCACTCCTTCGTTATTGGTAGTTGTCCTTGTTTAATTCCCTGTTTAGCTTTGAAGGTAAACATGCTTTATTTTACCAGCTGGCTAAGATATACTAGTTTAATCAGGAGATATACGTTAAGAAAGAATAAGGGAGAATCAATAGATGTTCGTTTCAGAAAAAGAAGTACAAGTACGCTATGCAGAAACAGATGCAATGCAGGTAGTCTATCATGGCCAGTATGTCGTCTGGCTTGAGCTGGGCCGCACTCAATTGATTGAAGATCTAGGCTTTAATTATGCAGAGATGGAGAAAGAAGGGTATGTGGCGCCAGTTTTGGATATCCAGCTTTCTTACAAAAAGCCGTTTCGTTACGGGGATACCGCTTGGGTCTATACGTGGATTCAAGAATATAATGGGGTCCGCACGGTATACGGGTATGAAATTAAAAACAAGGATGGAGAGGTGTGTTTGACAGGCACCACGTCCCACACAATCGTGAAAAAAGACACGTTTCGGCCGGTATCAATGAAGCGTGTATTTCCGGATTGGCATAAAGTGTACGAGGAAAATAAAAAACAATCATAGGACGGGCAGGCGAAGGGAATGGCATTTGGTGTAGACAAACGGGAGCTGGCGGAGTGGAAGCGGCAAATTGACAAAGGCAATATCGCTTTTTTAACCCATTATTGGCTTGATGATCGATTCCCTCACTGCCGTACGGTAACGAAGGCAGGCTGCAGGGATTTAGACAAGCTGGCCTGCTGGGGAGAAGCACACGGGCTCCAAAAAGAGTGGATTGATCGGAGAAAGGATGGCTATTCGCATTTTGATTTGCTTGGCGATCGGCAGAAAGAAATTTTGGAAAAAGAAGGGCTGCACAGCCATATTAAAAAATTTCGTCTATAAATCAGCCCGTTGAATAATAAAAAAGCGAAAAGGCGCAGGAAGCGGCCTTTTCGCTTTTTAAGAAGGTTGGACATATTGGTAGCGCGGTTCGTTCAGCTGTTCGTTGTACTCTACATGCAAATCATGTCCGTCAAAATACCAGAGATCGGCTTGCTCAACAAAGTAAACGATTCCGTCTATTTCTGTTTGGGCACCAATCTCCATCGGTTCGTCTTTCGTGACACCGAGTGAAAATCCTTCATGAAGCGGACTGGAACCCCCGTATCGGACGAAAAAGCGGATGGAATCGCCTCGATGCACGTCCATTTCCTCTTTAAACCATGAGAGGGCTTTGTTTCCTATTTGAATATTCATGGGTGATTCACCTCTGCTTTTCCCCAAGTGTACCATGGAAGCTTGAAATAAGGAAAATAGATGCCTCACTGCCGGACCGCCTTATCCAGCCGATATAATAAAGCATCGCCTGCTGAAGCAAGGCGATGCTTTTCGCTTTTTTTATAAAGGCACCTTACATCCACTTAATTTTCGGCTCTGTCTTGTTTTTAATTCGCACGATATTTGCCCGATGACGGTAAATGACAAAAAAAGCTAAAATGCCGACAACGAGAATCAGCGGCGTATTTTGCAGGATAATGGCATAGGTCAGCGCAACCACCGCAACGATAATGGATGACAGAGAAACATATTTAGTGAGATAAAGTGAAAGAAAAAAGCTGAGAAAAATCACAAGAAACATGACAGGCTGAACACCTAAGAGAACACCGCCAGAGGTGGCCACCGCTTTCCCGCCTCTGAAGCCGGCGAAGACGGGGAACATATGTCCAATGACAGCTGCTACGCCAGGGATCAGCGGGTCTAGACCTGATCCGAAAAGAAGCGGAAGCAGCGTCGCTGCAGTTCCCTTTAAAATATCGGCAAGTGTCACAGCGATGCCCGCTTTTACACCGAGCGTGCGGAATGAATTTGTTGCACCGAGATTGCCGCTGCCATGCTCCCGGATATCAATGCCGAAAAAGGACTTGCCGATGATTAGCCCCGAAGGAATGGACCCGAGTAAATACGCTAGTAAAATAATAAATGCAGTAATCATAAACTTACTCCTTTAATCTTGTCCTTTGTGAGTATATGTATGAAAAGTTTTACATGCTGATTCCTATTTTAACATGCAAAGAATGAGAAAAGGAGATTTTTCCGTTGCCTGAATGAAAAAATTAGCGTACGCTGATTAAATGGAAGAAGTTAACTTAAGAAAGAAACAGGTGAAAGTATGGGATTGTTTTTTAGCGCTGTCCAATGGCTGTTTTTTATGCTGGCGAGCTCACTCGTAGCTCCTATTGCGATTGCCGGGTTATTTCATCTCTCTCCGGCGGATACAGCAGAATTTGTTCAGCGGACGATGTTTGTGCTGGGGCTGTCAGGCGTTTTGCAAGTGCTGATAGGCCACAGGCTGCCGATCAATGAAGGACCGGCTGGGCTTTGGTGGGGTGTGTTTGCCATTTATGCTGGCTTTGCCGGAACTATTTACTCTTCGACCGAGCAGGCGCTGCAGAGTCTTGAAGGCGGGATGATTGTTTCAGGCGTTATTTTTATTTTCTTGGCCGCTTTCGGCTTATTGGAAAAGATGGCGAAGCTGTTTACGCCAACGGTAACGTTCATTTATTTGCTTTTGCTGATTTTACAATTGAGCGGATCGTTTTTAAACGGCATGCTCGGCTTGCCGAATGAAGCGGGAACGATTCGTCCGCTTATTTTGGCAGGCAGTGCCGCTACTTTGCTGGCCGCCTTTTATTTTTCTTCGCATCGAATCCAGTGGGTGCGGCAGTATTCGGTCATTATTTCGTTAGCGTTTGGCTGGCTGCTGTTTCTCCTGATTGGCGAGGCTCCGCTCATGGCCTCCTCAGGCAATCAGCTGTTTAGCTTGCCGGGCTTGTTTGTTTTTGGCCCGCCATTGTTCGACTCCGGCACGGTTGTCACCGCTGCCTTTATTACCTTGCTATTAACAGCGAATATGATCGCTTCAATCAGAGTGATGGAAGAGGTGATGGCTCATTTGCATGCGACTGGCCGAAAAGGCAGCTACCGCAGTGCTGGGGTAGCTGCAGGTCTTAATCAAATGCTCGGGGGCGCATTCTCCGCCATCGGTTCTGTTCCAATTTCGGGAGCGGCCGGCTTTGTTGCTCAAACCGGCAATGCGTCGGTTCGTCCGTTTTTTGCCGGTTCGCTGCTCGTTGTCGGGATGAGCTTGTTTCCGCCGGTGATGAATGGACTTGCTTCCTTGCCGGCTCCTGTGGGGTATGCTGTGACATTTGTTATTTTCTCCCGCATGGCTGGTTTTGCCTTTGCGGAAATGGAAAAGGAGACCGAGCAGGACCGTGCCCGTCTTGTGGCTGGAGTGTCGCTTTTGGCCGGGGTAGGTGTTATGTTTGTGCCGGCTGCTGCCTTCACTAATCTCCCGGCTGCCGCTGCTTCTATTTTGAACAATGGACTTATCCTCGGGACCATGACAGCTATTTGTGTAGAACAGTTTTTACGGGTAGCAGGTAAGCGGAAAAAGACTGGCGCTTGAACATCGGGCTGGATGAAAATTCTTGGCAGCAGTATACAACAGTAAACGTCCGCTTTGCATTGCCATCTTCGCAATGCAAAGCGTTTTTTTCTATTTTTTATCATAACGAAAGAAGTGGGTGATCGATTTGCGGGAAAACATATTGCTTATAGAAGATGATCCGTCAATCAGCGAGGTTGTTTCTATGCAATTAACGAAAGAAGGATACGCTGTAACGCCGGTGTTCGACGGTTTGTCAGCGATAGAGGTGCTCGGGCAGGCTGATCCATTTGACTTAATCCTGCTCGATTTAATGCTGCCGGGAATGGATGGGCTGGATTGTTTGAAAAAGATCCGGGAAACAAGTACGGTGCCGGTCCTTATTCTATCGGCGAAGGATGGCGAGGTAGATAAAGCGCTTGGTCTTGGTTTTGGAGCAGATGACTATATTACAAAGCCCTTTTCCATGATTGAACTGGCTGCCAGGGTTAAAGCGCTTATACGCCGGGCCACCCTTTACACAGCCGCCCGCCAGCCGGAGCAGGCTGCAATCGAGGTAGGCGATCTGCTTATTCATTCGACGAACTTTTCGGTCCAAAAAAGAGGAGTTGATGTCAAGTTAACAGCGAAGGAATTTCAAATACTGAAGCTGCTTGCTGCCAAGCCGGAACGGGTTTTTACCAAAGCGCAGCTTTATACGCAAGTTTGGAATGAAGACTATTTTGGAGACGAAAACGTCATCAACGTACATATTAGAAGATTAAGAGAAAAAATTGAAGACGATCCGTCAGCTCCCCGGTATATTCAAACGGTGTGGGGGATCGGCTATAAATTAGGAGAATGATAGGATGGCGCTTGTTTTGTTTATGATATTGCTAGCCAGCGCAGGGGGCCACATATACCAATATCGGGCACGCCGGCAGCAGCAAAGACAGCTTGAGTACGCGGCCCAAAAAATGCACCGGATCATAGCAGAGCATACAGGTGAAAAACTGCTGATCGATACAGATGATCCCTCAATGAAAGCTGTTTTAAGAGAAATTAATGCCTTGCTCGAGCATAACCAGAAGACGATCGCCGCTTATCGGAAAATGGAAATTTCGAAAAGGAGAATGCTTGCCAATATTTCTCATGATTTAAAAACACCGCTTACTGTTATTCAAGGCTACATTGAGATTATTTTGAACGATGCTAATGCCAGCGAGGAAGAAATGAAGACGTTGCTGACAAAGACAAATAGCAAAGCCGCGGAGCTGTCCGCCCTTATCAAAAAGTTCTTTGAGCTTTCCCGCCTGGATTCAGGGGATAAAGAGATAGCGGTTTCCCGGGTGAATATGAATGAACTGTGCAGGAGGAATATTCTCGGCTTTTACGACGTGTTAACGAAAAAAGCTTTGCAAGTCAAGATTGATCTTCCTGAAGACCCGGTTTATGGCTGGGGAAATGATGAAGAGCTGGACCGGGTGCTTCATAACTTACTTTCCAATGCGATCCAATATGGCAGCGAGGGAGGAGTGGTTGGCCTTGCTCTTCGCTCAAATGATCAGACTGTATTCATAGATGTTTGGGATCAGGGAAAAGGCATTCGCGAGCCTGAACAAGACCGTGTTTTTGAACGGCTGTATACGTTGGAGGACTCCAGAAATAAAGCGTATCAAGGAAGCGGGCTGGGTCTGACCATTACAAAGAGAATCATAGAACAGCTCGGCGGCAGGATTTATCTTGAAAGCAAGCCGTATGTTCAGACGGTCTTTACTGTGGAATTAAAAAAGATCTCATTTTAAATAAACGTAAGATTTTCTTAAGGATTGAGTAAGAAAAAAGAAAATTCTTTTCCCTACAATAAAAGAAATTGAGATGAAAGGAATCTAAAACAATGGACTATATTATCCAGACCAGACAGTTATCGAAGGTTTACAAAGGGAAGGAAGTCGTATCCAATGTCAATCTTCATGTGAAAAAGGGCGAGATTTATGGATTCCTCGGCCCGAATGGCGCAGGGAAAACAACGGTGATGAAGATGCTGATGGATTTAGTCAAACCGACAGCCGGAGAAATCCTCTTATTCGGGGAGGGGGTTCATTCCACGCCGCATGAAAAGCTCAAGCGAATCGGAAGCTTAATTGAATATCCGGTTTTCTATGACCATTTGACGGCACGGGAAAACCTTGAGCTGCATTGTGAGTATATGGGGTATTACAAAAACGGGGCCGTCCAATCGGCTTTGGATCTTGTCCGTTTATCTGTGGGCGAGAAGAAGCCGGTGAAGGAATTTTCACTTGGGATGAAACAGAGGCTCGGCATTGCCAGAGCGATGATCACGAAGCCGGAGCTGTTAATTCTGGATGAGCCAATCAATGGGCTTGATCCGGTCGGAATAAAAGAAATGAGAGATTTATTCCACATGTTGTCTGAAGAATATGGCATTACTTTGTTCATTTCCAGCCATATATTAGCTGAAATTGAACAAATTGCTGATACGATTGGCGTTATCCGTGACGGGAGGCTGCTGCAGGAGGTTTCTCTGGAATCGATTCACCAGGGGACAACGGAGTATATGGAAGTGAAGGTAGACGATGTGAGAAAAGCCGGTTATGTGCTGGAGCATCAACTAGCATTGAAAAATTATAAGATCATAGATGAGTCAAGAATAAGAGTGTATGAAGCTGCTGACTCTCAAGCAGAGATTTCCAAGGCATTGATTATGAGTGATGTGCTTGTGAAAGAGATCAGCCAAAAGAGCCACTCCCTGGAAGATTATTTTATGGATATTATTAATGGGAGCAAAACGAGTGCGTAAATGAGGAGATGCAAGGCCAGAAAACTTAAGCTATGGCAGCGTTTGGATGTTTATCATTCCAAAGCATAGAGCGTGAGAACGCCGATTAAGGAAGGATTCAGAAGGAGTGGGCAGAAGGATGAAGAGGATAAGACTATTTTTGTTCGCCGCCGGCTGCTGCATCCTGGCGGGATGCGGCTGGTTCGGCTTTGGGGGGACGGCGGATGTACGTGAAGAGAAAACGATGGATGGAAAGGCGGTGGATGAAGTTTTCATTGAGGCAGCTGCTTCTGATATTGAAGTTATACCGGCAAGTGGTACAGATCTCGTGGTCTCACTTGAAGGGCAAATCGATGAAAAGATGGTTGATCGATATCAATGGACAGTTAAGCAGGAAAATTACAAATTGCAGGTGAAGTACCTTCTGAAAAAAGGAAAAGTAGGCTTGCGCACAGGCAGTGATAAAGATGTTAACCTCATTGTGAAGCTTCCGGAAAAGCTGTATGACAGCCTGCAAGTGAAGGGCTCTTCCGGAGATATAGCGGTTAAAAAAGTACATACAAAACACATGGAAATAGAAACTGAATCAGGGGATCAGACAATGAATGATGTAATCATTCATGAACAGCTGGCCCTTGCTTCATCAAGCGGCTCCTTAAGTCTTAAACACAACGAAGCTAACAAAGCAAAGCTCTTTACCGAAAGCGGAAATATTCAATCAACAGGTATGCAGGCCGATCATTTAACAGCCAGCACTTCATCTGGGGATATTTCCGTCTCTGCCGAAAGCATGGAAGGGAATATGAAGCTGGCTTCTACAAGCGGTGATATACTTGTTCAGTCAAACCAACAACCAGATTCTCTAAAGGTTGATTTTTTAAGCCATTCAGGCAAAGCTCATTTGCCGGAAAACTACTTTACTATTAAAGAAAAAACAGAAAATAGTCTGCTGGGAGAGATCGGGAAGAAAAAATATTTGCTCAATGCAAGAACGGAATCAGGAGACTTTTCATTTAAGTTTTTTTAATCACGTTGCTTGACTTTCCTTGAAATCATTTTCTGTTCTGTCCTATGGATGTTCATCCGTCATTTGATTGCTGATAGCCGCCAACCCGGTATAGAATGGGTATATATGCATCAGTTGCCTGCAGATTTTCCAAGCGAGAGCGAGCCCTTTAAATCCCTGGAAATTTTAGTGCATATCGGATAGATTCTAAAGTATGCAGAAAAGATAGAACCAAACTTTATTTTAAGATCAGCAGGTCGGGGAAAGCGGCAGAAGGAAAATGACGGGGCAGGAACGAATTAGTTTGTGCAAGGAGGAGAGTTATTGATGATAATAAATCCAACAAGAGAAGAAATGGGCAAGCTGTTAAAAAAAGCGAAAACGATCGCCGTAGTCGGTTTAAGTGATAACCCGGAGCGGACAAGCTATATGGTCTCTGAAGCAATGCAGCGGGCCGGATATAAAATTATTCCGGTTAATCCTGCGATCGATGAAGTGCTGGGAGAACGGGCGGTTGCTTCTCTTAAAGAAATTCAAGAGCCGGTGGATATCGTGAATGTGTTTCGGCGCTCAGAATTTTTGCCGGAAATTGCTAAAGAATTTGCTGAAATAGATAGTGAAATTTTTTGGGCGCAGCTCGGCGTAGCTAATGAAGAGGCGTATCAATTTCTAAAAGAGAAAGGCAAAACGGTGATTATGGATAGATGCATTAAAGTGGAGCATGCTCTCACAAAATAATCAGCCAAACAAAGAACAAGCGGTGTGCTGCCGCTTGTTTTTTAACGTGAAAGAGGAAGGTATACCTAAAAGTAAACGATACAGCCTGAACGTTTCCGCGTTCTCTTTTTTGTCATCAAAATGATTGAAAAAGAACAAAAAATTTGGACAAGGCGTTTGCATAAATGGCTTGTTGACCATACAATAAGGCAGAGGAAAATACAGAACGGCACAGTACCATTATAAGCTCCCGGCGGCGGGGGAGATGAAGGATTGGAATTTTTATGATATAATGAAGCGTACGAACGTTTGTTTGTTTCTCTAGGAAGTCTGAAAGGGGAATTTTTGTGACGAAAAAAGAAGTGACCTTTGACTATAATGATGACGCTATTCAGGTTCTCGAAGGCCTGGAAGCAGTCAGAAAGCGCCCCGGAATGTATATCGGTTCCACGGATACACGGGGGCTGCATCATTTAGTCTATGAAATCGTAGACAACTCAGTGGATGAAGCGCTTGCCGGCTATGGCAGCGAAATTAAAATTATTATTCATAAAGATCAATCGGTCAGCGTCCAGGATTTTGGCCGCGGTATGCCTACAGGTATGCATAAACTCGGAAAGCCGACACCGGAAGTCATCTTAACGATTCTTCATGCCGGCGGGAAGTTTGGTCAGGGAGGATATAAAACGAGCGGCGGCTTGCATGGCGTCGGCGCTTCCGTCGTCAATGCTTTATCTGAGTGGCTGACAGTGACAATCCACCGCGACGGTTTCGTTTATGAGCAGCGCTTTGAACATGGAGGCGTTCCGGTCACCACCCTTGAAAAGATCGGAAACACGAAAAAAACAGGAACGAAAATTCACTTTAAGCCAGATCCGTCTATCTTCAGTACCATTCATTATAATTTTGATACGTTAAGCGAGCGCCTGCGAGAGTCAGCTTTCTTGTTAAAAGGCTTGAAAATTAGTTTGACGGACGAACGGCAGCGATTAGAAGAAGTGTTTTACTATGAAAAAGGCATTGAAGAATTCGTTAAATATTTAAATGGAGAGAAAGATACATTGCACCCGGTTGTTTCCTTTGCAGGAGATCAAAACGGCATTGAAGTAGACTTTGCTTTCCAATTTAATGACGGCTACTCTGAAACGATCCTGTCTTTTGTAAATAATGTCCGCACAAAAGACGGCGGCACTCATGAAGCAGGCGCCCGCACAGCGATGACAAGAGTATTCAATGAATATGCCCGCAAAGTAAGCCTGCTTAAGGAGAAAGAAAAAAACTTAGAGGGCTCCGATATTCGTGAAGGCTTAGCGGCCGTTGTTTCCGTGCGTATTCCGGAAGAACTGCTGCAGTTTGAAGGTCAGACAAAAGGAAAGCTAGGGACGAGCGAAGCCCGCTCCGCAGTAGACAGTGTAGTTTCTTCACAGCTCTCTTACTTTCTTGAGGAAAATCCAGAAACAAGCTCTCTGCTAATTAAAAAAGCTATCAAGGCCGCCCAGGCAAGAGAAGCGGCAAGAAAGGCCCGTGAAGATGCCCGCAGCGGAAAAAAACGCAAGCGCAATGAAGGCGTTCTGTCCGGGAAATTGACTCCTGCCCAGTCACGCAATCCGCAAAAAAATGAGTTGTATTTAGTGGAGGGGGACTCAGCCGGAGGATCGGCTAAGCAAGGGCGCGACCGCCGCTTTCAAGCCGTTCTTCCGCTGCGCGGAAAAGTTATTAACACCGAGAAAGCCAAGCTGGCCGACATTTTCAAAAATGAAGAAATCAATACGATTATCCATGCGATCGGAGCAGGGGTAGGACCGGATTTTAACGTGGAGGATGCCAATTATGATAAGGTAATTATCATGACGGACGCAGATACCGACGGCGCCCACATTCAAGTGCTGCTGCTGACCTTCTTCTACCGGTACATGAAGCCGCTGATTGAAGCGGGGAAAGTATACATTGCACTGCCGCCGCTTTATAAAGTGAGCAAGGGAAGCGGCAAGAAAGAAAAGGTGGAGTATGCCTGGACCGATGAAGAGCTGGCGGAAACGATGAAGAAAGTCGGAAAGGGATGCATGCTCCAGCGTTACAAAGGGCTCGGGGAAATGAATGCAGACCAGCTGTGGGAAACGACCATGAACCCGGAAACAAGAACGTTGATCCGTGTGCTGATTGACGATGCTGCCCGCGCCGAACGCCGTGTTGCGACGCTAATGGGGGACAAAGTAGAGCCGCGCCGGAAATGGATCGAGTCAAATGTTGCTTTCGGACTGGAAGAAGACAGCAATATTTTAGATAATGAGAATCTTTCAGTCGGCAAGGAGGAGTAAGTAGATGCAAAAAGAAGTATTTCAGGATTTACCGCTTGAAGAGGTGCTTGGAGACCGTTTTGGGCGTTACAGTAAATATATTATTCAAGAGCGGGCGCTTCCCGATGCCCGTGATGGCTTGAAGCCTGTACAGCGCCGGATTTTATATGCGATGCATACAGAGGGGAACACCCACGAAAAAGGCTTTCGTAAATCCGCAAAAACAGTAGGGAACGTCATCGGGAACTTTCACCCGCACGGCGATACGTCTGTATATGACGCGATGGTGCGGATGAGCCAGGAATGGAAGCTTCGGCAGCTGCTCGTTGAGATGCATGGAAATAACGGTTCCGTGGACGGCGATCCGCCGGCTGCCATGCGTTACACGGAAGCAAGGCTTTCTGCTATTTCCGGCGAATTATTGAAAGATATTGATAAGCGCACAGTTGATTTTATTCCGAACTTTGATGATACAACAGAGGAGCCGACCGTTTTGCCGGCGCGCTTCCCTAACTTATTAGTCAATGGTTCTACCGGGATATCCGCCGGATATGCAACTGAAATTCCGCCGCACCAGCTCGGCGAAGTGATTGATGCAGCGATTATGAGAATGGAGCACCCTGGCTGCACGGTCGAGGAGCTGATGACGGTGATCAAAGGGCCTGATTTTCCGACCGGCGGCATTATTCAAGGAATTGAAGGAATTGAGAAAGCGTACAAAACAGGAAAAGGCAAAATCATTGTACGCGGAAAAGCCGAGATTGAAGATATTCGCGGCGGAAAAAAACAAATCGTCATCACCGAAATTCCTTATGATGTCAATAAAGCAAACCTGGTGAAAAAAATAGACGATTTCCGTCTGGACCGCAAAGTAGAAGGGATAGCCGAAGTAAGGGATGAAACAGACCGCACAGGGCTCCGCATCGTCATTGAGCTGAAAAAAGATGGCGACGCCCAAGGCATTTTAAATTATTTATACAAAGCGAGTGACTTGCAAATCAGTTATAACTTTAATATGGTGGCCATCCATAATCAGCGTCCGGTGCTGATGGGACTGCCTGAACTGCTTGATGCGTACATAAGCCACCAAAAAGAAGTGGTTACAAAGCGTTCTGAATATGAATTGGCGAAGGCGCGGGCCCGCCAGCATATTGTAGACGGCTTGATTAAGGCTTTATCCATCCTTGATGAAGTGATTGCGGCCATTCGGGCATCGAAGGATAAGCGCGATGCCAAGAATAATTTGATGGCAGCCTTTGAGTTTACAGAGGCGCAGGCAGAAGCGATTGTCAGCTTGCAGTTATACCGGCTGACGAATACAGATATCACTGCCCTCCAAAAGGAAGCCCAAGAATTGTTGGCAGAAATCGAGCAGCTCACCGCTATTCTGGCAAGTGAGAAAAAGCTGACAGGTGTCATTAAAAAAGAACTGAAAGATGTGCGAAAGAAATATAACGACACGCGGCGGACCGTGATCGAAGAGCAAATTGAAGAAATCAAAGTGAACCTTGAAGTGCTCATTCCGAATGAAGAGGTCATTGTTACAGTGACAAAAGACGGCTATATTAAACGGACCAGCCTGCGTTCCTATTCGGCATCCGGCGGGAAAGATTTGGCGATGAAGGAGACGGATCGTCTGCTCTTTAAGGAAGAGGTTCATACAACCGATGTTTTGCTTGTCTTTACGAGCAAGGGGAGCTATTTATACTTGCCGGTCCATGAACTGCCTGATATTCGTTGGAAAGACCTGGGGCAGCATGTGGCGAGTCTTGTTGCTCTTGAAAAAGATGAATCGATTATAAGTGTTTTTACTGTGAAAGATTTTCAAGCCCCTCTTTATTTATTGTTTGTGACGAAAAACGGCATGGTAAAGCGAACTGAGCTGGCTGCTTATAAAGTGCAGCGCTACTCAAGGCCGTTAACCGCCATTAAGCTAAAAGGCGATGATGAGGTGATTGACGTACATCTCACCACCGGCAGCAAGCAGGTGTTCTTGGCGACTTATTTCGGTTACGGGCTTTTGTTTGCCGAGGAAGAGGCGAGCCTTGTTGGCCCGCGTGCAGCGGGAGTCAAAGGAATCAATTTAAAAGAAGACGACACTGTAGTCAGCGCGGAGGTGTGGGAAGCGAACGAAGAACGGGATTTGCTGCTCGTCACTCAGCGGGGCGCTGTTAAGAAAATGAGCTCAAGAGAGTTTGAACCGCTTTCACGCGCCTCGAGAGGCGTGGTAATGCTTCGGGAGTTAAAAGGGAATCCGCATCGTGTGGCGGGACTGAAATTGATAGAACAAGAAGCACAGTTTGTGTTGCAAACAGAAAAGGGCCTATCCGACCCATTTGATTTCTCCGCTCTAAAGAAGAGTGACCGCTATTCGAACGGCTCATTCGTTTTAGATGAGAATGAGAGCGGAAAAGTCATAGCTGTTTGGAAAAAGATCGAATCAGAGGAATCCTGACAAGGGGCGGCTTATCAGTCGATTTTTCGGCTGTGTGCCGCTCCTTGTGCCCGTTTTTGCTAAAAAAGAAGAGCGGAATGATCATTATGCCGGTTGATTGGATAGCTATCTTTTGATAGATTGAAATAGATTAACTTTTACCATTTCACTTTAAGAAGGGATGCGTTTTATGGATTGGATGGAAATGATTGATCATTACATACTGAAAATAAATGACTTTTTGTATACGAATGTAATGATCGCTTTATTAATTGGACTGGGTCTACTCTTTTCATTCGGAACCAGGTTTGTGCAATTTCGTTTATTTGGGGAAATGTTTCGGGTGATCTTTGAAAAGTCGACCATCTCCACTAAAGGAAAGGCAGGAATTTCTTCGTTCCAGGCGTTTACCGTCAGTGCAGCTTCCAGAATTGGCACCGGCAACCTTGCTGGTGTAGCGACAGCGATTGCAGCCGGCGGACCAGGTGCTGTTTTCTGGATGTGGCTGATTGCTTTTATCGGTGCGGCCTCCAGTTTTGTAGAAAGCACACTCGCCCAGATTTATAAAGTAAAGGATGAAACCGGCTTTCGCGGCGGACCGGCTTACTACATGGAAAGAGGCTTGAATAAAAGATGGATGGGGATTATTTTTGCCATTACAATTACTTTTTGCTTTGGCCTCGTCTTCAATTCTGTTCAGTCTAACACCATTTCAATCGCAATGAATGAAAGCTTTCATGTTTCAAAGCCTGTTGTCGGTCTAGTTCTATGTATCTTGACAGCGTTAATTATTTTTGGGGGACTTAAACGCATCGCTCACGTGACACAAGTGCTTGTCCCTGTTATGGCTATTATCTACATTCTTGTCGCTCTTGTTGTGTTAATTATGAATATTACTGAAATTCCGGCAATGTTTATGCTTATCATCAAAAATGCCTTCGGTATAGAAGAGGCATTGGGCGGGACGCTTGGTGCGGCTGTGATGAACGGAATTAAACGCGGTTTGTTCTCTAATGAAGCAGGGATGGGTTCTGCTCCTAACGCTGCCGCTGCCGCTGCTGTCAGCCACCCTGTCAAACAAGGTTTGATTCAGACACTTGGCGTGTTTGTTGATACGATTGTCGTGTGTTCAGCTACTGCTTTTATTATTTTACTGTCAGGCGAATATTTAAGGGCAGACGCTTCTTCTATTAACCTAACACAGTCTGCTCTTTCTGTGCATATCGGTGATTGGGCATCTATCTTCTTAGCAGTTGCTATTTTCCTTTTCGCCTTCAGCTCTGTGATTGGAAACTATTATTACGGGGAGACGAATATTGAGTTTATTAAAAACTCTCCCGCTGCCTTGTTTGTGTATCGTTTAGCTGTACTCGGCATGGTATATTTTGGCTCAGTTGCCAAAATCAGCCTTGTGTGGGATATGGCCGATCTTTTCATGGCGATTATGGCGCTGATCAACTTAGTGGCCATTACCATGCTTTATAAAATTGCTGTGGCTGCTTTAAAAGATTATCAGCAGCAGCGAAAAGCCGGCAAAGAACCGGTGTTTTATGCTGATTCCATCGAAGGAGTCGGTACGGCGGATTGCTGGGAACGGAAACCGCAGGAAGAAAAATAAGCATAGGGCAGCTTCGGCTGCCCTATGCTTATTTGCATGCAGGATGAATAGAACAAAACATTCGCTTCTATAGACATCTATTTTTATTTTCACAACTTTGGTAGAATCGAAGAGGCACGATCAGTTTATCGTTTTTTATTCGTGGAATAAAGGAAGTAGAAGAAAATGAGCTGCCAGGCAAATGGTAAAGCGGGTGAAAAAATGTGAGCGATACGATGAAAGTCATTATATATATCAATTTGATCCTCCTAGGCATTCTGCTTTTCTTGCTTGTTTTTTTGATTGTTCAAAAAGTGATAACAAATAAAAGAACAGAGAGAGTGGAACAAATAAAAGATTACTTGCGTCCGGATTTATTTGCTTATTTGTTAGGAACGGAAGAGGAGATCCATAACAGATGGCTAAATAATGATCCATTGAGCATTCAGGCATTAGAAGAATTGCTGGAGGAGGCTGCAAGTATCCTAAAGGGAGAAATGGCAGGAGAGACGATTACACTTCTTGCTGAGGAGTGGCTGAAAGAGGAGTATCATCGGCGGCTGGCGAAAGGAAGGTGGAGCACACGAATGAATGTGCTTTACCGCATTGAAAATTTTTATATGTCTTCCTTTTCGCATCATTTGTGGCTGGCGCTTGCCGAAAACGCTCTGCGAACAGAGGCCGAACGGACAGAAGCGATTCGTGTGTTGGCTTCCTTGCAATCGAACGCGTTGGCCAGGGATTTAATCAGCCTTGATCCTCCGCTTTCGAAAGCTGTTTATAAGGATGTATTAAGAAGATTTAACGATACATATGACGCAGGATTTATCGAGAATTATGAGAAGCTGAACAACGTGTTTAAGCAGGCAATCATTGAGTGGGTAGCAGAAACACAGGAGTACAGCTATCTTCCTTTTGTAGTAGAACAGCTGAAGCAGCCGCATTTAGAGCTAAGAATTGCTGCCTTAAAAGTGCTTTATTTGTTCGGGTACACGGCTGATTCAGCAGATGTGTATCCATTCAGCTATTCTCAGTACTGGCAGGAGAGAATGATGTTCGCCAAGCTGGCAGGCGCAGCGAAAAAAGACGGTTTTCTGCCTCAGCTTACGAAGTTGATTGCAGATGAAAACTGGTTTGTCCGCAATGCGGCAGGGGAAGCGCTGCAGCAATATGCAAACGGCACGCTGATTTTGCAGCATATTATTGAAACCCATCATGACCGGTATGCAAAGGATATGGCTGCCCAGTGGCTTGAGAGTGAAGGAGTGAGAATAGGATGACTCAATTCATTAGCAGTCTGTTCACCTTTTTGCCGTGGTTATTTATTTTCTACACCTCCTTTGTCATTTTGTTTTATCTCGTCATTTTATTTATTTCAGCCAGGCAGCTGCGGAGCGAATATGGATTTAATTCAAAAGAGGCAGAAGAAGATTTGCTGGATTCTTTTGATACAAAACCGGTCTCGATTCTTGTGCCTGCCTATAATGAAGAGGCAGGGATTTATAACAGTGTCCGCTCTCTTTTAAGTATTTACTATCCGGAATATGAAGTGATTGTTATCAATGATGGTTCGACAGACAAAACAGCCGAAACGATGATTGAGGCCTTTCAAATGGTAAAAATAAATTTTGTTGTACGTACGAGAATACCTGTTGCTGAAATTAACGGCATCTACCGGTCAACGATTTATGAAAATGTATACATGATCGACAAGAAAAATGGCGGAAAAGCCGATGCCTTGAACGCTGGGATAAATTTATCCCATTACCCGTACATTTGTTCTCTCGACGGAGATTCTGTATTAGAGAGAAATGCCTTTTTGAAAGTGATCAAGCCGGTTCTTGATTCAGACGGAGAGGTTATTGCAGTCGGCGGCAGCGTGCGGATTGCGAATGGCTGTCATATTGAAGGCGGGGAAGTGATGACGGTCGGTTTATCTAAAAAACCGTTGGTGGTTATGCAAGTGATCGAGTATTTGCGCGCGTTTTTAATCGGCCGGATTGGCTTAAGCCGTCATAACCTGTTGCTGATTATTTCCGGTGCTTTCGGTGTGTTTGAGAAAGAGTCAGTGACCAGAATAGGCGGGTACCGAACGGATACAGTTGGAGAAGATATGGATCTGGTTGTCCGCCTGCACCGGATGATTAAAGATAGGGGATTGAAGAAAAAGATATTGTATGTTCCTGATCCTGTTTGCTGGACAGAAGCGCCAGAGTCCCCCCTTTATTTGCGCAGACAGCGCCAGCGCTGGCACCGCGGACTTTGCGAAGTGATTTGGAATAACAAGGATATGCTGTTTAATCCTAAATATGGCCTGGTTGGTGTGCTATCGATGGCTTATTTCTTTTTGATTGAGCTGATGGGTGTCTTTGTCGAATTGCTTGGTTACTTGCTTATTCTGTTCGGCTTGCTGTTTTCGTTTATCAGTGTTGAAATCACCGTCCTGATTGCCTCTTTGTCGTTCTTATACGGATCGGTGTTATCGATGGGCGGAGTGCTCTTAGAGGAATGGAGCTTGAGAAAATATCCGAAGCCGCGAGACATCGTCAGACTGTTTTTCTTTGCACTTTCTGAAACGTTTTGGTATCGGCCGCTCATGATTAAATGGAGGCTGGAAGGCTTTTTTCAGTTTTTAGCCGGCAAGAAGGATTGGGGAGAAATGAAGCGGATTGGCGTAGGGGCGAAGACCGAAGCGAAATAAAGCAAAAAAGCGGAATTCTTTTTTTGAAAAAGTGGTTAACAATTTAGAATATTAGGAGTATACTAGAGGAAACTGAATATAGAAAAAGTAAGCTAGGGGTGCCTTTACGGCTGAGAGGATGCATGCATCCAACTCTTGAACCTGATTTGGTTAGTACCAACGGAGGGAAGCTGTCTTTATTTACGTGTCTTTATTTATGATGCATAAAGAAAAGCCTGCCGTTGTGGCAGGCTTTTTTTTATTGTACGGCTCTGTTAAAGAATATCGTTGGTTTGTCTATCGGTTTCACTGCAGGCGGACACTTTCCGTGGAAGTCGCCGCTTTTGCCCTTTTAGGTGAACAATTAACCAATCAATCGTCGATAATGGCAGAGCCTATTGCAAAAAGGAGGATGTTAAATGGATGAATTAATTATTGGTCAAAAAAAGTTGTCAAGCCGGCTGTTTACAGGAACGGGGAAGTTTGCCGATCACTCTGTTATGAAACAAGCCTTTAGTGCCTCGGGCTCGCAAGTGGTAACTGTAGCAGTAAGAAGAGTGGATTTAGAGGCAGGCCATGAAAATATTTTAGCAGATATCCCAGAGAATATGACGATTATGCCCAATACATCCGGAGCAAGAAATGCGGAGGAAGCTGTCCGCATTGCAAGGCTGGCAAGGGCCGCCGGGATGGGAGATTGGATTAAGATCGAAGTTATTTCTGATCAGAAATATTTGCTTCCTGACAATGAAGAAACGATCCGGGCGACCGCAATATTGGCTAATGAAGGCTTTGTTGTTCTTCCTTACATGAATCCAGACCTAATGGCAGCCAAAAAGCTGGCTGATGCCGGGGCTGCGGCCATCATGCCGCTTGGTTCCCCGATCGGATCAAACCGGGGCATCCGCATGAAAGAGATGATCCGCATACTTATCGAAGAAAAAACACTGCCGGTCATTGTGGATGCCGGAATCGGCAAGCCGTCAGAAGCGGCTGAAGCAATGGAGATGGGAGCGGATGCAGTTCTCGTAAATACGGCTATTGCTACAGCAGACGACCCGGTGCGGATGGCAGAGGCATTCAGTTTAGCTGTAGCCGCCGGCAGAAAGGCTTATCTTGCAGGGCTCGGACCGGTGTCGCAACGGGCAGCTGCTTCGTCTCCGCTCACTGGGTTTTTACGGTAAAAAGGAGGAGTTTCTATGAGCTTTTATGACAGGTACAACAAAATCAAGCATCATCCCTATGAGGAAATCCTTGCTGCTATGACGGTTCAAGATGTAGACAGGGCACTGAATCAAGCGGAACCGGACGAATATGACTTACTGGCGCTCCTTTCCCCGGCTGCTGCAGAGCGGCTGGAGGATATGGCCCAGAAAGCTCGAAAGCTGACCATTCAGAATTTCGGAAAAGTGATTTCCTTGTATGCGCCGCTTTATTTAACGGATTACTGTGTGAACAAGTGTGCATATTGCAGTTTCAGTTTTGACAATGACTTTCCAAGAAGAAAATTAACCGCTTTGGAGATCAGTCAAGAAGCAAAAGCGTTGAAAGATATGGGGATTCAGCATGTCATCCTGCTGACGGGGGAATCGCGCATTCATTCATCTGTTGCCTATCTTACAGAAAGCGCCCATATCTTAAGAAAATATGCTTCCTCGATTTCCATTGAAGTACAGCCTCTTGATACCGAGGAATACCGCCAGTTGTTCCAGGCGGGAGTGGATGGGCTTACTGTCTATCAAGAAGTATATAATGAAGAAATTTATAAGGAAATTCATATAAAAGGTCCAAAAAGAAACTATCGTTACCGCTTGGATGCACCAGAGCGGGGATGCCAGGCCGGCATGAGGTCGGTAAACATTGGAGCGCTGCTCGGAATGGATAACTGGCGGAAGGAAGTGTTTTTCACTGCTCTGCATGCCCAATACCTGCAAAAAAGATATTTAGAAACGGACATTGCCGTTTCATTTCCTCGTATTCGCCCGAATCTTGGAGGGTTTGAGCCTCGTGCTGTTGTGGAGGATAAAGATCTTGTGCAAGCGATGCTTGCTGTCCGCCTGTTTATGCCCCGGGCAGGCATTACACTGTCTACACGCGAGGAAGCAGAGCTTAGAGATCACCTTATTAAATTGGGCGTGACAAAAATGTCCGCTGCTTCTTCGACAGTTGTTGGCGGCTACGCGGCGAAGAAAGAAGACAATAGCCAATTTGAAATTTCCGATACTCGTTCGGTGGCGGAAGTAAAAAAACGCTTAAAGCAGCTTGGGTATCAGCCGGTTTTTAAAGATTGGGACATTTTGGCGGACGAGGAGGAATGGAATGACTTTTCAGCTTCACGCCATCACAACGGGGACACTCGAGCTGGCGCAGGCGTCTAGCACTGCCGCCGCCATTCACTCATTTGTTGACTATATTCACATAAGAGAAAAACAGCGCAGCGCCAGAGAGCTGTTGTATTGGGTGGAAGCCTTTAGGAAAGCGGGGGTTCCGGCCGAAAAGATTATTGTTAATGACAGGCTGGATGTTGCTCTTGCAGCCGGAGCCGGCGGTGTACAGCTGACGGAAAGCAGCGTGCCGTTAAAGCAGGTTCGGCCATTTCTCAGACAACTGGCGGCAGGCTGCTCTGTTCATGAGCCGGCTGCCGTGGCTCATGCCAATGAAGAAAGGGCGGATTGGATCTTATTTGGCCACATTTATGACACAGCATCAAAGCCTGGGAGGAAACCAAGAGGCTTGGAGACATTGCAGGCCGCAGCTTATGCTTCCCGCGTGCCTGTTATTGCTATCGGAGGCATTAAACCGCACCATATTAGGGAAGTAAAGGCCGCCGGAGCAAAAGGCGTAGCAGTCATGTCAGGGATCTTTGCGAGCAAGGACCCGGCAGCTGCAGCCGCGAGCTATCAAACAGCAATAAAAAAGGAGGAAATCAACGACATGCACATTGTGGTTAATGGGAAATCGACGCCAATTTCTTTGCAGGAGCTGACTATTGAAGAGCTGCTGGCTTCTTATTCCTTGCAAGGAAAAGCGGTTATTGTAGAGATAAACGGCCATATCGTGCCGAAAGAACGGCTTGGCTTGACAACTATTCAAGAAGGAGACCGAATTGAAATTGTTCAATTCGTGGGAGGCGGTTGAGGAGGAGAAGGCAATGAACAGCCGTTATTCGAGACAGGAACTATTTTTAAAGGAAGAGCATCCTTACGCTAATAAACATGTTCTGCTTGTCGGAGCCGGTGCACTTGGCTCCGCACTGGCCGAAATGCTAGTCAGGGCCGGCATTGGGCAGCTTACTATCATTGACCGGGATTACGTCGATTGGACCAATCTCCAGCGCCAGCAGCTGTATAATGAGCAGGACGCGCGAGATAGCCTGCCTAAAGCGGAGGCGGCAAAAAAAAGGCTTCAGGAGATTAATTCCGACGTCAGCATATCGGCTATTACAGCCGATGCAGGCCCGCAGGAGCTTTCTGCGCTTATGGATGAAAAATGTCCAGACCTGCTGCTTGATGGAACGGACAATTTTGAGACAAGATTCATTATCAATGATCTGTCTCAAAAATATCAGGTGCCCTGGATATATGGTGCTTGCGTGGGCAGCCAGGGAGTCAGCTGTGTGATTGTGCCGGGAGAAACTCCATGCCTCGCCTGTTTGCTCGATGTTCTGCCGGCAGAAGGGATGACATGCGACACGGCAGGAATTATTGCGCCAGCTGTTCAAATGACAACGGCTTTCCAAGGAGCAGAGGCTTTGAAAATACTTGCGGGCCGCTGGGAGGACATTCGCCGGGAGCTTGTGGGTGTTGATTTGTGGAAAAATACATATTCATCTATTTCTACAGTCTCTTTAAAGAAGGCGGATTGTCCATCCTGCAGCGACACAGCCGTCTATCCGTATTTAACGGAAGAAAATCAAACAAAAACGGCGGTATTATGCGGAAGAAATACCGTACAAGTAAGACCGCCGAACAACAGGGCATTCAATTTGCCAGAGATTGCCGCTATGCTGAAGCAGTGGGACGCCTCAGTAAAGATGAATGGTTTTTTGTTGTCGGCGATTGTTTCCGGAAAGAGAATTGTCTTGTTCCAGGACGGCAGAATGCTGGTACATGGATCAAAGGATCCGGAAGAGGCAAAAAAGCTTTATCAGCGGCTGCTCGGTTAAAAGAAAGCAGAATAGAGCGAAAAGGGCTGTCCATATCTGACTAAGACGGCCCTTTTTTTCTTGCCGGCCTTCACAGAGAGAACATGGGAAATCAAGCCCATCTTCTCTGTAAAAGTCTCTGTTGAATTGACTTAATATTTAGAATAGTTTAATCTGAAATTGTGACACAATCACAACTATCCTGCTTGGTTATCACTATATAGGGTGGAAGGGAGATAGCGATCATGATAGGAAAACGTGGTCAACTGGTTAAGAAAAATATGTCTGAACTAGTGATGGAATCGTGGGAGAGAAGCCGGAAGAATAATATATCACGTGACCTCTCTAAAGCGCCTCTCGTGCTAACGGAAACGGAATTGCAGCTGATAAAAAGCAGAGGCGAACTATACCAGTCGTTTGCAGCCGCTTATAGCAGAATGAAAAACGAGATTGATGATTGCTACGCCCTTGGTCTGGCTGATAAAGACGGCAGAATGATTGGCGTGCGCATGAAAGGCAAGCTGCATGACCAGTTGGGTGAGGTGAATTTTTATCCAGGCGGTCATTGGGATGAAACGATAGCAGGGACGAATGCAATCGGCACGGCCCTTGCTGCCCGAGAAGCTGTGACTATACATACGGCAGAGCATTATTGCGAGGCGTGGAGTGCATTTTCATGTGCTGGAGTTCCTATTTGGCATCCTGTGGATAAGCAAGTGATAGGAGTGCTTGATTTATCAAGTAAAGATGAGGATTTCCGCAAACACAGTTTGCCTTTAACAAAAGCGATAGCGGAAATGATTCAAGCGGATATGCTTGTCCGTATTTATGAAAAAAATAATTTGTTAAAAGAGGTATTTTTAGAACATAGCCGCAGACTCCGCAGCGACTGGTTATTGGCCATTGATGATCAAGGAAGCTTAATGGAGAAAAATCACCTGTCCGAGCCGTTTCACTATGTTTGGAAAACACCGTTTAATTGGCATGAATATATGCATAAATGGCAGTGTTCGGGCGAGCCGGAATGGGAAGAACAAACCATTCCGTTTTTGCATGGCCATCCCCGCGGCAAAGTTTTGCCTGTTTTTCACAAAAACAGTGTGATTGGCATCATTGTTCAAATTCCTCAACATCATCTGTTTGAGAAAAGCTCCGCAGCTCCTAAGAAAGAATATAACCACTATGGCGTTATCGGCCGCGGAAATAAATTTAACTTTTTTATCAGCAAAATAGAGAAAATCGCACCGAGCAGCGTACCTGTACTGTTAACTGGAGAAAGCGGCACCGGCAAGGAAGTATTCAGCCGGATGATTCACCGTCTCAGTGATCGCTGTGATCAGCCGTTCGTTTCTTTTAACTGTTCCTCATTGAATCATGATCTGGCAGCAAGTGAACTGTTTGGTTATGGCCCTGGCTCATTTACAGGGGGATTGAAAGAAGGGAAAAAGGGGCTGTTTGAAGCAGCCGACGGGGGCATCCTGTTTCTTGATGAAATTGGCGAGGTTCCGCTGTCTGTTCAGCCGATGCTGCTGAGAGTGCTGCAAGAACAGGAAGTCATGAGGATTGGAGAGTACGCTCCAAAAAAAATCAATGTCAGAGTCATTGCAGCGACAAATAGAGATTTAAAGCAAATGATCAAGGAAGGAACCTTCAGAGAGGACTTATATTACCGGTTAAATGTTATCCATTTAATGATTCCGCCTTTGCGTGAAAGAAAAGAAGATATCCCTTTGTTAGCTAGTTATTTTATCAAACAGAACGAGAAACAGGCGAATGTGATGCTGGCACCGGAAACAGAACAACTATTGCAGCAGTATGACTGGCCTGGAAATGTCAGGGAACTTAAAAATGTCATTCAGTATGCTCAATTATTCGCAGAGAATGAGGTAATTGAGCCTTCTCATCTGCCGGATGCCTTTCATGAGCAAATGATGGCAGAAGCTTGCAGTGAACCAGCAGAAGGTCAGCCGGAAGGTGATCAAGACGAACGGGATTGTATCCTCCATATGCTGAGGCGGACAAATTTCAACTTAACGAAAGCCGCCCAGCTGCTAGGCTTTTCCCGGGGCACTTTGTACAATCGTTTAAAAAAATATAATATTTCCTATAGATGATAAAATAAACAAACTGTTCAAATTATTTTGAACAGTTTGTTTATTTTAGTGAATAATGTTAACTCTTCTGCTGGTGAAAGAAGCGAAAATCGCCGGTATGAGCGATGAAATAAGATGGCATAGAAATTGCAAGTTGATTATCAAACTTGTCTGCCTTGGGTTTTTATATGCCCGCCAGGCGGTGATGCATTGTTTTTTAAACAATGGCATGAACAAGCTTTAACTAAGAAAGGAGCGGAGGGACAGCATGAAGCATTTAAAGCCGTTGAACTGGAAAGGAAAGATGATTGAGCAAACGGTTAATTTGGAAAAGGAGCCCGAGGTGCAAGGACTGGCGCTGCTGCCGATGGGATGTACTAGTCTTTTCGATCCAGGATGGGAAACAGATTTCTCAGGCATGGGGCTTGAAGGGGTCTGCCAGCCTCATTACCGTGATATTTATGGCTGCTATGGTGATTGCTGGTGGGCGGCTCAAGTGCCTGACGGCTTAACGAACTATGGAAGCTGGGCAGACGAATGTCCAGTGGCTGCCAATGACTGGCGAAAATTAAAATATGTAAAACCATAAAAAGGAGAAATGCGATGATCAAACAAAAGTTTTTATCTGTGGCAGCCGCTGTAGGAGTGGCATTGATAGTGAGTGCCTGTGCAGAAAATCCGTCAACTGAAACAAACGAAAAGGCAACATCGGCTGTTCATGTCAGCCAGCAGGTGGAAAAGAGCTGCATGGGCTGTCATGCGGTTGATCAGGGGGGGAAGCTGGAAAGAATTGAATCAGTCAGAAAAAGTCCAGAAGGCTGGTCTCAAACCATTGCCCGCATGGAAAGGACTCATGGGCTAACGATCACGGATGAAGAGCGGGAACAATTGATTACTGATTTAAGCCGGGAAAGAGGGCTTGCTCCTGAAGAAGCGGAAAAGGTCCAGTATTGGCTGGCCAATAAACCATCTTATGCAGAACCAGATCCAAAAAATGAAAGCGTTGCCCAAAGCTGTATTAATTGCCATGCTGCCGGCCGATTTGAAGCCCAAAGGCGCACAGAAGAAGAATGGAAAAACTTGAAAGACTTTCACCTTGTTTCATACCCTTCTATTTATTTAAACCATCGCCACATGGATTGGCCGCAGGAAGCAGATAAAGCGATCGAGTATTTAGCAAAAAATTACGGGGTGGAATCGAAGGTATGGGATCAATGGAAAGGCAATGAATATGATGTCAGCGGCAAATGGAAGGTAGTTGGTTTTCAAGGAACAAAAGGCTTTTATCTCGGGGAAAGTGAATTCACGAAAGCGGATGACCGATACAGCGAGAAAAAATCCGTTAAGTTTCTAACAGGGCAAGAAACAAAGCAACTGAACGGCGATATGAAAATCTATACGGGCTATATGCTTCGTTCGCATTATAAGCAAAATGACCATAAGATCAATGGTTTTTATAATGTAACGAGTGAAAATTTAATTAAAGGCGACTGGTCCTATAAAGAAGACTTGGGCATCAGCGGAGAAGAAACCTATTATAAAGTTCAAACGGAAAATCCGGAAATTATCCATTCTGAGCCCCGGGCTTGGCGAAAAGGATCAGTGAATAAAGTTACGTTTTATGGCATGAATTTAAACAAGCTGGAAGAGAAAGATTTGAACTTGCCGAAAGGGGTAGAGCTGACCAAGTTAACAGCCGTTTCTGACGAGCAGCTGACAGCTGAGGTCAAAGTGGACAAAAAGGCGGAGTCCCACATGTTTGTGATCAACGGAGGCCAAGCGGCTGTTCATGGAAAGTTTACTGTTTATGATCAGGCGGATTATTTAAAAATCGAACCATCTTACGGTGTGTCGCGGATGGGCGGCGCTGGTCCGATGGATAAAATGAGTATTCAATATGTAGCTTATGCGTATAGCCATGGCAAGGACGGAAAAAAGGAAACGGAAGATGATTTAAAGCTCGGCCCCGTGCCGGCAGAATGGTCGCTCCTGCCGTATCCTGAAGGAGCAGAGGGGAGAGACGACCGTCCTTATATTGGGAAAATTGCTGCCGATGGCTTGTATACACCTAGTGTGGAAGGTGTAAATGAAGAAAGGGAGTTTGTTCAGGAAAATGTCGGGAGTGCCACGGTTGTAGCCAAGGCAAAGGTAGATGGGAAAGAGCTGACGGTTAAATCCCATCACATTACCACCGTTCCAGATTATGTAAATAATATTCATTAAGGTTGTTCATTTTTTCATCAGGCATCACAATCTATCAAACTTTTGGGTGCGATCATTTATTGGGAAGGAGAGGGTTACAATCACAAACGCAGCATTGACAAACTATATTCCATTTCGGGTGCAGGGCGAAGAGTTCTTATATCACGGCTTAACAGGCAGCATTATTCAGCTGGATGATCTGTCTAAAGACATGGTCGATGTGTTCAGAAGCAAAGGGGAGCATGTCGCAGATACGACGGTTTTGTCCGAAGAGGCCCTGTTGCAGGAGAACCCTTCTTTTTCCCGCGTGCTGGCTGAATTGGAGCAGCTGGAAATTGTTAAGAAGAGCGACAAGAAACATGCTCGTTTTTCTGCTACCCCGCCTCCTCCGCAAACGACAGAAGATATGCCGGTGAAAACATTAGTCTTTCATTTGGTGAATGAATGCAATTTACGGTGTACGTACTGTTACGCAGGCGACGGGGAATATGGGGCTCCGAAAAAATATATGACGGTAGAGACGGCCGACCGCGCCATTCAATTTTTAATGGAAAACAGCTTAGGAGAAAAAGAGGTCAATATCGTTCTTTTTGGCGGGGAGCCTTTCCTCAACTGGAAAACGTTAAAGCATGTGGTTGAACAAGCAAGTGCAGAGGGAAAACAGCGGGGAAAGAAAGTAGGCTTTTCCCTCACAACCAATGGAACGAGAATGAACGAGGAGCAAATGGCTTTTTTAAATAAATATAAAGTGATGGTATCTGTCAGCATGGATGGAACGAAGGAAGCACATGACCGCTACCGTCCGATGGCTGGAGGCCAGGGCTCCTATGACCGGGTAAGCAAGAATGTGGAAAAATTAATGGAGATTCACACGGCCGCACCTATTGGAACGAGAGTGACCGTGGTGAAGGATTTTGAAAAGCTGGAAACGTCTTTGCGGCATTTGCTCTCTAAAGGATTTTATGAGGTGGGCTTTGCCCCTGTCACGGAGACGAATATGCAGCTAGCTTTGGATGAAGAGGATTTAGCCGAATTATTGCGGCAGTTTGAGGAACTGTCCGACTTATTTGTCGAGCATGCGCTGAAGAATGAATATGTCGGCTTTTCCAACCTGACAAATTTATTAAAGGAGCTGCATACCGGCACGAATAAAGCGTACGGTTGTGGAGCGGGGCTCGGCTTCTTTGCTGTCAGCCCTGATGGCGGTTTGTTTTTATGCCACCGCTTTAACGAACAGGAGGAGTTTCGCCTCGGGGACATTTACTTTGGCATTGACCAGAAGAAAAGAACAGCGATGCTGAATGAGCTGCATGTCGATCATAAGCCGACTTGCCAATCGTGTGCACTCAAGCATATTTGTTCTGGCGGATGCTACTATGAAGCAATGGAACGGCAGGGTGATTATCGGGCGCCTAACGCCCATTATTGCAGCTGGATGCATGAATGGATCACCATCGGCTTGAAAGCATACGTGAAGATCCTGCAGCATAATCCGGCATTTTTAGATCAAATCAGCGGAATCACGAAAGAGAGGTGTATTAGTAACTAATGATAAGGAGATTAGTCCAACTGTTCATTTTTGTTTTTCCTCTGCTTATTTTAAGTGCTGTTCCTGCCGGGGCAGCCGCAGAAAAGTACACAGAGAGAGTGTTCATTTCTGGATACGGACAAATTATTGTTGTTGATCCCGCTGCGCCTAAAATCGCCGCCAGCATTAAAGTGAAAGGCCCCGTTCGCGATATGAGTTTTACCGATGACGGCAAAACCGGACTGTTCCTTGCAAATGACCGAAAATCTCTTTATGTCGTGGACACTGTGCAAAATAAGATTGTTAATGAAGTCAATTTGGAGGCCCGAACCGATCAAGGACTACTTGACCGCCGTGTGTGGGGAAGCGCAATTTCACCGGACGGAAAGAAAGCCTATGCCTTTGTAACCCAAGGGGAAAAGAGAAGAAGCAGCTTTAAAGTCCATCCAAGCAAAATTATCGAAATCGATCTGAAAAGCAAGGAGGAGCTGCGAAGTGTAGAAGCTCCATACGGCACGCATGTGCTTCAATTTAAACAAAATGACGCCAATACTCTCTTTGTTTGGGGCTATGATTTATTTGAATTAGATCTCAAAAAAATGAAATTAACCTTGAGGCAAGGAATAAAACATCCGAAGAATGAAAAAGATGGAATCGGAAATTATTTGATGCTTTTCCCTAGAGGAGAAAATGGCATGAATTCGATTCCATTAATGAAGGAATACCCCGATGGGCGCGTGACAGAAGGAATCATGTGGATGAACAGAGAATCCGGCACCATAAAAACGCTGGAATATGACAGAGAACCGGTCGGAATGTTCTCAGCGGTCGTTGATAAAGAAGAGAACTACGCTTATACCACATTGAATAAATGGTACAAGGTTGATATTAAAAGTCAGAAAATTGTGAAGGAATCCGTCCCTCCGAATGGCAGCTTGTATGGCGTGAATCTAAGTGCGGACGAAGAAAAAGTATATTACAGCGGTGCCGGCAATGAATTTATCATTGCAAACAAAGAGTTGGAGGTAGAGAAGCAGCTAGTGTTGCCGACTGATACGTTAGATTTAAAAGTGGTGAAAATTGAGCAGTAAAATGGATCATGTCGAATGCGGAGGGGGTCAGCTTATTGAAGTTTGCTGTAGCTGTACAGTCAGTGCGTGATTTGAAATTCGCCAAAGAGCCTTGGGCTCCGATTGATTTGCAAAATGAGATCGAGACTGAAATGCAGTCTGCTTTTTTCGGGGCATGGAAAGAGGTTTTCGGAGAGGTGGCGGCGCCGAGCCGGATTATTTTCGGCTCGGAATTTTGCCAGCATCGTCTTCCAACGGTACGAGCGGTGAATAAAGCGCTTGATTACTGCTGGAAAAACGGCTTTGAATTTTCCTTCGCTACTTCTTATATGCATGAAGAAAAGTTTCAAGAGCTTGCTGATATTTTAGCCGTGCTGGATGAGCAGATGAAAAAGCATGAAAAGAACATAGAGATCATTGTCAATGATTGGGGCGTTTATTTTTATACGAAAAAGCGGTTCCCGGAGCTGGATTTAGTGATAGGAAGGCTTTTGAATAAATCAATTCGTGATCCTAGAGTCGCTCATTATTATAATGAATCGAATGCTCCGGAGGAAGGAAAAGAGTTTTTTAAAAAAACCGGCTTGTTTTCTCAGTCATTTCGCCAATTTCTTGGTAATGGAAGGGTGACAGGCTTTGAATTTGACCAGTTAATTCAAGGGAATTTCTTAAGTGAGGAAGAGGCCGAGCAGACCATCGGCCTTCATTTCCCTTTTGGCTGCACAGCGAGCGGCAGCGCCTGTATGGTTGGTTTTATCGATATGGACAAAGCTGATAAATTCCGGGGAGACCCCGAATGCAAGCAGCAGTGTCAGCGCTATGTATTCGAATTGAAGAATAAGCGCCATCTCGATATGCGCAACCGCGTTTTTCAAAAAGGCAACAGTGCTTTTTACAGCCATGACAGCGGCTTAGTAAGAATGGGGTTAGAAAGTTTGCAGGCAATGAAGAACGGGCGGGCTGTCTACAGCTTGCGCATCCCGGTGTAATTATGGAGGTGAATCAATGTGAATATTCTTGCTCCATTGGGAGCGAAGGAAGAAGTGGAAATGCTGGCGGAAAGTGGAGCTGAAGAATTTTACTGCGGGATCACACCGATGGAATGGATGGAAAAATATTCGCCCGGTGTCTGGATTAACCGCCGCAATCCGTATGCGGGCTTTCCTTCTTTTAAAGATCTCGAGGAAGCAGTCCGGAGAGCAGAAGCCTATGATATCCCCCTTTTTTTAACGCTGAATGCTCCTTACTATACGGAAGCACAATATCCGATGCTGATTGATTTAATTAAACGCTGCCAGGAAGAGGTCGGAATTAAAGCTTTTATTGTCAGTGATCCGGGTTTGATGGCGGCGATGAAAAGCCAAGTGCCGAAAGCGCCCATTCATGTCAGCAGCCTGGCTGCCCCGATGAATACCGGAAGTATAGAGCTGTATAAGCAAATGCAGGTCGAACGCATTGTTTTGCCAAGGAGTGTCCAGTTAAATGAAATACCGGCACTGAAAGAAGCGGCGGGCGACATTGAATTAGAGGTTTTTATTTTAAATGACGGCTGCGTATATGAGGAGAGCTTTTGCATGACTACACACTCGGCAGGGGCCTTTTGTTCTCAAGCGCAATGGAATTATGTTCCTCAGCATGCTGATGGAAATAAGTCTTTAACGGCAGCGGAGCTGGATACACTGAATGAGCAGGTAGACGACTATAGGGAGTTTGTCTGGTTTGTCAATGATTGCAACTGTCAAATTGCTCACGATGGCTTGCCGCTCGGTCCTTGCGGCTTGTGCTCTCTTGCTAAATTGGACAGCATGGGGGTTGATTCCCTGAAAATTGTCGGACGGGAAGGGGCTCCATACAGAAAACTGGCAAGTGTACAAATGGTCAAAGCGGTAATGGAGCAAGTAAGAGGAAAGGCTGCGGAGGAAGAGGTGGAGAAGCTGGCGCGAAAAATCCGCAACCAGCCGCAATACTGTGAATCCGGTTTGATGTGTTATTACCGGTAGGGGGAAAAAGATGAATATTCGTTCTTATATTCAACCGTACCGCTTTGTATTTGTCCTCGTTTTTTTCATGGGGCTGATTTCTACCATCCTTACAGCGGTCCAGCCGCTTATGGGAAAATTTCTCATTGATGAAGTGCTGATCGCTAAGCGGTTTCCCTTTTCCAGTGTCTTTACGGCCGGCTTGCTGATCATGCTGACCGGCTTTGCTGTTTCTCTATTGACGAAGTTTCTTTACTTAAGGATGAGCTTGCGTCTTATGGTCGACATGCGCTCCGCTTTTTACAATCATTTGCTTCATTTGCCTTTTGCTTTCTTTATAAAAAATCGCACCGGGGATATCGTTTCTAGGATGAATGAGGATTTAACAGAAATCCAGCGGCTTTACACAGAAAGCGTGCTGCAGTTTTTTACGATCGGATTAACCATGTTCTTAAATATTGTGCTGTTATTTTGGCTTGATTGGCGTTTAGCTTTTTTCTCTTTTCTATTCATGCCGCTGCTTATTTGGGGCATGCAAAAGTTCCGTCATTTGATTTTTGCCAATCAAATGGAGTTGCGCAGGCAATCCGCCAAAAACCAGAGCTTTATGTATGATACTTTTTCAGCGATTGACTTTATTCGCGCATCGCATCTAGAAAGCACACTGCAACGGAGATTCAAAAACGAGCTGCAGGAAATCAATCAGCAGACTATGAAAGTGATAGTCTGCCAGGCGTGGGCTCAAGGTATTCCTCAAGTGCTGCTGATGATATCAGCCATCTTTATGCTCTGGTTTTTAGGGGCGCGGGTCATCAGCGGAACGATGACCATCGGGGCGATGCTTGCTTTTATTACTTACCAAGCGAGCTTATACGGAACCGTTCAGGGATTGTCGCAATTATACATCCGCTGGCAAAAAGGCAAGGCCTCAATTCAGCGGGTACATGACTTTTTTCATCTTCCTCAAGAACAAGAGGAGGGAGAGCCGCTGCCTTCATCCTTTCGAGCCATCCATTTTCAGGGTGTGTCATTTGCCCATGAGCAGGGCAAGGACGTAATCACCGATTTGAGCATGGAGATTCGCAGGGGAGAAAAGCTCGGGGTGGTTGGTGAAAACGGTGCTGGAAAGAGCACATTTGCCCAGCTGCTCGCCCGCATGTACCGCCCGTCTGCCGGAGCGATTTATCTTGATAATAAAGATATTCACAGCTTCTCCAGGAAAAGCTGGCATGAAGCGGTGTGCTTGGTGGCACATCATCATCCCGTCTGGTTTGGCACTGTTGCTGACTGGCTGCGATTAGGGAAACATAAAGTCTCTGAACAAGAGATGTTCAGCGCCCTTGAGGCTGTTGGGTTAACCGCATGGCTGCATAGTCTTCCTCAAAAATGGCAGACAGTGATCGGTGAGCGGGGCATCACGCTATCAGCGGGACAGAAGCAGCGGCTGTTGCTCGCCCGCGCTTTATTAAGCGAGGCGGATATTTATATATTTGATGAAGCCACCTGCCATTTGGATGTGGAATCAGAGCACCAGCTGTTTCAACTTCTGAAGGATTGCTTTTCTGAAAAGACAGTCATTGTGATTACTCACAGGTATGACAATTTAGACTGGATGGATCGGGTTATTGATTTAACTGAAGGACAGGAACGGTACAGTCAACAGGAGGCGGGGGGAGGATCAAATGACAACGTATCAATATTACATGGCTGAGGAAGAATGGGGCCGTGGAAAAGGAATCAAGATTGCGCATATTGACAGCGGAATTAACGAATGGCATCCGCACGTCGGCCGAGTAGCCGGCGGCATCGCTTTTCAAGTAAATGAGGAAGGAAAAATTGTGACGGCGGCGAGCTATCAGGACGACCTTGGCCATGGAACGGCAGTAGCCGGCGTGATTAAAGAGCAGGTGCCGGATGCAGAGATCTTAGCTGTGAAAATATTTCATGATCAGCTGTTTTCTTATATTGAAGTGCTTTGTGCAGCCATTGAATGGTGCATTGAACAAGAGGTTGATTTTATTAATTTAAGCCTAGGGGTAAAAACAGACCTGGACAGCCTGCAGTTTATTTGCGCAAAAGCAAATGAAGCGGGAGTAATGATTGTCTCAGCCTGTGATGAGCAAAATGCGCTGTACTGGCCGGGATATTACGGGTCCGCTTATGCTGTTCAGTCATTGGAGAACGGAAAGAGCCAGTCCTTTCAATTTCATCCTGAACAGCCGGTCCAATTTCAAACATCGGGTTTCCCGAGAAGTCTGGAAGGCCCGATGCAAAAGTTTAATTTTCAAGGACATAGCTTTGCTGCAGCCCACATGACCGGGTTTCTTGCCAAAATAAAAGAAAAATACCCGGAGGCGGAAACGATAGAGAAAATGAATCAAGTACTGATGGATATCGGGAAGCACCAATTGAGCACGTAAAGAGAAAGAGGGGGCAGAATCGAAAACAAATTGTTCAATCAGGCTGAACAGTTTGTTTAAGAGTTTTGAACAATTTCACATAGGCAATGGCGAGAAAGCGGGCAATGGCGCTCTTTTTAAAAAGAAGAATGTATGGCATCACTCTTGCATAAGTATAACATGTCGTTCATCTATGATTCTTTTAGTCTTCGTAAGCGGATAAACAGCTCTCGCCAAAAGAGCTGCAGTTTGTTATTCAAAAAGTGGAGGGATAACTATGGAAAAAACACTTTCAGTACTGCCGCGCGTTCAAACGTTTTTATCAGGGACAAAACAGCTGTTTATTAATGGCGAATGGGTCCAGCCGGTATCGGGCAAAACATTTGAAACGACCAATCCAGCTACAGGAGATGTACTCGCTGTAGTGGCTGACGGACAAAAAGAAGATGTCGATCAAGCGGTCAAGGCAGCAAGAAAAGCCTTTGATGAAGGCCCATGGTCCAAAATGAGTGCTGCGGAGCGAAGCCGGCTTATTTATTTGCTTGCTGACAAGATGGAGGAGCATAAGCAGGAGCTGGCGCAGCTGGATACACTTGATAGCGGAAAGCCAATCCGCGAATCATCGGCAGCGGACGTTCCGCTTGCCATTGAGCATTTCCGCTATTTTGCAGGATGGTCAACAAAAATTCTTGGCCAAACGATCCCGGTCAGCGGCAATTATTTAAATTATACGCGCCATGAACCAGTAGGGGTAGTCGGCCAGATTATTCCATGGAATTTCCCTTTATTGATGGCTACGTGGAAGCTTGGTGCAGCACTTGCTACTGGCTGTACAGTCGTGCTGAAGCCGGCCGAACAGACGCCGCTTTCCGCCCTTTATTTAGCGGAGCTTGCCCAGGAGGTCGGTTTTCCGCCGGGTGTGCTCAATGTGATTACCGGGTTTGGAGAAACAGCCGGCTCTCCGCTCGTTCATCATGAACAAGTAGATAAAATTGCCTTTACGGGTTCTACGCAAGTAGGAAAGCTGATTATGAGACAGGCTTCTGATACATTGAAAAGAGTAACGCTTGAATTAGGCGGAAAGTCGCCGAACATCATTCTGCCTGATGCAGACTTAAGCAAAGCCGTGCCAGGGGCTTTGTTCGGCATTATGTTTAATCAGGGGCAAGTATGCTGTGCCGGCTCTCGTTTGTTCGTGCCAAAGAAGCAATATGACAACTTTCTTGCCGATATGGTCGGCCATGCGCAAAAAATCAAGCAGGGACAAGGAATTGATCCATCTACAGAAATGGGGCCGCTCGTCTCAGATGAGCAGCAAAAGAGAGTCATGAGCTATATCGAGAAGGGAGTAGAGGAAGGAGCCGAAATGCTAACGGGCGGATCTGTGCCGTTTGAAAAAGGATATTTCGTGCAGCCAACGATCTTTGCCGATGTCGATGACTCGATGACGATTGCCCGTGAAGAGATCTTTGGGCCGGTTGTGTCAGCACTTCCATACGAGGATATTGATGATCTGGTGGAACGGGCGAATAAGACAAACTACGGATTAGCTGCCGGAGTTTGGACGGAAAATGTAAAGAAAGCCCATTATATAGCCAATCGCCTGAAAGCAGGAACCGTGTGGGTGAACTGCTATAATGCATTAGATGCAGCGAGTCCATTTGGCGGCTATAAACAATCAGGCCTCGGCCGGGAAATGGGTTCTTATGCTCTCGATGCGTATACAGAAGTGAAAAGCGTCTGGGTCGATTTGAACATGTAACAATGATAGAAAAAGAAGCGTTTGGCCTAGACAGTCAAATGCTTCAGTTTGTCGACAAAAGGGGTTCGGAATAATTTTATTCCGAACCCCTTTCGATTTTTAAATAATTTTCAAGCCATTTGAGAGAACGATAGATCTTTCCAAGGCGCTTATTCAAATCCTTTTCTTGAGAGTTAGGGCAGTGAAGGTAAGTATCACCTATACTTGTACAGTGCATTGAAGCCATAGTAGTATTTAAAATGAAATGTTTACTATATGATCAGAGAAATAGTAGTGGAAACAAGGCGAAGCCCTTTGGTATATGCACGCTTTATCGGCCAATCAGTTTGGATCAATGATGATGAATTTTCAGTGAAATCCAAAATAAGTAAGTGGGCGGCTACTATTTCAGTGTAAATCAAATATCTTAGCTTAACTAGGAGTGAAAATTGAATTACCGGTTCATACCAAATTATAAAAAGTCCAGATTTACGTTTTGCAGAAGATGATATCAGTTATCATTCAAATGGAGTTGTAATCATGGAAGTTTGAATTGAGAGAAAAGGGGTCAGGATATGTGTCAAGATCAAAAATCTATAGGATATAAAATGTTAGAGGGAAAGGGAGAATATGCGCATTATTTTGGTGGGGATAGTATTCAAACACCCTCATGTCCCAACTGTAAAACACCTATGCATTTAATCTTAAGGTTTGATTTATCAGACCCGGTATTTAGAAGGTTGAATGCTGATTTCTCTGTACTGCCGCTTGTTAGTTGTTTAAATTGTTCCGGGTGTTGGGAAACCCAATTTTTCAAAATAGAGGAGAATCAAGTAAAGGTTCTTTTACAAAAAGATAATCAGCATTGGATTATGGATGAAGAGTATAGATTACCAGTTCCGTTGCCTGAAGTGTCCGTTAAACGGGTCCCTCTTGAAGAAGAAGAGATACTATTTGATTCGACAACAGATGATCAAAGAGATATTATTTTTTACCGTTTTGGAACGGAATACATTGTCCGCCTCTTTGGTGGACCAGTGGAAGACTCTCCTTCAGAAGAAAAATGTAGCTGTCTATGTTGCAACGAAGAAATGGTCCATATAGCCGCCGTTACAGAGGACGCGACGGAAGGAGATTTATTCACTGTTGTTCCCTTTTTACTTGGAGAACTAATTTTCAACTTTTTCCTTTGTGCTAAATGTCAGGTTATAAGAGTAGAGCCACTAACCTCCTAACATGTAAAATTAAATGAGAGGAACGAATGTGGTGGTAAGAAAGGATAACTTCTGATTATGGTTCATACATACCAAATTCATGAAACAGATAGTATTTTTCGCCAGATCAATTTCTGTATGCTAGATGTGCTGTTATACCAAGGGGACAAATATACTTTGAGGGAGTATTAGCCAATCCGTCTCTGTTCGGTTTAGATCTTGAATTTGAGAAACATGTAATATATCCGTAGTGATTTGGCACTAATAACCTAAATCTTGTACAGCTTCAATAAGTTCTTCGATAGTTGTATATATCCTTTTTAACTGTTTTGATCAAACTTTTTTATAAAAACCTTATATTTAGCTAAAACGAAAAGCTCCATTTTGATCACTGTTTTCAAAATGGAGCTTTTGCCGCTGCTGTTAAATAAGGATTGAATACAGTTCTTAATCAAACTTTATTCTAAACTAACAGTAATGAAAGCTACGAAGCTCCTGCAGGTTCACCGCCCGCCCCGCGGAAAGCGAAGTGCCTGGAATGGAAAGCAACTGTCTCCATTCACAAGCAAACGCTTCTTTTCTTGCTGTCTAAAAAGTTTTGAAATGGCTTATCATATGCTAGAAATGATGATGAACATGCTTTTCAGCGATAACGGCTGCTGATTTTTCCCGAAAAATGAGCCAGACTATCGTGCTGAGTGTAAAGGCCATGGCTTCAAGGGAAAGAATATACCAGGGATAAGGGCCAAGCAGGTCGAGTATGCTCGCTGTCGCTGGTTTATGATGCAGGTATAAGTAATTTCCTTTGGTAAGCAGGTTGACTAATGAGATAACTGGAACGAGAATATTTAGAAAGATCATGGTTTTAACAACCGACATAAATGTAGGCCTGTACCCTTTTATCCACGTAAAGTAAAGCGGCGTGCAGAAAATCAATATATGCGTACAAAAGAAATGAAAAAAGCGGAAGTGCGGAAAACCAAAGTATAAGTAAGGCGTAATCATCGCCTGAGAAGCTCCGAGCAGCCCAATGAACAGCAAAATCTCATAAAACAGCTTTTTTCCGGTGAGCAGCAGGAGAATCGTAAAGAACGAAGCGAAGCTGCACAATTCAAGCGGAAGAGAACGGTCTGCTGTCCATATGCCGGTTTGGAACATCCAAGCATGATAAGCAGTCTCAATTCCGATTAAAAAGAAAGCCGCCGCCCGTTCGATAGCTTGCATATTTTTCTGTTGCAGCTTTTCCCGGAATAGAAAGAGTGTACAAACGATTAGTGTTAATAAAAGCAGCGCGATGAGGTGGCTGGCAGAAAACATCTTAAATTGGACATGCTGATAACTGCCGCTGAACCATTCCATCTACTCGCCTCCTTGTTTGAGTAGTAGTTTTACATATAAATAGTAAGTTGTGAACGAATCGAAATAGTAAGCAGACAAGCTGACGGGATCCTAGGGCAGATCTACTTGGTTTCTATTCTATTATTAATTTATACGCATCTGAACAAAATAAAATACGGTGCAATTATGTAAGGTATAAAAAATATTGGTATAATTCGACTGTACAGGAAATAACAAGGGGGTACAACTGTGAAATATATTATTTTTGATTTTGATGGGACGCTTGCCAACTCACTGGAGCTGTTTCTTGCTGGCTATAACGACTTGGCGGCAAAAGAAGGCTATCGTGAAGTAAAGATAGAGGACATGGAGTTTTTAAGCAAAATGTCCATTCCTGACAGATGCCGTCATTTGAACTTTCCCATGAGGAACATTCCGCTGGCGGCGACAAAAATTTACCGGTCATTAAGAAAATCGGAGAAGGGGCTTCCTCTCTATGAAGGAATGGAAGAGATGCTGAATCAGCTTCATCAGCAAGGGCTGAAAATTGCGATTATCTCATCGAATGCAACGGATATTATCAGTCGTTCACTCGATGCGCATCAAATTGATTATATAGAGGACATTCTGTGCTCACGGCATATTTTCAGCAAAGACAAATTGATGAAAAAATTAATGAATAAGTATAAATTGCAGGCGGAAGACGTTTTGTATGTTGGCGATGAGGAAAGGGATATTGTTGCCAGCAAAAAAGCAGGAATTAAAGTGGCCTGGGTGGCTTGGGGATATGATGATGAGGCAATCGCCTTAAAAGCCAGCCCTGACTTTATCGCGCGCCAGCCGGAAGATATTGTAAAGATGGCAGCGAGTTTATAATAGCGGCTAAGAATAACTGCGAAGGGCTGCCGCCTAGCCAAAGATGGCCGGGCGGCAGCTTTTTTGTCATGATTAAGCCGCTGATCGGGCGGCAGGTTAGTATCTGAGTGTGAGCAGCAGATCGCAAATGGCCGGGTCCTTCATAATTGTATCCTTGTATCTGCCTGTGATTTTTGTCAGAGCGACATCATGATAGAAAAATTCGGTGAAAAATTTAACCAACGGCCGGGACATCGTATGAATCGCCTGCCACTTATTGTCTTCAATTCCCGCAAACAGCATTTCCTGGCCGTCCGCAATTAAGATTCGGCTCTTCTCTAACTGTTCATGATTTGTATCCGGAATTAATGTAGTAACGGTCGGGATCGTTGTGGAAATTTCGCCGATGACATGAATAGTTACTTCTGTTCCCTGAAGATATTTTTCTTCAAGAAGAGGAAGATAGGCAGCAAAGTCATCAGACCATCCGGAAATAATGATGGAATCAGCCGCATTATTAATTAAGCTTTTCATCAAGGCTTGAATGGAATGATTTTCTTTTAATGTCCAGATACGGTCATCTGCTGCTGCTTGTTTCACTTTGGCTTTGCGCAGTTCGTTAATGTGGGAATCGAAATCCGCTTTTAGCTTTTCAATAGCTGATTCAAGAGGAAGAGCACTATACAGCCGCTTTTTCTCCACAGTGGATTCGAGGATCATTCCTTTTTCGCCCATTCGATGAAGGACTTCGTACACTTTTGCCCGGGGGACACCGGATAATTTAACGATGCTGGTTGCATCTAGCGGCTCCCCGGCTGAAACAAGGGATTCATATACTTTGCTCTCATACTGGGTGAATCCAAATTGTTGAAGCATCGCTTGCCTCCTCATTGTTTTTTACCCCCATCATAACACAACTGGAAAGCTCGGCTCTCCCTAAAAATTTACTCTTGTTTTTTCTTTTTATAAAAGTTACTCTTTTAGTAGTAACTTTTTAGAGGGGCGTGTTGAACTTTTATGGATAAAAGAGTGTATCTATTAACTATCGTTTCCTTTGTGGTTGGAATGGTAGAATTAATTATTGGCGGACTGCTAGATTTAGTGGCAGCAGATTTAAAGATAAGTCTTGGCCGTGCCGGTTTGTTAATCACTATTTTTTCACTGACCTTTGCTGTTTCAGCGCCCATTTTATTGACGATGACTGCAAAGGTGGAACGAAAAAAGCTGACTTTGCTTGCTTTGCTGATTTTTTTGATTGGAAATATGGCGGTAGCGGTCAGCTCGACCTATGAAATCTTGTTATTTGCCCGTATTTTGTCAGCGTCAAGCGGCTCGCTGCTCGTTGTCTTATGTGTAACGATGGCCGCGAATATTGTAGCAGATACATATCGGGCCCGGGCGATTGGCATTGTATTTATGGGAATCAGCGCATCCCTGGTGCTTGGTGTGCCCATCGGGTTAGTGCTTGGAAATGCATTTGGCTGGAGAGCCCCATTCGTTCTTATTTCACTGTTAACCATTCTTTCCATGGCCGGTGTCTATCTTTTTATGGAAAAGCTGGACGCCAAGCCGTCTATCCCGTTTAAAGAGCAGCTCATGACGTTAAAAGAAGGCAAGGTGCTGCTTGCTCAGCTGATTTCATTTTTGTTTCTTGCCGGTCATTTAACACTGTACGGCTACTTGACTCCTTTTTTAAAGTCGGAGCTTCATTTAGATGGCACATGGGTGAGCATAGCTTATTTTGTGTTCGGGATCGCAGCCGTACTTGGCGGAGGGATTGGCGGCGTGCTGGCGGACCGGTTCGGCACGAAGCGGACGATTCTTTCTGTTCTCATGTTGTTTGCTTTTACGCTGTTTGCCATTCCGCATACGACCTTTGCTTTGCCGCTGTTTTTGATTGTGATGGTGCTATGGAGTATGCTTAGCTGGGCCATTACACCAGCTATGCAAAGCTATTTAATAGAAATTTCGCCAGAGACGGCTGACATTCAGCAAAGCTTAAACAATTCGGCGCTTCACTTTGGAATCGCTTTTGGTTCCTTTATTGGCGGGCTCGTGATTGAGCATGCTTCGGTTGAACAAAATGCGAGCGTCGGCGGAGTGTTTATTGTGATCGCCCTCATTCTTGCCGTGTTTTCTATTGTCAAAGAAAGCAAGAGAGCAGAGGGGATGAAAACGGTCAAGCAATAACAAAGCAGCCGGCTGGGAAAAGTTTTCCCGGCCGGCTGCTTTGTGTAAATGAAGCTGTTTGCTAGCGGCTGTAGCTGACTTGATCAATAACGGTGGGTGATGAAGCGTCTCCCTTGACCTCCAGCCAAGAAGGGTACCAGCTGTTAATCATTAACTGCATCGGCTTGGAGCTGAAGTTGCCTTTCCACGCTTGGATGAGTTCTCCGTCAATCAAGAAACGAGTTTCTTCAGGGAGCACATCGATCCGGTAATCGTGAAGCTCCTTTGTCGGATCAAAAGGAAGGGGATGCTCCATTTGCTTTGCCACTTTTCCGTTTTGATAAATAGTCAGAAGCACTTTGCTTTTTCTTTCGTTAAAAATTTCGATGTCCACTTCATGATGCAGATCAGGAGGGGCATATAGAAAGAATCCGGTGATGGACCCGGGCGCATCGGCCGTTTGAATAGCCGCTTCAAACTGCCCGTATTGAAAGGATTCCCTTGTTCTTATTTCCCCGCCATCTGCTGTGCGGCTGTTTAATTTGATTTCTACTTTGCCGGGAGCGGGCGCCACTTGCCGGGCAAGCAGGTAACCGCGTCCTAATTTAAATTTCTCTCTTATCTCCCAGTCTTCCCGATTGAACGATTGAAATGTCTCAACGGTTGAAGGAGTAAACGTCTCTCGCTCTGTTTTCGGCATCTCGGTCCTCTCCTTCAGTGAGAGCAGCAGAATCACAGAAAAAACAATCATAAACAAAAACAAACTTGCCAGCAGCCACTTCTTTTTCATTTGTCTGTCTCCATCGTTATTTATATTTAGCAAATTCTTCTTTGATTATTGGATAGGATTGTTTTAGCCGTTCCTCGTATTGCGGCTTCTCCCATTTCTTCCAGTTGTATGAGAAAAAGTCATCGCCAGTAAATAGGCCTGCTTTTGGTCCGGCAGCCACTGCGAAGGAAATATTTTTGATCGTTTGTGAGGCTTCCAAGCCCTCTTGCCAATAATCACTGGCGATTTCCTTCGTACTTGGATCTTTTACGTTTAAAAGCAGCCATGGAATACGTATTTCTGCCACGCCGGTTTCTTTATTGATTTCATAATCAGCTAGAGAGTTATAGTTTTTATCAGCAGGATTGCCGTTTCCTTTTTCCAATTTTCCAGTTTCAAATGACTCAAACGGATAGACTTCTTTCGTAACAGGGTTCACTAATGTTTTGTTTAAAGCCATTTCGATTTTATGGAACTGCCCGTTGTTTTTTCTGGAAGCATACGCTTTTTCAGGAATAAGCTTTAGCTTTTCGCCATACATAAAATAATGGCTGTCGTAATAGCTGTCAACAAGCATGCGCGAATCTTGTTTGCCGTTAAGCCGCAAAAGAAAGTCGATGCCTCGTCCGGATGAGATGCCGCCATTGTACGGAATCTTTTTGTTTCCTTGTTTCGGTATGGTATCGATCAAAAGAGTTGTATCCATTCCCGCTGCTTTTGCCTTCTTATAATCGAGGCGCAGATAGATGTACCTTTCATCGTGAGTAACGAAAGCTTGTTTGATTTCATCGTTGTTCTTTAGCTTGGCAGGCTGAATGCCGGCTTTTTCCCAATCATCCGTTTTTCCATCCACGCGAATGGCGAAGCGGTCAAAGCTAAGGATGCCAAATTGCTGCTCGTTGGTTTGGGCATTTGACCAATGGGGGCGGCGGTTAGGGTTATCAAAATCCATTGTATTCCACGTCCGTTTGAACCACTCATCCTGCCAGTTAAAGACAAGCCCTCCGGCATATCCTTCCTTCATAATATCTTCAAAGCGTTCGGCGACCACTTTTCCTTGTTTTTTCTCGCTGTTATGGCCTTGGTTCCAGCCGTATGGGTTAGCATGAGTAATGCCGCGGGAGGCAGGCAGGCCAAATTCAGCAATCAATACCGGCATCGTATGGGCTTTCTTTAAATCATGTAAATATCCAGCATAGCTGTTTGGCTGGCCGCGATGATCTTTATAGTTCAAATAGTTTTTATCAATATTCAAAAAGTCCGGATAGTACGGATACACATGGTAAGCAGCAAAGTAACCCGCTTGAAGCTTTTCTGTCGGATGAATGACATTCGGGTTGACCCCGACTAAGTCTTCCTGTTCAAGCGGCTCATACGGATGATCCAGCAAGTCAGTTGTCACCCAGTTGGTAAAGCTGATCGGGTGCTGCGTCCCATAATTAGCTGCTTCTTCTTTAAGAGTGTAGTCCATCATATAAGCGAGCCAATGCTCAAATGGCTGCGCATCCTTCGTTTTCATGTATGTGCCGGAAAAGTCTCCTTTTCCCTGATGCTTTTGATTCGTGTTATCCACCATGTAGGGATACCATTCAATCCCGATGACCCAGCCGATTAAATAAGGAGAAACATCAGCCTGATAGGAACCGCTCGCATGCCCAGGTCTTTCAGGAACCTTAGCATTTCCATGCACCACGTCTACAATGGTCTTAATATCGGATTGAAACTGCTTCATAATCTTGCTGTCGAACGCATCTAGCTTTTCTTCAAGCGGCGCTTCATCGATCCATATTCCATGGAAGAGATAGATTGGCGTATCAGCTTGTTCGTTGTACCGCTTTAACGCCCGGTAAAATCCAGGCGGATGAAGGGTATAGATGCGAATCGCGTTGGCGTTCATTTCGCCAATTTGCTTGATCCAGCGGTAATATTCTTCTTCCGTAATAGCTGCTTCTCCCGGAAAAACTCCTGGTTTTCCCATTCCCATATTGACCCCTTTAATCGTCAGCGGCACCCATTTGCCATTTTTCAAAATTTGAAATTGATCATTGGCTAGCTTGGCATTAACAGACAGGCCGTCTATTTTTTTAGTTTCTATAGCAGGTGTCTGTTTTTTCTCCGGCTTTTCATGAGCGGCCTGATCAAGGATTTTTTCCATCAGCGGTACATAGGTGCTCCAGTAAAAAGCCTCGCTGTCGATTCTGTTTTCTTTCGTGAATAAGCTTTTCATTTTAATAAGGCCGGCTACTTTATGAAAAGAAGGCAAGTGATTAGTATCGTTATAATCGCCGGCGAAGTAGTAGGCGGGCGAGCCGTTTTTGTCGGTTTTCGTGATAGCCGCAAATTGCTCAGGAATGCCATTGCGGCTGAGTAGTTTTTTTCCTTTCTCCGTCAATTGCCACTGGTAGTTGGCGATCACTTCCTTTTTGTCGCGTGGAACGATGACATCAAACCAATAGTTATAGCCCGGACTTTCTTTCAGGCCGAATTCTTTTTTTCCCTGAGCAGTAAATTGAACGGTTAGCTTATGGGATTTTAAATGCTTTTCTTCAAGCACGGCCACTTTTCCATCTTCATGAATAAATATAAATCCGGGTCCTGAGCTTTTCCATGGCTGTTTTTCTTGTTTTTTATAGGCTTCAACAGCGGAAGCGGGGATTTCTTTGTTCTTATCCGGGTCTAATTCCGCAAAGCTGCGGCCAATCCATCCCGTCCAGTCGATATTTAGAAAGTTTAAGAAATTTTCACGCACGCTCTTGGAGGTAGGGGAGGCAAAGCTGTTATATTCTGACACCCACACCGGCTGATGGTCGTAATACAGCTCTTGCAGTTCCGTCCATTCTTGTTGGCTCATGCCTCCGTGCACGGCTTTCCGGCGGTCGGTATCCACCCCATATGTATCAGCTGTGTAAATAAGCTGCGGCGAGTGGGCCAGCTGTGAAATTGGCCGATTCGCATATGTTTTGCCGTCCGGCCTGATGCCGGCATAGTCCAGTTTCTTATTGTACGCTGCGCCTGAGGAGGAAGTGTATTTATTGTAATTCAGCAGCCACATTAGCCCTTGATGTTCCCGGTATGTATCATCCGGCACGGTTTTATCAAAGATTAATAGATCTAGTTTTTCAGCTGGTTTGAACTGCCAGACGAGTATCGGTGACAGGATCACAATTAGCAGGAGAACAAACCACAGCCATTTTCTCATCATATCTAACTCCTTTTTCGAATTTAAATTGCTTCAATTGATTATATCGCTCCTTTACCCATAAAATAAACAACCATTCATTGAATGGATGTAAGAACAGGACAGAAGACAGCGGCCAAAGAGCAGGACAGCAGCGAAAAAGTATGCCGGAAAAATTTTGCGGCTTTTCAAGCAGGAGTTTTAATAATGGCAAGACTTTGTAACATAAAGCCTGGCTTAAGAATATGTGTAAATATAATGAATTGGAGGAGGAAGTATCATGCAACCCTATACCAATGAGGCTGCCCCTTATTACCAGAGGGATCATAAAAAATTACACGATAAGTGTAAAAAGCATTTATATCAATTTATTCAAGTAGAAATGAATGACGGTGCGATCTATCAAGGCTTGCTGCATAGCTATGATAAAAATAACATGTACATCATCATGCCTAACACGAATCAGCCGAACACATCAAATGCTCCATCTATGCACACCGAAGACGAAAGTCGGCTCTATCCCTTTTTTGGCCCGTTTGGTTTGTTTGGCTTTCCTTTCTATGGCATAAGAGGGTTTGGTCCGTTCTTTCCATTCTTTGTTTAAATATAGGGATGTCTGCAAGCTTGCAGACATCCCTAGGAAAAATAAAAAGACTGAGGAGTTCGGAATAAGACCCTTCCGAACTCCTTTTGTCGATCAGCAGCGGCTGCCGCCTGTTTATTCTTTGGTACATGAAAACACTCTGTAGTCCAAAATATTCCGGTATTTTGTCATCATATACAAATGCTGGTCCGGTATCATATAAAGGTGCGGTTCAATATGTTCTGAGAATTGGAATTCAGGCGAAGGATTGTTTTCAAGCATGGATGGTTTTTGGATGGAGGTCTTAATATCCGTAAAACCGGTTTTTTCAAGCAGACTGAGCCAGTCCTTTTCCGTAAAAACAGAATCCAGTCCGTAAAATTGTTGAATTTCCTCTGTATAGGTGGAATTTAGTTGCTGGTTAATCGTTAATTCGTTAGCAACAAAACGGCCGCCTTGCTTTAATAGCCGGAATATCTCGTGAAGAGAGCGGGGCTTATCGGCGAAAGCTAATACAGATTCGGATAGGATCAAATCAAATTGACCATCCGGCAAAGGGCAATTTTCGATAGAGCCCTGGATGATTTCTACTGGCAGCTGACATTGTTTGATCCGCTTTTTCGCTTTATCTATCATAATCGGATTAATGTCCATGCCGATGATACTGGCCCCATAGCGATCGGCCAAATAAGCAGCAGTTTGCCCAGTTCCGCACCCGACATCTAAGATACGGGAAGACTCGCTGATTTTTTCATTTTTTAATATTTCCTGGGTTAAATCAAGGCCTCCTGGGTGGGCACCGCCGACACCAAATTTTGATAAAAAATCTAAATACATTGACTCTCTAATGAAGACCACCTTCTTTATTAATCTCCTTTATAGGATATGAAGCCACCAATAGGATGGTTCCTCTCAAGCCTTTTTACCGCATCGTTTTCACATAAGAAAACCTGTGTGAAACTCGATGATAGCCCTATATTATTTCTGCGTCGGTTTACTAAAGGATAAAAAGGGAAAAGTTAACAAAAGGGGCCGATATAAGGAGGCAATCTTACGATGAAAGCTGAACAAGAAAAGTTATCTAGCAAGCTGAAAGTTGCTGAACAACAAAAGCCTGAGCCAGAGGAAAACGAATTATCCGCATTTGCCGCCCACCCTGACACTGATTCAGCCGGAGCCGGCGGGATGGTCTCGCCAGATTAATCATTGCCGGAATTAAAACAAAATGAAATGCTTTGTTCCACCTATGGACGATTCGAGCCCCTTTCCATAAAATATAAGGCCCTTTGCTTAAAGGGCTTTTTCCATATCCATTCTTCAGAAAAAATGGGTCGGTTCATTGCTTTTCCAGTTTTGTCCCTTTGTACATAGTTAGATATCAAAGCTTTTTTTGCTGCCGGGCTGTTGGTGAATTCGTTGTAGCAAGAACAAAACCCATGTACAATATTTAGATGAAGCTTTCGTCATAGCGTCTTTGAGAGATAATATTTGCAAACTATTTATCATATACACTTATGTAAGCTGCCTGCTTATGTATGATTAATGGAAGGGGGAAGGGTATGTGTGAAAAAATATCAGGAAATATTCATTCAGAAAATGGACACCACTTTTCAACGCTGGAAGAGCCAGCCGTTTCTTGCAGAAAGAGAATTGTACCGATTTCTTCACTCCTTGAAAGGAACATCCGGCTCGATTGGGTTGGAAGATATTTCAAGAGTGGCCGCTGCTAAGCTGGAACAGCTGGATGAGGAGAGCGACAAGCGCTGGAGCAGGGAAGAGTGGCCGCTTTTTTTAAAGGAACTGCTAGGAGGTCATGATGAGCAAGAGGAAACACCGCCTATTGAGCCAATAAAAGAGAAAAAAGCCGGGGGCAGTGAGGTCGTTCTGTTTATTGAAAGCGATATTGAAAAGCTGACGGCATTAAGGCGGGAAATGGAAAAAGAAGGCTGGGTGGTGCTGGCCGCAATGACACCGGAAAAGGGGCTTTCTGCTTTTTGGTCAAAGCATCCGGATCTTTTGCTGATTGATTTGGATATGCCAAAAAACAGTGGGATCGAACTGCTGAGAAAGATTCAAGAAATCGCAGGAAACCGTTTTACGCCTGTTATAGCGATTAGTTCAAGCAGGGAAAAGCAAGCACGCATGGAAGCTTATGAAGCAGGCGCCCTTGATTACATTCAACTGCCGGCGGACCCGGATGAAATTCTTATTCGTATGAAGAATAAAATGAATTATCGGGATTTAATGAGAGAGGTCGTATTAATTGACGAGCTGACGGGAGCATTTAACCGTAAGTTTTTTAATGTGGAAATTAAACGGCAGCTTCATTTATTAAAAGAATCTCACTCCCCATTTTCTTTAGCGATGCTGGATCTTGATCATTTCAAGAAAATCAATGATACATATGGCCATACTTCTGGAGACGAGGTCTTGAAGGAGTTTAGCCGCATGGTTCGAGGCCGGATTCACCAGGATGACTTTTTTATCCGCTTTGGAGGGGAAGAGTTTGTTTTGCTTATGCCGGGGTGCACGGGAGAAAAGGCGAAGCAAATCATTCAATCCATGATCCAGGAGCTTGAACAGCATGAGTTTTTGTTTGAAGGCCAGTCTGTTTTTTGCAGCTTTTCCGGGGGTGTAGTGGAAGTCAATCATACAGAAGAGCGTCCGGGAGAATTTTTGAAAAAAGCAGATCTCGCTCTTTACTCTTCGAAGATTAACGGCCGCGGGAAGGTAACAAACTATCAAGATATTAATCCTTCTATCGATAAAGAAAAGTGGCTGCGCATCGGAATTATTGATGACGATGCGGTTATGAGGCAAATTCTTGAAGATCAACTCCGCAAAATGTCATTTGGAAATTATCAGATAGATATTCGTTCCTTTCGGGAAGGGGAAGCTTTCTTTAACGATGATTGGTACAAGCAAGGGGGGAAGTACATTATCTTACTCGATGGCGTCATGCCGAGAATGGATGGTGTAGAAGTACTCCAGCGGCTTCGAAAGGAATTCCCGGAAGAGGATTTTATCATCGTTATGCTGACAGGAAGAAAAAGTGAAAAAGATATTGTCAGAGGATTGGAGTTAGGGGCGGATGACTATTTAACAAAGCCGTTCAGCATGAAAGAGCTGGAAGCGCGTGTGCGCCGGCTTGCGATGAGAATCGTCAATTAATCTATCTGGACCGTTGAATAGGAGGGTTACATGATTACACTATTCCGCCAAACCATCCGCAAACAATTCTTGGTCATTATGGTAGCCATGCTTTTGCTTTTAATGGCCGGGGCAGCAGTTGCTTATCTGGCTGAAAAACGGCTCGCTGATGAGTACATGGAAGAAAGAAGAAAGATGAACGAAAAGGTGAAGGCGGTCGGACTGGTCGAAAGCAGCTTTAAACATACGATCTTCTCCATGCGCGGTTATATCGCTTTCCAAAATGAAGAAGAACTTCAGCAAGCCTATAACAGTGCGCGCAAATTAAAGGAGGCGATGCGGAAGTTTAAGCCGCTTGCTTCTTCGTCAGAGGAAAAACAGCTCGTTGCGGAGCTGGCTGAATTCAACGGTACGTATACTAATCAACTGGTTCCTAAAGCAGAGGCTCTCGTCAAGGCTGGGAATTATGAAGGCGTGCGGCAATTGTCATCTTTGGGGACAACCGATCAGATCCTTTCTTTAATACAAGCGGTTGAAGCGGAAAAATCCGGCCTGAATGAGCTGATTGACCAGCGGTATAAACAATTTTTGGAGAAGACAAGGGCGCTTAATGCAGCGGTGGCCGGTTATTTTGTTTTCGTTTTTGCCGTGACTAGCGGAGCAGTCTGGCTGCTTTCGAGAAAACTTGGGCAGCCGCTTCAGGAGCTCACGGCAGCCGCTGAGAAATTAGCGGCGGGCGGTGAAGTACATATTCGGCAAATAAAAAGAAAAGATGAGCTTGGTGTGCTTTCTGCTGCGTTTGTTCATATGACGAAAACGATCCAGGAAAGGGAGCATGAACTAACAGCTCATAATGAGGAATTGATGATGCAGCAGGAAGAGCTGGAAAGAATGCTGGCGGAAACGGAGCAGATGAAAAACCGCCTGCTCGAGGTGGATCAGTTGAAATCTGAGCTTGTCAGCACCGTCAGTCATGAGCTGCGAACGCCGCTGGCCGGTATTTTAGGCTTTACTGAATTAATGCTGAATCGTTCGCTTAATCAAGAAAAGCAGAAAAAATACTTAACGACGATTCATCAGGAAGCTGTGCGGCTGACTAACTTAATTAATGACTTCTTAGACTTGCAGCGAATGGAGTCAGGCGCTTTCGCTTGTTCATTTGAAAAGGTAGACCCCGCTCCTTTAATAGAGCCAATTATAGAGACGATCAGCCAGACGACGAACCGCCATCATTTTCAGCTGATTGATCAACGCTCTAAAAAGTGGTTGTCCGGCGATCAGGAACGCCTGATCCAAGTATTTACTAATTTAATTGGCAATGCGGTGAAGTTTTCTCCGCAGGGAGGGCAGGTCGCTGTGTATGTAACGAACAATGAGAAGAATATGCTCATAAAGATAAAGGATGAAGGACTTGGCATACCGGCTGCCGAAATCCCGCATGTGTTTAAAAAGTTTCATCGGATTGATAATTCGGATCGCAGGAAAATCGGCGGCACTGGCTTAGGACTCGCAGTTTGCAAGGAAATAGCAGAAGCTCATGGAGGAACCATTACAGTATCTTCCGAATATGGGGAAGGAAGTGTTTTTTCTGTTCTTCTTCCTCTGTGGGAGGAAAAAGAGACGACAGTAAATGGGGAGAGGTCTGATGAATATATTGATTGCAGATGACGAAGAAGTATTGCGGATGCTTATCGTTGATACGCTGGAGGAAGAAGGGCATGTTCTCACGGAGGCTGCTGATGGGCACGAGGCAATTGAATGTTTTAAAGAGAAAACATTTGACCTTTTGCTTCTGGATTACATGATGCCGAGAATGACAGGAATTGAAGTAATTCGAAAGGTAAGGGAAACGAGTGACGTGAAAATTGTCATGCTGACCGCTAAAACACAGCAGAGAAATTTAGAGGAAGCGAAGGAGGCGGGAGCAGACTTTTTTCTGGCGAAGCCGTTCAGCCCATTAAAACTGATCGAATTAGTGACAGAACTGGAAGAAAGATAAAGAAGGGGGATGGGAGGATGTTGCAGGAAATTTATCAGCAGCTGGAGAGAGATTTTGAAGAAACAATAAGGGTTAGAAGGTACTTGCATCAGCACCCGGAATTATCATTTGAAGAAGAAGAAACACCTAAATTTATTGCCCGCCGGTTAACAGAAATGGGCATAGAGGTGAAAACCGGAGTTGGCGGGCGCGGCGTAGTCGGAATCATTCGCGGGGGGCGGCCGGGGAAAACAGTAGCCTTGCGGGCTGATTTTGATGCGCTGCCTATTCAGGATTTAAAAGAAGTGGCTTATCGGTCCACCGTTCCTGGAAAAATGCATGCGTGCGGACATGATGCCCACACCGCTGCTTTGCTGTCGGTGGCAAAGGCGCTGCAGGAAAAGCGTGAATGGTTAAGCGGCAACGTTGTGCTGATTCATCAATTTGCAGAGGAGCTTGTGCCGGGCGGAGCAAAAGAGATGATCAAGGATGGCTGCTTAGAAGGGGTAGATGCGATTTTTGGCACACATTTATGGTCAACTATCCCAGTAGGACAGGCTGCTTTTCAGCCGCAGGCGATTATGGCAGCGGCGGATCATTTTGAAGTGGAGATTACTGGAAAAGGCGGGCACGGCGGGCTGCCGCATGAAACCGTCGATCCGATTATGCTAGGAACGAACTGGGTGCAGCTCGTTCAGCAGATTGTCAGCCGCAATGTCAGCCCGCTCGATTCGGCTGTTATAACGGTCGGCGCTTTTCATGGCGGTGATGCTTTCAATATTATTCCGGAAAAAGTAGCCATCAAAGGAACGGTGCGAACGTTTCGGACAGAGGTTCAACAGGTGATTGAGCGAAAAATGGAGTCGATAGTGCGCTCGCTATGTGAAGCGGCAGGCGCCTCTTATAACTATCAATATATCAAAGGGTATCCTCCGGTTATCAATCACGCCCGCGAGACCAGTTTTGTCCGTTCATGTGCGGAGGAAGTTCTCGGAAGCGACAATTGTTATGTAACAGAACCGCTAATGGTAGGCGAAGATTTTTCCTATTATTTGCAGCATGTTCCAGGCACATTCTTTCTAACAGGAGCAGGCAATGCCGAAAAAAATGCAGTATATCCTCATCATCATCCGCGGTTCGATATTGATGAGGAAGCGATGCTCCATGCTGGGAAAATTTTAGCCTCAGCTGCTTGGAGATTTTTGAATGAGAAAGATTGAACTTCTTTTCAATCAAAGGTATTTTCTGTATAGTATGTTACGGAAACAATTTTAAGATAAAGGAAGAGTTTGATGATTATAAAAACGGAAGAAGAACTGCAGTCATTGAAGAAAATCGGAAAGATTGTGGCAGAAATTCGCGACGAAATGCGCGCTGCAACAAAGCCGGGGGTAACGACTAAAGAGCTGGATGAACTCGGCGGCCGGCTATTTGCAGAAAAAGGCGCAGTATCAGGCCCGAAAAGCGAGTATGATTTTCCGGGGTATACGTGCATCAGCGTGAATGATGAAGTGGCCCATGGCATCCCGGGCAGCCGTGTTATTAAAGAGGGCGATCTTGTCAATATTGATGTATCCGGCTCTTATGACGGTTATTTTGCGGACACAGGCATTTCTTTTGTTGTAGGCGAGGGCGATCCTTTGCTCTTCAAGCTATGCGAAACAGCCGAGCAGGCATTTCAGCGGGGCCTGCTGAAAGCAAAAGCAGGGGCTAAGCAAAACCAAATCGGAAAAGCAGTGATGAATGAAGCGAAGCGCAATGGCTTGACGGTGATCAAAAACTTAACCGGCCATGGCATCGGACGCACACTTCATGAATCGCCGGACCACATATTAAATTATTTTGATCCGTGGGATAATGATTTACTAAAAGAAGGAATGGTTATTGCCTTCGAACCGTTTATCTCTGCTAAAGCAGACATGATCGTAGAAGGGGGAGACGGATGGACATTTAAAACACCGGATGGCAGCCTCGTCGCCCAAATTGAACATACAATTGTAATTACTAAAGATGAGCCGATTATCTTAACAAAATAAGAGAAAAATCCAGCCAAATGCAGATAGAGAGCATTTGGCTTTTTGTATCGGTTATAAATCGAAATGATTACTATTTACAAAACGGAATGATTTCGATATAATGCTGATTATTATCATTTTATATTTATATTTGGAGGAGGAATTATTTTGTTCCGCTTTTTAAAAGTTTTCTTTGTGTTTGCTGTTGTTCTTCTTCTTTCCGCTTGCGGGCAGGAAAAGGGGAGTCAACAAGACAACAGCAAAGAAAAGGGTGCTCTGAAAGTATATACGACAATTTACCCGTTAACGTTTTTTACAGAAGAAATTGGAAAGGAACATGTCGATGTCGAAAGTATCCTGCCAGCCGGAGTAGATGAGCATACATACGAACCGACGGCCAAAACCATCATTGATATTGCTGATGGGGATTTGTTTATGTATAACGGATTAGGGCTTGAACCATTCGGCGCAAAAGTCAAGAAATCAATGGATAAAGAAGGCGTGCGCGTTGTTGAGGTAGGGGAAGAAATCGACTTGGGATCATATGGTCATAAAGACGCTTCCGGCGAGGAAGAAGCTGATCACGAGCATGCCGATGAAGAGGGGCATGAAGAACACGGCCATGAACATGCGCATGGAGGAACGGATCCGCATATTTGGCTCGATCCTGTACTGGCAGCGGATATGTCAGGTGTGATTAAAGATGAATTATCAGCTCTTGATCCTAAGCACAAAGAGGACTACGAAAGAAATTATGAAGAGCTGAAAAGCAAGTTAATGAAATTAGATGGAGAGTTTCAAAAGGCTGCTGAACAATCGACTAACAAAGAGTTTCTCGTATCCCATGCTGCGTTTGGCTATTGGGAGAAGGAATATGGGTTCAAACAAATCAGTGTAGCAGGCTTGTCCCCTACTAATGAGCCTTCCCAAAAACAGCTGAAAGAAATGATTGAAACAGCGAGAAAGCATCAAATCCAATACGTTATTTTTGAACAAAATGTTACGCCGAAAGTGGCGAAGGTTGTACAAAAAGAGTTAAAAGCAGAAGCGCTTCAAATTCATAACCTGTCTGTACTGACTGAAGAAGACGAGGCGAAGGGAGAAAATTACTTTACCCTTATGGAGCATAATGTTCAGACATTGAAAAAAGCCGTTGGAAAATAATTTTTAAAGAGCCGCCTTCACTATTTAATGGGAAGGCGGCTTTCTTATGGTCTGTTTAAAGAGAGGCGGAAATGAAAAAGCTTTGCTTTCTTTGGCATACTTTTCCTCAATCAAGGAAAGATATAAAACAAGCAATGTTTTATAAGGAGGAATAGTCATGACGAAAATGAATCGTGAACCATTATGGAGAGCAGATACAGAACTGCCGTCTTTTCCTATTTTGCAAGAACAAATATTTGCGGATGTTGTGATTGTAGGCGGCGGCATTACGGGCATTGTAACAGGTTATATGCTGACTAAGGAAGGAAAAAAAGTAGCCATTCTTGAAGCGGATGAGTTACTGAATGGCACGACCGGCCATACGACGGCGAAAGTGACAGCCCAGCATAATTTAATTTACGATCAGCTGATTACCTCTGTGGGAGAGGAACAGGCTAGACTGTATTATGAAGCAAACGCGGAGGCAGCTCGCTGGATCAGGGAAACCATCCAGCAAGAGGGAATCGAGTGCGGATTTCAAGAGGAAACGGCTTATGTCTATACAAACTCTGAGGAAAAAGAGCCCAGCCTGCTGAAAGAAGCAGAAAGTTATAAAAAGCTAGGCATCGAAGGATCGCTTGTCGATTCGATGCCATGGAAAACCCCTTTTAAGCAAGCAGTGCAAATGAAAGGCCAGGCCCGTTTTCATCCTTTGCAATTTCTAAAGCCGCTGGTTGAATACATTACTAAAAATGGCGGCGCCATCTATGAACATTCACCAGCTGAAGATGTAGAAAAAGGGGAGAGGCCGGCTGTCGTCTTGAGGTCGGGTGTAAAGGCTATCGGGCATGATATTGTAGTGGCAAGTCATTTTCCTTTTTATGACAATGGGTTTTATTTTGCTAAATTGCATCCAACCCGCTCCTATGTGATAGCTATTAAGCCTAAAAAAGAATTTCCAGGCGGCATGTATATTACAGCTGAACAGCCGACCCGTTCTGTGCGAAGTACAGTTTACAATGGCGAAGAAGTCCTGCTAATCAGCGGGGATGGACATAAGACGGGAAAAGGGCAGCCGACCGAGAGCCATTACCAGAACTTAATGGACTTTGCTGAAAAGGAATTTGGCATAGAAGAGTTATTGTTTACTTGGTCTACACAGGACTTAGTTCCAATGGATAAAATCCCCTATATCGGAAAAGCGGATGAAGCAGAGAATATTTACTCAGCTACCGGATTCAAGAAATGGGGAATGACAACGAGCGTGGCTGCAGCAAGGCTTCTTTCAGATTTAATTGTCCATAAACAAAATCGTTATACCGAATTATTCTCTCCAGACCGGTTTAAAGCTGATCCCGGCATCCAGCAATTTGTTAAACAGCAAAGCGATGTCGCTGCAACATTTATTAAAGGCAAGCTTGATTATTTCTTTAAGGAGCGGGGGAATCTGCCAGTCGATCAAGGCATTGTTGTTAATTGGGAAGGAACACGGGCAGGGGCCTTTAAAGAAAAAGACGGCACCGTGCATCTTGTGGATACGACATGTACCCACATGGGGTGTGAATGTGAGTGGAATGATGCCGAACGTACTTGGGATTGTCCTTGTCATGGCTCGCGTTATTCTATCACAGGCGAAGTAATTGAAGGACCAGCCAAGAAGCCGTTGAAAAACCTTGGAGAGATCGGGGGCCAAACGTGGCAGGAATGACCGTTGTAAACGTTCATTTTGTTTTTGAGTAAGTAAAAACAAAGACAAAAAGCTGACAGTGCAGATAGAGAATTACTGCTGTCAGCTTTTTTGATTTCTTGTGTTAGTCTATTCATCTTTTTTTGACAAGCAGCGATCACATTCCATCATGTAAGACTCGGCTTGTTCATGCATATGCTCTCCGCATTCCGGACACATTTTTGGCGGCAGTGTTCTGAAAAACTCTAATGGACTCATCATGGCTTAACTCCCTCCTTTTATAAAACAGTTTTACATTTTGTTTTTCTGTTATAATACAGTATATTCACTCTCTTTGGTGTTGTAAACAACAAAATGAAATATTTTGAAGATTGGTACCATAGTCCTGAAGCGCTAAAAAAAGAAGTTTCACCCAAATACATTGCGACATTTTCTTGCTTTTTAACAGCAAAGGTGGTATAGTGAAAGCAGTTGTTTAAGTTCGTTTCAAAAGAGAGCAAGTTTTTACATAAAGTTGTTTTCGTCTTGAAATAGTAATAAACAGCAAGAAATGAATGAGCAAGTTAGCTCGAGGAGGATATTTACATGTTACAAGGTAAAGTTAAATGGTTTAATGCAGAAAAAGGTTTCGGATTCATCGAAGTTGAAGGACAAGATGATGTATTCGTACATTTCTCAGCTATTCAAGGCGAAGGTTACAAAACTTTAGAAGAAGGCCAAAGCGTTTCTTTCGAAGTTGTTGAAGGACCACGCGGACCACAAGCTGCTAACGTAGAAAAACAATAATTAAACATACAAAAGACGATGTGTAACCACATCGTCTTTTTTTATGATTTGTTTAGGGATTTATTCATACCATTAATTTATTGAAAAGGTATTGACTTTCTCTTGGGATGGATGATAGAATGTAATTCCTCCGATAATTAAATTTTAAATCGGTGAGAAGAGAAAATAAAAAAGAGTTGACTTTCACGTTGATATAATGATATGATAATAGAGTTCTTGTGAAAGAAAACAAAATTGATC
>NZ_BCVF01000018.1 GCF_001591605.1 Bacillus badius NBRC 15713 | reverse complement strand
ATCCATAAGGGGGTAAAGTAACGGGGCAGATGAATTTATTTAAAAGAGGTGAATAAAATTGATATATTTTTTATTTGGGATAGGTTGGATTTCTATAACAGGTCCTATTCTTCTGGCTGTTGGTTTCGTACTTTTAAAACCCATTATTACCCTTGATGATACTGGTATAAGCATGCTAGTTATTACTTTAATACTTGCTATATTGGATATTTACATTGGGATTAAATTATTTGATAACATCATTGAACCTTGGTTAAAAAAATGGAAGAGATGATTAGTTTTCGTTAGTTAAAAATATCCTAAAGAATTAAATAAATGCTCTATACACCTCTATTTCACATAACACCACAAGTATAGGCATTAAAAATTAATTAGCTAATTTTTGATGCTGGTTGAGCCTATAGGGGCTGCCAATTATTATCCTTTATATCAGAGTTATTGGGGTGTCTTACAAATTTCAAACTACCTTTATCACAAGCTCCAAATTTTATAAAATTATGTTGTGCCTGTCTTAGTGATACTTCGTTAGCTCCACCTTCATAATCAGGATCCTGAAACTGTACTCCATCATCTTCCCAGAAGCATATTTCACAAATTTCATATGTATCTGGCGGTTCTTCGTCTAGGGTCTTGTAACCACAACAAGGACAAGTATATTTCATTCACTCCATTCAGAGGTATCTCTTTTTTATAATAACCTACACCGTTAACTTAAAAGGATTCAAAATGTTCACACGAATACTCCATTACACCTTTAGTCCACATAACCCCACAAGCAGGAAGTTCCGGAGTCTCCCCACCCCTTGCCGATCAAGTTTTTTTGTGTCTTCTTTCCAGATTCTCTATGCAGTCTTTTATACGCCATTAATTCCACAAGGTTTTCAGCTTCTTACCCAGCTGGACCTTTGCATAACCAGCTGCCATCCCTTCCGGAAGAATGGATCCTGCAAGAGACCAGAGATTTATCTGCACATCTTAGCTTATCAGGTAAGCCAAGAGACAGGTATTATCTCCACCATATGACCACTTAAATATCTCTACCAACGGATAATATAGTAACCACCCGCCTGCCATTTTTTACTTACTAATCGATTGAGTCGGCAATTTCCACTAATACTTTTGGTGTCACCTTGTTTGCTAGTTCTTTATTGATTCCCAGTATATACTGCCAATTGTCTTTTTCGAATACAAGGAAACGGAAATGTCTTTCAGCAATATAAATCGCTTTTTGTCCGTCTTTTAACGTGTAGACTGTTTGATGACTTCTATTTGTAGATACCACTTTATTTTCGAGAGGGCGAATATTAATTTTATAATGATTTATCGGTGATTTTTCATTAATAAACTCTATTTCTAAAGAGGCATTGATACTATGTTCCTTGTCTTCCCAAAATCGTCCGAACATATGAGTGAAAGGAATAGAAGGCATTTTAAGCGGCAGCTTTACATCGTTCTTAAAGTGGTTTTCAAATTCAATCACTGCCTCGTGAACAGTTGTAAATCCAATTTGAGTATATACTTCCTCAAGAGGCGGCGGTGTATCGTTTAAATGTGCATAGGCTATTCCATTATTTGTGTCAAAACTTAAGATACTGAATAGAAACAGCACTAAAAAAGGAATACTTTTTTTCAATTTTATCACCCTAAATTATATTTAGGGATAGGTTGCCCCAATCAGTTAAAACCATCCTTATTCTAAAGCCATGCTTGCCAAAAGCTCCAGCTAGTTGAAATGTACTTTAGGATAGGTTTTCAAGTGTTTATAACCAATCAGCTCTCCGTCTGAATTTACCACGACTTTATCTTCCCCATAAGTGATATGCGCACGGTAGTAAGGGTTAACCTTGAACGTGATTTCATATGTGCCGCCAATTCCATCGAGCTGTCTGATCTTCAAGATTTCTGTCTGAAATGAAGCCCATGAAAGGCCTTCCGGCGCCTCTTGATCATCCTTATATATTTCATTGATGGCTTTGTCTATTGGCTCTCTTAGGCTATTGATCAGTGCATATTTCAGTGTTTCACATAACTCAGTATCCGTTTCGTTTATTGTTTTAGAAGCGGCAGATGTGCCAGTGATTACTAATACCGTTGCTACTATCAATGTAACAGCCAATTTTTTCATAAATATCACCTCTTTTTAGCTTTCTAAAAACTAAAAAGATTTATTCACCTATCTTGTTTGGACGAAGCCGCTACATTAAATATTTAATCTTTATCTGCTTTGTCTCTTTTGTCAGAAATATATAAAACTAAAGCGATAACAGTATAGCGCAAATCAGTTTTCATACATCTAGCACATTCAGTAAGGTAATCATCAATAGCGAATAAAAGAAGAAATATGGATATTACAAAGAATCGTTTAGCAGCACTTTTATTTCTTGGCTTCATCAGAAATTTCCTAACTAGATCTACTTTATTAGGATCATTTACTTCATGCTGGGTGATTCCACAAGATTCCCTACCTAATTCAATTAATCGCCCTCATTAATTGAATTAGGTCGCAAAGAATCGAAGAAATACCTCATACACTTTTATTTCACATAACCCCACATTATAGATCTTTCATCGAAGATCTTTTTTTATTACTTCTTCAATTTTCGTGACCGACTCTAGAATAAAAAATATAGAAAGCCCAAAAAATATAGTTTCACAATCACCTATTAATTATAATTTATATAAAACTATCTGGTAAGTTTTAATCTATGTTAAGATGGTTCATATGTTTTGATGAAAGGATCGATTGAATGAAAATAACATTAGCACAAGCCATTAATCTTCTTTCTAGTCTTCATAAAAAAGTTGGAGAATTACAGGGTGAATTTTTTAATGTTCATGTGATTGAGGTTCCAAAAGGAGAAACTTATACACCATACGAAATCACAGTTGAGGCTGTGTTACAGCAGTTATCGGAAGTTCAGCGTGACATATTGGAATTAAAAGAGATCATCCAACAAGCTAATTTAAGCAATCTGGTTGAATGGGATGGTAGCTCAATCTCGATGATTCGCGCGATTGAAACAGCAAAGCAGCTGCGTGAACGACTTGATCTGCTCAAAACGCTTGCCAATACTAAGAAAAGAGAATACAATGTTCATCACCACTCAGGCGCAATAATGGAACAAATCGCTTTATTTGACCCTGCTGAATTCAAAAAAAAGGCCGACAAATTAACTCGTCAAGTTGAATTGCTGTCTAGCCGTATTGATAAAGTAAATTATACGGTTGAAATTGAAGTTCCACTTGCTAATAAGTATTTAGAGGCATAAGTAGCTTTGAGGGTATTGTCCAAATACCTTCATGGGTGCTTATGCACCAAATGAGTTGGGAAGTGTTAGCGACCCTTTGCTTTGTGGGTAACAAAGTATTTAAACTCTTTTCGATTAGTATAGCGAACGGATTCGCTTTACGCTTTACGATCTAACGCCTAACGTATAACGAACGGAATGTATAGTTAGTTCAAATAAATGCTACGTTCCCAAACTCATTTTCAGAGCATTCTAATACCATCCAATCAGCCTGGTTGCTGTATGAACAAGCAGAGCTTTATGTACCGTATTCCTTAGAGACCAAACTGTCTTTAAAATAATTGTTTAAGCTTCTAAGGCGAATAATGAGGAAGAGCAGAAGAAAATTCACCTAGTAAGCTTGCTAAAATAAAGGATGTATAATCGAAAGAGAATTCACATTATCATTGACTACCAAACACCTCCAGCCATTGAGGATCAAGTTAGAAGAATAGCTTAAGACCTAACTTTTTTGTGTCGAAATGATTGACTCACATTCACTTTTCGCTTACTTGCCTTTCTTTAGCAGCAAATGCGAACCGATGGCTAAGGGTATTATGATTAGGAAATATACAGGAACGATAAAACAGCAATCATGACGACTAAAGACGAACTCAGCAAAGTAAAGCTTATTAGGACAAGTCCGTTTATTTGATTCGATAATAAGAAAATTCACCTTCTTTTTAAGCCTGCTTATGAATAATTTAACTCGGTTTCGATCAAGCGCAATCAGAACTCGCCGCCATGTTCAAAGCCGCTAATGAATGGCTATCTGCAGGAAAAGGAATGAAGCATTTACACAAAATTATTGGGGGTTTCTCAAAAAACTACAAATTATCTGAATATTTGAAACAGTGCAACCAGATAATACGCTACTGGAATTAATGTAATAATAAATCCAATTAATCGCAGAGATTTTTTAAACTGCATAGCAAACCCAATAGCCCACAGTAAAAACCAGAGCCAATAGCGAGAATCATTATTTCGAACAGCGCTTTCACTTATATCGCTCATGCTATAAGCGATGAATGACATAATTAAGACAAAGATCCCTGAAATGATAGTATATGAATAGCGCAAAATCTTATTTTCCATTCCCACCCCACCTTATTCCCTTTATTGGAAATTATATACTTAATTCTACACGATCATTCTTAAATAAAAAAGGTATTTGGGAGGGTCCACACTAACTCACACAACTTTTTAAGGGATGCTCATTTATATTCAAGCGAGATTACATAGCCTAATGTCTCATAAATTCGTAGTTTGATATCGTCACTGAATTCGAGTATCAGATGCTCTGAACTATCCAACCTGATTTGTCGGACAAATTCCGTGTTAATCCTTTTAAACGCGGCTTCTGCCGCGGCATTATCCAATGATTGAAGCAAGGTCCTTTTTCAGCAATACTTAATTTCCTTCCTTCTCACCCCATGCTGCATGACTAAGCTTAACCCTCCAAATCATGTGATCTAAACCTTCACCCCAATAATCCTTTCATAGACAATCAGGAGCTCCAAATTTCTTCTTCCAGATTTTCTGTGCATTGACATATCCGCTGTCTAAACAAAATTCCTTTATACCTTTACTCTGTAAAATAGAATACATTGCGTGTAATAGTAAATCTCCTACTCCCATTTTCTGATAGTCTGGATGAACAAATACAGTACCAACCTCATTTAGTTGTTTGAAAGTGTTGTTTGTGCCATGACATATGAGATCGCTTGCTGGGCCATATTCAATTGAACCAATAATTTTGTTGCTCTCCACGGCAATCAAAAAATATCGCTTCTCCCCATTGCTTTCCACATCGCTTTCTAAGTATTTTTCTTTAAGTGCCACTTCATCGTTCATATCATGTAACTATCCCTCGCCATTCAGAAGCAGAAATACAATCGCTCTATCTATTCATCGGAAAAACGTAAAGAATTGGAGAGCATTTTATGAATAGCGGATATAGTCTATGAATCAATTCAGCTTTATCAAATAGAGATAAATAGCGAGAAGATAGATAATAATGTGACCGACAGCCCAAGTTTTATAAAAGAATAGTAAGTATCCCTTTTTATGCCGTAAGAGAATCAGCACGCCGAGAGCGATGATTACAGTAAGGATGTATAAAGGACTGTATATTAGTTGAGTAAGCAAAGCAGTATATGCCAACGCTAAAAAGACCTGACCCGGTACGATACCGGATTCAGGTCTTTTTAGCTGCCTAGTGAAAGAATCGGTCACTTCAGTTATCAAGGGAGTTTCGTTCGCTATAAAGTGGTTTTCGACTATGGCATCCTATCCTTTATAGTTATGAGGGAAAAGCTTGTTTCGGCTTGCCTCCTTTTCCCTCATGAAAAAAGAATACATGCTGCTGCGTATCTTTATGAATAGAAGTGACATAGATCAATCACTTGAATTTATTCGGACAATTTGTCTAATAGATTGTTCAAACTAGAGTTTGTCGAATCCGTCATAGGGAGAAACTGCTTTTTCAACGCTTCCAGCGATTCAGCCTGGTCTTTTTTGAGACTTTCTTTCCATTTAGCATTGGTGCGTTTCTGCTGAAAGCTGCTTAATAGATTTTTCATTAGGCGCTCATTATGTTGACGCAAGCTCTCGACCATATCCCGACTTGTCTTATCCATCCTGCTCCCCTTCCTCGTTTTGTTCAAATATTATAGAATATCTAATTTGACTACAATAGCGACAAGGATTTGAAGCATAGCTTGAATGTTAACAGCCAAGTCTGTATCAGTCGTTGTCACTTTTACATTTTTTGATTTTTCGATAATTGTTTTTTGGACATTTCGTTGTTTAGTGCTGATAAACTGCTGGATGTCTTGAGCTACGGATTTACCTTGGTCTGTATCACCGATCGTAACGCTGATCACAGCTGCGATGGCTGCTTGGATGCCTAGCTGCAAAGATATGGCTGCTTGTGTATCTGTCGTTTGGACATCGACGCCTTCAGAATCTTTCACAATGATCCACTCAAAGGATTGTTGTTTATTAGACACCACTTGCTCGCCCTCTTGCACTACATCCTCGTTTTCCTGACCGCAGTGATTATCACAATGGTCCAATGCTCTCCACTCTTTTTCCTTCATTTTTTCACCCCTTTTCCTCTCTTTTCATTTTTTATTAAAGAACATCTAGCTTGGCGACTAGCGCAACCAACACTTCCAGCAACGCCTGAACATTGACTGTCAAGTCGGTATCAGTAGTGACAATATTGACGTCTTTTGAGTTTTCGATAAAAATTTTCTGCCTGTTAGTTTGTTCGTCATTGAATTGCTGTAAAATATCTTGTACTACGGCTCTGCCACGATCGCTATCCCCAATGGTAATACTAATCACTAACGCAATGGCCAGTTGAAGTCCTACTTGAAGAGAAACTGCTGCTTGAGTATCTGTCGTCTGAACCGTAATGTTGCAAGACTCTCTAATCCAGATTAATTCGTCAGATTCTTGATCTACGAATGAAAACTGATCGCCATTCTGTGTAACTGTTGCCTCTTCATGAGTGCCCATGTTGTGATTGCGTTCATGACGATTGTAATGCTTTTTACCCAAATTACCCGCCTCCTTCCTTAAAAGATAGATAAGTTGAAAAATACTTTACAACCTGTCTACTATAAGTTATGAATTTAGAAATTAATGGTATAGTTGATTTAACTATCTTTAAAAACTTTATTGTTTGAAAGAAAGATATCTTTTCTTTGCCACCTCGTATGCTGCTTTATCTAACACAAAATACCCGCGATCCCATTGCATCGCGGGCATTTTTACTAGAATAGATGTCAGGTTCCCTTCAAGCTTAGATAGAATCCTTTGCATCTTTCGAATTCCTTATCAATCAGATAGCTAGGAACGGCGAATATAAAGAATGCTATAGCCCCGTATAGGAGAACAGAACCTGTTTCACTGTCTAATGATTGGTGCTATACAATTCTTAAGGTTTGAGTACAAGCAAGGGACGCTTAACCAAAAGATAAGAATGACACCGTTCTATATAATATGAATCTTGCTACATCGTTTCCCTCTTTTTTACAATCCGAACTGATTATGGTATTATATGGAATGTAAATTGTAAATACACGCTTAAATATGGCTGTATAATGTGAAAGATTTTTGGAAAGCTCCGCTATGCTTTATTTGCCGCGAACTTGATGGAGACTTACATTCGACTCACCCTTTATATAGCGGTATTAAAGGAAAACTGCGATGAAAATAATGAAAACTGTGCTGTTTCTATGCTTTTTATTAGTTTTTATTTGGATAACTTCATTAGTCCAAACAGATCCATCGACAAAACGCAAAACCTATACGCCGCTACTGTTAGCCCTTTGTTCAGTGGCGGTTTCCTCGTTTTGCCGACAGGACCTTTTACAGATGTCTTCGCTAAAAATGATTTTTATTTGAGCGTCTGCTTGATAGTTGACACTTGGGAGGACGCGACTTACACAATCAGCTTACAGGCTTCTTTAACAGCAGTTGTTTCTCTAGAACACTTTATTTACGTTTTCTTCACAGCCACAATTCTTATTCGTTTATAGTCAGCTGTCCATATTCCATCCTTGTATAAATCTGATTGGATTTTGTCTTTTATTTTTTCGTAAATGACCGTTTTTTCCTCTGTGGAAAACTCAGGGAAAAAGTCATCTGCAAAACTGTCTAACCAGTGGGTTAATCCTCTTTCTCCGTCCGCTAACGGAGTAGGTCTGTCAAAATGATAAGCATGCGATACTTTAAATCCGTGCTCTTCAAGTAACGAGCTGTATTCCCCGATACTTGGGAAATACCAAGGATTTCTTTCCGCAGCATCCAGTCCGTATTCTTGAGAGAGAACTTCCGTTATTCCCTGAACAACGGTTTGAACATTTCCTTTGCCGCCAAATTCGGCAACGAAGCGGCCGTTTGGACGCAACGCCAATTGGACAGATTCCACTACTTTGTCAGCCTGCTTCATCCAATGAAGAGCGGCATTGGAGAAAACGGCATCATACTGTTCAGTCGTTCTAAATGTTTCCCCGTTTTCCACCTGAAAAGGAATGTGCGGATATTTACTCTGCGCTTTCTCAATCATTTCCTTAGAATAATCTTTTCCGGTTACACGAGCACCTGACTTGGAAATCTCATATGTCAAGTCACCCGTTCCGCATCCCAAATCAAGTATGCTTTCGCCTGCTTGAGGCTGAAGCCATTCAACTGCTCCTCTGCCAAAACCAGATACAAACCCCAACTTATTATCATACAACTCTGCATCCCAACTATTTATCGAGCTCATTCAGACCAATCCCCCTCAAATGTGAAATATGATTATTTTCATCTTAATCTATACACATCTATTCGACTAAGATATATAATCTATTGAATTAATAGCTACAGGCTATGGAGGGATAGCATGGACATAAGACTGTTTGAATATGCATTGGAAATCTATAAAACCAAAAGCTTTACAAAGGCGGCGTCACACCTTCATATTGCACAGCCATCCTTAAGCAAACAAATTTCAAAATTGGAACAGGAGCTTGGTGTACGTTTATTCGACCGAAAACCCGGTACAGTGGAAGCCACTTCTGATGGACTATGTTTTATTCAACAAGCGGAAAAGATTTTACAAATGAGGGAGGATTTAAGGAGGGAGCTGCTTGAAAGAAAAGAAGGAATAAGGGGCGAATTGAAGATTGGCTCCACCGCTATTACCGGCGGGCATCTGTTGCCTCCGCTTTTTAAAATTTACAAAGAACATTATCCGGAGGTTTCGATTCAGCTGATTGAAGAATCAACAGAGCAACTCATTGATTTGACAGCGAAAGGGTTAATAGATCTATCTATCCTGTCGCTTCCGATCGAAGATGCCCGTCTACATACAAAAGCAATGCTTACTGAGCCGCTTTATCTCGTCTTGCCAAAAGAGGAAAAACCATGGATGTCTGAAAAAGTAAAACAGGTCATCCACTCCCCCGAACAACTGGAACAGACTACCTTGTCGATTGAACATGTGGCGGATTGTCCATTTATCTTATTAAAAAAAGGATATGGTTTTCGCCATACTGTATTAGAACTATGCGCAAGAGGGCGCTTTAAGCCGCTGGTCGCTTATGAAACCAGCAATATCGAAACCGCTCAATCCTTTGTGAAGCACGGTCTTGGTGTCACGATCGTTCCTGAAATGGTCATTCACCAGAGCCCTCAGCAGCAGGCGTTCTCTTATATTCAATTAACGTCTCATCCTACCCGCACCTTGGTATTTACATACAGTAAAGAGCGCTATCTTGGCATGAAAGCAAAAGCGCTGATGGACATATATGAAAAACATCATCAATCTTCTATATCATTCACTGAACACTGAAAGGAAGCTCCAATAAAGAGCTCCTTCTTTTTTATATGATCCCTCAAAGAAATCGGTCTTTTGCTGAAATTTTTCGTCTAAACGGGACGGCTCCAGTTTGTATGCAATGCTTGCCAATGTGCAGCAAATAGTATGCTTTTTGCTAAATCAAGGTTTTTGAGCTGCTGGCTCTTTCCAAGCGAGTGTTATCCCAATTCCCGCTGCTAATAAAATCGTTGCAAAATAAAACGGATAGTTTAAATCAATATCAAATAAAATCCCGCCAACAATCGGGCCAATTACGTTGCCGATGCTTGTAAACATGGAGTTCATGCCTCCAACAAACCCTTGTTCATTGCCGGCAATTCTGGATAAATACGTGGTTACAGCCGGCCGCATTAAATCAAACCCGATGAATACGGTTATGGTAACAAGTAAAATGGTAAAATACGAGTTCACAATAGTAACTAAAAACACTAGCACTGTCGAAAGGATAAGACTATAACGAATTAAGCGAATTTCACCAAACCATTTCGTAAAGCGCTCAAATAATACAACTTGAGCAATCGCTCCTAAAATGGCTCCTCCTGTAATCATGATAGCAATATCCTTTGGGGTAAAACCAAATTTATGGTCGACGAATAAAGCGAATAGCGACTCAAAAGCTGCTAAGCCAAGCGATGAAATCAATATCACCATAAATGATATAAAATACATAGGGATAAGAACGCGCTTGATCCCCTTTTTCTCAACGGTTATTTCTTTGTATTCAGGATTTCGTTCTGGCTCACGAAGTGCAAGGATAGATAAGATGGCTGCAACTAATGCGAGAATAGCCGCAAAGAAGAACGGCAAACGAGTACCGATCTCTGCTAAAAACCCGCCAATACCTGGTCCGATGATAAAGCCTGTGGAAATGGCTGCTGACATATAGCCAAGTGCTTTTGGCCTTGTCTTAACAGTCGTAGTGTCGGCAATAAAGGCTGTTACGGCCGGCATGATGAATGCTGCACTGACACCTCCAAGCATGCGCGAAATAAACAGAGCTTCAGCTGTTTTACCGATTCCAAACAAAAACTCTGAAAGACTAAAGATCATTAGTCCAATAACGATCATTCGTTTGCGTCCAAACCGGTCTACCCAACGACCGGCAACCGGTGAGATAATTAACTGTGTGGTAGCAAAAGCAGCAACCATATAGCCAACAACCGATCCAGACAAATTTAACTCATTCATAATTTTGGGGGTTACCGGAATCACAAGCCCAATTCCCAAAAAAGCAATGAATAGATTTATCAATAATATAGCGAGCGTTATATTTGGTTTTTGCATATAATTTACTCCTTTTCAACTTCCCTCCTACTATAACCTAAATCCTTCTTCCCAGGGAAATTTTTGAATCCAAAAACCCCTGTATATAGGTGCTTTTGACAGATTTTCAACATCAACCCCCTCTTCCATTTTCAAGCTGCTTGTTCAACTGATTAAACATTCATATGAGCTGCGCTGTTCTGCCCCTTGCATTCGATAAAAATGAAACAACCTTGTTATTCATTCACCAGACGGCCGATGCCGCACGATAGAAATTAAATAATTTTGTCATCCAACTAACTCTTCATTATCCCAATCATTCAGATTGAAATCCAAGTTCTATGTGCTTCGTCTATCGAATCATCAGTAATTTGTTCACAACGATGAGTCTCCATCAGTTTTAGTGTGCCTTCCTCATCCTCAGGCATGTGCAATTTGGAGAATCAACTCTGCTCTTAGTTTTTCCTGAAGAAGCGGATGCATCACTTGCTCTCGCTCAGATTATATCAACGGTTTCATAACACTCCAGATGCCGCCTTCTCCCCTTCTGGTCCTAATTAAAAAAGCATCCGAAAAGCGGGCAAAGGTCCGCTTTTCGGATGCTGGATGGAAAATCAAGAAAGTATGTTTGTTTTCTCGGCGTTTTCTGCCAGTTTTTTGGTGATCCCGCTTAACGGCTTCTTCAGTGCCAGCGCGAATAAAATCGTCAGAATGAAGAAGAACAGCAGGGCCAATAAATCTTTTCTGATAACCTCCGGCAGCATGCCCCCAACGGCCTCCCGCAACAGGCTGACCGCATACGTAAATGGAACAAACGGGTTAATTTTTTGGAAAAATTCCGGTGTCAGACTTACCGGGAAGGTTCCGCCCGAGCTGGAAAATTGGAGAACGAGAAAGATAATAGCCAGCCCTTTCCCAATGTTTCCGAAAACAGAAACGAGCGTATACGTAATCGTCACGAATATAATGCTTGTGATGACCGCAAAGACGACAAACCAGAATTTCTCCACGATATAAGCATGGAGCAGAAAGACGTCGCCCAGGCTGACGATCAGCCCCTGGAACATGCCAATTGTCAAAAACGTCAGCAGCCTTCCAAAGTACACCTGGTAGATCGTATACTGATTTTCCGGGTCCACCACATCTGTCCGGAACAAGGAAATCAGCAGCATCGCCCCGACCCATAAAGACAGCGTTGTATAGAATGGCGACATCGCTGATCCATAATTTGGAACAGGGAATAGCTTTTCTTCTTTTAACTTAATCGGCTTGCTTAAAAAGTCGCTTTCTCTCTTTACGTCATTTTTTAGCAGCTCAATAATGTCGCCTAAGTTTCTTTCGCCTTCAAACTTTCGAATTTTATCGGCTGCGTCTTTAATCGAGCTTTCCATTTCAGGCAAATCCGTCCGGATCAGTTCTGCCGCCTGATGAACGGATTTTTGCATTTCAGGCAGCTTCGTTTGAACTAAACGAGATACCTTCCGCACTTCCTTCTCTGCGGCTGGCAGATCATTTCGCACAAAATCCGCCGCTTTATGCACTTTCTTCTCCACAGATGGCAGATCATTCTTCACAAATACAGCCGCTTCATTCACAGATGTTGTGAAATCATCCATTTTGCCTGATATAGCTGTAGCCGCCTCATGAATTTCCTTCTGAATGCCCGGCAGCCGCTTTTTGATTTTTTGTAATTCCTCCAGTCCAAATTGAACACTGGACTGAGCTTCCTTTAACACCTGCTGGATATCCGGCAGCTTCTCTTTGGCTGTTTGCAAGGCTTGAGAAGACGTCTTGGCCGCTGTTTTCAGCTTGCTTAGCGCCTGATTGACTCTTGGCACAATATCCGTGTCATAGATCGCCAAAATATCCCCTAACGTGCCGCTTGCGGACGTGGCCAGCTGATTCAGCTGGTCAACCAGTTCCTTTGCCGGCTGTTCGCCGTTTTTAATCGCTTTCTCTATCTTGTTCAGCACTTCTATTTGCTGCTGGAAATTTTGCTTTACATTATTTAAGCGTTCAATCGTGCCGGTTAACGGACTTCCTTCCGCGTATTCATTCAGCTTCGTCAGCAGGCTCACCGTCCGGTCAATGATCGTCACCCCTGTTTGCAGGCGTTCCTTAGTAAATTCTGCAGAATTAACCACCTTTTGAGGATCAAAATCCTCCGCTTGGATCGCCTCTGTCAGTTGAACAGCGGAATCAGCTATTTGCTGCATGAGTGTTAAGTTTTGCTTAATGACCGGCGCAACTGTCTCAAACGCCCCATCGTTTTTCTGCAGGAAGTCATTGAGTTCATTGGCAAACGCACTTCCCCCTTCCGCAATCTTCGCTACCTTAGGCAGCTCCTGCTGGGCGGCCGCCACAATTTTGTTGGCCTTCTGTGCGTCTTCAATGCCTTTATCCACCGCTTGCTCAATCCGATAAAAGTTTTTATCGATTTCCACTACTTTGTCGGCTGCCCGCTCGATCGTAGGCAGCTTCTTTTGAATGACCAAAATTTCGTTTCCTACCTCCCTCAATTTCGGGAGGTTCTCTTCTACTTTTAAAACACTATTGCCAACTTCATTGATTTTTGGCAGTTCCTTCTCCAGCTCGACAATTTTTTGGCTTTTTTCTTTAAGCTCCGGCATCTTTTCATCAAGAGCAATGATTTTGTTGCCCATTGCCTTTAACTGCGGCAGCTGCTTTTCTAACGCAAACACTTTGCTCTCGATATTGCGGATTGTCGGCAGCTCTCTTTCCAGCTCAATTCCGGCCTTGTTGAACTCAGTTAACACCGCCTGATCCACTTCCTTGGTGAAGTTCTCGCTTACTTCCTCAACGATGCTCGCTGCACCCTTTCCAGTGATTTTCGGCGCTACCGCATTGAGCTTTTCATTCACGGTGTACAGGATCTCTGCCCGTTCCGGATTTTTGGACAGCACACTGGCCATTTTGCTGGAAAAGTCTTCAGGAATTAATAAGCTGGCATAGTAGTCTCCTTGCTTGACGCCGCGCTCTGCCTCTTCCTGAGAAACAAACGTCCAGCCCAGCTTTTTATTTTTCTTTAAATTCTCCTCTACTTCTTTTCCGACATTTAATTGCTTGCCCCTGACTTCTCCGCCTTTATCCAAATTGGTTACGGCGATTTTCAGTCCCGAGGTATCTTGATAAGGATCCCACATCGCTTTAATATTCACCCAAGCATAAACAGATGGCAAAAACATAATGGCTATGGTGAGCAGAATCCCAGTTGGTACACTGAAAATTCTTTTCCAGTCATCCTTATAAATTTGAAAAACCTTTTTCATTCCTCTCACCCGACTTTTAACAATTTTCATTAGCACGAGATAATCATTATTTTGGATATAAACGTGCAATCTATCCTTTGATCTTTTGTGCCTTCCCTAAATTTAACAAACTTTCTCATTTCTATGAAAGCATTTGACCTTACAAACTATAGAGGAAAAAACTTGTGGATTCAACAAGTTCATTATGGAATTTAGATAAATAGACAAAATCAACCATACCGTCCATTGATCTCCTCCAAATGAGGAGGCAGGCTTATTCTCATTTACCCTCGATATCCTGGAGTCATACTCATTAGAGACACCTATCTTTAACCATTTAGCCAACAGGCACAGGCTGCCGAGATCACTGAATATAGAAAAAGCCGATCTAAGGAGCTGTTTGAGCATTGAAAAATATGGTAAACTACTAGTCATCTATCCGCTAAAAAGGGGGAAATGGCGATGAAAAACTATTTACTGTTCACGGGCATCTTTGTGCTGGCATATGTCCTGCTGCAAATCGGCTCCGGCTTCGTGCTCACAGCGTTCTATACTCCGGATTTGACCGCTCCTTCCGTGCCGCTATCATCTGACACTGAATTTGGCGCGGCCGACGCGATTTCGCCGCTGATCATTTCCGTGCTTTCTCTGGGTGCGGCTTTCTTAAGCATGAAATGTTTGAAGCAGAAGCTGGATTAACAAAGGAAGAAGAGCTCCCCGATGTGAGGGGAGCTCTTCTTCCTTTGTTCACTTGACTCGGTATTTATAAGAGAAGGAAACCTAAAGAAATGACCGCGCCGCTCACAAATAAAATAATCAGGCAAAATCCCATAATATCTTTTGCCTTCAACCCGGCAATTGCCAATGCCGGCAATGCCCAAAACGGCTGAATCATATTCGTCCAAGCATCTCCCCAAGCGACCGCCATGGCTGTTTTTGCCATGGATACGTCCATGCTTTGCGCGGCCTCCAGCATAACGGGCGCCTGAACGGCCCACTGTCCGCCTCCTGACGGAACGAAAAAGTTGACGAGACCGGCACTCCAAAAGACAAGAACGTGAAAGGTGCTCTCGGTTGAGATGGAAACGAAAGCCTCAGATAATGCCGTCGCTAATCCTGAGGAAACCATGATTCCCATTAAGCCTGCATAAAACGGAAACTGAATAATAATCCCGCTTGATCCTTTAACCGCGTTTCCTACCGCTTCCAAAAAACGCCTCGGTGTGCCATGCAGTAAAATCCCTAAAAATAAGAAGATAAAATTAACAATATCTAAATTAAGATTCCAGCCGTTCTCTCTCACATATAACGCCAAGAAGCACAGTCCTAACGCCCCTGTCACCATAGAGAGAAGACGGCTGTTTTCCAAGCGGTCAGCCGGCGTTAACACATCGGCCTCAACGGCCGCGGCCTGCAGCGAATTCGCGTCCTCCAGCAAGGAACGGTCGATGGTGATTGTTTGATCCTTTGCCGGCATCATCAGACGGTTCATCAAGGGAATGATGACAAACAGCGCAGCAACGATAACTAAATTGTAAGCAGAAAAAATCGTTTCACTTGTCGGCACAATGCCGATGAGGTTTTCTGAGAAGTGTTCGGGTGTCGCGATCGTCAGCGGCACGGAACCGGATAAACCGCCATGCCATACAAGAAAGCCGCTGTATGCGCTGGCAATCAGCAGCCGATAATCCACCCCATCGACTTTATTTGCTAGCTCCCTAGCAAATAAAGCGCCAATGACAAGGCCAAACCCCCAATTGATCCAGCAGGCCAGCAGCGAAACAATGGAAACAAGAACAATCGCCTGCCCCGGGGTTTTTGGAATTGAAGCGAGGCTTCCCAACCCTTTTTTAAAGATCGGGCTGCTTGCCAGTGTATGGCCGGTCACAAGAACAAGAACCATTTGCATCGTAAACGCCAATAGGCTCCAAAACCCCCCGCCCCAATACTCCACGACTTGAATAGGCGTACTGTCCGTCAAAACGAGCGATAGGCCAGCAACAAAAAAGGTAAGGATGATAACAAATAAAAATGGGTCCGGCAAATACCTTTGCATCAACCGGTTAGATAATGAGATCAGTATCTTCAATCTGTTTTCTCCTCTCTCTTGCACGTGTTCCACATTAGTAAGTTTTATCTATTCATTCCATTTTTTGCTGTTATCTCCTCTTTCTTTTCATAGACAGATATTGACAAAATGATACAATCAACGCCCATGTCCTAGTTCCAATCGGTGTGGCCATTTTTTCTTGTTCGTTTGAAAAAGTGTATCTTTTTACCATTTTTGATAAAATGGTGTTACTGCACTGATAGATCCCATCTCATGAGATGGGAGGCAACATGCTATTGTTTATCTTTTTTTACTAGCCTGCTTTGCCTCCTGTTGTTTCTGATGAGGTGCGGGAACGATCCCCTGTTTATTACAAGAAAGGAGCGTACTTGATGGATATAAAGCGAATTCAATCAATCAATGCCCTCTCCCAATATCAAGACCAGATTTTAACATTATGGAACGAAAATGCTTTGGAAATGGCAGATGTAGCGCTGGAAGCAGACGAACAAGCTAATATTGCTAAACAGCTGCAGCAAATGGCCGATTCCCGCTATGGAGCCCTCTTTGTAGCCTTAAAGGAACAGCGTGTGGCTGGTTATGCTTTGGCAACTATTCAAAAAGATCTAGTTACAGACTCTCTGTATGGCCTATTTGATGAAATTTTCGTCACGAAGGCTTATCGCCGACAACACACGGCCAAGCAGTTAATCCGCGAAATACGCGCGTGGTTCCATACACAAGCAATACCTGTTGTCCATGTACATGTCGCCTTAGACAATGAACGGGCCAGAAAAATGTTTGAACATAATGGCTTCAGCCCGGAATTTATCCTTCTGTCAGAAGACTAAAGAGAGCTCCCGTCCAATAGAACGGGAGCTCTCAGACAAGAATGACACTGAATACCATTCCTGCAGGTCCGGCTGTAGCCTTGTTTGTTAACGCAAATGAAAGAATGAGCCGGAAAGCAGCCATTTTTGTAAAAACAGACACACTCCCCAGCCGCCGAGACCGAGAATCAGCGATCCTACAAACGGCAGGGACTGCTTTAAAGCCAGAGCGACAATCCCGATTAAAATCATTGTGCTGGGCAAACCATATAACACCCCAAAAAGAAACTGGCTTAGCTGGCTGGGTCTCTCCCCTGCACATATAACCAGAAAAGGCTGAGGAGACTGACTAGAGGCAGAGCCGCTATAATGCCGCCGTATTTAGGGGAAGCTTTCGCAATCATGGTTATGGCTCCAATAATAACAGCTGAAATCAGCGTCTTAACGAGAAAAGACATCTTTTGCTTCCTTTCTTAACAGCGAAAAGGCTTCTATAATCTTTTGCCGCTCTTCTGCGCTGACACGTTCTAAAATGGTTTGAAGCTTTTCCTCGTCAAGCTCGGTATTTCTCTTCAAAACATCTTCCCCCAGCCCGGTGAGCTTCACATACACAATCCGCTTGTCTTGAAGAGAACGTTCTTTTTTCAGGTATCCTTTTTGTATTAACCTTTTCACATGCTCAGATGCCGTGTGGTGGGTCACCTGTAATGCATCAGACAGGAATTGTATCGTGGCGTCTTTATTTTTCTTAACGGCTTGCATGCACCTGATATTTTGGTGAGTTAAAGACTCTTCGTGCTGGTAATGCAAATAATAATAAAGATCCGTCCATGCCTCGTTAATAAACTGTGCGTTCATCGCTTCACCTGCTTTTATATCGTATAATACGATATTTTATCAGACCGCCGGCAAATGAGCAATAAAACTCCTCGTCGCCGAGAACGCGGCAGACGAGGAGTTCTCTTTTTTTCATTCATTCTATTTGTCCTGGCGGAAGCTTTTCATTGACAGTCATTAGAAAATCCAGCAAATCACCATGGTCCGCACACATGATGCGGTCTCTTTATTTCACCCTTCCCAGCTCTCTATACTGTATAGGCCCTTTTCCCTAAAAGACACTGGAAACTGGCATCTACTCGAGGGTGATCTTTCCGGTATTCTTCGTTTCTTCTAGCAATGAAAAGACGCGCGAATAACAATCCTGGATAGTTTGCTTGTTTTTTTGATGAGCGTATAAGTCTGCGCCAAAATACTGGTCATTAAAATAACCAATTAAATAATCTCCAGACTGGGAACGATGCGCCTCTTCGTAAGAAAGCTCCTCATCGATGAATGCCAGGTACACTTTCTCAGAGTCGATGAATACAAACGGAACGGGAGAATCGAGATATACCTGAGCATATTTGGCCTCAGCTGCTTCCGGTAAATGCTTTTGATCTATAAAAACAGCATCCACCTGCTTTAACCGCTTTTCTGAAAGTTCATTGAAGCGTAAGGGAACAAATTCAATATGGTCTTCCCTGACAACTGGTGCTTTTCCAATTATACCAACCTTTAAGGGTTCACCGGAATAAAGCGGGGAATGGAAGCTATTTGCCTGACGGATGTGATCAGCTGTCGAGCTGCATGCCGATAAACCGACCGCGGCTATTAAGAGAAGAAAGAAACCCTGAAGGCCCGCTGCTGTCTAGTAATGGTTCTCACCTCTTTTTAAAATATAGAGTAATCCTACCATTTATTATTCTGTCTTATTTATTGATAGATCCTTTCTCAATAAATAGAAGGCCAAGACTCTTTCATTTTCTTCATTGAATCATTTGCCTCATAAAATAAAAATCATGAAACCTACTGTTCAGTCATTTTCTCTCAAATGATTTTAATTAAGCTTTTTGTTAAAAATGATACTCCACATTCGTCTTCAACGCCTTATGAACATTCTCCCAAATAGTTTTAGTTCTGATTTCCACCTTGACGGTCAGGGTCTCTAGCAGGTTTGACCAGCTCTCTTTATCAAAAATAAATCGAGAGGAAGGCTGTTTCTAAGATCTCTTTTCATGACCTTTAAACATTTCATCAGATAAAGCAGCTTGACATTTTCATGAATATAAAATAAATTATATTCATGAATAAATTTTAAAAAAATATTCATTAGTTTGGTGAATGATTCTTAATGAAAGGAGTAACTGAATGAAAAAGAACTTTACAGAAGAAGATATTCAACTGCTTAAAGAGAAGTTGCGGGAATCCTGTGCACATGGTTGGAAAACGAAAGGATACAAATTAACTAATATCGCTTTTCTTACTAAGGAAGTTGGCATATCCACTGGATCTTTTTACAGATTATATGAAACAAAAGAAGAACTTTTCCTAGAAGTACTATTGATGATTCAAGAACAATTGAAGGAACAGTGGAATTCCATTATGCAGACTAATCCAGGCATTGAAGGGTTCAAAATAGCCATGAGATGGCTTTTCGATGAATATGCCAACTATCCGAAGCTGTATAGCTTTAACAGCCCAGACTATCTATTATTTTTAAATAAGTTGCCGCAAGAGAAAATTGAAAGCTTCAGAGAAAATGATGAAAATTTTCTTCATCATGTTTTAGAGAATTCCCATTTAAAGCTGAAAATTCCAAAAGAAAAAGCATATGGAATCTTTAGTACATTATTATTTACGGCTACGATGGAAAAGAAATTTGCTTACAACAAGAAAGAAATATTCGGTTTTTTGCTTGATAGTTCGGTCTCTCAAATTTTTGAAGTGGATGAGAAGGGAGAATAACCAGTGGATAAACAATTATCAGATATCTTGTTTGTCAATTATTTGCAAAACACTTCCGCCGCAACCTTTAACTCTATCTCATTAGCTCTTGCGTTTGTCGTGTTTGTAGTTGGTTTATATTGCATTGAGAAAAAACACAAGTATGGGATGTATATTTTAGCTTCTAGTTCATTGTTGCTGATTAATCCAGCTATTAGTATTTTCTTATAAATTCATTCAAACGGGGGAAATAAAAATGATTAAACAATTAGATGCAGCATTGACAAAAGTAAATAAGTTAGCTGGAGTGAACATGACGATTCCAAAAGCAACGAAAGCTAAGCTGAAGCGCAGCAGATATTTTACAACTGCTATAGGAGCAGGAGGACTAACAGTAGGAATAATTGGTTCGTCTGCCCCTTTATTCGTTTTAGGAGCCATTAGTATGTTAAGTTCTATCGTAACCACCGTTGAAATAAAAAAGCTTTAGCCTCCCTTTAAACAATTAAACCAGGAGATGTCGATTAGCTATAAGAATATAAATGGCCTCCTCTTTCAAAGAGATGAACAGCCCCGTAAATGTTAGACACAAATTAACATTTACGGAGCTGTTTTCATGGATAAATTTGGTTAATCAACACGCGTGTAATGGTTTAAAGGTCTTATATATTTATTTTGCCCGATGCAAAAAAGGCAACATGCCCTTGAATCACAACTTCATTTTCTTCTGTCATCCAACCCTCGATTACGCTTGGCCGCCCAACAAACTTCCCTTGATAAAGTTGTATTTTTTCATTCACCGCTTTTTTATCATTATGTACTAGAGAAGCAATTAATGGTCCTGCTGCACTGCCGGTTGCGATATCTTCTACTGCCCCCTGATTATCAAAACTTCTGCATTCTAGGGCAGGTGTTTCATAAATATAAGCAAATTTCGCTCGCCATTTACCAATGAAGTCTTCAAAATCATGTCGTTTAATTTGTACGTCTTGAATGTGTCGACGAACAGGTATTAATAGGTATGGCAAGCCTGTTGAAACAACTTCTAGTGGATAGTTTCGATCTAAATCCTCTTCATTCAAACATAAGGCCTCACAAATCTCCAGGTAGTCTTTTTCTTCAATTGTATCTATAAATTGCGGATTTCCTTGATTCATCACGACACAGTGCGACCCGTCTTCTTTTGAAGAAACTAGATGAATACGTCTTCCCGATAAATCAAATGAAATTTCTTGCTTCTGTTGCTCTTTAAAAAAACGATGATGAATAACTGCACCAGCACCGATAACAGGATGACCCGCAAAAGGCAATTCTTCTTCTATCGTGAAAATCCTGCACGGAAAAACGCCCTTTTCTGTTTGCGGAAAAATAAAAATGGTCTCAAACTGTTTTAACTCTTGTGCAATCGACAACAGCACATCATCTGGCAGCATTTCTTCTGGGAATACAACAGTCAAACCATTCCCTTTTAATGGATCTTTAGAAAATACATCAACGTGTTCGTAATACATTATTTTTCACCTCATTTGCTACACTATAATATAGAAAGTTGATTATTGCCTTTTTTATTGGAATAAAAATAAGCAAAATCAACTTTCTATAAATCTACTACTCTCATATTTTTGAGGATAGTCTTTCATAAGACCAGAGCATACAAGCAGCTGCCATCCCTTCAAGATTTATAAAAAACATCAAATACTTTCTCATTTATTAATCAATCATTATGTTTTGCCGCATATTCAGCAATTTCCAACACTCCATTGCTATCATTTAAGTCATTCTCTTTTGTATCTGTAGGATCAAAACAATAAACTATTTTTTTTTAACAAAACAACATACGTAGCAGAACATAGAAAGAGAACTACGCCGACTGCAAGCGAAATACTTAAAAAGTTACGCGGCATAAATCCTATAGAGAAAATCAAAAACAATATAGATGCTACAAAAAAGCGATCTCCCCTTGTTTCATTATCTAACCGACTCCAATTTAAAAAGATAATAATATAAGCTAATGGTGCAAAACAAAAGGCAATTATCAAAAAAGGTGTTCTTTTTAAATACCAGGGAAATTCATTTTCAACATTTTTCACCAAATCACTCCTTACTATTATTTTAATATATACCATATATTCATTTCGAATATTATATAGTTATATCCTACAAATGGAAATTATTAAAAATAGAAGAGTGGGTGTAAGATGAAAAGAAGCCAAAAAACTCTTGCAGGGTTATTGTCAGGAGTACTATTAAGTACAACATTAATTAAGAAAAGCTTAAATCAATATAATTTTAGTTTCTTATTTAGCTATTTTAATTAAGATGATTATGCTTGGGAATATAAAACTAAATGAAACATTTGTTTATTACATGCATGATGAAAATCAATTATCTATCTAGCATGAGTCCAGAGCTTGATCGAATGGTTTATTTTCACTATCCTACAGGTTTATTATACAAAAAATGGTATAATCTGTTTGATGTATATGCAAATCATGGATAAAAAGGCGGATGGGTATGAACATCAAAAAATATGTATGGCCAGGGGTCTTTTTATTCTCCGGATAGGCATTCTCGGATATTTCTCCAGCATATCGATGTCGGGGGTCTCAGACATTAGGATGTGGAAAGTGACATTCAAACAAAATGTGAACGCTAGTGAGTCTGCCGGCTGGGTGGGCAAGCTGCAGCAAAGGGGGACGCAGAAGGTGGATGTTCAATCTGTGGTTCTGATGGAAAACGGAAAAGCGGTGATGAGGAAGGACAAGTTTTTTGAAGGAAGAGCTGAAGATAGATCGTGGACGGCTCTTCATCCTTTTTCAAGCGAGTTTTATTTAGGAGACGCGCCAAAGAAAGGCCGTGTTTATCAGGCAGCCGTTACCTGGAAAGAAAATGAAACGTCGTATACAGACACCTTCCGGCTTGATTGAACGAAAGCCTAAAGGGCGGCAGTGCCATGAAGCCGCCCCGGCCGCTGAACTGATGGGGGCATTCCTTTTCATAGGCTCCCCCTGTTTCAGCTATCAAATCCCTTTGGGCCTTGAACGTACCATCTGCGGCACGTTTCAGCAAATTCAGCCGGAAGGCCGCTGATTGACCTTACTCGCACTGGATTCAGCCGATGGGCAAATTCAACGGTCGCCATTCCCATTATTCGCTGCACAAGCCCTTGCTTTTTCTTCATTTCTACAATTTTACTGCGCTTGACAATGCATAGTGTGGTTGTGAGTACCCCTCGCTGCCATTGTATTTGATCGCCGGATAGGGCAAATCGCGTATGCCGATGGCCCAGAAAAGCGAAGCAGCTGGTACTGCCGAACACAGCGATTGCCAATAGCCACCAGGGAGCAGGCAAATGTTCTTTCAGCGCATACAACGCAATGGCCGCCCCGCCGCAGAACCAGCTTGACATCAGGAGTTTGATCCAGAGTGCTTTTTTAGGCAACGGGTGCATCCTCCCATGGAGTTCATAATGGGGAAGCAGCTCTGACACTAAATCCCAAGCGCGCTCGACAGGAAAAAACGGATATAACTCATGCACTTTGCGCTCATCCTCTCCATTCTCTCCGCTGACCGCTATGAGATTTATCTGCGCCAAGCCAAGCAGGCGCTTCACTAGGCTCTGCTTTACTTCAATCGTCTGCACGTTCCGCTTTTGAATCGATAATTGCGTCTCCTTCCATGCACCCTTTCTCACGTAAATTCGCTCTTGATCAGACGTGATTTGATCGCTGCTATACTGGACAAACGTATAGATCATTCCTCCAAGAGTCCCGCAAACGAGGAGTACGGCCGCACAGGCAATCAAATAAGCCGGCTGCTGCTGAACGAATAGCTCGATGCTTAGATGCCTCTTTTCTAATGGAAGGACGTCATCTATCTTGAAATAGATAGAAACAAAGAATGGAATAAATACTAAAAAGCGAAGGGATGTAAAAGACGCCTTTAACAATTCCCTTTTGTCGGCTTCAAAATGGACAGTGATATCCGGCTTTGTCCCTTTCTCCGCCTGCCATTCGCCGCTATTTCCTTCTGCATAAGCCTCCATTCGCCGGGCTTCCGCCTCAGATAGGACGTCAAATGCGGCAGCTGCCTCTTCTTCCCCTGTTCCGGTTTCAAAGCGAATGGCTGTCACTCCAAACAACCGGTGGAACCATGAACGGTGCCGCACCGTTTGTTGCACCTTCCTATATGGAATCGTTGTTATCGCATGATGCCATATCCCGCTTCGAAGCTGAAAAGCATGCTCATCCAGGCGATAAACCGCTGTCAGCCATTTATAGATGAGCTGGGCGATGCTGAAGGGAAGCGCGATATAAAAAACTATTCGGCCATAGTGAATAAAGGCAGAAGTTGAGTCTGCCTTGATCACACATAAAAACAGCCAGAAGAAGAAAGCGTTTCGCAGAACGCCTCCCAGCTTATACAGCATATAAAGCGGGTGCTGCCTTTTCATATTACTCATCATCCTTTACCTTCGCGTACACAGCAATAGCATTCCGCAATTGCTCTGCCCTTTCCTTTGGCAAGGCGGGAATAACATGCTCCCCGCCGATCGTCTGCACACTGACAGACATAAGATTATACTTTCTCATGAATATCCCTTGCTTTGTTGCTACAGATTGAATTTTCGTCATGGGCACAAGGACATCCACTTGCTGCAGCGCCCCATTTTTCATATGCAAGAACTCTTGATCCGCATCATAGCGCCAATTTTTATAGAGAAGAAACGGCTGAATGTACGACCAGATAATGCCGATTGCTACTAACGCCGCTATCGCTGCTATGAGCCAAAAAACCCACTCCTTCCAGCCAAACCGGATATACAGAACATAAATGATACCAACGATCATGCCCCCTATCAGGTTAGCAATGGTGTCACTCCATAGCCATACTTTGATCGCCTCCTTTGATATACGCTCCTTTGGTTCATGCACCTTCATGCCAGCCATCCCCTATTCCTCAAGAAAGATTTCTTCTAACGTCGGCTCATCGACCTCTACTCTGAGAATGTCGACCTTGCACTGGTTAAATGCTCGAATCACTTGTGCAATTTTTTCTTCGGCATCGATCGTTACGCGCGTAGACGTCTCTTGCGCTTCAACCTCTGTGCCAAAGCCTTCAAGCCAGTCATAAAGCATCGCTGTTTGCATCTTTGGAACCGGCAAATGCTTCAGGCTCACGGTTATCGTGGAGCGGCAGTGGGCGCGAAGCTGTTCCATCGTGCCGGCTTTCACAATTCTGCCTTCCTTCATAATCGCAATACGGTGGCAAAGCTTCTCTACCTCGTGCAAGTTATGAGAGGTCATAAAGATCGTTTTGCCTTGCTTATGAAGGTCTTGGATCAATTGCTGAATATGAAGAACAGACTCCGCATCGAGCCCGGATGTCGGCTCATCTAAAAAAAGCAGCTCCGGGTTATGGATCATGGCTGCGGCAATGCCCAGCTTTTTTTTCATCCCAAATGAAAATTTTCCGGCTTTTTTACGGGCATCTCCATCTAAACCTACTAATGCCAAAACTCTCAAGCACTGATTCGTTGACTTCTTTTTCCCGGATACCTCAGAAAAATACTGTAAATGTTCAAGAGCTGTCATTGAACTGTAAAGTGTGGAGTAATCCGGCATCACGCCAATTCTTTTCTTCACTTGATCGCTCAGTCCGCGGCAGCCAAGAATGGAAAACGAGCCGCCAGTAGGCCGGATAATACCAGTCAGTATATTAATAAAGGCGGATTTTCCCGCTCCGTTTCTCCCGAGAAAACCGAGAATCTCGCCTTGTTTGACTGTTAAATCCACTCCTTGAATAACGGCCGTCTCTCCATAAGATTTTCGCAAATTCTTCACTTCAATCGCATTCATTAACACTCTCTCCTTTTAAATAATTCATTTGCTGCGAGGAGCATGGCTGCCGAGCCGATGAAAACAACGAGAAATGTATAATCATCGCGGATTAAGTACGTATATGGGCTAAGAAACCGCAGCGCACTGTACCAGCTGTCCTGAAGAAACGCTGCCCAAAAGCCAAAGAACGGAAAAGCAATACCTGCCATCACACCAATAAACATGGAAAACGCCGGTTTTGGAATGATCACCGATAAAAGCACGGCCAGAGCCACTTGAAATGTAAACAAACTGATTGTTTGCGCAAGCAAGAATAGATTAAAGTGCTTAGAAAATACGATGGTGACAAGAAAAGCAGCCGTTACGCAGCTAAACCAAAACAGCCATACCCCCAAAAATTTCCCGGCAATGATCGAGGTTCTCGAGGTTCTTGTCACCAAAAAACGCATCGTGCGCTCATATATCTCCCTATTCATCACATCATGCGATAAAGCCATTACAAACAGCTGTCCGAACAGCAGCATGAAAAAAAGCAGCCCGGCGGTATGAGCATCCTTCGCCTCCTCGCTGGACAGCTCGGCTATGGCAATAATTACATCCGCAAATTTCGCTGCATAGTACGTAGTCAGCAGCAATAAGGCAATGATCAAGATGGATTTAATGCTTTTAAATAACTGAAAAAATTCTCTCTTAGCAATTGAATACATAAATTCTTCCTCCTGCGTGATCCTTTATTAGGTTTTATCATACTGCCTGTTTCTTACCATTGATGGAATATCACCTTAATTTTTGCTTAATTTTACAAATAGCAGCCTATGACAATGATAAAATAGCTATATCGCCTAACAAAGAATTGGAGAGAATACGATGCAAAGTGCACGACTGCTCATCGTGGATGATGAACAAGCTATTTTACATATGCTTACTATGATTTTAAATAAAGAAGGGTTTGCGGCGATTGATACCGCCACGACTGCCGAACAAGCATTGTCGCTGTGTCAATCGAGGGAATATGATTTAATTTTGCTCGATGTCATGCTGCCGAACCAGAGCGGCTTTGACATTTGCCCGTTCATCCGCGCCAGAACGGACGCACCGATTTTCTTTTTAACAGCCCGCTCGTCTGATTTGGATAAGCTGTCCGGGTTCGCGGTCGGGGCAGATGACTATATTACCAAGCCGTTTAACCCTCTTGAGGTAGTGGCCCGCATCAAGGCGCATCTTCGCAGACAGACGATCAAGCCGGCGGCAAAAACGATCTACCAATTCGGCACGCTTGCCGTCAATACGAATACAGGTGAGGTATCCGTTAACCAGCAGTTGACGGAACTGCCTGCCCAAGTATACCAGCTGCTCGTCTTCTTCTGTCAGCATCCAAATCAGCTGTTCAGCAAAAGCCAATTATATGAACAAGTTTGGGGAGAGCCTTGCCTGAACGAAGATAATACAGTAATGGTGCATATTCGCAAGCTCCGGGAAAAAATTGAGGACAATCCGAGCCAGCCGCAGCGGATTGTCACCGTGAGAGGGCTTGGCTATAAATTCGTACCGGCTGGTGAGGCCTAATGACCATTCACCGCCGCTTTATCATTCAATTTTTCACACAGCTGATATTGCTGTTTTTGCTGCTGGTTTTAACAAGCCTGATCGTGTTAATGATCATTGGATTCTATCTATCAAACGATGAAGCCAAAAACGATTTAACCGCGGCCGATTCCCTCTACCTAGGCAGCCATATGATAAAGAAAAACGGGAAACCAGCCTTTGACGCCGAATTAAAAAAAAGGGCGGATGAACAAAATGGCTGGCTGCTGGCCTTATCAAAGAAAGGAAAGGTATTAGCAGCCTATCATGCGCCCGAGTCCCTCGCCTCAGCTATACAAACGAAGGAAAGCACCGCTCTTCTTCTGGAAAAAGACGCTGCCTTGTCGCAGTTTAAAATATGGGAGCTTCATCCTATGGATACACAGCCGGTCATCTTGCTCTTCGGGAAAACCAATGCCGCACAGCTGTTATTGAAGCATTTAGCGGCTGACATCGACTGGGCGCATCAGCAATTGGACTTATCAACAGCCACACTTGAAGCACTGGACAAACAGAAGGCGCGGATACAGCTGATTGACGCAAACAAAAAAGTTCTCGATTCGGCCGGATCATTGCCAGAACGTTCTTCGCTTGAAACATTGAGCGATTTATCCGAAAACGAACAGTACTCCGTTGCCGTGTATAAACATGAGCCATCCGGCTTGACCGTAACGGTGGAAGCTGAGCATCACGTCCAGTCATCAGCGGGCAGCTCAATAGAGAAAAAGCTGAGCAGTCCCCTTTTAGTCATTCTCGTGCTTCTTTTCATTTTGCTGCTGGCCGTTAGCATTTGGTATGCCAACAAATTTGGCACTCCAGTCGTTGTGTTAATGAAATGGATCGAAAACCTCGGCAACGGGATTTATGAGCAGCCGCGTGATTTGCACGAACGGCCACTGCTTCTGACAAGAAAAGGGAAATTAAAAAGAAAGTTTCGCTTATATAAGGAACTGATTGACACACTAGAAGAGCTGACCCGTACGCTGCATGACAACGAACGCCAGCGGAAGAAGATGTCCCAAACACGCGAAGAATGGACGAGCGGATTATCCCATGATTTAAAAACCCCCCTCTCCTCCATTGCGGGCTACACGAACATGCTGCAGTCCGACCAATATGATTGGACGGAGGAAGAAAAAAAATCGTTCATTCAAACGATTAGCGAGAAATCAAACTATATGATGAAGTTAATTGAAGATTTGACCTTAACCTATCGTTTGCGAAATGATAGCTTGCCAATCGTCAAACAGCCGGTGGACCTTAATGAATTTATTCGCAGAACAGTTATCCACTATATTAATATGGCGGAATATGAGCCGTTCATTTTTCAATTTGAACCGTATCCGGAACAGCTACTCGCGCCGATTGATCCGAAATGGTTCCAGCGCGTGCTCGATAATCTCATCATGAATGCCCTTAAGTATAATCCGGCAGGCACCACCATTCAGCTATCTGTAACAATGATTGAACAAGAGCTCGTGATGATCACTATTAACGATGACGGAATTGGCATGGATCATGAAACACTCGATAAATTGTTCCAGCGTTACTATCGCGGTACAAACACGACCGATCCAAGTAGTGGCACCGGTCTTGGCATGGCCATTACCAAACAGCTGATTAAGCTGCACGGGGGCTCAATTAATGTAAAAAGCGCTCCAAGCGAAGGAACCTCGATCCGGATTTTACTTCCTGCCAAGGAAAAAGAAGAACAGCATTCGGCAGGTTAACCAAGTCCAGCCCCCTTCCTGTTCCATTCCAACATCAAAACAAGCCATCAGCTGTCCATTCGGCAGCTGATGGCTTGAGTAAACACCGCTCCTTATTTTTCTAATTCAATCAATAAATCGCCCGCTGAAATAGCTTCTCCATTGCTCACATAGATGTTCTTTACCGTGCCGGCAAACGGTGCCTGGACGGTAGTCTCCATTTTCATGGCTTCCGTAATCATTAAGTGATCGCCCTGGGCGACTTTTTCGCCTTTTTCTGCAAGTATCTTCAGAACCGTTCCCGGCATGCTTGCCGCAATATGGGTTTCATTTCTTGGATCTGCTTTGATTTTAGAAGCAATTGACGACTTTACGCTTTCATCTTTAATTATCACTTCACGCGGCTGTCCGTTCAGTTCAAAGTAAACCGTCCGTGTGCCATCCGTCTGTACTTCCCCGATAGACAACAGCTTCACAATTAATGTTTTTCCTGTTTCAATTTCAATTTCGATCTCCTCGCCCAATCTCATTCCATACAGGAACGTCGGGGTATCAAGCACTGAGATATCGCCGAATTGGTCAACTGTTTTGGCGTAATCAAGAAATACTTTCGGATACAGCGCATAAGCGATAACATCTTGAGCGGTCCAATCGGCTGCTGGGCGGCCGAGCTCCTCGGAAAGCTCTTCCCGGAGCGCCTGAAAATCGACGTCATCCAGCAATTCACCAGGACGGACAGTAATAGGCTGCCTGTCTTTGAGAATCACTTTCTGCAGCTCTTCCGGAAACCCTCCTGCCGGCTGTCCCAAATAGCCTTCAAATAACTCGATCACAGAATCAGGAAAGTCTAATTTTTCCCCTTTCGCCAATACTTCTTCTTCTGTTAAATCGTTTTGGACCATAAAGAGAGCCATATCGCCGACGACTTTAGAGGAGGGTGTGACCTTAACGATGTCGCCGAAGAGCAGATTAACCCGGCTGTACATCTCTTTGACTTCTTCCCAGCGTTCACCAAGTCCTACCGCTTTGGCCTGCTGCTGCAGGTTGCTGTACTGGCCGCCTGGCATTTCATGCTGATACACTTCCGGATGCGGCGCATTCATTCCGCTTTCAAAGTCCTGGTAATAGTGTCTGACACCTTCCCAATATTTTGATAGCTTATGGAAATCATCGACAGACACAGCTGGTTCATGCTCTGTTCCGGCGAGCGCATAGCACAGCGTATCGGCACTAGGCTGCGATGTCATGCCGGCCATCGAGCTGACGGCGACATCCACAATGTCCACGCCGGCTTCGATTGCTTTGGCATACGTGTAAATGCCGTTGCCGCTCGTATCATGCGTATGAAGATGAATCGGAAGATCCACCGTCTCTTTCAGTTCGGCAATGAAGCGGTAAGCAGCCTGGGGCTTTAGCAGACCGGCCATATCTTTGATACAAAGAATATGGGCGCCCTGATTCTGCAGCTCCTTCGCCATGTCTTTATAATAGTGCATATTGTATTTGGCACGGGACGGATCCTCGATATCCCCTGTATAGCAGATAGCCGCCTCCGCGATTTTTCCCGTTTGGCGGACAGCGTCAATCGCTGTTTCCATTCCTCTTATCCAGTTCAAGCTGTCAAATATGCGGAAAACATCAATGCCGGCTTCGGCAGACTGCTGCACAAATTCATAAATAACGTTGTCCGGATAGTTTTTGTATCCGACAGCATTAGATGCCCGCAGAAGCATTTGAAACAGCACATTCGGCATGTCCGCTCTTAATGCGGCTAATCGCTTCCAAGGATCTTCTTTCAGGAAACGATAAGACACATCAAACGTCGCTCCTCCCCACATCTCTACAGAGAAAAGCTCCGGCAGCAGCCTTGCCGTCTGCTTGGCTATGCGTGTTAAATCATAAGTCCGCACGCGGGTGGCAAGCAAGGATTGATGAGCATCACGGAAAGTCGTGTCCGTCAGCAAGACTTCTTTTCGCGACTTGACCCATTCAGCCACCCCTTCTGCCCCTCGTTCTTCTAAAATTTGTTTGGTTCCTGAAGAAACGGCTGCTGATGCCTGCGCTTCAGGGAGGAATGGGCGGTCAAAAAGCGGCTTTTTCTTTTTTTCGATTCCGGGAAAGCCATTAATCGTCACATTGCCGATATAATTCAGCATTTTCGTCCCACGGTCTTTTCGCTCCGGAAAAAGGAATAGCTCCGGTGTAGTGTCAATAAATGAGGTATCGTAATTTCCCGTAAGAAACTTTTCATGCTGCATGACATTTTCTAAAAACGGAATGTTCGTCTTGATTCCCCGAATCCGAAACTCCCTTAGATTCCGCAGCATTTTAGAAGCCGCCTGCTCAAACGTCATCGCATGTGTCGATACCTTTACGAGAAGAGAATCATAATGAGGGGTAATGACCGCTCCCTGGAAGCTGTTTCCCGCATCCAGACGGACGCCAAAACCGCCGCCTGAGCGGTAAGCCATAATCTTTCCTGTATCCGGCATAAAGTCATTTAACGGGTCCTCTGTTGTCACGCGCGATTGAATGGCATAGCCGTGAACGGAAATATCCGGCTGCTTAGGAATGCCTATCCTCTCGCTATGTAAAGAATGGCCTTCTGCAATTAAAATCTGCGACTGGACAATATCAATACCCGTAACCATCTCAGTAATGGTATGTTCCACTTGCACACGCGGGTTGACCTCAATAAAGTAAAACGCCTCTCCTGAAACGAGGAATTCAACTGTTCCCGCATTGATATAATCTACATTTCTCATTAATTGAACGGCTGCTTCACAAATCTTCTCTCTTAATCTCTCAGACACAGACACACTTGGCGCTACTTCTACTACTTTCTGATGACGGCGCTGCACGGAACAATCCCGTTCATACAAGTGAACAAGGTTGCCTTCCCTGTCTCCAAGAATCTGTACTTCAATATGCTTAGGATTTTGAACAAATTTTTCCACATATACTTCATCGCTTCCAAAGGCTGCTTTCGCCTCTGACTTCGCCCGTTCATAGGCCTCCCTTACTTCCCCCAGACTGTTCACGATCCGCATGCCGCGGCCGCCGCCGCCGAGAGCGGCCTTGATGATAATTGGAAAACCGTGCTGCTTTCCGAAAGCTGCCACCTCTTCCAGACTGGATACCGGTCCGTTTGTACCGGGAATGACAGGGATATTCGCCTTCATCGCTTGCTCCCTTGCCTTTACCTTATCGCCAAACATATCTAAATGCCGAGAATTCGGGCCAATAAAGAGAATGCCCTCTTCTTCACACCTTCTGGCAAAGTCAATGTTTTCTGATAAAAAACCATATCCTGGATGAATGGCATCTACTTCCGCCCGCTTGGCTACTCGAATAATATCTTCAATATCAAGATAAGCATCGATCGGCTTCTTTCCCTTTCCGATTAAATAGGCCTCATCTGCCTTGTAACGATGATAGGAGCCGGAATCTTCTTTCGAGTAAACCGCTACTGTCCGAATATGAAGCTCTGTACAAGCACGAAACACGCGAATGGCAATTTCCCCGCGGTTAGCCACCAATACTTTATGAATGGTGTGTTTATTATTTTTCACCTTGATTTCCCCCCATGTCAGCACGCTGATTCAATAGTTTAAATGATAGCTCTTTTGACTGTCATCCTTTGTTGCATAGCTCTCCGAAAATAGTCTATCTATACGCAATCTTCTGTTAAATCTGGACAAACTTTCGCTTTTCTTACTTCTCATGTAACTAAGGAGCCCATCCCGCCCTTTTCTTACTTGCAAAACACACCTATTCATCAGGTCATCAGATAATTGCTTAAAGGCTGGAGTTTGACCCAAAAGGCGATGAAAATACCTTTTAGGTCCGTTCCCTTTCTCTTCTCCAAAGCAGGCGGATGTTCGTTCCGGCGGACGCTTTCCGTGAGAGTCTCCGCCTGCTTTGATTTCAGAGACTGATTAGACCAGCTTTTTATTTGTCATCCACGAGAATATAGGCCGCCTTCACAGGTCCATGAACGCCCACAATTAAATTCATTTCAATGTCGGCACTGTTGCTTGGACCGGAAATAAAATTAACACAGGAAGGAACAAGCTCGCCTGCCTCTATTTTTAAATGCAGCTGCTTAGCTACCTGGGTCATCCTTGGCACAATGACGCTTTTAGGAATAATGGCAAAGTAAATAGCCGGAAGCAGACTAACAGCGCGGCCTTTTTCTTTGCCGTTGTATAAAACAACCGTCCCTGATTCAGCCAAGGCCGCATCACTGAAAGTAATGCCGATATCGGCAGTTGAGGAAAAGGAAAGATTTTCTTCCCTTTTCCCGCTGTCCCAGATATGCACAGCCACCTGTTCCTTAGTTAACTCGTCCGGAAGGCTGGACAGTCCGAATTCGTCCATGCGCGGGTCGTCCCACATAACTACAGATTGGCCGCCATACTGCTGCACTAAATCTTTCACGAGCCCGCCAAGCTCTGAAGCAGCCGTTTCGTACACATCCGTATGAATGAGGGAGCATTGCTTTTTTAATGCCTCTGCCAGCTCATCCTGTGAGGCTCCCTTCAGCACGTCCCACTGAGGGCGATACGTCCATTCCGGCTTTTTCACTTGGCGGCGCCGCTCTCTCCCGAAGCTTTTTGCCAGATCATTTAAAAAAGAATCACGATTATGCATTTGGCCCGCTGCCATCATTCTTCTCCCCCTTTCTGTCTCTTTTTATACAGATCTCTAAACCGGTTTTTCTTAGGCGCCGGAAAATCGCGAATATCTGTCCAATTCTTTAATGGTCCAGGACCTTTAGAAATTTTATCGTCGGCAGAAAAGAAGCCAAGTGCTGTCGGTGCAAGCTTCGATCCGATATTATACATAGCGGGCGAGGCTGTGCCTAAACTGAAAGCCTTCATCGAGAGGTTTTCAAACACAGGAGCCTTCCCTTCTTTTTCAACAATCTCCTGGCGATGGCGAAGCAAATGTTCATGCAAAGGTATTTTTACAGGACATGCTTCGGTGCAAGCTGCACATAAAGTCGAAGCGTACGGCAGTTCCTTATATTCGTCATATCCGCCAAGAAGCGGCGTTAGCACGGCACCAACAGGTCCTGGATAAATCGATCCGTAGGAATGGCCGCCAACGTGGCGATAGACCGGGCAGACGTTGATACACGCGGCGCAGCGAATGCAGTGAAGAATGGATTGAAAAGCCGTGCCTAGTATGTTGGAGCGCCCATTATCGACGATCACAAGATGAAATTCTTCCGGTCCGTCTGCCTCCCCTTCTTGTCTTGGCCCAGTTAATGCGGTAATGTAACTGGTCAGCTTTTGTCCTACCGCTGCCCGGGTAAGCAAACTGACAAGAACCTCCATTTCTTCCCATGTCGGCACAATCCGCTCCATTCCCATCACTGTAATTTGCGTTTTCGGAATCGTCGTTACCATTCGGGCGTTTCCTTCGTTCGTTACAAGCGAAATCGTTCCGGACTCGGCGATAGCAAAATTACAGCCGGTAATCCCGATATCGGCCTGCAAAAATTCCTCTCTCAGCTTTTCCCTGGCAAATAAAGCCAATTCCTCCGGTTTTTCAGTTTTGTCGTACCCCAGCTTTTCCTTGAAAACATCGCGAATTTGCTCTTTATTTTTATGAAGGGCCGGCGTCACAATGTGCGATGGAGGATCATGGTCATCGACTTGCAAAATCCATTCTCCCAGGTCGCTTTCGATCACTTCGCATCCCGCCCGCTCAAGCGCCTCATTCATATTGATTTCTTCTGTCACCATAGACTTTGATTTCACGACTTTTTTGCCGTTTTTCTCTTTTACTACTTTAGTAATATATTCATTGGCTTCCTCTGCCGTTTTGGCGAAAAAAACATGGCCGCCGCGCTTGATGACATTCTCGCTTAAAAGCTCAAGGTAGTAGTCCAGGTTCTCAATTGTATGAGAACGGATTTCTTCACCAAGCTTGCGCCATTCCTCCCAATTCCCCAACTCTTCAGCGGCATTTAACCGGCCGCTTCGGAAACGGCCCTGGGCCGAAGCAACAGCTCCGCGCATAAAAGCGTCATTAATTCCATCCGATACGCGCTCCTTAAACGGCTTGTCACCGATCTTCATAGCCATCTACTGTTCCTCCCTTCCTATCTGCTGTTTAATACCGAAGCAATATGCATGACTTTGATCGGCTTCCCTTTCCGGTCAATCCGGCCGCCTATATTCATCAAACAGCCGCAATCCGCTCCAATTAAAATGTCCGCTCCTGCCTCTTCTACACTTTGAACCTTTTCATCTACCATTTGTTCAGAGATCGGAGTCATTTTCACGGAAAACGTTCCGCCAAACCCGCAGCAATTATAATTATGTGGAAGCGGCTTCATTTCCAGCCCCTCTACATGGCTTAATAATTTCAGCGGCGCTTCCTTTACACCCAACAATCTCGTCATATGGCATGACGTATGGTAAGTCGCTGTGCCCTTCAGCTTTGCCCCGACATCTTCTATTCCCAGAACCTCTACAATAAACTGGGTCAGCTCATATGTTTTGTTGGCGAGCGCTTGAGCGCGCGCCTCCCACTCAGTCTCATCTTTTAAAATGTGCGGATATTCTTTCAACATCGTTGCGCATGAACCTGAAGGCGTGACCACATAATCCGCCTGCTCAAACACGCGAATCATATGTTTCATTGAATCCTTTGCTTTATCTACATATCCGCTATTATATGCCGGCTGTCCGCAGCACGTTTGCTTTTCCGGAAACTCGACCTCGCACCCCAGTCTTTCAAGCAATTCTACTGTGTCCATTCCTACATCTGTTTGGAAAATATCTATTAAACAGGTTACAAACAGCGATACTTTCATAAGCTTCACCTTCTCTTCCCCGAAAAGAATCAGAATAGACCAACCATTTGGACTCTTTCGGACATTATTAGTTCTAGTGTAAATCTTTCCTTTCTTCTAGTCAACAGGTCATCAGATGACTTTAAAGAAATAAAGCAAGCTCCTGTACAGGAGCCCGCTGATGTCGGGTCAAACTATTTTCTTTAACTGTTTTGTATCTAATTTATTTTGCATTTGCCCCTTGGCGATAACAGCTATAAGGAAGCATGCTATAGCAGCCAGTATCACTGTGCCGATATTCAACCCCAGCCCATAAATGGCGACATATCCGATGCTTCCGGCAAAAACAACGTAGAAGGTCATCGGGATCAGCGTCTTTCTGATCAAATTTCCTTCTTTGCCAATCAGCCCTGCAGACGAAGAAGCAGCGACTACATTATGCACGCAAATCATATTTCCAGCCGCGCCGCCGACCGCCTGTAAAGCCACAATGGTCGCCGGGTTTGCAAGAATATTATCTGCTACGCCAAATTGGAAAAGAGAAAACATCATGTTGCTGACGGTATTGCTTCCTGCTGCAAAGGCGCCAATAGCTCCGATCGTGGGTGCCACCAATGGCCAGGAGCTGCCAAATATATTGGAAATTCCCTCGGCCATGGCAAGGGGCATGCCGGCATAATCTGCCGCATTCACACCTGAATTGATAAACACTTGCACCATAGGAACAGCAAACACTAAAGCTGCCATTGCGCTGACAACTGTTTTGAAAGAATTTTTCACTGCGCGTCCATACTCTTTCATATTCATCTTAAAAATAAAGATGGATAACAGCGAAACAAGGATGAAAATCACTCCCGGAATATTGAGCGGTTTGGATTCAACAGTGATCAACGTGCCGAAGACATTTTCAAACCGGATCACCTGCGACTGAATCCAGCCGGCAAACGGCAAATAGGCAACACGAGTGACAATCAGCAAAACAGCGACTAACAAGTAAGGAAGCCAAGCCGCCATAAAAGAAATGTTTTTCTTCGGCTCCTCAGAATGATCCACCTGAAGTGAGCCGGTCCACGCCGGGTCCCACTTCGATGCTTCTGCAAAATCCCATGTTTTCTCAGGAATAAACCATCCTTTTTTCGCAGCGGGAACAACAATGGCCAAGCCGATTAAACCGCCGAGCAAAGACGGAAATTCCGGTCCAAGCAGGTTAGCCACCAGAGCGTACGGTACTGTAAAAGCCAAGCCGGCAAAGATGGCAAATTTCCAAATGGCCAAGCCTTCTACAATCGATTTGTTTTTGCCGAAGAAATAGGTCAGCATGGTCACCATAAACAATGGGATAAAGATGCCGATGATTCCATGGATGAGAGCAACTTGTCCCCCAATTCCATTAATATACGCTTCGATAGTCGTTCCTTGTTCGGCTACATAGCTTTGAACAAGGGGCGAATCCTTCAGTCCTGTATTCACACCTACCAAAATCGGCGTTCCTACGGCTCCATAAGAAACTGGCGTGGACTGCAAAATGAGAGCGACCATAACCGCTCCCATAGCCGGAAAGCCCAGCGCAACGAGCAGCGGTCCGACGATGGTAGCGGGAGCTCCCCAACCGGCTGCCCCCTCAAGAAACGACCCGAATAACCAGCATACAATAATCGTCTGCACACGGCGGTCTGGAGAAATACTAGTAAACCCTTTGCGGATCGTAAAAATGGCTCCGCTTTCTTTCAGTGTATTCAATAAAAGGAGAGCGCCAAAAACGATGACTCCCACTTCAAGGGCTGTGACAATGCCTTTGAAACTGGCAGCCGCCACCTGATTTCCAGGTACCTTCCATATAAACATAGCGACTAGAATGGTAACCGCGAGTGATACAGGCATGGCTCGTTTGGCTGGCCATCTCAATATGACTAAAAATAAAAATACAGAAACGATAGGCAAGGTAGCTATTAAAGCCAATAGACGGATACTCAATTTCTTTTCCCCCTCTGTAACAAAAATTCCTCTTATCTCATTAACTCTGATTAGCAGGTCATCAGATGACCTTATTACACTAATCAGTATAATTAAAACGCTTTCATAAAACAATATTTATTTTCTAAATATTTAATAAAAATGGCCTAATCGTTCAAAAACGATTAGACCTCCCCTCTGTTTATGCTTCTATCTCATGAAAATATTTCATTAATACTTCTTCTACGCTCTGAAGATGATCCAGCATCAAACGCCGCGCTTCCGCTTCATCCCTATTCGCTATAGCTTCGTAAATGCTGGAGTGCTCCTGAGTCAGACGCTCGAGCGTGGATTTCTTAGAATAAAGCCACAGCCGGCGCGTTTCTCTCATTGTAGTGACCATCATTTCGGACACATTGTTCATCAAACTGATTAGCAAGTCGTTTTGAGACGCTTTAGCGATCGCCATATGAAAGAGAAAATCTGCCTCTTCGCCCAGTTCCTCGTCATTGGCGCCTTTCATCTGGTCTAACGCTTCCTTGATTTCGTCCAGCTGATCGTCCGTCCATCTTGAAGCTGCAGCTTCAACGGCCCCCATTTCCAATATGCGGCGGACTTCCAGAAGGTTTTTTACATCCTCTTTTTTCATTAAGAGCGCTGTATGCACGGGCAAAGACAGCATCTTAGAATCGAAGGCGCGGACGTATGTCCCCTCCCCCTGATGCATTTCGATTAGCCCCATAGCTCTTAATGCACTTAACGCTTCCCGAACTGCTGAACGGCCCACTTGAAAGCTCTCGGCAATCTGCTGAACGGAGTCCAGCTTATCCCCAGGCTTTAACTGGCCGGATTTAATCATGCTCAAAATGGCCTCAGCTACTTCTTCATATATTTTGCGCGGCCTAATTCGTTTGTAATCCACTCACAGTCACCTCAATCTATATATGTACGATGCCACGAAATTGTTGTTAAGCTAACCATAACATACAATACATGAACGTTTGTCAAACTGTTCCAATCTCCATCTTAATTATAGAGCCTATCTGGGGACCGTCAATCCTTTTATCTAAATGGCGAACCTCCTTTCCAGGCTGCCCGATCCCGTACAGACACTGGCCCGCAATCGCTGCCTCACACGCTAAAGAAATACCATTTATTTCAATCCCTATACACAAATCTGCGAGCCAAATAAAAACCACGCGTGCGAACGCGTGGTCCAAACTGCAGACAAACTCAATGAAAATAGGAGTTTGTCTGCAGCCTTTTTTAGTTTGCTCGTGGATAATGGAACGGACATTCACCCACTATATAAGCCGCTTTAGGCATGTTCTATTTGCTTTAGCGCTGACAGTATGTTCCTTTCACCGACCATTTCCAGGACTTTTTTTTCTAAACGAGCCAGTTTTTTTTGGCTGGTGCTCCACGTTGCTTCCTTTACTGCAAAATAAAATTTCACTTTCGGCTCTGTACCGGAAGGACGGATGCATACCCATGAGCCGTCCGCTAATTTGAATTTCAGCACATTCGCTTTTGGCAAATGGATAGGCGTTCTATCTCCTGTAGATAAATAGAGCCGCTGCCCTGACGCATAGTCTTCCATTTCTGTTACCTGCACCTCGTTAAGCCATTTAGGCGGAGCAGAGCGGAGCGTATTGAACAGCGCCAGCATGCTTTCTTCCCCGTCCCGACCCTTTATGGATAAGGAATAGGTGGATTCTTGATAAAATCCGTATGTCTCAAAAAGGACGAGCAATTGATCATATAAGGATTGTCCCTGCTTCTTATAATAAGCAGCCATTTCCGCTGCCAGCAAGGCTGATTGTATGGCATCTTTATCACGAACAAACGCATCGGCTAAATACCCGTAGCTCTCTTCATATCCAAATAAGAATGTTTGCTTGCCCGCTTGCTCTAGCTGCTTAATCCTCTCCCCAATGAACTTAAAGCCCGTCAGCGTATCGATCGTCGTGACGCCATAATGATCAGCTATCGCCCGGCCCAGCTCAGACGTCACAATCGTTTTAATGAGAACGCCATTACTGGACAACGTGCCTTGCTGCTTCTTTTTTTCAAGCAAGTAATGCAACATTAAGGCGCCTGTCTGATTGCCGGTGAGCACCACGTACTCATTTTGATGATTGCGAACGGCTAATCCAAGCCGATCCGCATCCGGGTCCGTTGCTATTAACAAATCTGCGCCTGCTTTTCCTCCATAACGGATGGCCAGCTTAAACGCCTCATGCTCTTCAGGGTTAGGCGACTGGACAGTGGAAAAGTCCGGATCAGCGGCTTCCTGCTCTTTGACGACAGTTACCTTTTCAAACCCAAAGGCTGTTAATCCTCTCTGAATCAGCTTATTTCCTGTACCATGCAAGGGAGTGAAAACAATCGCCAAGTCTTTATTGTTCTGCTGCTGAAGCTGAATCGTCTTTAACACATGAATGTAAGCTTGATTGATTTCTTCTCCTATATAAATGAGCCGTCCCTGCTTCAACAGCTGCTGCGCCTCCTCCGTTTCAATCAGCAATTCATTGCCGCTTCTCTGAATATATTCCGTGAGAATACCAGCTGCTAGCGGAGGAAGCTGGCCGCCGTCTTCTCCGTATAGTTTCAACCCATTATATTCGGGAGGATTGTGGCTGGCAGTGATCATCACCCCAGCATACGCATGCAAATGCCTTACAGCAAAGGACAGCACAGGGGTTGGGCACAGCTCATCAAAGAGATAAACTTGAATGCCGCACTTCCCCAGCGTTTTTGCCGCCTCCAAGGCAAACTGTGAAGACAGGTGACGAGAATCGAAAGCAATCACTACCCCGCGTTTCATTGCTTTTCTTCCCTGATCCTCCATATATCGAGCCAGCCCTTGCGCCGCTCTTCGAACCGTATAAATATTTATGCGATTGGTGCCTGGCCCCATCTCTCCGCGCATGCCGCCCGTTCCAAATTGAAGATCTTTGTAAAAATGATCCTCCAGCAGCTGTTCGTCTTTTTCAATGGCCCGCAGCTGTTCCTTTAAGGTGTCCTCCAACTCCTCAAAGGCTAACCACCTATCAGCCTTGTTTCTCCAGCGCATACTCTTCCTCCTTAACGAATAATGATTCACTGACTGATCTTGCTTGCGATTTCTTGATCCGGCTTCCTTTGGCGCCAACGCTTTGTATTTTTGCAGCCTCCATGTTAAAATAAAAACGTTAAATTGAGTCTGTTCTAAGGGTGGTCATGATGTCGATAGGAGAGCGCATTCGTGAAATGAGAATAAAGAAGGGATTATCGTTGACTGAGCTGGCTAATCGCGCAGGAGTAGCCAAATCATATATTTCTTCAGTTGAACGGCAGCTGCAATTAAATCCCTCCATTCAATTTCTTAATAAAATATCTGCTGTATTAGGCGTCAGTGTTCAACAATTAATTGGCGAAGAAAATGCCCAGACGGAAAAGCTGGACACCGAATGGCTTGAGCTCGCCAAAGAAGCCATGGAATCCGGCGTTACCCCAGAACAATTTAAAGAATTTCTTGAATTTCATAAATGGCAGAAGTCCAGGGAATAACTTGGCATTCGGCTGCCGCTTTGGACGTATGCCTGTTCCAGCTTCATGTTTGTATCAGCCATAAACAGGAGGGCTTCCATAATTTAATGTCTCTGAATGGACTGATCCCCGCCTATCCTCCTCTTTTCTTCTTGATAAATTTACATTTATACCTCAGCAAAAGCTGCTTTGTATGAGCCAGGTTCCTTATTTTTGCGGGACTGGTCCTCTTAGTATTCATTGCGTGTTCCCTTATCGTGAATATATTGGGAGTCGATGTTGATCTCTGCTTTATTTTTCTCTGTTTGTGATGTAAAAACGATCAGCGGCTGCTGATGCTGAACTCTTTGCTGGTCCCATGCCATGCCTTCAAACCGGTTATATGAGCCATCTGCCTCCAGCAGCCGCTTCGTATTCTCCGTCAGCTGTATTTGCAGCCCTGTAAAGAAATTCCCCGAACATTCATTAGGAATGCTGATAGAACCGATTAAACGAATACCGAGCACACAGTCCTCCAGAGCAACATTGTCAAAACGGTTGGCGTTGACCCAGCTGTAAGTCCCTCCGCCGGGATCTTCCGCCTTTAATTGAATGCCTGTTTCAAAGCCGATAACCGTGATATTAGTAAAGTTGACAAAGCTGATATTGTGCCACGGCCCTTTTGCATAAAGAGAGAGACCGATCCCTTTGTGGCTTCCGCTCTTATTTATAATGGTCATATTCTCCAGACGGGTTTTATTTGCTGCGTCGAAGCGGTCGGTTCCCTCTAAAGCGATCACCTCGGATTGAAACGAAGGGTCCGTAATTTGAATCGTTCCGTTTATAACGGCCGCATCTTTTTCTACCTTCATCACCTGGGCATTCCCTCTAACGGCTAAAACAGCCTGTTGCCCAAATTCAAGTTTGACTCCTTCTTTTACTGTAAAACCAGATTGAACCCTGTATGTTTTGCTCGCCTGCAGCGTTACTTTTTCTTTCTTATGCGCAGCGCAAAAGTCAATCGCCCGTTGTATGGCCTTGGCATCATCTCTGTCTGCTCCTTGAGTATCATCTAAAAAATCCTCTACCGCTACCTCGCCTGTTTGTGACAGCTCGGCCGGCCGCTCGGAAAAACCTTTTGTTTGAAAGGCCATATATGAAATAAAAGCGCCGATGAACAAAGCGAGAAGCAGTCCGCTTATATAGCACTTTGGCTTCCTGCTTTGCATTAGCTCACAACTTTATTGCAGGCTTGAACCACATCATTCCAATTTGTGTAGATGCGGTGAATATCTTCTTCTACAAGTTTTGTGCCGGACTGCACTTCGATTATTTCTAACTCAGATACGGCTTTAATTCCGTGTTCTGCCCCTGTCGGAATATGAAGAATATCTCCTGCTTTGACGGAGTATATACAGCCGTTCAAAGCAAACTCGCCTTCTCCCTTAATAATTGTCCAAGCTTCGCTGCGGCATCCATGTGTTTGGTAGCTCAAATTTTTTGTGGCTTTTATGCCAATCCGTTTCGTCAGCACTTCCGTTCCATCTCCCAATTTTGTATAATCGAGCACTCGATACCAGCCCCAGCGCCGCTCTTCATACATCGGCCGCCGCTCGATCCCTTCCATCATCGTTTTTATTCGCGGGCTTGCTTTTTTGTCTGCGACAAGAATACCGTCCGGACTTGCTGCTATAATCAAATCGTTCGCTCCGATCACAGTCACTGGAATGCCCAATTCATTCACGAGGTGAGTATTGCTGGAATCGCTGCTGACGAGACCGTCTCCAATTTGTGCTGCTCCCATTTCTTCTGTCAATGTGTTCCACGTGCCGAGGTCTTTCCAGCTTCCGCTGTATGGAATCGCCACGATCTTTTCCGCTTTTTCTACCACTTCATAATCAAAAGAATGGCTTGGCAGGCGGGAATAGTGCTTCTGCAGTTCCTCATAATGAATGGGCAGTCCTCTGCTTTCAAGCAAGGACAGGATGTACTCCAGCTTAAAGGCAAACACACCTGCATTCCATAGAGCGCCTTCCTTTATTAAACAAGCAGCCTCCGATTCGGATGGCTTTTCTTTAAAGCGGCCGGCCGTTAGATAATCCTGTTGGCTGTTTTCAGCAGCTGGAACGATGTACCCGTATTTAGACGACGGGATGGTCGGCTCTATGCCGATCAACGCTAATTCCGCCTGTGAAGCAATCAATGCGCCTTCCAGGTCTCTGACTCTTTGGAAAAAACGGTCTTCCACAAAGGGATCGACTGGAAGGATGCCGATCACCTCCTGCAAGCCGACTCCTTTGATGCAGTATAAATAAACCGCCGCAAGAGCAATCGCTGCAAAAGTATCTCTTCTCTCAGGCTCGATAATCAGGGGCGCAGGCCAGCCAATTTGGCTTTGAATCATGTCTACTTGAGCTGTGCTTGCAGCGATGGTTGTTGACTGCTGCAAGCCAGCACGGTCAAGCTGCTTCCATACCCGCTGAAGCATAGACTCCATCTCCCCATGCTCATTAGCTAGCACTTTTAAGAACTGTTTGGATCTGGCATCATTGGATAAGGGCCAGAGACGTTTTCCCGATCCGCCGGATAATAAGATAAGCTCCATTATTTGCAGGCCTCCACTTCTTTATTTTTCAACTGATAAACGCTATCTGCGTAGGCAGCTATTAGCTGATTGGCTACTTTTTCTTCTGAAAAGCGCGCCGCCACAAACTGTCTCGCCCCTCCGCCCAAAGCTTCTCTTAAATGCTGATCTGCTAACAGCTTTTCAGTTTGTGCGATAAACTCCTGGTCCTGTTCACAGATCATCGCTTCTTCTTGATCGGCAAAGCCGATGCCCAGATTGGTTATGCGGCTCATCACAATCGGGCAGCCGAGCGCCGCAGCTTCCAGTATTTTATTTTGCTGGCCAGCTCCAAACCGCAGCGGGCAAACATAAACCGCAGCTCTCCATTGCCACTCTCTAATGTCTTCTACAAATCCAGTCACCGTCACGCCGCTTATGTTGCTAAGCCTCTTTACAGCTGATGACGGATTCGTCCCAACGATCCAGCATTCTAAATCCGGCAACTTCTTTTTTAGAGGCTGGTAAATATCTTTCACCAGCCTTACAGCGGCATCCACATTAGGTGCATAGCTCATAGTGCCAGTGAACACCAGCGCTGTCTTTTTGCTTTTTATCAGCCGATTCAAATGGAAATAAGACAAATCAATATAATTTGGCACGACATCCGCTTGGCTGGCTCTTCCGAAATGAAGAAACTCTTTATCAGCAGGGGATGTAATAATCGCCTTGGCCTCTTGGTTTTTCAAAAAAGTCTCATACTTTTTCATTCTGACGAGCTCTCCCTTAACGGCAAGCTTTTCAATCGGGTTTTTCACCCGCTTGTATCGCCTTTCCAGGTGAAGGCTGATCGCATCAATATAATCAATGACGACCATTGAACGCGGCGGTTGAACCGTTGTAAAGTTATGAACCAGCTTTGACTGAATATGGATCACATCGTAATCAGTGCAGCTGAGAAGCTGCTGCAGCAAGGATGTTAAAGCCGGAAAAGAATGCAAAGATACACTTAACGGGTAGCCCTTTAAGAAAAAACTTTTCAGGAGCGGCAAATAGCCAACGTTTCCTTTCAACCGATATTGCTCTTCCATGTCTCCCTTTGCAGACGAAAGCGAATAGCAATAAGCTTCATTCTTTTCTTGGAACAAACAGTGAACACGGTGTCCCCTTTTCAACAAGCTGACCATTTGCTGAAAAGCTCTCACTTGATCCCCTTTTCCTGGAATTTTCGGTCTTCTGTGAGTGATGAATAGAATATCCATGCAAATCCCCCTTATTGGCCGGCAGCCTCATCTTGTCTCAGCAGCTGCAATAGCTGTTGTTCTTTTTGATGATTGTTCTTTTGTATTCCGTTCGCCTGTTTTCTTTGAAGCATGACCAGGACGGTTTGCAGCAAAATTTTTATATCCGCTGTAAATGAGTAATGGCGAATGTACATCAAATCAAATCGCCATTTATCCTCTGCACTCGTTGAATACTTTGCCATGACTTGTGCAAGACCTGTTACTCCCGGCTTGACAGCCATCCGATAAGAATAGTCAGGCAACTGCTGCTGAAACTGATCAATAAAAAATTTCCTTTCAGGCCTTGGCCCGACCAAGCTCATGTCCCCTTTTATAACGTTGTACAATTGCGGCAATTCATCTAAGCGTGTGGCCCGGATCCAGCGGCCAAGAAAAGTGATGCGCGGATCAAACTCTGTGGCCATGACCGGTCCTGTCTGCTGTTCAGCATGCTGCACCATGCTTCGGAACTTATAAATTTGATACGGCTTCCCCTCTCTCCCGATCCGCTCTTGTTTAAAGAGAGCAGGCCCTTTGGAAGTGAGCGGTATAAACACCATAAGACCAATAATAAAAGGGCTGGCCGCAACGGCAATCACGAGGGATGCGACTAAATCAAACAATCTTTTCACTGCGCGCTGGCATCGGCTCATTTTAAAAGGAGGAATCGACAGCACCAACGTATCATCCACTTGCTGATGGACGGATCGGCCAATAGTTATTTCAAACAACTGAGGCACGACCAGCATCTCTTTTTCAAGCTTTATGCATAAGCGAACAATCTCCCTTTTTTGCTGTTCATTGATGGATGGACTAATAAGTACAGCGTCCGTTGCCTGCAAACCCTCCTTTAGCTGGCGCTCATCTTTCCAAGGCAGCCATCCGCCAATGGCAAACCACCTGCCAGAGCAGGAAAGAAGCTTATCTGCCAAAGCCAAGCTGCTCGATTCATCTTCTGCAATAATCAATACCTTTTTCCTGCCATAAAGGAGCCTCAGCCCTTGCCACATCACAAAGCGGCTGGAGAGCAGTAAAATCATGTGGCCGATAAAGGCGACGATAATGAGCGGCAATGAAAAAAACGTGACAGAGAAAAAACTAACCGTGGCACTTATAAAAACAGCGGCTGCCCCAAGTGAAACAACGATCGTACCGGCTAGCTGCTGAAAACTCCTTCTTTGCCAGCTGGTGTACAAGCCGAATAGATACAAAACGACGCACACTGCCGCTGAAACCCCTAACTCTATGTAAGTGGCATGGGAGGGAAGGCTCTCTCCATTCAGCAGCCAATAAGCTGTTACATACCCTAGATGAATGCAAACCATATCTACTAAGAAAAGGAATAATTGACCCGCACGTTGCTCGCTATTCCTACTCATTTTCCATCCTCTCCTCACTGTTTGTTCTTAATAAAGAACAAACGCGCAATAAATCTCCCGCTAATGTGTGTCCAAGTATTCATTCATAGTGAGATGGACCATCTTTTCTAAAGAAAAGCTTTTGGTCACCCGATCATAGGCACAATCTGCCACTTTATGTCTCCATCGTTCATTTTCCTTCCAGGCCAAAATTTGCCGGCAAAAACGTTCAGCTGAATAGTCCGGTATCAAGCAGCCAACCTCATCGCTGATAATGGCCTCTTTAATTCCGCCGGTATCTATTGAAATAACAGGGGTGCCAACAGCCATCGCCTCCAGAATGACCATTGGAAATACTTCCCGGTGAGAGGTCAGAAGAAGAATATCCATCTCTTGAATAAAACGTTCAGGAGCGGCTACCGCCCCTATCATTTCAACACAATGAGTAAGCTGCAGCGCTTCAATCTGCTGGCGAATTTTTTGATATTGCGGTCCGTCTCCGCCGATATAAAACCGGAGGCCGCTCTCGGCTTTTAACTGCTTAGCAATCTCCAGAAATAATTCGTGATTCTTCTCCGGAGACAACCTCGCTAGAATACCGACCTTGCAGACGCCCTCGCTTTCCTTTTGGCGATAGGCAAATTGTTTTAAATCAACGCCGTTGTAAATGGTGGTTACTTTATCAGGGTGAACACCGAGCCGGATGAGATTTTTTTCTTCATAGCCGCTCACTGTGATTACCTTCATGACAGAGCTGTTTAACAGCCGCACAAAAGCCGGGCGCAGCTTTTTTTCCATCATCGTCACATTATGCTTCGTATAAATAATTTTCAGTTGCTTACGGATCAATTTCTGGACCCAGGCAGCATACAACACCATTCTTAAGCTGTTTGCATGAATCACGTCAATATCATGTTCCATCACCTTCCGTTTGATCATCGAAAGGTTAGCCGCATGATTCCTGCGGGACATCGGCATAAACCGGTTCTTGTGATAAATATTTTTATAAAGCTCCCCGCCGCTGGCTGCTGTGTAAAAAACAAGCTCAGGATGATTTAATTCATTTTCTAATTTGCAAAAATAATGCTCGGCTCCGCCTGTCGTCAGTTTATCCGTCATTAATAATATATTCATTGTGCAGGCACCCCTTTGGTGACTAATGGATGGTTCGCCAGCTTTTCTTTGCCGGAAAGCCGGCTCGTTTTTTCTTTCTGCAAGATAACCGATACGATCGCTAAATAGAGGAGAAACAATTCATTAATGATGAGCGATAAAGACAGCATCTGCAGCAAGAAAGCCATAAACGTTAAAAGCAAATAAAGATGCTTCTTGGCCAGGCACCGGCTCAAGAGCTGCTTGAAAACCAGCAAAAGGAACGCGGCATATAAGGAGAAGCCCAGAAAGCCGGATTCTGATAAAATTTGCAGCAGCGTATTATGGGTGTATAAGCTTTTTCCATAATAAGCCGTGTTATATTCGATAAAGTTATCTGCGCCTATGCCCATCACTGGATGATCAAGAAAATACTCCCACGCACGCCCCCACAGCTCAAAGCGTCCGCTCCCGCCATCACTTGAAAAATCCTCCATTCTGCTCTCAAGCAGCTTCCCAATAGGGATCTTCATGGCCGCTGCAGCCAGATAGCTGATTGCTGACAAAGTAACTCCCATCGCGAGCAGTAGCCGCCAGCTTTTCACGGAATGGCTGATTGCCATATAGAGCAAGATCATAAGAAGCATAGCCAGTATGCCGCCTCTTGAAAAAGTTAAGATCGTCGTTAACAGACACAGGGCAAAGCCAGCTTTATGGCTCCAGCTTTTCATGTGCGTTAAAAAGTAAGCAAAAAAGAGCGTATTGTAAAAGACATATAAATTCGGATCTTCCAATAAACCGATTAGCCGCGGATACCCCCTGTCTAACAGCACGCCGTAGCTGGCAGCCATTTCTTCTCCATGAAACCCAACGCTCTTCAAGCCGACGATATACAGCAGGAGACTCACTGCATTGAACAATAACCCTGCTCTCGCAATCGCCGCTTGTATCGCCTGGATGGAGCAGGTGCTCAAAATAAACTTTACAATCAAATAACAGCCCACCAATAAGATGATTCCTAACATTAGACGCAGGCTGGCCAGGGGATACAGCGAGAAAGCCCCGGTAAATCCGTAAAATGCATAAAAGCAAAGCAGGACCAGTTCAAAGGCATACATTTTTTGAAAAGAAAAAGCAGAAAGATGGAACAGCAAAAACACACATAAAAAAATCATATAAGGTTTTAGCGCAAAGCCGATGGACAGGTGATATTTACTTAATAGGAAGAAGCACAGCAGAAAAAATAAGGTGCGGCCATGCTCCCTGTGCGTCAGTTCAGTAGAAAGTTTCATCTTTTCCCTCCCGGACTGCTGGCTGTTTGGTCCGATTCATTAGCCGGCCGATGACGTCTGGATCAACTGCTGCCATGATCAACAGACACAGCAGGTGAAGGCTGGCAGCCACTATCGGCGAGCCGGAGAAGAAATGAGCCAGAACAGCGAATAAGAAAAAAAAGCAAACGAGATAAGGAAGCAACCCCTTAACAGCCAGCGTCTTTCTGGACGGGTTGAACAGCCAAAGACCCGCAAGCGATACGATCTCCACAGCAATTCCTGCAAAAGCAGCTCCCTCTACTCCGTACTGGCGGCTAAAGCCAATATAAAAACCGATTCCTCCAATAAGCGCAAGCGCTTGAACAGCCGTTCGGCGGGACTGTAAATCTTTTGTGGTCAACCCATCAGCTAACGCGACATTTACGCTTTGCAGCACCAGCAGAAAAGATAATATTTGCAAAGCACCGGAAGCGAATAGCCATTCTGAACCAAAGAGCGAACGAATGATCATGTCAGGGAGATAATACAGAGGAACGGTCATCGCCATTCCGGCTAATGCCATCAGCTTCAGCTGCAGAATATTCAACCGCAAATGCCCTGCAAGCCCGTGGTTGTGATAGCTTTTGAACAACGCCGGGTAAAAAGCGCCTGCGAGCACCCCCGGCACTTGATACAAAGCTGAAGGGATACGGTAAGCCACCGCAAAAAACCCCACCTGTTTGAATGTCAGCGTTTTTTCCAGTACGATCGGCCCGAGTTGAGGAAGGACAACTATTAGCAAACCGCTAACCGTAAAAGAGAGAAGATTCTTCAGCAGCCCTTTATGAAAGGAACTGCGCAGCCGGATAGCCGTCCGCTTTGCCGCTAAATAGAAGCCGATCCCCCCGGCAAGCAAGTAGGCACTGCCATAAAGCAGGCAAATAAACAGAGGAGACAGAGAAAAAAGCAGGCCAATGAACACCGCCGCAATTAGAAAGACGGCTGAACAAATGCGAATGATCCCCAGATAGTGCATCTCTTCAATTAACTGAAAATAAGTGATGCTGATGCTTTGTAAAGCCAGCCCTGTCACCATGGGAAACATTAAATAATAGATCGTTTCCATTAACTCCGGCTGGCCCTCATAAAGCCATTGAACAAGGCAAAAGCCGCCGATAAAGGTAATGATTAATAACACAAGTCTTACTTTCACAAAGGAAGACATAATAGCCGGCAGATGAGCCCCTGCTTTTGCCCCTTCACGAAGCACAACGACATTGATGCCGGCATCGGTAAGATACCCCATAATCAGCGCATAAGCTAACGCGACACTGAACAGGCCATAGCTGCGGGAATCAAGGTAATTGGCTAAAATCACCAGTGTGATGGCATTTAGCCCGCTCGAAAAAACCGTGCTGTAAAATAAATGAAAGGCATTTTTGCTAATGGAATTCTTCCTTTGACTACTCACCTGCAATCACCCGCACAGCGCTAACTCGTTTGATAAACAGCTCCCACAATCGTGCTGTTTATCCTTTCAAGTGTTTTCTTTACATCCAAAAGATCTTGTTTCGTTGTCTTATTTTCCTGAATCATCAGAATAATGTTCCTGCAAGCAGCAGCAAGAATTTGCGCATCGGCCGTTTCTAAGAAGGAAGGGGCGTGTAAAAGAATGAGATCGTAGCGATCCTGCCATTCCAGCAGCCATTGTTCCATCTCCTCCATATCTTCAAGACAGACAGAAAGCGAACCAGCGGGCAGTATATAAAGATTTTCGATAAACCCTTTATAAACCGTTCCCTCTTCGCCCGTCAGCATATTGCTGAGGCCTGCCGGAAGATGAAGGCGAAGCAGCTGATGGAGCATCGGCTGGCGGAAGTCCATGTCAACAAGCAGAACCTTTTTTCCAGCTTCGGCAAAGGAGCTGGCCAGTTTGGCAGAAAAGAATGGCTGCCATTTATTTTCCTTTGGAGAGGTAATCAGCACAATGGGGTGCCGATCGTCCATCATGTGATAAATATTCGTTCGAATCATTCGGATTTGCTCTGTATGGCCCCACCTTTCAGGAGAGCGAAGTTGCTTTATCCACTTGTTTTTCATCCGCATGAGGCTCCCTCCTTTCTTCGGTACGCCCTCGTTGGAAACGCTGCTCCTGCCGGTTAGGGAGAAGCTCCGCTTTGCGATTAAACGTTCCTAAAACGGCTGCTCCAAGCAATTCTTCCGCCACATGCTCCCTTTTGATGGAATCATCCAGCTGCTCACAAATGACAGCGAGGGCTATGCCGAATCCGATCCCCGCCATAAGAGCAATAACCAGGACCGCCCCCATATTGTTCTTTTCATTGATTCCATTATGTTTTTCCAGGATTTTCACTTGATTAAATTTAAGAAGCGCATTCATTTTTTCAATTGAAATCATAGCTGTTGTCTTGGCAATTTTTTTGGCCAGCTTTTGGTCTTGGGCTTTAATCGTGATCGTAATGATCTGGGAATCTTTATTATTTTCAATGAATAACTTCTCCTTCAAGGAGCTTGCTTTTAAATCAAGCTTTTCTTCTACAGCATCCAAAACAATCGGACTTTTGATAAAATCTACTGAAGAAGCCAGCATCTGTGGAATTTTTTGTGTTTCTTCATAGGAGGCTTCCATATTGGTATGTTGCAAATTGCCTATCAATAAATATTCGCTGGCTTCATACATCGGTTTCATAATATACAAGTTGGCAACAGCCGTAATGATGACCGCCAACATGGCTGTCATACTCACTAAAAGGGCCCGTTTCCTCATTAATTGCAAGAAATCTTTTATGGTCATATCTCTTTGCATAACGGCCTCCCCTAGACAACCGCTTTTTGTTGATAGTAGTGAATCGTTGCTCTCAGCCCCTCTGCAAGCGAATAAGCCGGAACCCAATCCAGGAGCTCTTTTGCTTTGGCATTGGACAAACAGCTATGTCTGATGTCCCCTCGCCGCTCATGGCCAAAAGCAGGTGATACCTCTTCGCTAGTAATCATCCGCAGTTCATTTATAATAGTTAAAAGAGAAGTTTGCTGGCCCGTACTAATATTGATGGTTTCATTTTCTCCCCTCGTTAATGCCGCTACATTCGCTTTCGCCACATCCTTAACAAACACAAAATCTCTTGTTTGTGCCCCGTCTCCAAAAATGTGAAGCGGCTGGCTGGACAATAGCTGCTCAATGAAAATAGCGATAACACCGGCTTCCCCGTAAGCGTCCTGCCTCATTCCGTATACGTTGGCATAACGCAAAATGGTGTATGTGAGTCCATGATATTCAGCAAACATCTTAATATAGGATTCTGCAATTTTTTTGGACAGCCCATAAAAAGAGGTAGGATTCATGCCATGCTGCTCATCAATAGGCAAATATTGAGGATCTCCATATAAAGCCGCCGTAGAAGCAAACACCAGCTTTTTCACGTGATGCTTGACACAAGATTCAAGCACATTAATCGTTGCTAAGATGTTTTCTTCACAATCATGAAAAGGCTGTTGGATCGACTTAGATACAGACACTTGCGCAGCCAGGTGAATCACATAATCTGGCCGGAACTCATCAAACACTTCACCCAGGTCTTTTTGTCTAATATCCTTTTGGTAGAAGCTGGCTTCCAGTGGCACCTGGCTTTTCTTTCCCGACGAAAGATTATCCACTACAGCTACTTGATGATTTTGCAAAAGCAATTCCTCTGTAATATGCGAACCGATAAACCCAGCTCCCCCTGTAATTAATACGCGCATTTTTTCCTCCTCCTAAATCAAACCTGTTTATACGTACGTGTGAAGGTTCTATCTGCTTGTATATTGTTCTTTAAAAAGAACAACTTAGAGAGATTATACCATGCATCCCCCATATTAATAATAGGTCTTTCGTCTCTTTTTGTTCTTTATAAAGAACAATATATTTTATTTGTGCCTTAAAACGAACAAAATGCGTTATAATGAACAAAATATGCAAAAGGAGCCTGGTGCTATGGTGGGACAGCGCATTAAACAATTACGCGAACAAAAAGGTTATTCTCTGACAAGATTGGCCAAAGAAGCTTCGATCTCTAAATCCTATCTATCAACTTTAGAAAGAAAAGCTGGCAGTAATCCCTCGCTGCGCACGCTTTCTAAAATCGCACTTGCTCTTGGAGTCCCTATAGATGCTTTGATTCATCCGCTGTCATTTGAACCCAACTCCTTCAATACAGATGAGTACAGCAAGTAATTCCAGAAAAGAAGACGTTACTTGGTTCCACTCTCAATCATAAGCAGGCTCAATCTTTCATACGGGGCAGCACACCCTTTAATTAAGAAACGATGAAGCCTGCCGCTGTTCTCTGTTCGTTTCAGGTAAAAAGCCCGTAGGTTCATCCACTTAGGCGAAAATAAGGACTTATCTTCCAATTGTTTGTATAATAGTAAAAGAGTAAACTTTTTATTCTGAAAATACTCTTATGAGGAAAGGAGAGAGGAGATGGCTGCTGAAACGATCTTAATTGTTGATGATGATGAAGACATACAAGAAATTCAAAAGATTTATTTGAAAAAAGAAGGATTTCATCTCTTATTTGCGCGTGATGGACAAACTGCCATTACATTGGTCAAAAACAAGAATCCCCACCTTATTATATTGGATGTTGGCCTGCCCGATATAGACGGCTTTGAAGTATGCCAGCATTTACGCCGGATCACGAAGGTTCCGATTCTTTTTTTGAGCGGCAGGGAAAATGATGTCGATCAAATTCTTGGCCATCGAATTGGCGGAGATGACTATATGATCAAACCGTTTCGTCCTGGCATTTTAATCGCTAAAGTCAAAGCGCATTTACGGCGTTACCGTGAATTATCTAGTCAGAACGAATCACTAGCCGCTCCTTCAGAGCAAACGATCATCCATTTTGGAGACATTGTTATCGAGAAGGAAAACTGTGTCGTCAAAAAGAAGGGAGTCCCTCTTGCCTTGTCGACAAAAGAATTTTTATTGCTGTGCTTGTTGGCGGATCATCCGAATCGGGTATTCAGCCTGGAAGAAATTTTCGACCGTGTATGGGGAGAACAGAGTCTTGGCGATTATCGAACGGTGATGGTTCATATCAGTAACCTGCGCAAAAAGATTGAGGAAAACCCGGCCAAGCCGGCTTGGATACTGACCGTCAGAGGACTAGGCTACAAATTTAGTCTTTAACAGCTTTCAGATCTTGTTTGAGAAAGCAGCGAACCTCCTCTGTTGTGAGCCCTAACTTTTTTGCCTCCATAAGCAGCAGCAGCCAGTCTTCTAACGGTTTCGCTGATTCCATTTGCCCTATGCCTCTGCAAATTTTTTTCATATTTACCTCCGCCCCATTATTTTACAACACAACTAAATTATAGAGGGAAAAGTTAAAGTTTAGTTAAAGTTCGACTAAAGCTTTCTTTAAGTAAAGAGGGGAGTAAACATGAAAAATCCACTTCAGATACCTGGATTTCAATTGATCGATGTTGAAACGGAAAACGCCAGCAGCTTATTTTATAAAGCGTACGCCGTTGACACCGGTAAACATGTGTTAATCAAAGTAATGAAAACGAACGCTTCTTCTGTTGAAGAAAGGGCTTCAGCCATTCACGAATTCCATATGAGCCGCCAATTGACTGGCGACAGTACGCTTCGTCCCCTTCAGACCGTTCATTATTTGAACAAGGACTATTTTGTCTATGAGTATTTTTCAAGCATCACCTTAGAAGAACTTCTGCAGCAGCCGGTCTCTATTTACGATGGGCTGAAAATTGCCAAAAACATAGCCACTGCGCTGTTCACTCTTCATCAGCAGCAGCTCATTCATCAAAGCATAAGCCCGGAAAACTTGTTGTTATCAAGACGTTCGCATGCTGTGAAAATCACAGGGCTCAACCATTCAACCGTTTTAAAACAGGAGCACTATGAAGCGGTGACACGCCTGGATCGGGCAACTAGCCGCCATTGGCCGTATATGTCCCCTGAACAAACCGGCCGAATGAACCGTTCCGTTGATTACCGAACGGATTTTTACTCGCTCGGCATCACCTTTTACCAATTATTCACTGGAACAGTTCCGTTTCAGCACCAAGAACCTATGCAGCTGGTTCATGCTCATTTAGCGAAAACACCCAAGCAGCCTTCAGCCCTTAGAAAAGACCTGCCTTCGCAGATTTCGGCTATTATCATGAAGCTGCTGGCCAAATCCCCAGAGGCCCGATATAAGAGCGCTTGGGGTGTTCGGGAAGACTTAAGTGCCTGTCTCAGCCAATATTATGTAGTAGGCCGCATCGAAGAATTTCCCCTCGGACTGCACGATGATCTGAGCGTTTTTACCACCGCCCACAAAATTTATGGGCGGGAACATGAAGCGAAACAAATGGAAGAAATTTTCTCTCATGTGAGCAGCGGAAGTCCCGGCATTGTATTCATACCTGGACAAGCTGGCATTGGCAAGACGGCCCTCGTCCATGAAATCCATAAGCCGCTCATCAAAGAGAAAGGCTATTTCATATCAGGAAAATTCGATCCAATGCAAAGACAAGTTCCTTTTTCCTCAATTATATCGGCTTTTCAGTCATTAATTAGACAAATCACAGCGGAAACGCCTCAGCAAATTCAAACATGGAAGGAGAAGCTCGAAAAGGAGCTTTCTGTCCATGCCGCTGTTCTAGTTTCGATCCTCCCGGAGCTTAAATGGCTGCTTGGTGAACGTCAGACGATAAAGGAACAGGAGCATATAGATATTCAGAAAAATTTTCCATTAGTGATGAAGAAATTCATTGAGATCTTCGCTGCAAAGGAGCATCCGCTCGTCATGTTTCTTGATGACCTGCAGTGGGCGGACATCGCCTCATTGGAACTGCTGGAATATCTGCTCACCCGGGTAAATATTCCGTATTTTATGGTAATAGGAGCTTTCCGTGATAACGAGGTGAATGAGCCTCATCCTCTGCAGAAAACGATTCGGACATTACAAAAAGAAGCCGTTCACTATGTTGAAATTCCCTTGACCACCCTTCCTAGACAGACGATTTATGAATGGCTGATGGAATCGTTCATGGATGAGGGCCCGCACATAAAGGAATTATCGATATTTATGCATCGGATCACGCAAGGAAACCCTTTTTACACAAAGCAGCTGCTGCAATCGTATTACGAGGATGGCTATATTATGCTGCAGCCTGAAAAACGAAAGTGGACGATCGCATACGAAGCGATTACTGAAAATCCGGTGAAAGGCGGCATTATTAGCTTTCTTGTTAACAGAATCCACCTGCTTCCTGAAGCGACTCAGCATATTTTAAAGCTGGCGGCTTGTATTGGAAACTTCTTCGATCTAGAAACATTAGCGATGATTTCAAAAAAAACAAAGAAGGAAGCCGCAAGTGACTTATGGATGGCACTGGAAGCCGGGCTAATTCTGCCGAATGATCAATGGTACAAATGGGGGTACTTGAAGGAGGAGAAGTCCCCTGCCTACACCTTTCTTCACGACCGTGTCCAGCAAGCTGTTTATTCAACGATGACCAGAGAAGAGCAAGAAAAAGCACATGTAACAATTGGGAATTTCCTTGTGCACTGTTCCAAAGGGATCGAAGACCATTTGTTTACGGTTGTTCACCACTTGAATAGAAGCATCAGGCATTTAACTGGGGAAGAAATGATTCAGCTGGCCAACTGGAATGTCCAGGCTGGAGAAAAAGCCAAGGCTTCAGCGGCGTTTGCCGAAGCCTTGAAATATTTTCAAACAGCCGGCAGCTTAACAGGGCCCCTTTGGTCTGAAGAATACGAGCTTACCTTTCGAATGTTGAAAGGGCTCGGTGAATGCCAGTATGTCATGAGCCAATTCGCAGAAGCGGAAAGCACATTTGATCAGATTTTGCGGCATTCTCGTTCGCCGGCTGACAAGCTCGCGATTTACAATATGAAAATGAGGCTTTATACACATATGCATCGAGTGGAGGAAGCTGTTCAAGCCGGCATTGAAGGGCTTAAATTATTTGACATTGACCTTTCAAAGAAAATAACAAAATGGGATATTATCTGTGAGTTTTTGCTTGTGAAGCAAACTCTCTCCAAGAACGCCAAAGAAAAAATCCTTACACTTCCAAAGCTCACAGATAAAGATCGAATTAATGTTCTAGATACAATGATCACGATGAATTCCTCTAGCTATCATATCGATCAGCACTTAGCGACCTTGCTTATGCTGAAAGCTCTAAGATACACATTAAAGTATGGGCTGACGGATATCAGTGCTTTAGTTGTCAATAACTATGCCTTGATACTTAGCGCCGGCTTCAGCGATTTTAAAGGAAGTCATGAATTTGGACAGCTGGCGCTCGAGCTTTCTGAACGGTTTAACCATTTAGGAATCAAAGGCCGTGTTCAGTTCGTGTACGGAAGCTTTGTGCAGCATTGGCTGGGTCCAATCAGTGACAATCTCCTGTACCTTGAAAGATCTCAGCGGTATTGCCTTGATGCCGGCAATATCCACCTTGCCGGGGCAAACAGCTCGTTTATCGTGATTACCTTATTAATTAAAGGGACATCCCTGGATGAAGCCTTGGCCGGGGTGCAAAACCAAATCCAATTTATAGACCAAATTCAATATAAAGTATCTCGGGCTTTTTTATATGAAATCCGCGATTGGATTGAGTTTCTGAAAGGCCGTCAAACCAAGCCGCTTTGGGAGCTGGAAACCATCGTAGATGACGATTCAGCAAAGATTATTCATTACACGATTCGTCTGCAAATGGCCTATTTATTTGATAAGCGCGAATATGCCAGACAGCTGCTGGCTCTGCTTGTTCCGATGATTAATAAGCGGCTGACGCTTGTCATTGTTCCTGAATATTATTTTTATAACGCGCTCTGGCAGGCGCGCTTTTATGAAGAAGCAGAAGGGGTTTCTGAGAAAAAGAGAATATACAGGACATTACAAAAGCATGCCCGCAAGTTAAAAAAGTGGGCGGATCTCTCCCCCAGCAATTATCGGCACAAATATTTGCTGTTAAAAGCTGAGATGCAGCGTTTAACATCTAAAAGAAGCCATCATGAGACCATTGCTTTGTATACGGATAGCATCCATTACGCCGAACAAAACGGCTTTATTCAGGACGCAGCGATTGCCTACGAATGTGCAGGCAATTATTTTGCCGGTGCCGGATTATCCGTCCTTGCCCACCCCTTTTTAAAAAATGCCTCTGAAGCATTCCAGAAATGGGGGGCTGCCGCGAAAGCAAAGCAAATGGCAGAAGCCTGGGAAAAGCTGTCAGAGGAGAATTCGGCCGCCTCTCTGCCGCAGCACTCCTCGTTTGATGCCCACGCTGCGCTGGAGGTGACTCAAAGCATTTCAAAGGAAATCGTGCTGGAGAAACTATCAGCTAAGTTAATGCAGATTGCAATGGAGTATGGCGGTGCTGACCGCGGCATGCTGCTGTACAGGCAGGAAGATGAATTTATACTTAGCGAGTATAAAAGCTTAGATGAACCACAAGGCAACTGGAACAAGCAGCAGCCAATAACCGGGACAGGCATTCTGCCTGATAAAATTGTCCAGTTTGCTTATGTAAGCAAAGAGCCCGTCGTGCTTGATCACGCGGCAGCGCTGGGGATGTTTACCGATGATCCTTATGTCCTTCGCCAAAAAACAAAGTCGCTTCTATGCCTGCCTATTTTAAATAAAGGAAAAGTCACAGGCATGCTCTACTTGGAAAATAATAAAGCCACTCATGCATTTACCCAAGAGAAAATTCAATTTCTTGCTTTCATTTCAACCCAAGCAGCGATCTCCATTGAAAATGCTGACCTTTATGAACAAATGGAAGCGACGGTGGAAAAACGGACAGCTGAACTGCATGAAGCAAACATTGATTTGGAAAAGCTGAATCAACAATTGGCGCAAGCCGAGGAATCAAGAAGGCACTTTATCGAAAACATCTCCCACGACCTGCGCGCTCCGCTGAGTTCGATTCGAGGATATATGGAAGCTATATCAGATGGGATGGTCTTAACAGAAGCGGAAAAAACCCGCTACTTACAAAAAGGGCTTGAGCGGGTAGATGAGCTGCACTCATTGATTCACAATCTATTCACGCTCTCACGATTAGAGTCCGGCCAGATGCCATTTAACATGGACTTTGTTTCTCTTCAGCAGTTCGCCGAGCGCCTCTATCGCAAATTTGAATATGAAATCAAGCAACAGGGGCTTTCTTTTACAGTAGTGAACCAATTTCAAAGTGAGGAAGAAGCCGATCCTCTCATTGAAATGGATGTGGAAAAGATGGAACAGGTATTCACCAACCTGCTGACTAATGCCCGCAACCATACAAAGTCCGGGGAAATTCGCCTTCTTTTTGAAAAAGTAAACGAAGGCAACGAAGTAATGATTCATATCCAAGATACAGGGAGCGGCATTCCTTCATCCGACCTCCCTTATATCTTTGATCGAAACTATACGAAGACAAGCTCTCGCTTAAACAAAAAAGGATATGGGCTCGGCCTGTCCATCTGCCAAGAAATTGTTACCTTTCATAAGGGACAAATCTGGGTGGAAAGTACAAAAGACAAGGGGACAACTTTTTTCATTACGCTGCCCCTCTTTCAATACGCCGCAGAATATAGCTAACCCCAGCTATCCTGCCGGCAGCTAATCCATGAATAAAGCACAGGTTAACTTCTGTGCTTTATTCATCTTCTAAGAGCAGCGGACAGGCTTTGCTGTTATGGAAACTTGCGGCCTTTTTTCCCCTCCCCTTTTAATGAGGAGCGCAAAGAGAGCCGCGCCAGCTAAAGAACCGGCTGTAAATGACCAAGAAAAATAGTCAAAGGCCAAATAAACAAGCAACAGGCAAATCATATAGCCTGCCAAAAACCCCGTTAAATATTTGTTTATATTCATCCTATCTACCTCCAGGCAAGCTCGCATAAGAGGGGCGAAATTGGCCCATTATTGCAAGGGCCGGACAGCTGACTGATTCTCCGCCCTTTCCATGACGAAGCCGCATTCGACGGCCAGCTACATGTTGATCACTGAAGCTGACCGCTTTTCTTTAGAGCCGAGCGCGATAAAGAACCAGCTGATGTTGACAGCCATCGCCAAGCTGCACACCCCTAATACGCCTATAAACTGTAAAGTTGTTCCGCTAACCATACCGGCTACTATCGCAACGACCAAAGTAAATAGAAAGCTAAGCAAGCCGAGCGCGCAACAAACGGCCATTACGTATTTCATCCATGCGAAGCCAGCCATATACATTGATAAAGGGACTATATAAAGAATGAATACTATCGCCATGGCCAGCCACATGCCCGGAGAGTTAAATTGATTGGCATTTCTCCCCCACTCTGATAACGGACTCAGCGAGCTGGCTGCTATCAACGCACAAAACAATGCAGCGGAAAGCAAAGTAGCTGCTGCTGTTTTCTTTTTATTTTCCATCGTTCTCCTCCCTCAGCTTCCTTCCTTTCATGCGAAAAGAAGGAACTATCTCTTGTAAATATACGGATAATCAACCAAAAAGTTTCAAAATGTTGGGGAGTCCTTTGAAGCGGGGCAGGTTCTTCTTGTTTGTATGTGCAGCAGCCCTTTATACAAGAAAGAGAGAACGAGCTGCAGACTCGTTCTCTCCATTGATCATTCAGGTGTTTTTTTCTTTAAAAATAAAACCATGTGCTCCTCATCCCAATATTGCCCATTCCATTTTAATGCTTGTTCCTCTAAGCCATATCGGCGGAATCCGAAAGAAGCATATAATGCCTTCGCAGCACGGTTGGCAGATACCACAGTTAAGTGCAGCTGCTCCAGATCCAGTGACCGGGCTTGTTGAATCAGCTGCTGCAGCAGCTGATTCAACAAGCCCCCCGCCTCTTTCCCCTTGTGCTACATACATTGCAAAAACATTGCCCTTATGCCTTACTTTTAAAGGTTTTTCTGCTTGCAGCGTTCCTATGCCGACGAGTTCAGCTCCTTTAAAGATGCCGTATGTATAGCTGCTTTCCCGCTGCAGTTTTTCTCTGTATTGCTGAAGGGAATCTGTTTGGCTGGCTTCCTCCTCATACGTCATTAAAAAAGCTTCCGGACTGTGCTGCAAGGCTTGAAGCCGTAAGTTTCGATACCTTTCTGCATCAGCAGCAGTTAATAATCTGATCTCCATGTTCTCTTTCCCCCTTGAGTTTCTGATTCTTCGCTCATCTGAATAACAAAAACCTCCCCTTGCTGCAGACAGCTTCTATGAGTATATCGTATATATACCCATAGAAGCTGTCTGCTTTGTCTGACACTTAGCTAAACATCCCCTTGGCGAACCAAGGGGATGGCGTTATTTTATACAACAAGTCTTTATCCAGCAGCATGGGTATCTCCGGCAATCGATTGATCAATCAAGGCGGTTAAGGCAGCAATTCCTTTTGGCAACAGATGCACACCGTCCGCCGCAAAGTATTCCGGATGGTCAACCGCGGCGGAATACCAATCTACTAGCGTGACATTTTCATATTCTTGCGCTTTCTTTGCTAACGTTCGGTTGACTTTTCCTTCCCATGGCCGCGGAACGCGTGTGTTGACTAAGTAAATATGGGCTTTTGAAAAACTGCTCAGCAATGTATCAATTTGATGATCGGTGAAGTAGCCATTCGTCCCCAGCTGAATAATCACAGCCTTATCCGGACGGTTAAACGAGGCATACCCGGATGCCAGTTTCGCTGCTTGCGAGACTTGCCGGCCAATCTTCGCATCAATGGTCATATCAGAATAGCGTTCTTGCAAACTAGAGGCGATATCGATTGTAACAGAATCGCCAATCGCCAGTATTTCGGTATAGGAGGCATCAGCCGGTGCGTCACCTTCCTCCTGCGGCGCTTCTATCTCTTCATCTTCAGGTGTCTGTTCTTCTTTGCTATGAGATGCGTCCCCCTGTGCCGGCAGACTTTCCTGTTTGCCGCCGTCGATTTTGACCTCCGTTGGATGGGACTGTTTTGTTTCCTGCTGCTCGTCATCTGCGACTGCGCCAGCGATACCGGCAGCAAATATTAGAACAGCCAGAGGAATAAGAATCGTCGATACCTTGCCAATCGGGGGAGAGTTTCTCCACTTTAAGGCACTGATCGCCAGATGCTTTTGGAAAAATGGCCGGAATCCATGCTTGCGAATCGGCATTTCAATCAAGCGATAGGAAAATTCAGCTATGATTAATATCAGGATAAGCTGCAAGCCTATTCGCCAGTACACCGGATTTCCGATTTCATGCACCGGCGTTCCTAACACAATCACCGGATAATGCCAAAGATAAATGCCGTAGGATCTTGAGCCGATCCATCGAAGAGGCTTCCAGGACAGCCATTTCCCCAGCAAGCTGGCCGGGTGGCAAATGCAAGCAACCAGAACGGCGGCGTTAAGCCCGATCAGCAGCATGCCCCCTCTATATAAGAACGTTTGATATTCATCTATGAAAACGACACAAAGCAGAAAAATGCCAAAAGCAATCAAACTAGTCATATTGAGTGTCTTCACAAGTTCAGGGGACAGCCGGTTGGACGAGAGCCGGTTCATAGGCCAAACGAGAGCCAGCCAGGCGCCAATCAACAATTCAAAGGAACGCGTGTCGGTGCCATAATAGACGCGGCTAGGATCAGCTCCCGGCTGATACAGCACCCCCATTAAAACGGCTGAGCATAGGGCTCCGAGAAAAACGAATAGCGAAAACCTTTGCCGCCCTTTAAATATGTACAAGCCGGCGGCCAGCACCAGCGGCCAAACAATATAAAACTGCTCCTCAATCGCCAGCGACCATAAATTTTTTAAAGGCGATGGAGAGCCAAAGCTGTCAAAGTAGGAAACTTCATGAAAAATAAACCACCAATTACTTGCATAAAAAATAGAGGCAACGGCATCTCCGCGCACCGTGTCCAAAAGCTCCTGATGAAACAGCATCACCCAAATGAACGTAAGGATAATCATGAAATAAGCAGCTGGAAGCAAGCGGCGAATCCGGCCCATCCAAAATTTCCGCAAATCGAATGTCCATTCTTCTCCCTTTGCCGGTAAAATGGTGGATGTGATTAAATAGCCGGACAAAACGAAAAAGATATCCACTCCGAGAAAGCCGCCCTTTGCCCAGCTGAAGTTAAGGTGGTACGCAATAACAGCTAGCACAGCTAATGCTCGAAGGCCGTCTAACCCGGGGACGTACCGGTGTTTTTGTGTCTTGCCTAACATAAAAAATTCCTCCAATTGCCACTTCTTTAAGATGATACTTGAAATTTCCCCTGCAGGTACAGTTATAATCTTGCTCTATTAAACTTTCCATCAATATCCGTCTAAGGGGCGAACGCCCCTCTCGTTAATAGACGTATCTAGCCTATCATTTAGTTTCATGAAAGAAAAAAATTTTCATCTTTTGGGGTCTCTGTTAAAGAGTATGTACATTTTGCTGCAGGCAGACGCTTTCCTCAGGAAGCAGCCTTTCGTTCCCTTGAGACGCCAGCATGAACTAACAGCGGCGCTTTTTTAAAAAAAGAAACAAACTCTTCTGTGCCTTCAGCCGTCTATTTTTTGAAGAGCCTAACCTGCATGTATAGCTGTGATAGGTCCACGGAAAGGAGGGAAGGCTCTTTTTCTTTTTGTTCTGTTCCCGTTCCATCGAATCGGTACAATATCAAACGCCCTTTCCTCTAGCTGACAAGAAGAAAGGGCCACTTATTTTGGTCTGATGCAAAGCTATTTTGTGAATGCCGTTGTTTTAGCGGATATACCGCTCACCGACAAGCAGATCGGAAATGACAGCCGTCGGGATAATAAATTCTACAGGCCCCATGTATCCAGGGGCTGCCTCATATTCATCGAAGGAGATGACGAGCTTGTGATCTTGATTAATATAGAATGGCTGATCCGGGCTGATTTGTGTAAAAGGCTCTATCTCATTCTCACTCACCCAGTAGATCTTATTAGGATCGGCGGCCATTTGCTGTTTCATTTGCTCTTTAATATTTTCGCTAATGACCGGCACATATTGGCCATTTTTGAATAAGCCCTTTAACGTGATCAACACTTCATTTTCTTTGTCGATCGTCACATACCGGTTTTGAATATAGCCGGAAGCTTGAGTTCTTTGGATCGTCCGGCGAACGGACAAAATCTCCGGTGACTCTGTTACCTTTTCATACTCGCTGTTCATTGAAAAATGTCCGTTTTCAGCGGCAGCTGACTTCGCAAACTCTTCATAAAGCTTTTGGCTTTCTTCCACGTATTTTTGATTTAAGTTGTCTTCGAGCGCTTGATTATCGAGACCGGTAATCGCCGGGGTTTTGACATCAATGCTGGCATTGCCCTTCTCTTCTTTAAATTCATTAAAGGTAACTACTTCTACCAGTTCTTTGACTAAAGGGATTTTGGACATAGCCTGAGCCGCTTCCGGACTGAAATTGACAGTAGCTGTAAATAGCAAGGCAGCAGCAGCAACACTTGCCGGCCATACCGGACGCGTTTTCTTCTTCGGCTTTTCCTGAAGAGCTTGGGCAACAATCCTATCCAATTCTTTTGGAATCGGTATATCTTTATAGTCTTTTCTTAACATTTCTAATCGCTTATCCATTATAATAGGTCCTCCTTGGCGATTTCAATTCTCAGCAACTTTAATCCCCGATACAGGCGCGTTTTGACGGTGCTAATGTTTTCTTCTTCGATTTCTGCAATTTCTTCTAGTTTCAAATCTTCGAAAAAACGGAGAATAAGGATCGTTTTATATTGGATCGGCAAGGCGTCCAGGGCATTCTGAAGATCCAGATCTTCATAGTCATCCTCTTTTCCGCTGCTCAAAAAATCGATGGTTTGATGGTCGGCCACTGTTAACCTCTTCTGCTTCCTTAGAAAATCAATCGCCGTGCGCACAACAATTTTATAAAACCAGCTCTTTATGGACTGAAGCTCCTTCACTCCCTCCATAGATACAAGAGCTTTTTTTATCGATTCCTGCACAATATCCAGTGCGTCTTGTTGATTTTTCACATAACTAAACGCTAAGCGATAAAAATCTTCTTTGTGATCGGTCATACAAGTAACAAATAATTCATGTGCCTCTCTTTTATTCATTGCTTCAAAGAGCTCCTTTTCAAAAATACAATTTATCTGCCGTTACATAGGATAGACGGGCTAGCCTGAAGAAAAGTTTGCTTCACCGAAAAATTTATATAGAGGATTTACAAATGTCTGCTCCAAAAGCTGCGAATCCTTCACTGCATTGCTAGTTTTCATTCGGATTGCCCGCACGCGTTCCCTATTAAAGAAAGCTCCGGCATAAGCGCAGCCTGTAAATACCGGGTTGTCATTTCTAATGATTTACTGTACTATGTAAAATAATTGAAAATACTGCTTACATGGTAAAAGCCTTGACAAGGACATGAGTTATTTTTACGGCTTTCAGAGAGGGAAGGATCAGCTGCAACCTTCCTAGCTTAGGAAAATAATTTACCGCCTTTGAGCTGCATTGGGGAACTAAAGTATCCAATGCCGTTTGCTGCGTTACAGCACCAGAGCCATAAGCGTATTGTTTGCTTATGGAAACTTGGGTGGAACCACGGGTTAAACACACTCGTCCCTTCTTTAGGGATGAGTGTGTTTTTATTTTTTCACTGTAAATATTGATTGCGATGATAAGGACATGAATCATTTTTACGGCTTTCAGAGAGGGAAGGATCAGCTGCGACCTTCCTAGCTTAGGAAAATGATTTACCGCCTTTGAGCTGCATTGGGGAACTAAAGTATCCAATGCCGTTTGCTGCGTTACAGCACCAGAGCCATAAGTGTATTGTTTGCTTATGGAAACTTGGGTGGAACCACGGGTTAAGCGCACTCGTCCCTTCTTCAGGGATGAGTGCGCTTTTTTTATCTTTCTATTACTTTAAAGGAGTGTCAACGATATGGACAAAAAAAAGATCAATATTCAATTCCCGGATGGACAGATAAAGAGCTTCGCCCCAGGCACTACAGTCGAAGAGATTGCGGGGTCAATCAGCTCCAGCCTGAAGAAAGAAGCTGTTGCCGGAAAGCTAAATGAACAACTGGTGGATTTAAGCTGCAAGGTTGAAGCAGATGCCAGCCTTTCTATCTTAACTTTAAACTCGGAGGAAGGATTGCATATGTTAAGGCATTCGTCCGCTCATGTCTTGGCGCAAGCGCTCAAAAGAATTTACGGGAACGTGCAATTAGGGATAGGCCCGGTGATTGAAGATGGATTTTACTACGATGTCAAATTGGATCATCACCTCACTTCCAATGATTTGCTCGCTATTGAAAAAGAAATGAAAAAAATCGTCGGCGAGAATTTAAAGATTCAACGTATAGAAGTGTCTTATGAAGAAGCTGAAAAACTGTTTACAGAAAAGAACGAGCAGTTTAAATTGGAAATCCTTCAAGATCTCCCTCCAAGTGAAACGATTACCCTTTACCAGCAAGGAGAATTTATTGATTTGTGCCGTGGTCCTCACCTTCCATCAACAGGTTGGATCAAAGCTTTTAAATTAACGCGTGTATCAGGTGCTTATTGGCGAGGCGACAATCAAAATGAAGTTCTCCAGCGGGTATATGGAGTTTCCTTTAAAAAGCAAAAAGACCTGACTGACTATCTGCACTTCTTGGAAGAAGCAGCCAAAAGAGATCACCGAAAGTTAGGAAAACAGCTGGAGCTATTTATGTTTTCCGAGGAAGCTCCCGGCATGCCGTTTTACTTGCCAAAGGGGCAGACGATTCGAAATGAGTTAGAAAGGTTTTCCCGGGAGCTTCAAAGCCAGGCGGCTTATGAAGAGGTTCGCACGCCATTTATGATGAATCAGCAGCTATGGGAAGAATCCGGTCATTGGGATCATTACCATGAGAACATGTATTTTACTGAGGTGGAGCACAAAAAATTTGCATTAAAACCAATGAACTGTCCCGGCCATATGCTGATTTTTAAAAACAGCCTTTATTCCTACCGGGATTTGCCTGTTCGAATGGCAGAGTTTGGCCAAGTTCATCGCCATGAATACAGCGGCGCTTTAAATGGAATGCTCAGGGTCCGTACATTTTGCCAAGATGATGCCCATATCTTTGTTCGGGAGGATCAAATTGAAAGTGAAATCAAGAAAGTGTTTTATTTAATTGATCGCGTCTACCGTACGTTCGGATTTGATTATTCAGTGGAGCTTTCCACTCGCCCAGAGGATTCGTTAGGCAATGACGCCTTCTGGGAGGTTTCTGAAGGAGCGTTGAAAAACGTGCTAAGAGATTTAAACGTCGATTATTCCTTAAACGAAGGGGACGGGGCTTTTTACGGCCCTAAAATTGACTTTCATATTAAAGATGCGTTGAAACGGAGTCACCAATGCGCAACCATTCAGCTTGATTTTCAAATGCCGGAAAAGTTTGATTTGACATATATCAACGAAAGAAATGAAAAGGTCCGGCCCGTTGTGATTCACCGCGCCATTTTCGGGTCAATCGACCGCTTCTTCGGGATTTTAATCGAACATTTTGCCGGTGCGTTCCCTGTATGGCTTGCACCGATTCAAGCCCAAATTATTCCGGTTTCACAAGTCCACCTAGACTACTGTTTAAAAATCGAAGCCGAATTGAGGCAATTCGGTGTAAGGGTAAAAATAGATAAAAGCGATGAAAAAATGGGATATAAAATAAGAAAAGCACAGATGCAAAAAATCCCTTACATCCTAGTGCTGGGAGATAAAGAAATGGAAGAAGGAGCCGTTAACGTCAGAAGATACGGCGCTCAGCAATCAGAAAGTGTTTTATTTAAAGACTTTAAAGAGAAAGTGTGGCGCCAAATTACAGAGCGCAGTGATGAAGCAAGGCAATAGAGGCTCAAAGCATCGCAAAAGCCGATCGCTACTAAAAGAGATCGGCTTTTGCGCTCAGAATTTAATAAAGTGCTTTGGTTACTCCCTCACCCTCAACAGCCTCAGACTATTCAGGGTGACAATGAGCGTGGCCCCCATGTCAGCAAAGATAGCGATCCACAGTGTTAACCAGCCAGGCACTACCAGCAGCAAGGCGGCCAGCTTAATGGCTAGCGAGAAAGTGATATTTTGCTTAATAATGGCCAAAGCTTTGCGGCTCAGCTGGACTGTATACGGCAGCTTGCTTAAATCATCAGACATAAGGGCAATATCGGCGGTTTCCAAGGCGGTATCGGTTCCGGCTCCGCCCATGGCTACACCTACGGATGAGGCAGCAAGCGCTGGCGCATCGTTGACGCCATCGCCTACCATCGCTACATGCTGATGCTTTGCGCGCAGAGCTTTAATGAAATCCATTTTATCCTCAGGCAACAAATCCGCTTCTATCTCATCTACGCCTACCTGCCATCCGATCGCTGCGGCTGTTCTTTCATTATCACCTGTCAGCATGACGGTGCGGATGCCAAGGTCGTGGAGGCGGCGGATCACTTCTTTTGACGATTCTCTGATTTCATCTGCCACGGCTATGAGTAAAAGAATGGCTTGCTCTGTTCCCAAAACCATGACGGTCTTTCCTTCCGTTTGCCAGGCAGAGATATGCTTCTTAATCGTATCTTTCATAATCTGATGCTCTGCTTCAAACAGCTGGGGACTTCCTACGTAATAAGTTTGGCCGTTAACCTTCGCCCTCACCCCTTTGCCGGTGATTGATTGAAACTCCTCCACCGCAACGCTTTGAAAGTCCAGCCCCATCTCTTCTGCTTTCCGGATAATAGCGGAAGCAAGAGGATGCTGGGACCCCTTTTCAATGGCAGCGGCAATCGCCAGCCATTCTTTTTCATCTCCGCCATAGGTTGCCATATTGGTAACTGAAGGAATCCCTTCCGTCAATGTGCCGGTTTTATCAAAAGCAATGGCCTGAAGAGCTCCGGCGGTTTCTAAATAAACGCCGCCTTTAATTAACACGCCATTTCTTGCTGCGTTGCCGATAGCTGTCACGACAGCAACCGGCGTTGACACAACCAACGCGCACGGACAGCCAACAACCAAGGCTGCCAATCCTTGATAAACCCATTTGCTCCAGTCCCCGTCCAGCAGCAGCGGCGGCACCACGGCTATGAGAAAAGCAAGGAACACAATAGCCGGTGTATAATATTTGGCAAACTGATCGACGAACGCTTGGGATGGAGCACGTTCGGCCTGCGCTTCCTCTACTAAGTGAATGATCTTGGATAGAGTCGTGTCTTCTACCCGTTTAGTGACTTTGACTTCCAAAAGCCCTTCCTCATTTAACGTTCCTGCAAACACCTCATCACCGGCTGTCTTGGCGACCGGCACGCTCTCACCAGTGATCGCCGCCTGGTTCAATGCCGAAGTCCCGCGGATTACCACCCCGTCCATCGCCAATTTTTGTCCCGGCTTTACAATCATAATGTCGCCGATCTGGATGTCTTCTACATGCAGCATGAACTCGTTATTTCCACGCCGGATCAGCGTTTCTTTTGGCGCAATATCCATTAACGATTCAATGGATTGACGGGCTTTATCCATCGAATAGCGCTCTAAAGCCTCACTGATCGCAAAGAGAATCACCACTGTGGCCCCTTCGCCCCATTCACCGATGATTGCCGCTCCGATAATCGCAATGGTCATAAGGGTTTTCATATCGAACCTTAACCGGCTCAAATTTTTCAAGCCGTTAAAAAACAGCGAATACCCGCCAATTAAAATGGCCGCAGCATAACCGGCTGTGGCAAAGACTGAGTCTTCCCCATACTGCCGCCCTAAAAACCAGCTAACAATAAGCAACACTGCTGAAACATACACCTTTATATTTTCTTTTTGTTTCCAAAAAGGCGTATGCTCCACCTGCCGCTCTCTTTCATCTCGAATCTTTAGCTGTTCAAAGGCTCCAGCTTTTTCTAGCTCCTCAATCGTGACATGACCCTGCACATAAATTTTGGACGCTCCAAAGTTTACTTTGGCATCCTCCACTCCGGGTAATTCTTTTACATTTTTTTCGAAGAGGCCGGCACAATTGGCACAAGTAAACCCCTGGACCCGATAAGCTTGCATGTCTCGGCTCGACTGTTTGACTGACTGGTCAGACATGAGCTTTCACTTCTTTCCTATGTGCCAGCGCCATGGTGATTAACTGTTTGACCGGCTTGTCATCTAATGAGTAAAAAACTAATTTGCCCTCTTTTCGATAGTTCACAATCCCTTGCTTGTGAAGGGTCCGTAAATGGTGGGAAGCCGTGGCCACAGAAACGCCGATAATATTCGCCATGTCACACACACATAGCTCCCCCTCCTGGCAAAGGGAATAAGCAATTTTTGCCCTCTTTTCATCAGCCAGCACTTTAAATAACGGGGTCACGCCGGACCAATCCTCTAACTTGATTTTCTTCTGTATCCGATCTACTTTCTCCTCGTCATAACAATACACTTCGCAAATGTCTTTATCACTCACTCGGCTCACTCCTTAACATTCAAATATTCATTTGAATATAGTATATACCTTTTTTATTCAGATGTTGACTGAAAGGAAAAGGAAGGAGCTGCTTTTAGTTATATTCGACCTGTTTAGTGAGGAACAGCAGATCTTAAGAACCCCTCAGCAGTGCGCTTTATACAGCAGAAACCGCGAAAGGATCTCTCCAGTCGCGGCAAGTGAATAACGTTCTTATAGTCCCCCTGGTGTCCTGACACTTAACGGGATATTCTGATAGTCATCCGGATTTAATTGATGAACTGATCCGTCTGCTACTCCGTTAATAATCCCCATAAGGCCTGTTTCAACTGTCTTTACAAGCTGTCCTCTTTGTTTTTGCCCAAAGTTTTGCGTTTGACCGCTGACTTCAAACAGAACGGTTCCGCTCCCATTTAGCGCAAAAGAGCCGAGAGCCGTGCCAGGCAGATCAATGTTTTGGTCATATAGTGAAATGTTTGTAAACACGGAATTTCCTTTTGCTTGCAAGGCGTTATAGACAGCTACATTCAACTGGCGCGAAAAATCATAATTGTATTGGTCGGCATAAGCGGCATATTTTTCACCGCCTGGGCTGTTTGGATTGGTCACAAACTTTCCTGATATCGACATTGTTACTCTGTCATCAGTCCCTTCTACATAAGGGAACTCTTGATGATGGAGATCGACGAATACATCCACCTTTCCAAACTGTGCCTTTAAGTCCTTATACACATCTCTTACCGTCTGAGCTTCGGGGGTAATATACCAGCCGTAGGCATTCGATGTTCCTGGAAAATCTTCAGCCTTGGGCACGTAATTAAGATCCGGATGAAAATCGCGATTCACATCAAACCCGGGGTTCTTGTCATAATTCCAGCTTCCTGGAGAGGAATAATAATTCCAGGCTGGCTTTACATGAGCTAATTGAGGAAATTTAGCTGTCACCTCTGCCCAATCCATATCATTTGCCCGGCGGTTTAATTCCGATCCATCTGCATTCATCATTGGAATAGCTACAATAGTGAGTTCGTCTAAAATTTTCTTTGCTTCTTTAGACTGGCTGGAACCAAGACTTTGCAGCATGTTTAACAGGGCCACCGTGCCTGTTTTTTCATTCCCATGAATTTCACTCTGAATCAGCACTACCTTCTTGCCATGGCCCGTTGATACTTTGTAAATTTCTCTTCCTTGGTTCGTATAACCAGCTGTTTCCACCTTTACGTTTCCTTGGCTCGACTTTTGAATCTGCTGCAGTTTTTGCCCAAGCTCCTCATAATTAATGAAGCCGCTAATGCGGTTGAGCCTAACACTTTCCATGCCTTTTTCATCCTTCATCCCTCCACTCAATTCTCTGCTTCTAAGGAAAGGATTCGATCACTTTGTATCGTTTCCTTTGTTGCCAAAGGAAAATGAATAGAAGAGACTAAGAAGAGGGAAAAGAAAACAGGTCTTATTGTTTATTATTTTCTGAGTATTTCCATTTCTACAGAAGAAACGAGTTTTCACTCATTTTTATTAAAGCACGCTTTGACTATATTCCATTGAATTATTTCGAGGAAAATTAAAGCTTTTTATCCATGGCATAAAAAGCATCTGCAAACTTCTTTATTCCTTCATCTATTTTTTCTTCCGTTTCCCTGGCATAAGTAAAGCGGACATAGCCTGCCTCCGATCCCATAGTTGCTCCAGGCACATAAATAACCCCTCTCTTAATAGATGCCTCCAGTAATTGCAGTTCATTATATTCCTTTTTTAGTTTGCACCACAAATGGATGCCTCCTTGAGGGACTTGAAAATCGACATCGCCCCTCAAATAAGTCTCCATACTTGTAACAATTTGGTTCCGCCTTTGCTTCAGCTGCTTCACCAAGCTTTTGATGTGGATGCTGAAATAGCTAGACTTCAAAAATTCATTCGCCATCCATTGAGCAAAACTTCCATGCCCGAAGTCTACTTGCTGCTTGGCATCCGCCAACCTTTCAATTACCGGCTTTGGACCAATAACCCATCCAATGCGCAAGCCAGAAGCAACAACCTTTGATAAAGAACTGATATATAAAACATTCCCGTGCTGATCCATCGATTTCAGAGGAGAGGCATCTTCCCCTGTAAAAGCAGTTAAACTGTAAGGATCATCTTCAACCACTGGGATTCCATGTTGAGACGACAGCTCAAGTATTTGCTGACGGCGATTTTTATGCAGAAACACGCCTGTTGGATTTTGAAAGGCGGGATTTAAAAATATCATTTTAATCCGGTGCCGCTTGTGCAGAAAGAGCAAATCCTCAGGATTTATTCCATCCCTATTAACGGGTAAGAAAAACGTCTTCAACCCTGCAGATTTAAACACTGGAAGTCCATAGTGATAAGAAGGATCCTCCAAAACAATGGCATCCCCTGGTTTTAAGAGACATTGGACCACCAAATGCAACGCCTGCTGCGCCCCAGAGGTAATGAGAATGGAGGAAGGGCTTGCCTCAATTCCCCGATAAATTCCCACATGCTTACCAATTGTATCTCTTAAATTTTCATTTCCTTGAGGATGATCGTAACCGAGGTTTCCGTCAAACACCCTAGTTGAAATAATCTCCTGCAAAAAACGGGTTGGAAAAAGATCCTCCGACAGTTCTCCGCTGGCTAAATTAATCAGCTTTTGGACCGTCAGCTCCTTTTGTATTCTTTGCATTACAGGTACATTGGGAAGAAAAGAGCCTGCCTTAATATACTGGTTCCAGCTCGGCACACGCTTTTTGGTCACTCCCCAAATGTCTTTGCTTATTGTTGTCCCGCTCCCTCTTTTTCTTTCAATCAGTCCATTTGCTTCTAATTCATCATACGCCGACACGACCGTACTTCTATTCACATTTAACTCACTAGCCAACTTTCTTTCTGACGGCAATGGCTTGTCGGGAGGAAAAGTCCCATCTGCGATTCCATGTTCAATATATTCAGCAAGCTGTTTATAAATAGGCTTTTTAACTGCTCTGTCTAGTTTCCAATCCATATCGATCTCCTTTTTGCTGACTTGATAAACAGCATAGTTTGCTTCCTAATTATAGACAATAATAGCATATACTTTCTTTAATCGGCTCAAAGGACGTCTTTCTAAATAATAAAGGAACCTACCATCTGCAACAGATGCTAGGTTTAAAATGGTAAAGCATTCGGCTCTATGCAAACCACTTGATATATACCCCAACAGCAACAAATGACAGAATCATGACAACAAGATAAATCAAGCTTAAGTTCTTGGTGTTTCGTCCAGCATTGCTTCTATAATCCTCGTCACCTTTACCTGCTAATAAAAAGGTAGAGACACCTGCAATGATAGCAATCACAATAACTAATGCAATGGCAATACTCATATAGCACCTCTCACAATCATAATGTACATCATTTGAGAAATCTTTCTTGTAGACATATCCAGTATACCTGGAGATACAAAAGTATTAACCATCCAAATCCCTCAAAAATCTGCCATCCACTTATGAAGAGAGCGCCTATCCGTTGGTGAAACTACCTTGACTTCATTCAAGTAACGTATAACCCTATTTTTCATTTCTCGTTTTCTATCAGTACTAAAAAGGAGAATACCTACTTCTTCTGATAAATTTCTTGCTTTCCTCTTAGGCAGCCGTCTAAATTCATAAACATCCCTTCCCTATTATCTAAGGATACCTTTATCGGTTCTTTCCTTGGTTTATTACTTCCAATAAACGTTTCTTCCTTTTGTGTGATATCTAGTAACATAGCTGCTTAACAATGCATAAGGCGGACAATGAGAGGCTTCTTCTTATCCGCCTTACCTTTCCATCTGACTGTTGGTCCTGCTTCCCTGTTGTTTATCCCTTGTACTCTTGCTATAGCTTACTCCTCATAAATCATTTTCTTTGTCATGCCGCCATCAACAACTAAATTGTGGCCATTGATAAAATCATTTTGCTCATCTGCAAGAAACAAGCAAGCATTGACAATATCACGCGGGCGCCCGACACGTCCGGATGGATGCTGAGCATGGTCTCATGCCGATAATTCTCCGTATCCTTCTGTTTGTATCCACCCGGGACTCACGGCATTTACAGTAATAGGCCGGTCGCTAAGAGACACCGCCAATGTGCTGGTTAAGGACACCAGCCCGCCTTTGGAGGCTCCGTACGCCTCCCAATCAGCTTCATTTTGATTCCACCTCGTCGAAGCGATATTAATGATTCGGCCATAATCCTGGCCGCTGTTTGCTTCAATAAACTCTTTCGCACAAATAAAGCTGCCGCGCAAATTCACCGCAATGACCGCCTCAAATTCTTCAACGGAGATAGCAGAAACCGGTTTGGAGAACGCGGAAACCGCCGCGTTATTAATCAGCACATGCACCGCTCCATATCGGCCGGCAATCTGCCTAAACGCACGCTTAATGTCTTCTTGCCTGCTGACATCTGTTTTAATAAAGTCAATGCCGTCCGTTAAAGGCTGATGCTGCTCTTTATCTAAAGCAACAACTTTATACCCCGCCTCATCAAATCCTGCTGACAGATAATACCCGATGCCGCCTGTTCCGCCCGTAATCACGCATATTTTTTGGTTGATTGATGTTTCCATCCTGTCCGATCCTCCTGCTTTCATTCTCTTTCCCTTCCTTTGAAAAGCTGCTGTATGAATGCCGCTCGTTTAGCAGCGCGGAAACTGCCTGCGGTGCTTGTCCCGCATCGCACTCGTTTTCACCCGCCTCTTTTGACCTCAGTAGGAATAGCTTAGCCAGCGCTAATGACTTTCTTTAGCATGGATATGAGCTTTCTCCTGCTCTTTTAGCCTAGAAGCATGCTCATGCAAAAGGGCTGTCAATTTTTCTTTCATTTCAGCAGATGTCACAATACAGCTTGTAGAACATACTTTTCGCTTAATGATCAATTCGTATCCTTCATTCACTTCTTTATCAAAACCATAATACCGGTGATTGAGGTCAATCGGAACGAACTGAAACGACTTTATCTGATCCCAAGCAATAAAGCGATTGCCGCTAAGTAAACCACCTTCCACAACCGCAAACAAGTTCAACACATCATTCGAATAAGAAAAAGGCAGTAAGATGAAAAAGAAAAACGGCCAATCAAACTTATCGAAAAACAGCCCCATGAATAACACCACCATAAGAAACAGCAGCATAGAACATTCAATGATAAGACCTGTTCGCTGCTTAGAATACACAGGGGCATCCACTGGCTTCTGAGGATATTTTCTCAACACCGCTAACTCTTGGGCCGTAATGGGAGCCAGCTTTTCTTGTTTCATTTTCAGCAAAAGCTGGATCAACTTATAGGCTTGGCAGCTGATGACAAATAAACACAATACAACTGCAAATACGTTCAATTCAATCACCACTTTTCTTTGATGTTTCTTCCACTGCTTAGTGCTGGTATCTTATATACGGATAACAACGGAAAAAGTTCCGATGAGGCGGGGCCACCTATTGATTCTGTTTATACAAAACAACCATCATCAGCAATTGTTCAGGCTTATGCACGGCATCCAACCCGTTCTTCAGCTGCCGTTTCTTAATCTGAGGGATAAAATCAAACAAAAAAGAAGTGCTGGCCACACTTCCCTTTTTGCTGTCCATCTTCTTTGAGTGCCCATTGGTTTGCATGCTGCTGCTTCATTTCAGCATGTTCAGGACAAGCTCTTGTACTTCAGAGCTTCCTTATAGGTTTTCGCCGATAGCGCACAAAGCTAATTTGCTGCGTGTACGGCCATTGTCTCTTTACCTATGAAGATTGTTATTGGTGCCTTTATTGCTAATCCGATTGGATGGCACAGCTGGCATAATCAAGTCTGTCGAATCTGACGTGGCAGTCAAGTCTATCACAGGACCTGCCGGCGCTATAGAAGCTACGTCCCATACCATTCCTTCGAGTTTATTGTATTGTCCGGCAATTCTTGCGATCTTTCGGGTGGCCGCTGAAGGCTGTATTTGCAAATTCGTCCATTGATTGCCGCTACATTCATTCGGGACTGTTAATCCGCTTTCCATATAAATCATTGTGATACAATCATCTATTGAGGCGTTGGCAAACCGGTTGGCATTCACCCAGGCCATGCCGCTTGCCGGTTTTTGCGCCTTTAACTTGATCCCGATATCCATCCCTGCTATTTTCACATTTTCAAAATGAACATAAGAAATTTCGTGGCCGCTCCCGCCTGAGAATAAAGAAATTCCTGTTCCTTTATGGCTCCCTGACCAGTTAATAACGTTCAATTCTTCAATTTTGGTTCTATTCCAGACATTGTAATATTTGTGTTTACCATCTAGCCGAATGACTTCCGAAGTAAAGGCTGCATCATCAATCGCAATATAGGCTCCTTTCATAGCGGCGTTTCTTTCTAACTCTATTACTGGAAAGTTCCCATACACCGCAAAGATGGTGCCATGTCCAAACTCTAGACTGACCCCTTCTTTAATAACTAAAGGAGCCGTAATACTATACGTTTTGTCCGCAAGCAGCACTGTTTTTGTATTGTTCTTGCTGGCAAACTCAATCGCATTTTGTATCTGTAAAGCGTGATTGGCTCCGTTAAAATCCTCTGCATACACTTTTTCAATTTGCGCCAAGTCATTTCTCCCCTTTTCCACTTCTTAAAACGGTTTATTTATTCTATTTACTCAGATAGCCGGCTGCCACACGCTCTGCTGCTTTAGTTGACAACTCGATTGACGAAAAAAGAGGAATACCTGACCTGACGCACGTTACTGCATATTTTTTTAAAAAAATAAGCCGGTATCTTCCTAAAGGTGCTGGCTCATACTGTAGACAAACTCAATGAAAATTGAAGTTGTGGTCCGCAGCCTTTTTCTCTTGCTTGTAGATGGGGGCTGTTGCTTTCCAC
>NZ_BCVF01000017.1 GCF_001591605.1 Bacillus badius NBRC 15713 | reverse complement strand
TGGAAATCAACCGGGTCCATCTGCAAGAAAAATAAAAAGGCGCATGTGTGCGCCTTTTTATTATCCCTCTATTTGTCCATTTTCACGAGCGGTTGCCTCATCCTTTATTTCCTCGCGCATACCGGCAATGCTTTCTCTGCGGCGTGCGTTTTTTTCTTCAATTTCCTGGCGCTGCTCGGAATTGGCATTCATCATAGTTTCTTCTGCTCTTTCCATATTGCCGATTGTATTCTGCACCATGTCCTGAAGTCTTTCTACATTGTTTGATCTGTCATCTGGTTTCGGTTTGTTGTTCATTCCATAATCCTCCTTTTGATGATGATTCATACAATAGCCTTTCCTATTCGCCTAGTCTTTAACGAGGTAATTTGTGGAATTTATGAATTTTGCACATACCTAAATTTACATATTTTTTCACTTTCGAACACAAATGTATTTATATCATACAGCTGAAGCTCTGAACAAAATTAGAAGCAAATATATAGACAAATGCCTATCTCCCTCTATACAATGCTTTATAAACAGCTATTGCTATTCAAAACCTTTTTCCCACGTCTAATGGTTTTTTAAGCTTGCCAAATGATTGATTTTCTTTATTTTAACAATATATACATTACATTTTACCTATTTATATATAAGTTTAAATACTTATAATAAATATATATATTATTTAGGGAGTTGAATTGAGTGGAAGCTAAATCCAATTTAATGAAAAAGCTCTTTCCGCTGTTCGCCTTAATCGCCATCATTATTGCGGCGGTTTCCTGGTCGTTAAAAGATGTTGATAAGCCAGTCACTGTCTCCTTTTCCTCAATGGAAAAGATTATACAAGAACAAAATGGCGCACCCGTTTCTCTCGAGGAAAAGCCAGATGGCGCCCTTTATTTGACAACGAAGGATCATCAATACGTCTCCTACACTTCCCCTGGAAGCTCGTCAGTAGACAGATTGGTTGAAACATATAATATCCGCTATTCCTATTCTAATAAAGGACCGTATGATAATTGGATTATCGGCGGCGTCCTGCTCGCTGTTATTGCGTTGGCAGCTGTTCTTTATAAAAAAGGACGAAGCGGAGCAAATTCATCAACAAAAGCTATGAAAAACAGCTTATCAAAAGCGGTTCCTCTTCCTTCTATTACACTAAATGACATCGGGGGACTGTCCGCTGAAATGAAAGCTGAAATTAAACAAACGCTGGCTATACTAAAAAATCCTGAGCGGTCAGCTGAAATTGGAGTAAAGGCCCCGCGGGGAATCTTGTTATATGGTCCTCCGGGAACGGGCAAAACGCTGCTTGCACAGGCGATCGCCAAGGAACTGAATGCCACTTTCTTTTCAGCAAGCGGGTCTGCGTTCACTGAACTATTCGTCGGGGTCGGTGCTTCCCGCGTCCGCAGCCTGTTTGAACAAGCTAGAAAGCAAAAACCTGCCGTCATTTTTATTGACGAGGTGGATGCTCTGGCCGGACGGCGCAAAGCCCATGGCGGCGAGGAGGCAGAAAGAACGTTAACTGAACTGCTCGTTCAGCTTGATGGCGGCCACTCTAACGATGATATCTTATTTATAGCCGCCACGAATAGAAAAGATATGCTTGATGAAGCGTTCCTTCGTCCGGGCCGGATTGACTTCTCTTTCCTTGTGCCGCTTCCAGATACGAAAGGCAGACGCGAAATTATTGACATCCACATTAGAGGAAAAAAACTTGCTGACAATGTGCTTTCCCGGCTTGAAGATCTGGCAGAAAGCACGTCCGGATTTTCGGGTGCAGAATTAAGTTCGTTGTTTGAGACGGCCAGCCGCAGCGCGATCCGCAACGAGCGAAGTGTCATCGAAAAGAGCGACCTTGATTATGCGCTCGACCGCACGATTCTCGGCAGCACTTCCCGCACGCTTCAAGACCCTGAAACAAAGCGCCGTGTCGCCATCCATGAAGCCGGCCACGCGCTGGTCGCTGCTGCTACTAAGCCCGGTTCTGTCAGAAAAGCAACAATCATTCCAAGAGGACAGGCGTTAGGTTATGTGGCTCCTATCCCAAAGGAACTCCATTTGTCTACTGCCAGTGAATTGATGGATCAAGTAGCCATGATCTTGTCAGGCGGGACAGCTGAGCGCAAATTTCTTGGTGAACATAGCATTGGGGTAAGCGGCGACGTGCAGCAGGCCAAGCAAATTATTGAACAAATGGTCGATATGGGCGTCTTGCAAGACGGGTTCACCCTTACATTCGGGAAAATGGAACGGGAAACGAAAATGCAGGAGCTTTTCCAAAAAGCGCTCTCACGCTCTGAAACACTGATCGCTGAACGGGAAGACCAGTTTCATCAATTAGTTGATGCCTTATTAAAAAAAGAAACGCTAGAGGGCTGGGAAGTAGAGCAAATTGTAAATGGCTCCTCTAAAGCAAATGAAGTGAGCGAAAAAGAAGCTGTGCTCGTTTAAATACCTTTATTATTAAACCGCAAAACAGGATGCACCTATTCAGTGCATCCTGTTTTATTTACTTCTCTGTATAACGGCAAGCCTTGTCTCATTTAGAAACATCCCATTCCAGCTCAGCGAATGCTTTTTTCTCCCCCTCCCTATATTCCTCAGGCATTTCTTTTCCAAGAATATAATAATCAAGTGTTTCTTTAGGCACTTTCTGATAATCTTTTGCCTTATACATATAGAAAGCAATTCCAAGAAGTGTCCAAACAGCTAAAGCAATAAGGGAAGGGGCTCCAAGAGCAGATGGAGAGCCAGGGACAAGCAGCAAGGCTAAAAAGACGATACTTGACAATATCCCTAAAAGGCAGATAAGCTTCTTGACCGGTGAAACCGTTCTTCCCTCTTCCTCACTCTCCCCTTTTCTCCCTCTTAAGTAATCGCTTTCAAATCCCCAGACAAACTGTTTAAATGCGGCGAGGCACGTATAAAGATACGCAATCGTGACGCCAATCGCTGACATATCCACAATCCATAATAAAACAGGGCGGCCAAACCACGGAGCCAGCAAACAAAGAACGCAAGTAAACAAGATTCCAATATAAGGAGTTTTATGTTTACTATGCAATGTAGAAAAGGCAGCGGGAAGAATTTGCGCTCTCCCCATCGCAAACATTAAGCGGCTTGCTGACACGTAAAAACCATTTAACCCTGTAAAGATCCCCATACAAACTGAGATGGCCAAGCAAATAACCCCTAGTACACCTAACCTTTGAGAAACAATATCTCCCGTTCCCCATACCGGCTTGCCGGCAACAAGCTGCTGCCAAGGTCCGCCGACAGCTGTGGCTATCACCATAAAAGCATATAAACAGATGGCAACGATAATAGAATAAATAATTAAAGAGAAAGCTTTCTTCGCCGGGAAATTAAATTCTTCTGCTGCTTGAGGGATATTATCAAATCCGACAAAAGCCCAGGGAGCAACAGCAAGTATCGCTACAACCCCGGCAATAGGAGCAATTCCTGGTTTAAAGGCTGGCGTCATATGAGTGAAACCGGAGGCGGGGTGCAAGAGCATGCTGGCTGTTAATAATATGATTCCCAAAACAAGGATCAGACAGAAGATAAATTGCAGCTGTCCTGACAAGGAAGCGCCTTTAATATTAAACCAAGCGAAAAAGATAAGGACAGCACTTGCAACCAGGACTTCCCCTAGATAAACTTGCCATCCGTTGATTTCATATAAAAAGATTGTATTTGTAATGGAAGGGAAAAGAAATTTTCCAAGCAGCGCCATCGCTGAAGCATTCAAAGCTACAATGCAAATGTAGCCTAGCGTTAAAAACCAGCCGCAAAAGTAGGCATGTGTTCGGCCAAATCCAAGGTAAGCATATGTGAAGCCTCCGCCCGAAACCGGAAACTTGTCTATGAGAATGCCGTAGCTTACAGCAATAATCATCATAATGAAACCGCCAAGAAGCAAACCGATAATCACTCCGGCCGGCCCCGCTTTTGCCATCCATTCCGTTGGCAATATAAAGGCTCCCCAGCCAATTGCAGATCCTAGTGCAATGGCCCACACCCAATGCGGCTTAAATGTTTTATCAAGCTGAACCCTTTCTTCCATCGTATACCTCCTGTACTGCCGGATTATCCGACTGCTTCTTCATATGGCTTTAATCAGCTAATCAAAAATACTAATTGGTCTGCCGCTTTCTAATTTGCAGCAAGCTGTATCAATAGATAGCCTTTTCTCAGATGGAGGAAACATGTTTTTTAAAAAAAGGGGCTTTTCAAGAAAGCCCCTTTTGTCTTTACCAGTTTTTATGATCAAGGTGTGCATATTTTTCAAGCAGGCGCGTCGGCATTTGCAGTGCATCTTTTCTGAATGGCGGTGCCAATTGTGTGCCATCCACTAAAATGTCAATGACCGTTGGTTTTTTTGCGGCAAGCGCTGTTTCAATCGCTTGTCGCAGGTCTTCCGGGTTATCTACACGGATTCCCTGAGCCCCCATGCTTTTCGCTACCTCGGCAAAGTTGGGCCCTTCAATATCCGCTCCCACAAAACGATTATTGTAGAAGTCTACCTGATTTTTCTTCTCGGCACACCAAGCACCATTATTGAATACACAAGCAATGACCGGCAGATTTTGCTCTACTGCTGTGCTTACCTCATGGAGGCTCATGCCCCAAGCACCGTCTCCAACAATACAGAAGGCTGGAGAGGACGGATCAGCCAGAACAGCTCCCATAGCCGCTGGATAGGCGAAGCCGCAGTTTCCAAATGTCAGAGCGGCTAAGTGCTTGCGCGGCTGATTAAATGTTAAATAGGCATTAGAGGTAGATGATGTATTGCCAATATCAGAAGCAACCACCGCATGATCTGGAAGCGCCCGATTAATTTCCAGCAGAGCTCTTCTCGGATTCATCGGCTGGCCAGGCACCATAGCCAGATCAACAAGCTCTTGCTCCCACTTCTCCTTTTCAACAGCCATTTGCTGCAGGCGTTCTTTATTTGGCTCAAAGGAGGCACCGCTGTTTGCCAACCGTTTTAAAATTTCTGCTGTAGCATCGTAAGCATCGCCAAGAATCCCGACTTCCACCGGATGCGTTCGCGCAATATTCCGATGATTAATATCAATTTGAATAATTTTAGCACTTTTCGGAAAATAGTCAATGTCGTAGCATGGAAGTGTGCCGAAAACAGATAGTCTCGTTCCAATGGCCAAAAGAACATCTGCTTCTTTCAAAGAATTCATCGCCGCTTTGGAACCCATATAACCAATCGGTCCTACGGCTTGCGGATGGTCTGCCGGAAATGCATCATTATGCATGTAAGAAACAGCTACCGGCGCACTTAACTTCTCCGCTAGATCTTTCACAAGTTCAATAGCGTCTGCATCAACTGCCCCCCTGCCTGAGATAATCACCGGGTTTTTAGCGGCTTTCAGCAGCTCTACCGCTTGATCAATAGCCTGGGAATCTCCAAAGCCCTTCTTCTCCACACGATATTGTGACGGCTTTAAAATATAATCTTCTACTTCTCCGTAGAAGTAATCACGCGGGATATGATAAAGAACCGGTCCGCGTTCGGCATATGCCAGGCGGAAAGCGGTGCGCAAACAGTCTGCCACACGGCTCGGGTGTGTCACCTTTACTGTTGCCTTCGTAATCTTATCGAATACCGAAGCTTCATCACATTCCTGGAAGCCGTCCCATCCGATTGTCTTAGTACCGGCAGACGGGGCAATGACGATCATCGGCGTATGGGCCATGTTAGCAGCTGCGACGGATGTAACCATATTGGTCACTCCTGGACCGTTTTGTCCGATCACCACTCCTGCCCTTCCAGTGATCCGTGTAAAGGCATCTGCCATATGAGCCGCACTTTGTTCATGGCGAACCGGAATAAATTTAATGCCGGCTGTTGGCAGCAAATCCAGCATATCCATGAAGGCTGAGCCAAGAATACCGTATATTTGATCAATGCCTTCCGCAAGCAGGGTCTCAACAATGGCCTCGCTTGGCGTCATCTTTAATTTTTTCCCTTGCATCACTTTTAGTTCTTTTTCTGCTTTAACCATATTTTTTCATCCTCTCTTTTGATCATCTCTTTTATTTAGTATCTTGAAAGACTTCAAAGATCGTGTTGACAAGAAACTGCAAATCTTCTTCTGTCGAAGAGAGCGGCGGAGCTACGATAAGAACATTGTTAAAACCGGGCACTGTATCACCATTTCTTCCAATAATTAATCCTTTCTCTTTGCACTTGGCAATGATCTCACCAATGACTGGGTCGGCAATCGGCTCTTTTGTCTCTTTATCTTTCACTAACTCCAAGCCGTACAAAAAGCCTTTAGAGCGCACTTCCCCGACAAACGGATGATCAGCCAGCTCATGCAACTTACTCAACAATGTTTCTCCAAGCCTGGCTACCCTTGCGACTATGCCTTCCCGCTCAATAATTTCAATGTTCTTTAAAGCGACAGCACAGCTTGCCGGATGCCCTCCGTATGTTGAGACGTGGCGAAGGTGATTATCTGTGCCTTGTTCTTTGAATTTTTCATAAATGCGGGAATGAACAGCAGTCGCTCCAAGCGGCAAATATCCGCTCGTCAAGCCTTTCGCCATCGTTACAATGTCCGGCTGTACTCCCTCAGAGTGCATAAAGCCAAACATCTTGCCTGTACGGCCAAAGCCCGAAACAACTTCATCAATGATCAGCAATACATCATGCTTTTTGCAAATTTCAGCCACTCTTTGCAAATAATCGCTCGAAGGCACGATGACTCCGCCGCCGGAAATAAATGGCTCCATAATAACGGCAGCGACCGATTCGGCTCCTTCCCACACAATCATTTGGTCAATTTGATCAGCAGCGACTTTATCACAATTGGTTACTTCCTCTCCAAAGGGACAACGGTAACTATATGGAGGCGGAACATGGAGAAAGCCTGGCACGCCTGGATCATATTTCACGCGCCGGTTCGCTTGCGCGGTCGCACTTAGCGCCCCAAGCGTTGATCCATGATACGCACGATATCTGGAAATAAATTTATATTTTCCCGGATTGCCATTTTGCTGATGATATTGCCGGGCAATTTTGAAAGCGGTTTCATTCGCTTCAGAACCGCTGTTTGAGAAAAAGGTTTTATAGGAATCTCCCAGAAGCTCGCTTATTTTTGCAGATAATTCAATCGCCGGCTGATGACTCAATGTAAGCGGAAAATAAGAAAGCCTTTTCATTTGTTCAGCGGCTGCTTCTACAATTTCCTCGCGCCCATGTCCCAAGTTTAAACACCAAAGCCCTGAAACCCCATCCAGATAACGCTTGCCTTCCAGATCGGTAAACCACGCTCCCTCTCCTGACTCGGCAATCATCGGTTTACCGCCTTCTACATGCCGGCTCATCGCATGCCACAAATGATCAAGATCTTGTTTTTCCAGCTTTTCACTGTCTCGCACTTCTAATTGAGTCATCCTCTTTTCCCCCTTTAACAAGTAATCACAAGTAGTTAATCATCTATTAAACTCAGCTGGCTCTGCAGCGAATTTATTAGGAAATTTCTTTGACGTCTAACCCGCTCCCTTCTTAACTATTTGTCACATCATGTCGTCATGTCGTCCGTACCAGTTGATGTATCATCGTTGTTATTTATATTAAAACACACGTTTTTAAAATATTCAATCTATTCTAACTATATTACCTATTGTAAAATCAGCTTAGTCTTATCCGTTTTTTTAATAGGTGGGACAACAGCCCAACTGGCAGAGAGCAGATCTGCTTTTCATGCGGCTGCCCTCTCATTAACTGTTTCTTTGGCTTAACTTTATGCGAAAGGAGTACATATCAGACCGGAAAGAAGCCACATAGTATTCAATCAGCCTGCCCGAGTGATCCATCAATTTTCTCTCTGTATTTAAAACGTTAAACGAATCCGCAACCTCTAGCAGCTCCGCATCTTCCGCACTTAAAAAGCCGCTCGTAATCAACTGTTCTGCTTCAGCAAGCTGAATGCCCAAGTTTTCCTCCATCAAGTCAAACAGCGTTCCTTTGTCAATATCAAACTTTGCCAATTGACTTCCGATATCAACAGGATAATATTGCAGCTCAATAGCAAGCGGGATATCATTCGCATATCTGACACGTTTGATAAAGTAAGCCTTTTGAAAGCCCGTGGCTTCCACAATTTCCTCAGGCGGATCAATAATTCCATGTGTAATCAGTCTTGCTCCCGGTTCCATTCCCATCTTTCGGATGGTTTCTGTCGTGCTCGTTAATGAACCGAGCCAGTCCTGAATCACTTTCGAAGAAATAAATGTCCCTTTGCCATGGACTTTTTCGACAATCCCCTCCCTGACAAGGTGTGCAACAGCTTCTCTTACTGTGCTCCTGCTTACTTCATATTCATCCATCAATTGCCGCTCGCTCGGAATTTTATTGCGGTAATGCCCTTCATTAATCAAGCCTTCAATTTTATTTCTTAATTGAATATGAAGCGGCACCGGATCTTTAGGGTTCAGCTTCTCCATATGAATACCCCTTTCCTTGTAATTGTTCTTTCTTCTTTTTATCTTATGATGATTGGGCAAGATTGTAAAACAATTCCTAAAAAACCTCTTGCGTTCTCCTTGTATAAAAACATGAGAACGCAAGAGGTTTTAAGATAAGCTGCCTGATTGGGAGAAAACGAGCTCTATCAATTTTTTGCTTGTCAGCTGTAGCGCTTCTTCAAAATAAACCATATAAAACTGCCTTGTTAATGTGACCCCCTCTATCTTTATTTCTTTTAAAGTCCCCAATTGCAATTCCTTCTTCACTGCGGATTTAGAAATAATGGCGATGCCCAAATCCGCTTCCACCGCACTTTTGATGGATTCTGTATGTTCAAGCTCTAAAACCGTCTTTAGCTGGTTGGGGTCAACCTCATTTTTTCTGAGACTGCCTTCGATCACCTGCCTCGTTCCCGATCCTTTTTCTCTAATAATAAACGGCAAGGATGTGAGCTCCTCCTTTGACAGGCGCGTGCTTTCAATGATTTGGGAGGAGCTTGAAGCAATTAAAATAAGCTCATCTTCCTGAAAGGGGATTTGCTTCAAGTTTGGGTACGAGAGCATGGATTCAATAAAGCCCAGATTCAGTTCGTGTTTATACAACTTCTCGATAATCTGCTCAGAGTTGCACATTTTTAAATGCACATCAACGAGCGGGTACCGCTTTTTATAGCCGGCAATTAAAAATGGCAGCACATGCTCGCCGATGGTCAGGCTGGCTCCGATATTTAAATGGCCAGCTACCTCCCCTTTGAGCTCTTGCAGCTCGTTTTGAATCTCATTCATTAAGAAAAGCATTTTTTTTGCTTTCTGATATAGTATTTGCCCTGCCGGCGTTAATTCGACCTTTTTTGTTGTCCGTTCAAACAATTTTGCCTGAAGCATATCTTCCAAATGCTTAATCTGCAGACTGACAGATGACTGGGAGATGTGCAATTCTTTCGCCGTCTGCGAAAAGTTTTTATTGTTTGCTACTGCATAAAATAACCGTAAATACTCTAAATTCATTTTTCTTCTCCCCTCTGTTCCCCTTTCATTATAAATGAACGAGAAGAGCTTTTTCACTTAAATCGCGCGAAAGATCCATAAAATCAGCGGCGACAAAGCCAGCAGTCCGGCGAAACCGGCCACAGCGACTGCTGCCGGCTTGATGCCTTCCTTGGCAAAATCCTTGTAATTCACATTCAACCCAAGCCCGGCCATCCCCATCGCCAGCAGATAAGTGCTCAGCAACAGGCAGTAAGAGACGATGCTGTCAGGAAGAAAGTGAAGAGTATTGATAAAGCTGGTAAACAAAAACCCAAATATAAACCATGGAACCGGCAAGCTTTTCAGCCCTTTTTCTGCAAGCTCCTTCCGGTTGACAATCAGGCTGATCACTAAAGCCACAGGTATTAATAACAGCACCCTTCCAAGTTTGACGACGATCGCAGCCTGACTGCTTTCCTCCCCTCCTGGCACAGCAGCGGCAACGACATGGGCAAGCTCATGAAGCGTCGCTCCCGTCAACACCCCGTACTCATACTTGCTGACAGGCAAGTAGGGAAACAAAAAGATATAGAGCAGTGCACCGATCGTTCCTAAAATAGCAATACATGAAACAGCGATAGCCGTGTGTTCTTGTTTGTTCTTCATAATGGGGGCAACCGCAATGATAGCAGCTGCTCCACAGATCGCTGTTCCTGCGGCAATCAACATTGACAGCTGCTTATCAAGCTTGAACGCTTTTCCAAGCAAGAGGATAAACAGCATTGTAAATGTAATGACTAAAACATCCGTTGCCAAAACAGCATAGCCGGCCGCTGCAATATCCAGCAAATTGAGCCGAAAACCAAGCAAAATAATTCCGGCCCGCAGCAGGACCTTGCTGCTGAATTGAATGCCCTGCTGGTAATCTTGCTTGACTTGAGCAGTGTTTTTCCATATCATTCCGATCAAAATGGATAAGATCATCATGCCCATAATTTGAAAAAAAGGCAGCTTCGCAATTAAACCCGAAACAATGGCGATCAGCAAAGTGAGCGACACTCCTTTTGCCGCTCCGCGAAATTGGCCCTGTTTTTTCCGTCTCTCCTCTGTATAGGACTGTAATTTTGGTGCTTCCAACCTGATCACCTCCGCAGTAGTTACATTAACCGTAACATACTTTGGCTGCTCCATTATTTTGATTATCTGATAAGTGTTATTGTATTCCTTCATGAAAAGCCGGCTCAGGAACCTGCCAAGCCATCCCAGCGAACGCGCCAATGACTTCTGCACAAAAAAAGCGACCTGTACAGGTCGCTTTACTGCATTACTTATTTCTCTTAGGAGGCTCCTCCTGTTTTGGAGCAGGGCGCTTTCCCCACCAAAATTCATTCACGCGCCGCATATGCTCCTGGCGTTCTTCCTCTGTCATGCCTACTCTTTCTTCCGGCTTATTTTTTTCGCTCATTTTAAATTCCCCTCCGCAGGTGATTTTGTCATAATATCTTATGCACCTTAAAAGAAATGGTGCCTCATAGACTAGTCACATTACAAGAGGGAAAAGCTTTTTACCGTTTAGCTGCCCTGAACCCCGCCGCTTCTGCTTCTTCTTTTGTGCAAAACATTTGTTCAGGTTTTGTTGCTTCATAAGACTGGTTTCCCGGCATATGATAGATTTTCTCTCCCCCGCCTGATATATTCCCTTTTATTCGGCAAGCGGGCTGGGAAGAGGCTTGATCGCCGCCTTCAGGCTGTTCTGCCCTATAGCCGCGGTCAGTTACATAATCCTCCACTGACCAAATGCCGAGACGCTGCTCGCGGGCATGCTGCTGCACCTCTTCAAAGCGGTCAACATATTTCGTATTCGGCGGAAAAACAGCTACGCGCGCCAGCCCTTTGGCGACCAGTTGCTCATTTACAAGCTCTTCGTCCAGCCATACATAGGCAAGCACACGTCCATAACGGTCGCGTTCTTGAACATCCATTTCTAAAGATACTTGCTTATCTGTCAAAAGATCTTTCGTATAAGCTGAAGCTTCCGGACCGAATGGCTGAACCCCGAGGCGCGGATGTTTCGTTTCCGGCGTATCAATCAAGGTCATTCTCACTCTTTCTTTTTTGCCGCTGGTGAATTGAATATCAAACGTGTCGCCATCAACCACGTAAACAACTGTGCCCTGCAGCCGGTCTTCCGCTGCTAGTTGCTCTTCCTTTTGCTGATCCTCTGCGGGATCTGCCGGCGGCGCGGCCGGATTCTCCGATGACGGCTCTGCTGCGCAGCCGCTAATAAGCAAGAAAACGGCAAGAAATAAAGCAGTTTGGATTTTACTCATTAAAAACACCTGTTTCTCTATAGTTATTCTCTAGAGGTATACGCATGAAAATAATGAAGTACATCCTCTACATATTGGTCGCTGTGATTATAAGAATAAATGGCTTTTTTTAACTTGCCCTCAGCTGCTCCGTGCGCCTTTAAATAAGCCGCTGCACTGAAAACGGCATCTTCAATATCGTAAGGATCTGCTTTGCCGTCTCCATTGGCATCCACCCCGTAGCCGCCATATTTTTGAATAACAGCCGGATTGACTTTATCTTGATTCGGAATGTTTCCCTTTCCAAGTCCGCTGCATGTCGGATGGCTCCAGCCAACAAACGTGCATGGCATAAATTGCAGCGGACCTTCTGCGCCAGCCGGTGACAACATAGGGTCCATTGTTGAAAATCTCGTCTCTACCCGATGATGGGCCGCCAACAGCTCCCAAGGCACGCCATATTCTTGTTCTGCTGCCTGATACACCGGAATAAACTCTTCTGGGATAGAAGATTCGACAACAGAATTTTGCGGAGCACTTTTCTGATTCAACGCTATATACACTAATGCGGCTATAACTAGTAAAAAGAATAATTTTCTTTTTACTGATTTTTTGAGTTTTCTCTTTTTCATACTGTTCTCTCCAAAATAGAAAATCGGTTCGCATTTATATTAGATAACTAAAGGGAAATCTGCAAGCAAAAATAACGCCGTTCAGAAAAAGACCGTCCTGCATCGGACAGGACGGTCAGTCTAAAGTCTGATTTTTGAATGATCGGCGCCCGTTCGGCTTATTTTAATAACGCCTAAGAAACACGCTTAGTCTATAAATAGGCAAGCCCTATTTCTGCGGCGCCCGAAGCGATTTGATCAGTTCTTTTCTTTCTTGCGCAAGTGACCGGTACAAGGACAGCATCATTAATATCATGATGACTGAGAATGGCAGAGCGGCTATAATTAAAGCATTTTGCAACGCCTGCAACCCTCCGCTGTACAAGAGAATCACCGCTATGAGTGATTGGGCAATTCCCCATGTCAACTTCACACGTGATGGCGGTGTTAACGAGCCATAGGTTGTTTGCATCCCTAATACAAAAGTGGCTGAATCAGCAGAGGTAATAAAGAAGGTGCTCACCAAAGCAACGGCCACTACAGAGAGTACAGATGACCACGGGAGCTCATTGAACACGGCAAATAATACTTCCTCTGTCGCATTTTTTGTTAAGTCCACTACACCTGAGAACTGCAGGTCAATCGCCGCAGAGCCAAACACAGCAAACCATAAAAAACTGACAAGCGCCGGCATAATAAGCGTCCCTATTAAAAACTCGCGAATGGTCCGGCCTTTAGATACACGCGCAATAAAAATACCGACAAATGGGGACCAAGAAATCCACCATGCCCAATAAAAAATAGTCCAGCCATTAATCCACGTCCGATGCTCCTCATTTAAAGGAGCAATGCGAAAACTCATATTTACCAGGTTTTGCAAATAGCTGCCAAGGGTATCTGTAAACATATTCATCGTAAACAGCGTCGGTCCGAGAATGAGCATAAGCCCCAACAGCGCAATAGCTAATACCATATTAGCATTACTCAATATTTTGATGCCTTTGCCTAATCCGCTCATAGCAGAAATTAAGAATAAACACGTGACAACAATGATGATGACCAGCTGCACAGAGAAGCTGATCGGCGTGCCGAATAAATAAGACAACCCGCCATTAATTTGGGCCGCTCCAAAGCCAAGTGTCGTAGCTACACCTACGACGGTAGCGAATACAGCCATCACGTCAATGGCTGTGCCAAGCGGGCCTTTTGCCTTTTCTCCTAAAATTGGAACGAGTGTTGCGCTGATTAGCCCTGGCTCTCCTTTACGGAACTGATAATAAGCAAGCGCAAGCGCTACAATAGCATAAATGGCCCATGCATGAATGCCCCAATGAAAAAATGTATAGCGCATCGATTCTTTAACTGCCGCTTCTGTGCCTGCTTTTGCTAAAGGGGGATCGATCGCAAAATGACTCAACGGCTCTGCTGCCCCCCAAAATACTAAGCCTATTCCCATACCTGCACTAAAGAGCATCGCAAACCATGTAGGAGTAGAATAATCAGGCTTTTCTCCGGGCTTCCCCAGCCTAATAGCTCCTACAGGGCTAAAAATTAATAATAAGCAAAATAAAACAATACCAGAAACCAAAATTAAATAATACCAGCCAAAGGCTGATGTAATAAATGTTTGAACATTGCCTGTCAGCTGTTCAAACGTTTGTGGCGCTGCTACGCCAAATACAACCGCAGCGAGCACCAAAGCGAGTGTAATCCAAAAGACATTTGAAATTTTCTTCACAAAATTCTCCTTTCATTATTTAAACGAAATTAATGCACATGGGAATGGGCAGTATATAATTGCGTTCAATCGCGCTTTTTCGACAGCCTCTATTACCCTAACAAATAACTGGAAGCCTATCAAGTAAAGACACTTTCTCCTCTATACCTTACCCCCATCCGTGTAAAAAAAACCCCCGCGGGCGCATGAACGCCGGCAGAGGATTAGAAAGCGATTACCGTTCATTATGCTGGGAAAAGGTTTGTTCTTCCATTGCAGCTTTATATAATTGCGAGAGGCCATACGTTTGCTTTTCCGCCTCCGCAATCGCGCTTCGCATTTGCTTTTCCTGTTGTTTCGCTTCCGTTAGCTTCTCTGTAAATTTGTCAATCTTGCGTTGAATCTCCTGTTTGCGGCTGTTTAGTTTTACCAGCTCGTCATCGGAGAGATGAATTTCCAAAACCAATTCAGGCTCGTAATCATGATATTTATCTAACACTAAGGCGCTCATATCATTGAACACCTTATCGATTTTCTTTTCAAGCTGGGTCTTTTCGGTCTGATAATAACTGGATTTGATAAAGGTGGAAACTGCTCCAATAATTCCCTTCTTCTCTTTTTCCTGCTTGGCTAACTTTGCTTCTACTCTTCTTAAATCCTCCTGCAGCCGATTGTTCCTCACGCTTAGCTCACCGAAATAAGGACGGGCCGGGTCTTTCTTTAATTGCTGTGTCAGCTTTCCATGAAGCTGCTGGTTGTAAGCCTCTGTTTGCCGAAGCACCGTCTCTACCTCCCGCAGCTCCTCTTCTAAAATGGACAGCCCTTTTTTCCAGTCGTTTTGCTTTTGAACTTTTTCATTGACTGAGCGCAGCATGTTTCTGTAATCATCAAACCGCTTATTCCAAGAACGATTAATGATCGCCAGCTCCTCATCCTGTTCTTCTTCAGACAGCTGGTCTGCCAAATAAGGAAGCATTGTTTCAAATAAAACCATCGGCAATAATCCTTTGTTAAATAACAGGTTTTGATAGCGGTAAAGAATTCCGCCTCCTTTGAAAATGAGTGATAACAGCAGATCCGGATTTGTCATCCAGGAAAAATAAGCAGCCTCCTGTGGTGCAAAAGCAGACGCCTGTCCTGTATTTGAAAAACACTGAAGCAAATATTTATAAAAACCAAAGCCTGTCTTTTCCACAATGGCAGTAAAAACAAGAAAAGGATCGTCTGAAAGAGCTGCATGCAGCTCAGCCTTTGTCCACTCCGACAGGTGAATCCGCTCCTTCAGCTGTTCCTGCTGGTAAGTTGGCAGCTGTCCAATAAAGGCTAACATTTCATCTACCCAAATCATGGCGGCCGCTTCTTTTTCAGCTTTGGATTTCTGAGCATTCATATGTCTGTACAGCTGGGTCATTTCCCAATGAACAAGAAACTCCACCTTGTTTTTCTCAGGAAACTGGTCAAATGACTTGGCGAAATCCTTATATTGCTTTTGAAGCTGCTGAAAAGCTTCTTCAATAATTTCTTCGCATTGTTTTATCACTTTATAAGGATCATCTAACAGCCGCATCGGAAGCTTAAGCGCCTTGCTTAACTCCAGCAGCAAATCAAGCTGTAATTCTTCATCCTTTACTACATTTAATTTGTCGGCTTCCTTCTGCAGCCACTCATAAAAATGAGCAGATTGTTCTTTTGAGACCAAGTCCTTCGTTTTGGAAGAAACAAGATCCCAAAAATTCAAATCATGCAGCATAACATATACAAAGCGCAAATGCGCACCTTTTAGCGACACGAGTGAATGTGCCAATTGCCGGCCTTCCATCATAATCAATCCGTCCAATCTGTTGAAGTTATTTACGTATCATTATATATCAAAATACCAAAAGAAGACATTTTTAGAAAGGAAATCGCTATTCTCTGCCTGCAGTGTCGAACCTTGTCTAAAACTAATCAGTCTGATTTCCCGTGTGTTATTGCAGAACTGGCAAAATTTCTTTAAAATTAATATATAATTCTGAAATTTTTATAATTTCAAGAAATTATTAACCAAGGAGGATGTTTATGGAAAATACCAAATTGAAATCCCCGCTCCAAGAAGAAAAAACCATCTATGAAAACATTGCCTCAAGTCCAAAGTTTATACAAATGGTGAAAAGTAAAAACAAGTTTCTCGTCCCTCTTTCCGTCTTCTTTCTGCTCTTTTATTTTTCGCTGCCGTTGCTCACATCCTACTCAAACATCTTAAATAAACCGGCGCTCGGCCCCATTTCATGGGTCTGGATTTTTGCGTTCGCTCAATTTATCATGACTTGGTCTCTGAGCATGATTTACGTAAGGAAGGCCAACCAATTCGACCAACTGTCAGATGAGATTTTGAACGACTTTCAAGCAGAGGACAAAGGAGAGCAGCAATTATGAGTATCGTCGGTTTAGTATTCTTTGTGGCAATCGTCGGGTTGACTCTTGTGATCACTTACTTTGCGGCCAAACGGACAAATACAGCCAGTGAATTTTATACAGCTGGAGGCGGACTGACAGGCTGGCAAAACGGACTGGCCATTGCGGGGGATTATTTATCAGCAGCTTCCTTCCTTGGCATCGCCGGCGCGATCGCTTTAAATGGCTTTGATGGCTTTTTTTTCAGCATCGGCTATCTTGTTGCTTATTTAGTCGTACTTTATTTAGTGGCTGAACCGTTGCGTAATTTAGGAAAATACACGCTGGCAGATATGATTCATGCCCGCTTTGAGCAAAAGAAAGTCAGAGCGACAGCTGCTCTCAGCACCATTACAATTGTTATTTTCTATATGATTGCCCAGCTTGTCGGCGCCGGCGCCCTTATTCAATTACTGCTCGGCATCGATTACTGGATAGCCGTTTTGATCGTCGGTGTCATGATGACCATTTATGTACTCTTTGGGGGCATGACGGCTACAAGCTGGGTACAGATTATTAAAGCTGTTCTGCTGATGATTGGCACAGTCATCATTTCTTTCCTTGTATTAATGAAGTTTCACTTTAACATTTTTGAAATGTTCTCCGATGTGAAGTCAGCTACCTCACATGGCGAAAACTTTTTAAACCCCGGCGTGAAATATACAAATCCTGTTGATACACTGTCTATGACGGCAGCTCTCGTATTCGGAACAGCCGGACTTCCGCATATTCTTATGCGCTTTTTCACTGTAAAAGACGCTAAAACAGCGAGAAGTTCTGTTGTTTATGCTACCTGGATTGTTGGCATCTTCTACATTCTTACGATCTTCCTTGGCTTTGGCGCCGCTGCCTTTGTCGGTTCCGAGAACATCATAGCTGCCAACGCTGCCGGCAATATGGCTGCTCCGCTGCTTGCCCAGGCTCTAGGCGGCGACATGCTGATGTCGTTCGTATCGGCTGTGGCCTTTGCCACTATTCTTGCTGTCGTAGCTGGATTGGTCTTGTCAGGTGCTTCCGCCTTTGCCCATGACATCTATGGCGAAATTATTAAAAAAGGCAACGTAACGGAAAAACAGCAAATGCTTGCTGCTCGCTATGCTTCCATTTCGGTGGCTGTCTTTTCCATTTTGCTTGCTTTGTTCGCCCAAAAAATGAATGTTGCTTTTCTAGTTTCTCTTGCCTTTTGCGTAGCTGCCAGCGCCAATCTTCCAGTGATCTTATATACAATTTATTGGAAGCGCTTTAACACGACTGGGGCTGTTTCCGCCATGTTAACCGGCCTATTATCCGCACTGATCCTAGTAGCTGTCAGTCCAAATGTATTAGGACCTGAAGGCACAGCCATCTTTGTCGGCACTCCGCTATTTCCGCTCACGAATCCAGCCATCGTCTCTATACCGGCCGGCTTCCTGGCCGGCTATATCGGCACGGTTCTTTCGGCGAAATCGGATGCCCGTAAGTTTGCAGAGGTAACAGTGAAAGCAAATACCGGGTTTAAAGGATAGGCATGAAAAACAACAGCCGATTCAGGCTGTTGTTTTTGGCTTTTCCCGGCTGTCCTGTTATGCTTTACAATTGATGTCTTAATCATTCGTATAATGAAGCGGCTCCCGCGGAAAACGCTGTCTGCAGCGAAATGGAGAAAGGAACAATTATTAACAACGCTTCATAAATGAAAAAGCAGGTGAAAATATGAGAAAATGGATTTTACTGGGCTTACTGATTGCGAGCTTTCCTTCTGTCTCTTCAGCTGCCGCCCCCTCTTCTTTTGAAAGTAAACTGTCTGAGCAATTAACTGCTATCAAAGACAGCAGTCAGATCATCGTGGTGGAAGGAAAACAAACAAGCTATCAGGCAACTCTGCGGACGTATGAAAAAAGAGGAAGCAAATGGATACAAACTTACAAAACAGCAGCTGTTATAGGAAAAAATGGGCTGTCTTCCTCTAAAAAAGAAGGAGATGGGCGCACGCCTTCCGGGCTGTTCCCTATCGGAGAAGGATTTGGGTTTGCCCAAAAACCAGCTCGGATAAACATGCGCTATACACAAACAAATCACTATCATTATTGGGTAGATGATCCTGGTTCACCCGATTACAATAAGTGGGTCTATTACAGAGGAAATCCGGATAAACGGTGGAAATCCTACGAACGAATGAACCATTTTTTATACAAATATGCCGTTGTTATCAAATACAATGAAGACCCGATCATGAAAGGAAAGGGAAGCGCTATCTTTCTCCACAGATGGAGAAACCCTTCAAGCCCTACTGCCGGTTGTGTAGCCCTTAACGAACGCCAGCTGCTGTATGTTATGCGCTGGATCATGCCGTCCAAACAGCCTCGAATTGTCATCGGAGATCAAGCCTCCATCCTTGCCGACCTTAGATCTTCGACTAAATAAAGAGGTCAAACGAAAACAGAAAAAGGGATCCAAAGGCCAGCCGCCTGTTGATCCCTTTTTCTGTTTTATTTGGTTAAAACTTAACTGTATTGCTACATTTGTTCCATTCTATTTTTAACGATAGCTAATCCGTTTTTCAATTCTTCGTTTAATGCCTTTTCCTTCTTTGTCAAATTAGCAGATGGTTCTTGCGGATGAAGAGCCAAATGTAAATACTGTTTGTATGTAATATGGACATCGAGCAAAACAGAATATATATCAGCCATCGTTTCAGGAGGATCAGCGAGTTCAGACAGCAAATCATGGCACTTTTCTGAATCTTGCTGCAGCTGCTGGGCCATCTCTGCCTCCGACATTGCCTCATAAGAATGGCTCTGCCCAGCTACAATTCCTTCTCCTTGACGGCTAACTACTCCCTGGCTATCAGAATGGCTAGAAACAACCGACTCTGCTTTCACCGCACTCTTGTCCATCAACTGATAAATCACTTCGAGCTGTTTGGCATAGGCCTGTTCATCTTTGTATTCTTTAAAATAATAAAGAGAAATTCCCACAAACAGCAAGGCGCCGCAAAGAACCAAAAAAAGAGCTTTCCCGAAATAACTCGTTTTAATGGATGAGCGTTTAACAATCATGTCTATCACCTGGCCCTTTACTGTTTATTCTCCTCATAGTCTGCCGCTCACATTCATCTTGCAGAAATTATATCATAGAACATTCGACAAAAAAGAAAACCTTACAGGATTTAACAAAATTGATACATTTGTAAGAATAAGGATTTACTATCCATAAAAAAACCTGTCATTTTATTGACAGGTTTTTTAAGGGTTAAATTAGCTCTTCTACTGCTTTGTAATCGTATCCCAGGTCTTTAGCTACCGCTTCGTACGTAACATGACCTTTATAAGTATTCACTCCAGGTTTCAATGCAGGGTTTTCTTGAATCGCTTGAGTGAATCCTTTGTTAGCCATTTGTAAAGCGTAAGGAATGGTCACATTTGTCAAAGCTACTGTAGAGGTGCGCGGAACAGCTCCAGGCATGTTAGCTACCGCATAATGAACAACTCCGTGCTTTTCATATGTCGGGTTATCATGTGTTGTTACATGATCAACTGTCTCAAAAATACCGCCTTGGTCAACAGCTACGTCAACAATGACAGATCCCGGAGACATTGACTTCACCATTTCCTCTGTCACAAGTTTCGGCGCTTTTGAACCCGGAATTAATACAGCTCCGATGACAAGGTCAGATTCTTTAACCGCTTCAGCAATATTAAATGGGCTGGACATTAATGTTTGAACGCTGGATCCAAAAATATCTTCCAACTGGCGCAGACGCTCTGCACTTAAATCGATAATCGTTACGTCCGCTCCAAGGCCGGATGCGATTTTTGCCGCATTTGTTCCTACCATGCCGCCGCCGATAACTGTTACTTTACTTTTCTTCACTCCCGGTACTCCACCAAGAAGGACACCTTTGCCGCCTTTGTTTTTCTCAAGGAATTGAGCGCCGATTTGCGCTGCCATACGGCCAGCAACTTCACTCATAGGTGAAAGCAAAGGAAGTGTGCGGTTAACTGACACCGTTTCATAGGCAACACCTGTTACGCCGTTTTCTACAAGCGCTTTTGTCAAGGCAGGCTCTGCTGCGAGATGCAAGTACGTAAATAACAATAAATCTTTACGGAAATATTGGTATTCCGATTCGATCGGCTCTTTTACTTTCAGCACCATTTCTGCTTGAGCCCATACATCTGCTGCTGAGTCAATCAACTGCGCGCCAAGCTCTTGGTACTCTTCATTAGTGAAACCGCTTCCAAGACCCGCATCTTTCTCCACTAATACTTTGTGTCCGGCTCTAACTAAAGTAGTAACTCCAGCTGGAGTGATGGCTACGCGGTTTTCATTGTTTTTAATTTCCTTAGGAACACCAATAATCATCTGAACATCTCTCCTTCTTTTCAATATACGTCTATATTATGATATATTTTTCGTCATTTCATCATTATAAATAAAAAATTCGGAGAGATGTTTTTGTGTTTTTCTACAAATTTTCTTCTTCTAGTTGTTTAATGAGCAAATCAAGGTATAATGTCATTTTCTGATTGGCATCCTTTAAATTAATATCAGCTATCTCAGAAATCCTCTTCAGCCGATAAGCCAGCGTATTGGCATGGATATGCAATGCTTTGGCAGCATCATTCATATTGCCGTCATACTGTAAAAAGGTAAAAATTGTTTCCTGTAAATTGGCATGATGATTATCATCATATTGGCTTAATTTTTCAATAGCCAGATTTTGATAGCCCGACCGTTTTCTAATGACAGCAAGATCTTCAATAAATTGAAACACACCCAGCTTTTCATATCCAAAAATAGAAGCTGCAGCTGACGGAAACTGCTGTTTCACTTTTAATACATACAGCGCTTCTTGGTAGCTGCGGGCAAGCGCCAGCGGATTATCCGTCATGCTTCCCGAAGCTGCGACAATTCCCGAAATGTTTTGGCGCTCCTTGATTTTCCCGATTAAATTATTTATAAAATCAGAAAGTGCCTGGTCTTTCTCCTTCTCAGGCAGCCTTACTAATAAAATCAATTGGCCATTATCAAATGTTCTGGCGATAATCGGCAGCTGCTGCATCGTTTCCACCAAATAGTTGGTTTGGCGTTCCACCGATCGGTTGACCGGCTGCAGGAAATCAACAATAACAACCGTCATCATTCCTTTTAACACTAAGTTGTAGCGCTCATTTACTTGCTCTAAATCACGGAGACGGGTGAAATGTCCTGTGAGCAGTTTCCAAAAAAGCTCTTCATAATTTTTTTCCGTTTCTGTTTTCTGTTTTTGGCGCTGAATCAGCTGATTTTTCACTGCTTTTGCTGCTTCCTGCAAGATGATAATTTTTTGCTCATCGAACGGCTTGCTCGGATGCGCCCAAATAAAGCCGACTACTTCCTTGTTCTTCCGAACGGAAATAGCCACCCTCTCTCTGATTCCCACTTGGTCAATCCGCGGCACAACCACCGGTTCTTCTGTTTCAAACAGCTTCGGTATCGCACCGACTTTCCATAAGCTGTTAATCACGTTTTCCGGCACGCGCCGTCGCATAATCGTCGCAATTCTGACAGGGTCTACTTCATCTTCATGCCGGCTATAAGCAATGATACGGTGATTATCATCCTCTATAGTAATCGGACATTCTAATTCTTCACTAATTAAATCAGCGAGCATCTCGAGTGATTCATATTCATTAGAGAAGAAGTTTCCAGTTACTTTTTCCATATAACCACTTTCTTTCTTTAATTTCATTCTGTACCAACATTATATTATTAGAGCGCATGGCTTGAAAGCTATTTTTCACTTATTGCTATTGAAATACAAGGCAGCCCGTTACCTTGCACAAAAGTTCCCCTCAATAGGAAAACGGAGCTGCCGGGAATAGGCGGGCTCCGTTTAAAAAGACTGAAGTGATAAGAATTAGCAGACAATCTACTAAATTGGCAGGCAAATGGGAAATGAATACTAGAAGGCTAGTGATCGGGAGAAATTAGTATTTTCGGGAATCGCAGTTCGGACAAATATAAACGTCTTCTGCATCAAAGATAGAACCGCACTTGGTTTGCTCAAGAACTACAAAGGCTTTCTTCAAGTCAGCACGGACTCCTTCCCAGCCGCACTCGCACTTAATTTGCTTGAATGATCCGAACTTATAAACACCGTAGTTCATAAATTTCACCCCTTTTTAAAATTTTCAGAAAAACTTCTGTGTAATCATCTTACCCAAATTAAGCCGAAAAATCAATTAAATGATTGTGAATTTTTTGTTAATTTTAGCAAAGTCAAGTCTTGTTTTTTATTTTATAGGTCATTTTACCTTTAATTTTCCCCTAATCAAAAAAGAGCTCCAGTAGCGGAGCTCTTTCTTGAAAAACAGCCATTTTATTTTTCTTCAACGAGTGTTTTCACATCTTGAACAATTTCTTCAAATGGCACGTCTTCCGCTCCGCTGTAATTTTTCACAGCTTTGCCCTCTTTGTTAATTAAATAAAAGCTTGTGCCATGTGTAACCTGATTGGAATTTGGGTCAGGAATCGCCAAAGTTTGCAGATTTTTTTCAGCAAATTCACGGATATAATCCTGTTCATAGCCGGTCAACAAATCCCATTTCTTTTCATCCACTTCAAAATTAGAAATATATTCCTTCAGCTTTTCTGGTGTATCCACTTCCGGATCCACACTAAACGAAACGATGCGGTAGTCTTCTACTCCTTCTTTTTTGAGCATCTTCTGCAAATCAGCCATATTTTTTGTCATTGGCTGACATACCGTCGTACAGCTTGTGAAAATTAAATCGGCCAGCCACACTTTTCCTTTTAAATCATCTAGACTGACTTTTTCGTTATTCTGATTTACATGTTCAAAGTCTTGTATTTTAACGTCCATATTACTTTCAAAATCACTTTTGCCGCAGCCCGCTATGAGCAACACAGTAGACAGCGCAGCGGCTGCTAAAAAAGAACGCAAGTATCTCAATTCATTTTCCCTCCTGCAATATTCTATCTAAAATAATGTTATTGCATAAAAACAACAAATACAACGGCAGGCAGGTAGTTATCTTGAATAATTTATGAACAAACCGGTCCATTAACGTACACTATAAAGCGGCAATGGCTAATTGGAACTGGGTGTAGCTGCCGCTTTGGGTGGACATTACTTCAAGACGCGCATCAATTCTTTCTTTCAGCTCCGGCACATGCGAAATGACGCCGACAAGCCGGCCGGAATCTTGTATTTCCATGAGCGCCTCAATTGCCTGATCCAGCGATTCGGGATCGAGCGTGCCAAATCCTTCATCAATAAACATTGTTTCCAAAGAGACGCCGCCGGCATACTGTTGGACCACCTCCGCCAAACCAAGAGCCAGCGCCAAGGCAGCTTTAAAGCTTTCGCCGCCTGATAACGTCTTCACATGGCGTTCCTGCCCCGTATATTGATCGAAAATCAGCAATTCCAATCCGCTTTGAGCGTTCCCTTTTGCCCGGTCTGTTTTCCGGTGCAAGGTATAGCGCCCGCTTGTCATCTTAACAAGCCGCTCATTAGCCACTACAAGAATATCATCGAGAAAAGCGGCAAGGACATATCTTTCGAACGTTAGCTTATGCACATTTTTCCCGTGGGTAATGTCATAAAGATGGCCAACTACACTATAGTCTTTTTCAAGGCCGCGCAGATGCTCCTCAATAGCCTCTGCCCTTTCCTCAATTCGCCGGTAGCTGCTGATCAAATGATTCAACGCCAGGCGCTCTTTATCCCGTTCCGCTATCCGGTTATCAATCTCTGCTTTTTTGGCTGTCAATGCGGCGAGGTCCGGTTGTTCAATTCCCTTGAGGCTGACTGTAAATTCCTCAAGCAAATCAGATACCGAGCGAAGCCGTTCATTAAAAGAGTGAATTTCCTGCTGCTGCCTTTTAATCTCTGCGTCTGTCCGCTTGCTGGCTGCGTAATGCTTAAAATCCCCAAAGCCGTTTTCCTCCATTAACTGCTTAAACCGGGTGCGCTCAGCCGCCAGCCGCTCCTTATGCTGGTCAATTGTACTTTGAATTTCCCGCCAGCCGGCTTCTGCCGCTGCAAGGGCCGTTTCGGCTGCCTGCCTTTGCTGCAAAGCGGCTGCTAAGCGTTCCTCCAGAATTCGGCTGCTTCTTTCAGCATGCTGTACGGCCTGGTCATAAGCTGCTTTTTGCTGAAGCGGCTCAGGAATCAGCTTGAACAGCTCTTCCACCCGGGATTGTTTTCTCGCATATAATTCACGGGCCTCCAGCTCGTTCTGCTGGCATTTGGTTACTTCGGCACGGAGCTCTTTCCAGTGCTCGTTCAGCCGGCTGCGCTCTTCTGTCCATGCTCTTTTCTGCTGCAGCTTTTCATTCGCTTGCTGAATGGCTTGTCCGGCAGCGGCTTGTGCTGAAGCCAGCTGCACTTCTTGGGCGGCCAAGTCCGAATCCTCTAGCTTTAACTCCAGCTCAGCTGTTTCCTGCTTCCATTCCAGCAGCAATTCTTCTTCTTTCTGAACATGTACCTGAATGCGGGCAAGCTCGCGGGCGGCTTCCTGCTGTTCTTTTTCTGCTTGAGCCGCTTTTTGTTTGGCCGCTTCCATTTCTTCTTTCTCGGGAGCATCCGCATGGGCGCTTGCCGGGGAAGGATGGCTGGCAGAACCGCAAACAGCGCATGGCTGTCCCGCAACAAGGGACTGGGCCAGCAGGCCGGCCTGCTGCTTGTGCCAAGCCTCCTCAAGTTGCTGAACTTGCGCTTTTGCCGCTTGCAGCTGCTGTTCTTTCTCTGCAGACCGCCTCTTCTGTTCTTGCTCCTCCTTCTTCAGCCGGCTGACTCGTTCGGTTCCCTTGATCATTTTCTCAAGAAGCTTCATTTGGGCTTCCACTGTTTGCTTTTTCTTTTCCTCGTCATAAAGTACACGCTGCCAATAATCCAGGGAGCCCAGTGCCGCTTCGAGCTTCTCTATTTGAGCTTCCGTTTGTTCTGATTGAGCCGCAAGTGCTTCCCGCTTTTTTTCATACGCTTGCACTTGAGCGTGCAGGCGGTTTAAAGTCGCTTTTTCCTGATCGAGCGAGGAGACGGCCTCGTTAAGACTAAGCAGCTTGTTTAAAGCTTCTGCTGCTTGCTTTCTCTCCTCTTCCCTGCTGTTTTCTTCCTGCCATTGCCGTTCTGCTTCCTCAATAGCTTGCTGCTGCTTCAAAAGTGCTGTACGTGACTCTTCAGCCCGTTTTTCCTCTTTATCAAGATGCTCTTTTAGCTGCATGCACAGTTCTTCCTGGCGGCCCAAGTTTTTTGCTTTTTCAGCCCATTCAATTTCAGCTGTCTTTCTTGCCATTTCCGGCTTTTTATCTTCTAATTCCTTCTTCTCTGTTTCTAACTCTTTTTGGCGGGCCATTTGTTGAATAATATGCTGCGCCTGGTGGATGCTTCGTGTTAATTCATCCCGTTCATTTTGCTGCTGTTCAATTTCCTTTGTCATGCCGGCTAATTTTTCAGCTAACAAACGAGTATCTACTTTCAGCTGTGAAAGGATGGCTGCCTCATTCCGCGGCTTTTGTTCCAGAAGTTCCGTCATTTCGGCGGTTGCCGGTTCAATGCCGCCAAGAAGCTGAGCTCGTTCCCTTTGCCCGCTTTCCACTTTTTTTGCTAATTCAGCTGCTTGGTTCTTTAACTTCTCTTCTATTAATTTATAAAACTCCGTATGGAACAAGCGCTGCAAGACTTTTTCCTTCTCTTTGCTGTCGGAAACGAGCAGTTTTCTGAACTCCCCTTGTGGAATCATTAAAATTTGCCGGAACTGATTAGCATCAAGCTGAATGATCTCTTTTACTTTCTCGTCCACTTCCCTGACATTGGCCGCAATCAGCTTCTGCTCTCCCGTATCGCTTATTTCATACAATTCAGCTTTGGCATTGATCGTGCGGAAACCCTCGCCGCGTTCTTTTTTCTTTTCTTGCTGCGGAGAGCGGTAAATATAGTAACTCCGGTCCTTTAGGGAAAACTCAAGCGATACCTCAGTTAACAGTTCATCCTTGGCAAACTGGCTGCGGAGGTCGCTTCCCGTCCTTTCTTCCCCGCTTGCCCGGCCATAAATGGCAAAGCTAATCCCGTCAAAAATGGTCGTTTTGCCGGATCCAGTCTTACCGGAAATGACGAACATCGTCCGATTCTCAAGCTTTCTAAAATCAATCTCTTCCCTTCCCGCATAAGGACCGAATGCTTGCATGATTAATTTGACTGGCTTCATTTTTGATTCGCCTCCAGCTGTGCTTCTTGAATGACGCGCTCCATGAGCTTTCTCTTCTCCGGCGTAAAATCATCGGTCGTCATCTCGCTATAAAAATCAGCAAATAAGTCGATATCATCTTTTTTTTCTTCACGCTTCATTCCGTAGCTTTCCTTTTGGCGCTGATCGATCATGTCAATCTTCCTTTCGAGATGAAGAACATTCGGATAAGCCTGCCTCAGTTTACCCATCGGATCAATGATGGCTCCCCGGTCAAGAAGCGTGATCTTTAAATAATCTTCTGTCGCTTCTGCTTGAATGCGGGCCGGGTCCAGCAGCTCTTCCAGCGTCCCCTCTAATACCCGCATGTCCCGCTTTGGACGAAGCGTTCTTTCTTCGATAGAAACAGCTCCCTTTTCATCAACTGTTACAATCGACACGCTTTTCCGCTGATTTGCCTCGGAAAAAGAGTATTTTAACAGCGAACCGGAATAACGGACTTTCTCATGCTTAATAGCATCCGGACTATGCAAATGGCCAAGCGCTGCATAATTAAAGGGCGCAAACAGCCCGGCATCTACACAGCCGGACCCTCCGACGGATAAAGTCCTTTCAGAATCTGTCGTCTTTCCGCCCAGAACAAAGGCATGCCCGACAAATATATTCGGCTCTCTGCAGTCCATCTCTTCTTCTAATTTTCCTATCAGGCGCTTCATTGCACCCTGGTGAGTATGGATCGAGTTGTCCCCAAAGAGCTGCCGAATGGTGCCTGGTTCTGCATAAGGAATGCAATAAAAGTTCACTCCATTAATCCGGACAGGCGAAAATTGATCATCAACTTTTCCTTTTAAATAAAACTGGCTATGCCTGAACCAGGAAGAGCCAAAGGACAGCCGCTCAGCACTGTCATGATTGCCGGAAATCGCTACGATCGGCGTTTTCAGCTCTACATTAATAGCAAACAGCATCTCATTCAGCAGCTCGACAGCGCCGGTGGGCGGCACAGAACGATCATATAAATCACCGGCGATCACTACTGCATCCGGCGTCTCTTCTTCTACTAGTCTGACAAATTGCTGTAAAACCTCCCGCTGCTCCTCTGTCATATAAACTCCATGCACCAGCTTGCCTAAATGCCAGTCGGCCGTATGTATAAATTTCAATTCTGTCACCTCTAATAAAGTCTCTCTTTTCATAGTAGCGGAAATTATAGAGAAAGCAAATCGCTTTTCTGCTTGTCGGCAAGCGGATAGTTAAATTCTCTTTCTTCCATCCTCCTTTTGAGCAGAACACTCTGCATTAACGGTTGTATCCCTTTTCGCGTTTGTCTATAATTAGTAGCGACAGAAGAGAAATGTGGAGGTTAGCACCATGCTGGAAGGTTGGTTTTCCTACTTTATAATTATATGGGTTGTAATCCTGGTCGGCAGCTTTGCGATCGGGGGATTTTTTATGTTTCGCAAGTTTTTAAAAAGACTGCCAAAAGAAGACGGAAAGTCAGATATGGACTGGGAAGAATACTATGTGGATCAAACGAGAAGCATGTGGGAGCAGCCAGAAAAGGAGTTACTGGAAGAGCTAGTCAGTCCGGTGCCTGAACTTTTTCGGGATGTGGCGCGCCAAAAAATCGCCGGAAAAATCGGCGAACTGGCGTTAGAGGAAAAGTCGGACATAATCACACAAGATTTAGTGATACGCGGATACATCATAGCCACTCCGAAAAGGGACCATAAATTTCTGCGCAAAAAACTAAATGATATGCAGATTGATATGACTCCCTATGAACACTTGTTTTAAAAGTGTCATTGAATGCAAAACTTCTTGGGGCAGTCACCGGCGATTCATCTATTTGTAACATTACCATTTAAAAAGGGCTTGCAGCGATGTGCAGGCCCTTTTTTAAGAAATTCAGTTTTTCAATCAAGCCGTTCTTGGTTTAATGTGGCACGCAAGCTGCGGTACTGCCGGTACATGGCAATCCGCCATGGAACAATCATAGCAAAAGCAAGAATAAAAAACATTCCGCTCAACTGCCCCACATCAATGGTCGAGCTTAACATCACTTTGCCGATGATCCGGACAATCAGCAGGCTGATTAAAATAATCGGAAATGCTTTCGACCGCTTTAAATAAATATCCTCATCACGAACCTCGAAATTTGATGTTTTAATTAATAGAATTGAAAATAGCATGCCTACGGCCACAGCCTCTAATAATTCCATAGAAGTAACCCGAAACTCCGGTATGACAAACATCAGCGCCCCTGTACTCATAAACAGGGGAGGCAGCATAATTTTATTAGCCGAAGTCGGCTTCTTCGCGGCCTTCATGCGGATGAATATTACCGTAATTCCCATTACTACTGCTAATACGGATGAAGCAACAAGCATCATCTTCATCATTCCTTATCTTTTACATTTGCTAAGTTATTATAATCAATTTTCTTTCGAAAAACAAAAGCTGTTTTCACAGAAAACAGCTTAAGCAAGCAAACGGCGTAATGCTTCATTCACACGAACCTCATCAAATGGCTTGGTAACAAAGTCTTTTGCCCCCGCCTCAATTGCCTCCATCACCATTCTCTGCTGTCCCATCGCTGAACAAATGATAATTTTTGCTTCAGGAAACTCTGACAGGATGGTTTCGGATGCTTTGATTCCGTTCATAATCGGCATCGTAATATCCATGATGACGATATCTGGCTTCAGTGCTCGGTATTTTTGTATGGCTTCTTCTCCATTTTCAGCTTCTCCCAGCACTTGATGATTCAGATTCGTCAGCATATCTACTAACGCCATCCTCATAAACTTCGTATCATCTACAACTAATACCCCTGCCACCGGCCACGTGCCTCCCTTTTCTCTGGGAAATAATGTAACGTTTCTCTTTATCCTAAATATACCTGTTTCGGCCAAGGAAGGCAATCCGCAAATGGATAAAGCTAGAAGCCTTGGAAGCCGCCAAATAACGGACTGAGGAAAATAATAATTTTTGTCATCCAATCAAAGAAGAGGACAACTCCCATGACAATCATAATGTAACCGCCCACCTTCATAATCACTCCGCTATGAGTTCGAATCCACTTCATGCGGCCGATAAAGAAGGAAAGGATGAAGAACGGAATGGAAAAACCAAGCGTATAAGCAATCATATACAAAAGACCTGATCCTGGATTGCTTGCAGCAAGCGCAAAAACCGATAATAAAATCGGACCCGTACAAGGCGTCCAGCCGGCAGCAAATGCTAAACCGATTAACAAGGAGCCTACATATCCGCTCGGGCGGTTTTTAAATTCAAGCCGCCGTTCAGTCATCATAAATTTCGGCTGCAGAATGCCTGTCACAACCAAACCGAAAAACACGATAAAAATAGCGCCGATTTGCCTAATTAAATCTTGATATTGAGACAAAACGTTGCCGATGAAGCTTGAAGCAAAGCCTAACGAAACAAATATTAAAGAAAAACCCAACAAGAAAAACAATGTGTGCAACAAGCTTCTCCGCTGCAGCATTTTATTCTCATTTTTTAAGTCACTGACGCTCATGCCGGTAATATAGGAAAGAAATGCGGGATACAGCGGCAAACAGCACGGTGAAATAAAGCTGAGAAACCCTGCGCCAAAAGCTAAAAAAAAGTTAAGATCGTTCAATCATACCTCCTGCCTTTCATGGATATTGTAGCAGAGTTTGGAGCAGGAATCGAAAAAAAGAGATATGAATAATTTGTGTCTGCCTCTACTTGGGAAAAAAGAAATTTTTTGATTAAAAATAACTTTGTTTTTGAAAAAAAGTAAAAGATTGGGTATACTAGAGAAACTAATACACTTCTAGCCATTATCACATAGAAAGGACTTTCTGCCGTGCATAAAGACGACTTGCTGGATGCTATCGAGAAAAAGCGGTTAGAGCTATTTCAAATTGTCACTATTAAAGGATTAAACTCTCCACTCGCCGTCAAATGCAGCCAAGAGCTTGATCTTTTGCTAAATGACTACGATCGCAAATACGTTCACTCTGCAACTCCCCTCTATAGAAAACAATTGCCCAACTAAAAATGAGCAGGTTTGCCAAAAACAACTGCTCATTTTTATATTCGCCTTTTAAACGCTTCAAATGCAAGCAGCTCCTTCTATCATATCTTAGGAACGTCATGGATAGACCGCTGCCTCCTGGCTGCCCTCCCCCATAAATCTCCAAAGACACGGTGTACCGTTCATAATTCGAAGAAGAAAAAACTCTCTTCTTCGCTTCATTAAAATCTTTCATTGCGGCTATTCATTATTTCGTGCCATGCAGTTGTTCGGCCGTTCATCATGCCCAACGGAGGCCTTCGTTGGGCTGCTTCAACAAAAAAACCACCTTTCCTATTAAATGGAATCATTCAACAGAAAAAATGGTTTTGCTGGCTATAAGAAAAATAAAGCATATATCGGATATATCTGCAAAGAAAGATCAACCTTCTCGACCTTTTCTTGAAAGAAGCTTGTCCGAAAAAAATATATGGAATCAAACGATAAATCCTTATATGACAAGGATTTATTTATTATCGAACTGCTTGTTCATTTGTGACATCATTTGATTTATTTTTTTCTGCGACGGCTTCATTCCCATTTGCATCATCATCATTCGCAGCATTTGTTCATTAATTGGCGGATTCTTTTTTAAATAGTCCATCATGTATTTGCGGGCTATAAAAAATCCGAGCGCAACTCCGGCAGCTAAAGCCAGAATCCCGACGAGTACATACCACATACACTACTTCCTCCTTCATGTCGTCTACTAAAAGTTTACTAAACCAAAAGACATTATACAACATGAAAGAGAAATTTTCTTTACTTAAATAAATTTTCTTTCTTAATCGGTTCAAGCCAACCGTAATTTTTACTTTCAAAATCAACAGCAAACAAGCAAGCATTCAATTTCTTTAAGGAAGAGAAAAACACCGTTTCCGCTTCGTAGCTTCCCTTAGCCCTTAAATGAAGGCACTTTTCTTCAGCGGACAAAACAGCCTTGCCTTTCTTTTCCGGAAGCTCAATGGTAAAGCAATTGTTTTTGTCAACGGCAAAGCTTTCTTTGTCCATTAATGCTTCTTTCAAAATAGAGGCAAGAGAGCGCAGCGAAAATTCTTTTGTAATATATTGAATTTGTTTCTCCACAACATTCTTTTCACTTTTTTGGCTAGTGGAGCTTTCAAAAAACAATTGGAAAAAATTTTGTTCACGTCCGTAAAAATAATGAGCAAATTCTTCGCCAATCCAGTAAATTTGATAGCTTCTCATCCATTTTACCTCCTGCTTGTCCTTTTCTCTATTATAAAAAGGAACAGGCGTCAAGGTTGTTGAATTTTGGAAAAAACGTTCACTAGTTTTGTCGATTGCATTGTAACTTTGGCCTTATAAGAAGAGGAGCAGGTCATTTCGCTGAAAACAAGCCTTCGCCGGGCGGCTGAATAGACAAAAAAAGCTGGTTTCTTTCAAACGAAACCAGCTTTTTTGTATTTATTATTGATGGAGTAAGGCTTTTGCCCGTGCAACGACATTTTCTACTGTAAATCCGTATTCTGCCATTACTTTATTGCCCGGAGCAGACGCACCGAATTGATCGATTGCAATGATATCGCCTTCGTCGCCTGTATAGCGCTCCCAGCCAAGAGACGCACCCATTTCAATCGCAAGGCGCTTCTTCACTTCTTTCGGAAGAACGGAACGCTTATATTCCGCGCTTTGCTTCTCAAAGCGGTCCCATGATGGCATGCTGACAACCGCAGCATCAATGCCTTCTTGCTTAAGCGCTTGTTGCGCTTCCACAGCCAGGCTCACTTCGGAGCCGGTTGCTAACAGCAGCAAGTCAGCTGTCTCTTTGTCGGCCGCTGACACAATGTATGCCCCTTTTGCGACTCCTTCTGCAGCTGTCTCAGATGTGCCTTGGATGGTTGGTAAATTCTGGCGAGTCAACACAAGTACAGTCGGTGTTGATTCGGAAGAAACAGCTAATTTCCAAGCAACTGCTGTTTCATTAGCATCCGCCGGACGGATCACAGACAGATTTGGCATCGAGCGCAGCGCAGACAAATGCTCGATCGGTTCATGTGTCGGTCCATCCTCGCCTACTGCGATACTGTCATGTGTGAAAACATAGGTAACCGGCAGCCCCATTAGAGCCGAGAGACGCATTGCCGGGCGTACATAATCAGAGAACACGAAGAATGTCCCGCCGAATACTTGAAGGCCGCCATGGAGCGCCATCCCGTTCATTGCTGCTCCCATTGCGAATTCACGGACGCCAAACCAGATATTGCGACCTTCATAAGCAATTGCAGAAAAATCCTTCTCATTTTTGATGCTTGTTTTGTTAGAGCCTGCTAAATCCGCTGAACCACCAATAAAAGTTGGAAGGTTTTTCGCGATCGCATTCAGCACTTCTCCTGATGTGGCACGGCTCGCCAACGATTTGCCCGGCTCATAGCTCGGAATATCCTTATCCCAGCCGCTAGCCAATTCACCATTTATAGCCGTTTGAAGCTGCTGGCCAAGCTCTGGGAATTTCTCTTTATACTCTTCGAAGAGTTTTCCCCACTCTTGTTCAGCCGCTTTTCCTTTTTGTACAATTAATTCCTCGAAGCGGGCATACACTTCTTCAGGCACATGAAAATCCTCTTCGAATGTCCATTTATAATAATCCTTTGTCAGCTTCAGTTCATCCTCGCCAAGCGGAGCACCGTGCACATCTGCCTTGCCTGATTTGTTAGGAGAACCGTAACCGATCACTGTTTTCACTTCAATGAGTGTCGGACGCTCTTCATCTTTCTGGGCTTCTTCAATCGCTTTGGCAATCTCCTCCATATCATTGCCGTTTTCCACGCGGAGATATTGCCAGCCATATGCTTTAAATCGGTCTGCTACACTCTCAGAGAAAGACTTATCAAGATCTCCATCAAGAGAAATGTCATTGGAATCGTAAAGGGCAATTAGACGGCCCAGCTTTAGATGACCGGCAAGAGAAGCTGCCTCAGAAGCTACCCCTTCCATCAAGTCTCCATCACCGCAAAGTGTGTATGTATAATGGTTGACTACTTTGTATTGATCTTTATTATAGACGGCAGCCAAATGTCTTTCTGCCATCGCCATTCCTACAGACATAGCAATTCCTTGTCCAAGCGGGCCTGTTGTTGCCTCAACGCCGTCTGTATGTCCGTACTCCGGATGTCCTGGCGTCTTGCTGCCCCATTGGCGGAAATTTTTAATTTCATCCATGGATAAATCGTAACCTGACAAATGCAGCAGGCTGTACAAAAGCATAGAGCCGTGTCCCGCGGATAAAACAAAACGGTCGCGGTTAAACCATTTAGAATTTTTCGGATTGTGGTTCATAAACCGGCTCCATAACGTGTAAGCCATCGGGGCAGCTCCCATCGGCAAGCCCGGATGTCCGGAATTGGCTTTTTCAATCGCATCTATAGAAAGTGTGCGGATCGTATTCACTGCTAATTGATCAACTTTATCAAACATGGCAAACTTCCTTTCCTCACAAATATTGTACCTACTTAAATATATAGGTCTTTATCAAATTATACAAGACGTCTGCGAATATCTGATAGCAGAGTTTCGCTTGTTCATTCGTCTTTCCGTTTATGCATTAAAAAAGCCGGCAGCTGCCGGCTTTTTTAATGCATTTTTTTCCGCTTTTGAATATCTTGAAGCTTTTTGGGGGTGACTTCATTTCCTTCAGTATCGAAAATACGCACTCCCTCTACTGTATCCTTCATAGATGAACGAAAAGCTGCTAAATATTCTTGACGCAGGCTGGCCTGTTCTGCTTGTTCTTCAGCGGACAGTCCTGTCGTTTTTGATTTTTTGGAAAGTTCATTAATGCGGGCAAGTTTATCTTCAGAAAGCATACATGGGTTGCTGCTAATCCATTGTCAATTAGCAGGCTCTCCTTTCTTTTCAGCATTTAATTCTTGCCCTTATTGTATTAAAAAGTGCACGAACAAACAAGTGGGTTGCTTAGTCAACCTCTTTGCCCGCCTGTTCGGTATACTCTTGAAACCTTCTATGGACAGTGGCTTTTGATACTTGATAGCCAAACCCCTTTAATGTAGCAGCAATTTCTTCAAATGTTAAATTGTTGCGGCGCAGCCGGACAATCTCTTCTACAGGTACTTCTTTTCTCTCCCTGCCAGCAGGATTTCCCCGGTTTTTCAAGTTTTCTTCCGGCCGGAAACCATTTTCCACCGCCCGCTTCATGCCTCGTTTGATTTTTAAGTTATGAATCTTTCGCTGGTACTCCTCTACCATGCTGACAATTTGAATCACCATGGAGTCAGATTCAGACAGCTGCAATTCTCCATCATCGGCGATGCTGAACACCTTGACCCCTTCTTTAAACAAGCAGTGCAGCAAAGCAATTTTAGCATTCCCTCTTCCAATTCTCGTTTCATCCTGAATGAGAACAGCATCAATCGGCTCCCTTTTCGCTAAATCAAGTAAATCAAGCATGCCTGGCCTGTCCAGATCATACCCGCTCGCCTGCTCCTTAATAACCTCTGCCACCTCGTACCCTTTTCTGGCAGCAAGGCTGAGCAGCTCCTCCTCCTGCCGCTGAAGCGAGGTTTCCTGAGCTTCCTTTTTCGTACTTACGCGGCAATATATAATGGCTTTCACTTAAACTCATTCTCCTTTGAATGCGACTTGCCCGCCCGTGTGAGAGGGATGCGAGGCAACGGGGATAATCAACGTATCACCAGGCAAAATTTTCACAGAATGCAGCTGATTTTCTTTTTGAACCCACATAATGAAATCCTCTTCCTTCATGTCTTTGGCATTGTTGTATTGTTTAGCAATGCTCCAAAGCGAGTCTCCTTCCTGCACGGTAATTTCTTGATACGGAAGTCCTTCCTCGCTCACGCTGAAAATCAGCATTGCTCCCGCTATTATTGTAACAGCCATAAATAAGAGAACAAAAGAATTGTTTTTTACAAATGTTTTCATCACTTAACAGCCCTTTCAAGCGAATATTCGTTCGTATATTTATTTTTATTGTAATAGGAACATTTGTTTGAGTCAAGATTTTATTCGAACTTATGTTTGTATCACGAAAAATAGCATGTTATAATACAGAAAAGAGACAAATCTAAGAGGTGCAGACAAATGACAAAATTATCGAAGAGGCAGCAGGATATTTTGGACTTTATCAAGCTGGAAGTCAAAGCAAAAGGCTATCCTCCGTCCGTTCGGGAAATCGGCGAAGCCGTCGGGCTTGCATCCAGTTCTACTGTCCACGGCCATCTTTCCCGGCTGGAAAGCAAAGGATTAATCCGCCGCGATCCAACGAAGCCGCGCGCTATTGAAATACTGGAAATGGAGGACGCGGTGCCGCGCCAAAAGGTAGTTAATGTGCCGTTAATCGGAAAGGTGACAGCAGGCTTGCCGATTACCGCGATCGAAAACATTGAAGAGTATTTCCCTTTGCCTGAACGCTTGGCTCCGGCTGATGAACATGTGTTTATGCTTGAAATTATGGGTGACAGCATGATTGAAGCAGGAATTTTAGATGGTGATTATGTGGTTGTCCGGCAGCAGCAAACAGCCAAAAACGGCGAAATTGTTGTAGCCATGACCGAAGAAGATGAAGCGACTGTCAAGCGCTTCTTTAAGGAAAAAGATTTTATCCGGCTTCAGCCTGAAAATTCATCCATGGAGCCAATCATTTTGCCGAATGCTACTATTCTAGGCAAAGTAATCGGTGTCTATCGCGATATTCATTAATAACTGTACAGCTCCTTTTTAGCCTGCCGCTGAAAGGAGTTGTCACTTTTTAAAAGAATAGTAGAGAAACAGTTACTCTATCCTATGAAAAAATTCAGTAAATATGATTTATTCGAAAAAACAAAAAAAATTCTCCAGCTGTGTGGCGGCCAGAGAAAAAACTTTCTTGGTAGAACCGGTCATACCGAAGGATTTATAAGAGCCTTTTCTTAGGCAATAACGCCCCGCTCGTTTTTAAACTGCTTGTATTGTTCCTCTTCCATGATTCTTCTTAGAATTTGCACAGCCTCCCATACTTCTTTATACGTATTGTAGAGAGGAACAGGCGCCAGCCGGATGCCGTTGGGGGCTCGAAAATCAGGAATGACCCCATTCGCCTTCAATGCTCTGCAAATGCGCGCTGCTTCTTTATGCTCTAAATAAATATGCCCGCTGCGCCGGTGATCCTCTAAAGGATTGCCAATTTCAACCCTCATATGCTGCCGCTCTTTCATAATCAGCTTCATCATGTAACGCGTCATATCCAAAGACTTTTTCCGCAGATTTTCCATGCCTGCTTCCTCAAACATCTGAAGCGATCCAATTAAAGGTGCTGCGCTTAATATGTGAGGGGTGCCAATTTGATAGGCTCCCGCTGCCTCAGCCGGTGCCAGCACGTGCTCCATATCAAATTGCTTATGTTTAGCGGAGCTGAACCATCCTGCAAGGCCGGGAAATCTGCCGATATGCTTCTTATTTACATATAATGCGCCGACACTTCCGGGGCCGCTATTCAAATACTTGTAATTGCACCAAACAGCAAAGTCTGCTTCCCACGCACTTAACTCATGCAAGATAGCGCCGACGGAGTGGCAAAGATCAAAGCCAATCAAAACTCCGCGCGCATGAGCAGCTTTTGCCAGGCGCCGCATATCAAGAATTTGCCCGCTTCGATAAAGCACACTAGGCAACACCGCTAAAGCAACTTCCCCGGTCATCGCCTCAATAATCCTCTCTTCATCAAGAAAGCGCCCATCCCGGCTTTTCACGCGGATTAAGTGTGTGTCCGGACTGTAGCCTTTCAGCTTTAGCTGGCTTTGCAGCGCATAAATGTCAGAAGGAAAGGTCAGTTCGTCCGCCAGTATTTTCGTTCGATTGCCTTGCGGCTGATAAAAGGTTGCAACCATTTGATGGAGGTTCGTTGTTGTAGACCCGGTTACGATTACCTCTTCAGGACAAGCTCCCACTAGTGGCGCCAGCTTTCTCCCTAGCTGTTCAGAAAGGTGATACCATGGATGGTTTCCTTCTGTCCAGCCGTCAATCCCAAATTGTTTCCACGAATCCAAAAGCTCCAATAATGAGGCTTCCGACCGTTTAGACAGCAACCCCAGCGAATTGCCGTCAAGATAAATCTTTCCTTTTGGAATATAAAATTCCTCCCGAAACCGCGCCAGCCTATCTTGTTGATCAAGCCGGCAAGCAAATTCATAAGAATCATCCAACTCCTTATTATCCATGTCTTTATCTCCCATTTTTCAGTCTATCCCCCTTTGTTTCTGCTGCAGTGATGATTCCCTGCATACCGCACAAGCACTTTACGTTCATTTTTGATAGAGAAATCTTTAAGCTATACTCTTACAGAGAATTAGCGCTTGATCGCGCGAGTCCTTCTCTTTCACCAGCGTGTAAGTTGGCCGATCCCCCAGCAGTCGCTTGCTCATTTTATAAAAGGAGCATTCCATTCCTGTTATACTATATATTTTTTACAGACTAGATAGACTTAAATGCCAGGACTTAAAGGCACCTAGCAGAAAATAATATACTCAAGCGTTGGATCGATTTATTTTCAAACAGGCATTGTTGTAAGGCTCCCTTGACTTTGTACACTCTGTTGATTGGAATGGAAATCAGCCGCCCCATCCACTAGCAAAATAAAAAAGATTGCGGACAAACTTCAATTTTCATTGAATTTGTCTGCAATCCGGATTCCTCTCAAATAGGAGAGCGTTCGTTTTCCAATAGTATAGATTGATCCCTGCAATCATCGTTTATATAACCCGGCCTGGCCTACTCCCAGACACGCTTGGATTTAAATAATTCCTGCAGATACCCCCAGACAGAGACTGGGGACATAATCATTTGATAAAAAAGAATAAAGAGGACAAATCCCAGCTTATTTTTTCGTATTCTTAAATCAAGGTTATTAAATACATAGTTTTTTTGATACATATACAGCAAACCGTAACTAATAACCGTTAGAGGCAAAACCAGCAAAGTCATAGGTCCTGCAATCCAATAAAAGCCAAAGAAAGCCAAAATCAGACCAGGAAGCCAACAGAAGGTATAAACAAAATCCAAATATGGCATGACTAGGTTAATGCCGGTAAGATACTTCGTATACACTTGCGGCTGCTTCCATGGCTTAATTTCATTCAAGCCCTCAATCATTCCTCTTGCCCATCTAGAACGCTGTTTAGCAAAGTGGCCAAGAGTTGTCGGGGCATCCGTGAAAGCGACCGCCAAAGGTTCAAAATATACCTTCCAGCCCTTTTTTAAAAGCCTCCAGGTTAATACAATATCTTCTCCGATTGCATCTGGCCAGCCCTGCACCTCTTGTACACATTCTGTTTTGTATAAACTAAAGGCGCCTTGAGCAACCAGTGTGCCTTGGTATAGCCCTTGTAACCTTTTTATAGAGGCAATTCCTAAAAAGTAATCCCACTCTTGCACTCTAGTCCAAATCGTTTTACGGCTGTTGCGAACAAGCATAGACCCAGCCACGGCACATACATCAGGAGGGCTGCTTTTTATTCTTGAAACTAAATAGCGGACAGCAGATGGATGAAGCACCGTATCGGCATCTAAAGTAATCACGTAAGGGGTAACGACATATTGCAATCCGTTATTCAGAGCATGAAACTTACCGGGCTGAGATTCATGAAAAATAGTGATATTCAAATCTAATTCTCTCTTTGCTCTCATAATTTCTTCTTCTGTATCGTCTGTGGAATGATTATTAATCACAAATACCTGTATCTCTCCCGTGTAATCTTGATCAGCTACATATTTTAGCGTATCAAAGATAGACTGCTCCTCGTTATAAGCAGCGATAAGCAAAGATACAGAATCAGAAGGGTATTCATCTTTAAATACAGGCTGCCTGTCCAATAATAAGCTCGCTACAAGAAAAGCGCTCATATACCCCGGAATATAAGCTATCCCGCCAATAATAAGGATCGCAGCGGGAAGAGAAACAATAGATGCTAAATCTTTTAACCAAGGCAGTGAAAGATAAATAGAAAAGATCATCCAACCAGCCGAAATCGCATGACTTATCCAAAATTTCGCAGTAACAGTTAGATAATAACGGCCTCTTCCAGTCTTAAAATTAGGTCTAACGGGGTTTATATTGGGTTGCATATGTTTTACCTCAAATATCCATTAAATTTGTATAATCTGTATTTTAAACAAATTTAACCAAAAAATCTACCTTTTTAGGTCTAAATATCCATTATACTTGTCACAGCAAACCACTTTTATACATTACATATCTTCTATCACCCTCGCCAAAAATCCCGAAATTACCATCTAGTAAGGATGGGATTTATTTCTTATTTCTCTTCTTTAATAGAACCTATATTCATTTGCATCATTGATTCTCTCCAACTAATCCAAGGATAAAAAAGATTATCGACTATAATCAATTCAGCACGCACAGTTATGGCCATAAGGATTTCTTCCTTTTCTATTCCATACTTACACAGGAGGAATATGCCCCCAAACAAAAACCCCTTACAGCCAAGCGGCTCAAGGGGTTTCACTATTAATACATTTGCATATATTGCTCGCGTTCCCACGGATGAACTTGTGTGCGGAATATGGTCTAGGTTTTTAAACCTTTTCTATATATGAAGAAAATCGTTTTACTTCTCCACTTTGTAAAATCTACTTTTTAGAATATACCCATTCTTTTTAAATATTGGGGGCATAGAGGGGGCGCATTTGGGGGCGCCCTTTATTTCTGCTTTGTACAAGAAAATTACTTATTCTGCTGGTGTTCATACAACAATTATCTTTATAAAAGAGGGCTGTAAAATGATTAAAAAATAATCGATAAAAGTATTATTGTCCCCGCTATTAATAATAAAGCTTTCTCTCCATCGTTCATCCATTTTGTCCTCACAAGATAAGCTCCATACGTACCTTTCACTTTCACCAATTTAATTTCTCTAACCGAAATGCAAAAAGCCCTCTCAAATGAGAAGAGCTTTATTCCTGTCGGTAATAATTAAAGCAACCTCTTTCTTGTTTATAGAATTATTTCCGTATAATTCCACTCCGTCCTTGTAAATGAATAATTTTGTTTTATTAAAAACTTTTCAAACTTTTTTCAAAAAACCACATTTGCAATACGCATAGTGTTATAGTTTTATCAATTAATACTTTTAGTGGATGGGATATACCAAGGGGGAATGATTGATGGCAATTTTAAACTTTTTTCTATTAAATACAAACGAACAACCTGATCTATTTTTTTCTGATGGAGACAAATTGGATCTCGACAAAATTAAGAACGTTATGGTCGAATATCAAGCTCCCGTTTCTGAAGATGGTAATATTAATGGTGAAGGATTTGTCGATGTTGAAACAACAGCTTATGGGGAAAAAGAATATATTAAATCTTTTTGTACAGCTCAAGGAAGTCTAGGGTACTACAACCAAGCCAAACTAGTCGAAGGTGTATTAAAAACAGTAAGAGTTCAACATACATTTTATAGTAAATCTTTAATTCATTTAACAGAAGATAGTGAGCTAATAATCAAATTCGACCAATCTAACGATGAAATAGCAAAAACCAAAGTTAAATCACTTGTTGAATCACTCGGGTTTGAGACACAAATTTTTAGACTTGATAGTGACCTTATGAGAAAAATAAAAGACAATGACCGTTATACGTGGACTGCAGCAAAAATAGAAAAAATCGAGAAAAAAGGCGATAATACTAAGAAAGTATCTTACGAAATTGACCCTTCCAATGATATATATCAATCAGAAGTTGATGAATTATATCGAGAACATGGAAAAATGAGTCATATTCAGGCTGAAATACCTTCTCAACTATCTGGCGGCCCGAACAAAGTTACTGTAAAATTATATAAAGATGGCCACAGGATTGTTATTGATGAAAATCAATTTGCTGATCAAGATAGCTTTAAAAATTTTACTTTATACCTTTTCGAAGAATTAAAAAAACTAAAAGACAGTTAATAACTCCAGATAGGAGGAATATCATGATTTTTAATATTTTAACAGTAGACAACCAAGAAAAGTTAAAAAATCTAAGTAAAATGAAGAAATCATTTTTTTCATTAAAAAAAGAAGACATTAGCTTGCTGCATTACTCGGAAGTCAAAAAAGACATGTTTCATGTTGTCTTTCATTTTAGGGATGAATACTTATTAGGCACTAAAAAGATCGGAAACCAAACAACAGTGCCATTCTCAGAGTACATTAATTTGTTTTTCTTTTCCAACAGTTCATTTTGCTTAATTGAGGAAACAAATGATGTTTATTTTGCTGAAATAAAGAATTACATTAATAGTAAAGCAAATTCAACGATTCAAAATTATAAACTAAATAAAGATAATATTTACTCAATTACAAAGTATATAGATGGATTTATCAAGAAAGTAGAGTATTCAAATGACGGAGAAGACTTTGAAAAGGACTTTACGTCTTTTGAGGAATTTTCTGCATTAAATGAGAGTTGTGACATAGACTATGTTTCGATAAGCAATGGCGAACACTTTATCTCCCTTTATAGGAATGGAAGGATCTCAATAAGCAATAGCGATGAAGATTACTTAATAAACTTTACAAAGGATATTGTTGATGAATTGGAAAAGTCTCGTTCTTAGTATCATAGTAACTGCTGGATTAGGCATCATGCCTACAATTTTAGGTGAGAGCCTAAAAAACCCTATTTATATACTATACTTAGTAGCGATTATAGCTTTGTTAGCTATAATTCAATTCTTAATCTCAGAGTTGCAAAAATATAAGGATAAAATCGAGGTTTTGGAAGAAACATCTGCTGGTTTAGATAAAGAATTATCTAATACCATACTGTTAATGAAGGCAGAAGGTAAAAACTATTTTGATGTTGCAATCCAGCCCATAGCAAGTTTTCCACCGAGACAAGATAGTAAATACTCTGTTCGTATCTTAGTTAATTCTAAGGAAAAGATAGCTAAAGTTCCTGAATTAACATTTATCACAGAAAGTAATATTGAGTTATATAAAAATCAAGTTAAAATACAGAAAATTCATCATAATGATAACAACATTTTCTTATTAAATTCCTCTTATGCAAGATCTTTTTCAGAAATGTTTTTTAGCTTTGAATTTGAAATTATCTTTAAAGAATCTGGTGTAAATAATTTCAAGTTGGTAGTTGAATTAAAAGAACGTAAGAGTGAAATAAAAAGCTTTTTTACTGTACAATGAAGAGCCCCACTCTCCAAGAGTGGGGCTAAATTTACTTATTTAGTTTACTAGCCCGATGCAACATGGACCAAACTTCTTCTCTGGTAACTGGACGCTGCGGGTATGTCCCATCCGAGATACCGCTTTTTTTTACCCAATCTTGGGCTTTTTGAAAACGCGGACTTGCAGCTACACCTCTCCTCTCACAAACCATGAACTGTATTTCTTCTCCTTCGTATTTATTTAGAATAATAAGATTTACATACTTTACTATATTTACCATAAATGTTATTCTTTATTTGGTATCACTTACTATAAATGGAGGGAAAAACCATGAACAGAATAGGTAAAGTACTTTTAGCTTCTACAATAATACTAAGTGGAGCAGGAGCCATGAATGCTTTGAGCTTATCCTCTACAGTTAAAGCAGAGATTAGAGAAAATATTGGTGTAACGGCTTCTTACTCTTCTCCTGCCAAGGATACTCTTCGATCAGTTCTTCAAGTAGGTGGCAACTCACCTAGCACGCTTGACTTTAAAACCAAACATGTTCCTACTTTTGAAATTAGGAATGGTTCCGGCACGTTAACCAAGCGTGGCTCTCTTAACACATGGGTACAACTTAACGATCCAAAGCTTGATGTTTACGAATTTCAAAGTGTAACAAATATAAATTTCTCCGCACTGTCCCCGGGAAATTATCGCATTTACGTATCTATTCCAATGGATGATGGACCTATCAATTCATCTGTAAATGGTAGCTTTACTCGAGGATTTACTATTAATCCCGATCGTACAATTACAAATATCCGTCCCTAATTTTGATAAGGTCCCACAAGTAAGTACTGGGGCCTTCCTTCTTTTTATTGTCTCCTTAAAGCAGAGCCCACACTTCTCCTCTCGTCACTGACCACTCCGAATATGATTCCGTCAGAAATTCAGTTTGCCTGCACCCATTCTCAGGTTTCCTTAAAAAATGGATAATACAGAAGAATCTTTTGAAAATTGTTCAACTACTTTACTCTCCCCCTATCGTTACATAGGTACATTTCTACATAAAATCACAAAAACACTTCCAACGTATAGAAAATAAAAAAGACCCGCCAAAAATAGCGGGACGCATTATTTTAGTTATCAAAAGGGCGATACTTTTGACGCAACCCATCCTGCTCTGCTTTCCGTGCTTCAATATCGCTTCTTAAAAATAAGGTTTCTCTATTAAGTTTTTTCACTGGTGTGATCTTTCCAGTTGAAATTAACGAATTCATTCTTTGTCTGGTAACCCCCAGAATTTCTATTGCTTCTGAAGTGGTCAATACTTGCTCAATAACAAACCGTTCTACTTCTTCACGATTCTTTAAATGATATTCCATCTGCTCACCGTTTCCTTTCTGGTACTAGCAGCTTTACAATAAACAAAATGAGCCATAGTATAGCTGCTGAAAAGCCGACCCATTTAATTAGATTCATTTCATCAAAATTCATATCAGACAGCCATGCGGCAAAGACGATAAAAAACAAAAGATCGGTTGTTGACACTCTGCTCTTTCTTTTCATAATTTAAAGGTGGATGTGATATAATTTTTAGAAGAGGAAGAGCGCTGGCACGCTCTCCTCTCCCATAATCAGTCGTTCTTGCTATCGTTTTTCTTGAACCGGTCGAACAGCTCTAAGGCTGTTTTGACGCTGGCTAAGACTGCCGCGATAGCGAGGACGATGTTTTTAAATTCCTCCACCCTGTTCACCTCCTTTCTATACTCTTATTATACCAAATCTATTTACTTGTGTAAATAGATAAGTAGGAAAAGATGATGTTTTTTCTACTTTTTATTAAATAAATTTCATTTCGGCTAAACAAAAAAAGCCCCCATCCATAAGGACAGGGGCATAAAATTTAACCTTATAAGCAGATCATCCACTATAAAACTCATTTGCAAATTATATCTATTCTAGCCACTTATAACAAGCTCTTAACAATTTAATTTAAGAGCTTTTGAAAGTGTGGATGTGACTGGTATTTTATTAAAATTGAGACCAAGTTGAACAGCTGTTTGAGCTATTTCAGGCCTAATTCCTGAAATAGTGGTTTTCACTCCGATCAAATCTAAAGCTTCAATTAATTGAAAGATTTGATGCGCCACCATCGTATCGACCATGGGCACACCCGATAAATCAATAATGAGTTCGTCAACCCTTTTATCAGCACACTGTACCAAGGTATTCTCAAGAAGAAATTTCGCTCGAGCTGTATCAATATCTCCAACCAGTGGCAACAAAGCTATTTTTTCATTTAATGAGATAACAGGAGAACTTAACTCATTAATCATCTCTTGTTGGGCTTTCAATTTAGATTCTGCATACTTATGATATTCTTCTGTAAACCAGGTTATAATTTGGTTGAACGTTTGTATAGTGATTCGGATCCAAGAACCTCCTTCTTCTTCGGAATACTTTTCTTTATGTAGATAATAAAATTCGTTAATTAGATCCAAATATTGTTCCTGTGTTCTAAAAAATTCTCGTAAGATAAAATAAATAGGAGTTCGTAAATGCTCTTCATCTTTTGCAATATCGACGATCCATCCTTTCAGCTGATCAAAAAACTGAACGTTGTTACTAATAAATAGTTTGCAAAATCTCTTATGAAATTCATGGTTCTGTTCTTTCACCGTTTGAACAACTTGAGGATCTTCAGATGCATATACTCCTGATGAATCACTTTTATCTAACGATCGATACCATTCTTCTGTTAGTCCCCACGTCTTATCAAGTAAAAATTCATACAGTTCTTGGTTTATACACACTGCTTCTCTAACCTCCTGATCCGCTGTTTTCCATCCCTTAAATGATTATTTTTCTCTATTTTTATATAACGATTCTATCACTTTGTTAGTAATAATCACTAATTTTTTTCTGAAAAACTAAACAAAAAAGCCCCTATCGAATGAGAAGGGTTTTTGAATGAACGGGGTTACTTTGCATACTGATGATACTGGAAAATTCAATCGTCTGTAAGTGTATAGTGATAATAAAGTTATTGAATTTTGATTAAAAAAGATAAGAGCCTTACTACATTCTATATGCAGCAAGGCTCTTTAAAGTTGTTTAAAATTATATCCATCTGCTTATGTAATACTTAAAAAATGACTAATAAAGTTATTTACTTCTTATTGAACTAACGAAGCAGATTAGGGATAATATCACCATTTTGTGGTATTGTGGAGAGAGATAACTTAATTAATACAATTTATGGTAAAGAAGGGGACTATGATGAAAATAAATTTAATGATTTTTATATCATCCATAAAAGAACAAAAAGAAAACAATATCGGAGAAATAGTTATAAAAACATTTGAATCTAACATTCGTCCTGTAAAAGGGGACATTTTAGATGATCCAGGATTCCATCCAGGATTTCATAATGGATATGAAGTTGTTAAGGTTACAATGAATTATGCTTTAAATGAATGCTGGGTTTCACTATGCCCCCTTGAGTTAGAAAGGGAAGAAATCGAGATAGAGACCTATATAGAGAGACTTAAAGTAAACGGTTGGTGTGTTGTCTCAAAAGAAGAGATTAGAAAAAAGAAATAAAAATTTAGAAAAGAGTGTGTGAAGATTTGTACTTTAACTAACTTGGGCTTTAGTTGAATATCAACAGTAGAAAATGATCAAACTTTATTATAAAAATTACACAGTATTTCATAAAGAATTACCCCGTTTTGATCAATTCTTTTTTCAAAACGGGTTCTTTTCATTTACCGAAAAATACGGGTTGGTGGGATATTTTTAATCAAACATTATTTCAAACCAACACTTTGCACAGGTACATTTCTACATAAAGTCACAAAATACTTTCAATGTAAAAAAATAAAAAGCCCCCATCCACACGGACAGGGGATTTCCTGTTAATTATTCTTTTCTGACTTTCGGATTGTACCCATACTTACCACTTATATAAGCACAAGCTTCTTCTGCTGCTTCTAATGAGGTGAAAATACCTGTCCATGCTCGCAAGTCTTTCGCAAAGGCGTTAAAGCCAATTTCTTTGGCGGCAGCTTCTGCTTTTTCATGCCTGCTAATTTAATCTCTGTCCAACTTCGGTATTACCAATAAGTTATCTATTTAATCTTTAATATATATAACGCACTTCATCTCTCTCACCATTATTCTATTCTCTAGTTAAACACTCCATAGAATTCAAATTACTAGTGAGAAAACCATAATTTCAAAAAAAGCTTTGCTGAAGGTTTGAATCCCAGCAAAGCTTTTTTATCGGAACCGCCGTATATCGAACGGTATTTACAGCAGCGGGAGAGGTCAGGGGTTAGTCACCTCTCCTATTCTATTTTGACACCAGAGTTATTTAACTGGAATCCATATTTCTGAATAATAATCGGGAGAAGATATGTCGCCGAATGTGTATACTTCGAGATCAGGCGTTCCAGCATGCTCATAGCCGCTTGAAGGGAACCATTCCGAAAAAATTTTCTTCCAGGCGCTTTGCATTGCATCAGGCATGGCTCCATGCACTTCAAAGATTACCCATTTGGAGGCGGGGATTTCTAGCTTTGACAATTCTTCAGAAGCCTCCTCATTAGAAGCTGAGGCTATCCAATAATCCATCTGTTTTTCCTCATTGTTCTTATCCACGCAAACGCCTAAAATACCTTTAACAGGACCATTATTTTTGCTGATGAGTACGCCAGAAGTTCCATCACGGTTTACCTTTTCCCACATCTTAGGAATACCGGCCAAGTTCTCACTGTTTGCATAGGGAAATGTCTGTTTGATTCCAATTACTTCAAAGCTTTCTTTGTTTGCCACTTTGTATTGCATTGGATCTGCTCCTTTCAATCTCACCTGAATTGTCAGGCGGTTATAGGATTTCAGCTTTCCGGTTAGCTTCCGGGCTTCCCTTGGGGAAATGCCATGTTGCCTGCGGAAAGCTTTCGTGAATGCTTCGGGAGTTCTATAGCCATATTTCAGCGCAACATCGATGACTTTCGCATTGGTCCTGCACAGCTCATCGGCTGCAAGCGTAAGTCGTCTCCGTTTGAGGTATTCACCGACTGAAATATCCGTCAAAAGAGAAAACGTACGCTGAAAGTGAAAGCCCGAGGAATTTGCCTTTCTGGCAATATCATCTATTGTGATATCCTCTAGCAAATTCTCCTCCATGTAATCAATCGCTCTCTGTAATGATTCTATCCATGCCATCCTATCCGCTCCCTTGATTCCATCCTAACAAGTATACTATCTGCGATCCGATCATTTTTTGCTCTCTTTTGTCAGTATTATTTTAATTAAGTAAAAAATCCTTGAATTCCTTTTTAAATATATAAAGAAGAGAATAGTAGAAGTTTTACGTGATTTTGATAAAACAGAATAGACGCTAGGCATCAACTTAATATCGCTTGAGGAAGTATTAGTTTTAATTGAATTACTTCATTGCAGATTAGATGATTTATACGATAGGAAAAGTCCTCTTGAATGAGAAGGACCTTGTTCTCTATTTCACCAATTTCACAATCCATCACTGAGTGCCAGTCCTCTATCTTCCTCTTTTCATCCTACTATATCGCATAATGAATGACGATGATTTCAACTAAAATCATGCGATATAGTAGGATGAATAAAAATTGTTATGGAGGTGCTTTTTCGTATGTTAAGCGTCAAACCCAAGCTAAATTCTATTCTTAAAAATCACGGGATTACTCAAATGAAACTTGCTGAAATGCCTGGAGTTCCACAGGGATCAATTAGCCAATTTGATAAAAACAACCGACATGAAACCGCTCATTTATTTACTATTTCCAAAGCACTAAATTTGCCAATAGAGGATTTATTTGAAGTAATGGAAAATGAAGAGTAATTTTCTCTTAAAATAAAAAAAGCCCCTATCCACGCGGACAGAGGCTTTGCTGTTATCTATTCTTTTCTTATTTTAGGATTGTACCCGTATTTTCCGCTGATGAAAGCACAAGCTTCTTCTGCCGCTTCCAATGAAGTGAAAATACCTGTCCATGCCCGCAGGTCTTTCGAAAAGGCGTTAAAGCCAATTTCTCTGGCGGCAGCTTCTGCTTTCTCATGGGTGCCAAATACCCCTGTATAAACACGGAACTTACCAGGAGTACCGACCAATCCTTTTTCTTTGATTAACTGATTGATCTTTGCCATCGTCTTTTCTCCTGCAATTCCATCAACCGAAAGCCCTGTCCGGCGTTGTAAAATCATAACTGCATTAGTCGTTCCTTTGCCGTAAATGCCGTCAACACCGTTTGTATCTAAGCCCAGCTTAGCCAGTTTTTCCTGCAACGTTTTTACTTCATCTTTGCTTAATGTATTAACTGGTACAGCCGCACTAGTAGTTAGATATTTATCTGTGCCATAACCTTTATAATTATATTGCAGATGTGGCGCATCCCACCCCCATCGGTAACCGGACTCAAAACCAAGCCTCTCTGCGTGTTTAATTGCATCGATGAACGGTCTTTTCCCATATTCTGATTTTGCCCATAAGGCTTTCCCATTTTTAATAGGCACAAAATCAAGCGCTTGCCCAACCAGATGATAGGATCTCATTGTTTGGGAGGCTCCGTTTCTTACATTTTCACGTTGTTGCGCTACTGTACGAATGGTTTCATAAATCAACACATCTATTTTATTGTCAATACAGTATTGGTACCACTTCATCGCCGCCGCTTTCGTATTTGGGGCCAAGTCCGCAAGATTACCAAGATTACGTTTATGATATGTCGGAGTCCAACTCATTTCCGCCCCTCCTTTTTCTCTTCCTCTACCTGTTTAATTTCTGTTTTTGTCGTCACCTCTACTACTGAAGCAGATGCCTCTTCGTTATCTTCTTTTAGCTGAGCAAACGCATGACTGATCTGCGCAGGCACTTGCACACCCATATGACCCAGGTTTTCAATAAAAGAAATGCCCTCCATACCAATCAAGAAAAGAATCATCGCGTTACGCATAAAGTGACCACCACTGCCGGACACAATGTCTAACTGGTTAGCCACGATAACAGCTAACAGCATCGCAGCCTTTTTCATAAGCCCTTTAAATGCTTTCTTTGACTCCACATTTTTCCTAAAAAAGAAAGCGGCTGTCAATCCACTAATGTAATCAGCAGACATTAAAATGATCAAAGCAATTACCAACTGATCAACGCCTCCAAATAAATAGGCAGCGCTCATAAAAGCGCCGCCTGTGACTGTATTCCATAATGTATCTGTGTTATGCTGCATTCTTTTTCCTCCCATTCTGGGCAACTCCTTTCATAAGTTCCCCTCACAACTTATATCCCTTTTCTTTTTTATATAAAAAAGACGAGCTTCAGCCCGTCAAAAAGTATAAAAAATAACGCCTACTATTCAGCAACGTCTGCCCTTCCCCCATCCTGCTCACTCTTGTATACTTCATCAGTTAATTGTTTATATTCTTCCGTTGTAAGATCGTTCAGTGCCACAGCTGCTCTTAAGTCTTCTTTATCGGCATACTGATTTTTGTATGCCCACTGCCAGAAGTTCATAGCCTCAGCCTCCTATTTAGTTAAAATACTCAATTTCAAATCGACCAGCTGCTTGCCCATTTCCGATAACTTTTGTTCAGCTTGCAGGCGTGCCAGCCGTTCCTTTACAACGATTTCTCCCAAGCTTTCCATATTAAAAGGGAGAGTTTCCGAGGCATTTCTCTGTTGCTGAACTTGTCGTAGATCGGTCTGTTTTAAAGAGCGCATATGATCCCTCCTTAATCAAAACTGATTCCAAAGCCGTAAAATTCGATCGGGTCTAAGCTGTCGTTTGCTTCGAAAAGCGCCCGAATATTAAAGCCCCAATCATCTGCTGTTTTTTCTGTGTTAGCAAATTTATAATAATCGCCTGATTGAATAGCCTTCGTTACATCCTCCCAAACAGGATTCTCGTCAAAAGCATTATTGCATGCTTCAAAACGTACCTTTGCTGGGTTTTCTCCATCTGTTGCTAGGGTGTATTGTGCTCGAATCAATAACCGCTGAATGGCTGCGGATGTTTTTACCGGATACCTAAGACTAAAATCAATCTTGTCTCCAGCACGGATACGACGAACTTCCGACCAATTGCCACGAGCACCTGTTACTGCATCCATCCCCGCTATACGCCAGTAATAGGTTTTCCCTTCAGTCAGCGGTGTTTGTAGAGAATATTTCACACTTCCAAATTCAAAAGAGGCATCGGCACCTTCTGCTGGAAATGTCACATATCCCCCGTTAGACTCCTTGACTTCCCAGCCCGTGACGTCCGTAGACGTCTTGCGCTCGATCAGCCCTGCTGTAAAGTCGCTGTTTTCTGCAAGCTGGATAATAAAATGCTGCGGGTCGTTTTCTACGTCGTCACCGATGGTCGCTTCGAATACCGGCAACAGGGTTGTCCGTCTGCGGTCTTCCGGGCTGATTGGTGTCAATCCGCCAGGCGGTCGATTCGTGATGATGTACAGCCGTCCTGTAGGATAAGATACGTTTTTGCTATCTGTGACCGTCAACTCCCAGCCATAGACCTCTCCAGCTGTAAGAACGCCTTCCGCCATTTGGTGCTGCTTCGCGGACGATTCTATCAGCCCTGTGTCATGAGCAAGCGTTCCCTGCGCATTAAAAATCTTGATTTGATATTTCGCTTGCGTAAAGGCTCCAGAATAATCCCATGAGAACAGGGGAGCTGCGCTGCTTCCAGCTGGGTTTGTTTGGTCGGTGCTGCCCGGCGCTCTGCTCGTTACGGTTGGCGGGCTAGATGTTTCCAGTACTGTAATGACAGCTAAACCGTTGCCGTTTCGGGCTTTTGATGTCATTGTACCGTTCAACAACCCGCCTACATAAGATGAACCACCACCGCCGCCTGCGCCACCATAGTTGTTACTATCTGCACCACCGCCTCCGCCGTAGTAGCCACCACCACCTCCCGTTCCGTAATAACCGCCAGACGTAGGGGCGCCAGAATCTCCGCCTTGTCCAAGCGTACCTTCTTTTCCGTGGTTCGCGATTGACGGCACATCTGACGATGATCCAGAAACCAAGCCGCCTGCGCCGCCGGCTGTTAATGTGGCACCTTTTCCTCCCGCAAACGAGATAGACCCGTTATTATAACCAGCGCCCTCTACACCGTTAGGCGCGCCACCGTGACCAAACATGTCTGATCTGTTGTAGGGACTAGCACCCGCGCCGCCGCCAGCTACAGCCAACCTGTTTTCTAGCGCCGAACCGCCGCGCCTTATATCAGTAGCGCCGCCACCGCCATAAGGCTTATCGACCGCACCTTTTCCTCCACCATTCCAGCCGCCGATATAATTAGCCGTCGGTTTGCCGCCTACGTACACCCTCAAAACTTCGCCAGGCGTAACTACTAAATCCCCGGAGGCTTTTGCTCCCATATAGGTACCAGCGGGGGCATCGCCGCCCTGCGCTCCCCATAATTCGACTTTAATTTTAGTAGCGTTTCCGGGAACCGTGAACTGCTGCGGCGCGCCTGTGTAGTTGAAAGTGAATGCATCGCCTGGCGCTGCCTGGTCTGTCAATTTAAAGTATTCTGGACTGCTCCAGCTGCTGGGAACTCCTTCTTTGTCATAAACTTGCACTTCCCAAAAATACAGTGTGTTTTTCTGAACGACTCCAGCCGGTACGTCGTAATCCGTTACGGCGCTTGTCACAACGCCTGTGTCATGGACAATCGAATTGTCAGACGCTTTTTTAATGCGCACTTGATACTTAGACTGCGTGTCGCCCACATCGCTGTCAGAAAAACTCCAGTCAAGTTTCGGCGTTGATACAGACAAAATAGCTGGAATACCCGCCGTGCCTTTCGGGTTGTTCGTTGGCGGTGTGTTTGGTGCAGTATTAGCTACCGGTTCTATTGCGATAGCTTGCATAACACCGTAGCAACTATACGAAAAATCTATATACGCCTCTGCTGTAGAGTACGCCGTTTTTTCATGATTGTAAGTAGATATGATGTTTGTTGATTGATTAGTGTTCGACGTTTTTTGCCCGCTGAACCCTGGTGCCCATTGCCTCATATTATAAATGTTTCCTGTAGAAGCAGAAATTGCGACGAGCGAATTTGCAGGGATATTAGATAGAGCCATCTCCCAACGCCCCGAAGCGTTGGCTATCTGCTTTGTACCAATTTTAGTTATTCTTTTGACATTTCTGTAAGCATTAATAATAGCGGACGCATCGAAAGTCCCGGACGGTGTTCGTTTGAATGAAACTGATCGCTCTGTCCCATCAGCTATTTTTGTATATGTTAGCAGCTTTGTGTTCCCTGCCAGTACCTCTTCATGCAGTAACTGCCACCCTTCCGGCGTGATTATAGTTGCACCGGGAACTGCCGAAAAGGACGCGACCAGCGTATCACCTGCCTGTATGCCTGCTGGAATGTTAACAACGTGAGGGTCAACAGCGGCTGTTGCGTATATTGCGGAGACTACTTGCTCGACCTGCTTCTTCCCTGTTTCGGGTATCGAATAAGTAACTTCTAATTTAGGACGTTTATCAGCTGTAGGTGTTTCACTACTGTAAAACCCGATTCTTTTATTTCCCGTTCCCGTTAAACAAAAACCGTGTTTAGCTTCTCCTGCTTTAACCATTCGTTGAACTAATGATGTTACTGGTATGCTTACCTTTGTACCGTCTAATAACGATTTAAGTGAGTGTGTTGATACAAATTCCTTTACAGGTTTTGTATTCCATGTGACAGTAGCCTCTTCCCACGGGCTTAAAACGTCATGTAAATTAACGTCTACATCGCCATAATTATTATATGACGTCAAGTTTAAGGTGGCTGAAGTTATTACAACATCGTTCGGGATTAAACCAAAGTCAAATTTTATATATATTTCGTCTTCCGAAGTAGTAGCTTCTACAACTATTTCATTTCCCTTAGGAGCTGTTGGCTGGCTTGGAAGGACATAAGTATCTTGAATAGCTGTATTATAACTATCTAACGTAATTGCTGGCATTTTCTCACCCCTTCTTTACCGAATAACCAGCATTGTGTTCTGCGTATCATGAACTCCAGCTGTGAGCTGTAAGTCATCGATCCCCGAAAAGTTTTCTATGAATAAGTTTGACGTCATGCCGTTAAGCGTAGCGCCTTTGAGCAGTTCGACTTCCAGCGCCAGATCAATGATGTTCCTGCGTGTGTCTTTAATCGCCTGTAATGTATCTCCTTCAAGCGTGGCATCATTATCAATGAGTTGCTGGAGCGTATGATTAAAGTAATCCGCATGGTTCGGGGTGGATGTGGTGAATCCATCAATTGTCTTTCTAATTGCCTCCTGTCTGCTACCGGTTAGAGGCTGTAACTTTGTCAGATCAATATACATCACTTATCCCCTCCTTAAAACTCTGCATCATAATCAAACTCAATGGTCATGCGTGTTTCCATCCCTTTATTCGTAAAAGTTTTCATCGCAATCAAATCACCTTCCGCATCCACCAAGCCGGCTTCATTGATATTCTTGCCGATTAACTGGTCAATGTCAGCGTCCAGCGTGCAAGTATAGCGAGCGGTGTACGGTGTAGGAAATGTTTTTGTCACCTGTGCGCCGGTCTTTTCAATTGCTTTTGAGAAAAGAGCTGTTTCTGACCCTTTTAGGTCGCGTGGCTTCCCGTTGCTGTCTACTCCCCCTGTACCAAATACCATACCTACTACAGCGGGAAGTGAGGCCGTCCCATTATGTGCTTTAGCCAGCTTCTCGCGGCCTTTATTCGTTTTTATGCTTGCCATAAGAAAAGCCTCCTTTATACTGTGACTGTTTCAATTAAATTACCGTCTTTATATGTCTTGATTGTTAAGCTCTCAGACTGATTAAGATAGTAATGTTTTCCGCCAGGTGCTAACCCATCGAGAACGTTTTGGCCGTTCAAATGAAAAGAGCCATCCAAAAATAACCCGTCAACGGGGTCAACTGAATATTTGCTAGGCACAAGATAGGAAGCACACACCTTCATTCTTATACTGTTGGTTTGCTCTTGGTCGTAAGTGACAGAATCCCCTAGTTTTAACTTTTGTCCTGTAGTCATCACTGGACCCATAGGAAGGTGAATTAACAAGCCTAGCACATACGCTAGGTGTGCAGGCAATATTTCTCGAATAGACCTCTGTACGTCTGTCAAATTGGGCGGAAAACCTTGAGCATCATTAAATTTAATAAGTATTCTCGATTTTCCTTTTATAGCCTTTACTTCAGCTGATCCATTTTGAAAAGACTCAGCTACACTTTTTATCAAACCAGCACTCACTCTGCCTATACCGCGCTTTTTTGCTTTTAATGCAGAGCGACGCTGATCAAGCGGCTTATTGATTTCTGTGGGAATCTTAAACTCCTTCTCCATAATCGTAAGGCCCCATGTAGCATCATCAATAAATGTGTTATCGAGCACTTCATCGATGTGACCTTCCAAGCGATCAAAGATTTTCCCCTGCACTCTGGCCATTTCCTGATATTCTGGAGATTCACGAAGAATAGCCGGTAAATCTGTAAGCATTTCCTCTTGGCTAGACACTTAGTGTCACCTGCCCCACAACCGGCACTTCACTTGCAGACAGAATAATATTAGCCTCTTGGCCGTTAATTAATAGATTGGAATAATCAATAACCCCAGGGATTCCAAACAACAGTGAACCAACTACCCGCTCACGCACAATTGGATCAACATCCTCTTTGAAAGAAATAGTTTTCAAGTGCTCTGCTAGCAAGCGTTCAAATTTCACTTTCACCTCTTCTATTGTTGTAGAAGAGTTAATTTCTACTGTTGCTGAAACGTTTACGGTGTATGCCGGAGCACTTTCCACAGTTACAAAAGCGCCAATAGGAGCCAATCCCTCTCCCTGGCCAGGATCAGGATCTAATGCCATTTGAATACTTTGAACCAATTCTGGAGCAGCTGGCATAAAGTTGGAATCAACAATAACTACTTTAACTGTGTCTGGACCATCCCAATTCGGAAAGACTCTGACAGCGCCTACTCCCTCAAACTCTCGGACCCATTCTTTGTAATGGCCGATATTTCCGCTTGTCGCCGGCTCAGCCACCTTATCTTGATACCGGACAAACAAGGATGCCTCTTCCTCTTTCTCTCTCCCTGGAATAATGATTTCTCCAAGCAAAGCAGTTTCTAGCCCCTCAATTGTTTCAACAGGAAGTAATTCTGTTCCAACAGGAAACGTATTTCCTATTTCTCCTTCTTGCTCGCATAACAATTGGATGCCGTTTTCATTCTCCGACACTATAAAATAAACATCTTCCACAAAAAAGCGGCTCCCCACGGGAACCGAAATATTGAACTCTCCTCTGCGAATAGCTGCCACTGCATCTCTATAGAAAACATCCATTTCAGAAGTTCTTTTTTCTAGATAGTCACCTTCGCTCGTTGAGGCAAAAACCAACTCTAGCACTCTTTCCAAATACCGATAAGCCTTCGCTACTTGATTGGCACTAGCAGCATAAGACGCATAAAGGGGAGATGTCTCACTTACATCAAATTCCGGCTTTGTGTCATTGATCATTTCTTGCAAAAGGTACTCAGAAGTGTATTGTTCAAACATCAGGCGGATAACACCTCCTTTATCTCTATTTCTCCAAGGGCTGTATCTACTTTAAAATTCACGTGAAAAGCGTCGTCAATATGTTCAATAACAAAATCATAGACTTGTTCAATTCGAGGGTCATAAATAAGCGCCTCTGTAACAAGGCGCTCAATCTCCATAATTTTGAAAGCAACTGTTGTCTCATTATCGGCTAACATATCTCCCAGCTCATTCCCTGTATCTGCTGAATAAATGGGATGAGCATAGCGCGGAATATACAGCGCAAACAGAATAAATTGCTTAATTGCTTCGAGCCCGCTTATTAGTTCACTCGTCAACCGTTTGGTTTCAAAATCAAAACGATAAGTCTTTAATTCCAGAAGCTCATTAATACTAATTTCTTCTGTCTGTTCAATATTTATTTCAGGAGATAATGCCATACGTCACCACACCTTTATTTTCCTTTACGGCCCAAAATATAATAAGACCCACCCCCTTGAATTGAAGCAACAGTGAGCTCGTCACCCGCTTTTAAAGCATTTAATATTGTATGGGTTTCTGTTCCTCGGGGCGTTTGTACTTGTACAGTGTGGTCAGTAAGAGATTCTGGAATGATAAAAAACTCTTCGGAAAAAACCAGCTTATTATTTTTCATTAGCCGGATACTTAAAGGAGAATCGGAAATAACATCCGCATCTAAAATCCTGACAGGGCTCTCTGCTTTATTAGCATCATTAGCTATCTTCTTAATAGTGTTCCCTAACGCCATTTTCTTGCTTGCTCCCTCCTTTAAAGCACCCGATTAATTTGCATAAACTTAGGTCCCCAATAGGAATGATTGCTTCGTAAATATCCATGCTCTTTACATCCGCTGTTTCCTAGACTCACACAATATCCCGGCTTCGTTACAATACCAACATGACTAACAGCGTTGGCTCCACGTTCCTTGATGGTTCCTTTAAAGAATACTAGATCACCAGGCTGTGCTGCAGATGGCTCTATTTTTCTGCCTTTTTTAATTTGTGTAGCCGTACCGTCACCAATGTCTATTCCAACCTTTTTATAAATAAACTTCGTAAACCCAGAACAGTCACCGCTTCCTCGGGCAATATTCTTTCCTCCATAAACATATTTGAGGCGACCGATATAGCTTTTAGCAAGGGTAACAACCTCTTGAGCTTTTGGAGATCCTCCTACTGTGCCTGTGCCTGTAATTGAACCTGAAGGAGCTGAAGAAGTTAATTCTTCCATTTCAGGAAAATCATTGGTTTCAATCAAATGAAGATTCATCGTATGCTTACTCCCAACAAACGTATGAATGTCTGTGTCAATATACATCGTTCTCTTTAAACGAATATCATCAATAATGGCGTAGATGGCGTTCCCGCTTGTCGCAGACTCAATTCCTAACGCCTCCACATCCAGCTTCTTTTTGACTCCCTTTTTCTTATTAAGAATCTCTTTTCCTTTTTTGGTTAAAGCAGCCTTGTTTAAGCTTTCGGAAACTTTTTCAAAGTGTTGGATGACCCCGAACTGCTTTTTGCCTTCACTGTCAGTAACGATGGCCGTGACTGTTTTATCTCCTTCACCAGACGCCAGTTTGACACGAGTGGCTGTTTCCTCGATAGAAGTATCATAGGTGTAGTCAATAACATTATTGCCAACTTCAAGTACCCACTGGATGTCCTGCTTTTTCAACTCTGTTAGATGAACTTTCCCCAGACGAGAGTAAATATGAAATTTACGTTTTGAAATTTTGTGAGTATCAATCATGGCTCTAAGTGCAATGTCATAGAGCGGCGTCTCTTGATCAATCACTTTCCCCACCTTCTCCTTTGTGTTGACAAAAGAACTATGTGGGACTTCGAAGTCTTTGCATATCTTTACAAGGATTTCATCCAGGCGCTTTCCTGAAAAGTTATAGATGTCCTTATTAATTAAGAAATACTGAAGCATGTCATACGCTGTTAAGGTAAGCTGACCGTTCTTATTACGGGATCGGTTAAACACAGTACCACGAAACAATTCATTCCCTTTCCACTTAAAAAGAAGCGTATCTCCCTCAATCACCTGCTGGTAAAAATGCAAGCCTGTATCGCTGTACAAGATATTTGCTTCGATTTTGCGTGCTGCTTGGTATCTCTGGCCGGACCATGTGACTGTTGAAACAGGGATGGCCATCATATAGTCAGGCTTCACTAAAAATAATTCAATCATGTGTCTCCCTCACTTACGAGGAGCGACAGATACAGTGCCCGTTTGGACTTTCCTGAGGTTTACGGCTGTCACTCCTGTACCTGTTGTTTTTTGAGGTTTTTGAGGAATAGTCAACACTTGTCCCGGGTAAATATAACGCCCTGGATGCTTGACATTTCGTTTATCCCGCTTAATCAGCATTTGTTTATTCGCTTCCCAAATGGTTTTCCACTCTGCACTATTTTTATAAATTGTTTTAGCAATCCCAGTGAGAGTATCTCCCTTCCTCACCTTATAACTTTTGGGAATCGGTTTCGTATCCGGCCTCTTCTTGTTGCCACCGTTCGCATTCGTTTTATTTTTGGTATTGATCTTTCGAGAAGTGACAAAGGTATACTCTTTCAGCGCAATGGTGTAATCAAGATCACCGATATCCTTCTCTCCTTCTTTATAAGAAAGGTCATCAATAGACACCGCAAAATTAATAGGAGTGCCTGTTACAATAAAACGAATAGGGAGTTTGCTTTCTCTCCAAGCCTCCAAGCGTTTGATATAATTCCAAGGCATCGATAACTTCGTTGGCCGCACTTCGCAAAGCGGGCTCCATTTCGCCGGAAAAAAAGACGAAAACTGAAATGTTTTCGCCGCTGGATCTTGTAATATTGTTATCTCGCCGAAACCGGCAAGGTCTATGCTTTCATTTTTTGAAGGGCTGTTGATCTCAATTGAAGAAGGGAGGACAGGCAGCTGGAACTTTTCTTTTCCGTTCTGCCAAGACAGCCAAATTTCATATACACTTTTAGTCATATACCGCCATCTCCCCTCCAGCAAAGTATTCTTCTTCTAAGTGTTCTTCTACCGCCTTAACAGCGATCCTTCCAACCTTTTCAGCGTCCATTTCATTATGATAATGGCTCTCTCCTATAATTTGAACAATCACATCCCTAACCCCTTGTTTCATCATTTGCGCGGGACGACTCATAACATTTCTAACCGCTTGTGTTTGTTCTTCTGGCAGAACAACCGGGGCTGGCTGAGAAGATACACCCAGTGCCTTTTGTGCATACTCTAACAACCCAAGCGCTCGATTGCGATGCTGTTCAAGAGGAATGATCACTTCTCTTTTACCACCTTCACCAACACGAGCAATATGATCATGGGTAATGATGCCACCTTTTGCATAAGGTTTATATCCACCGCCGCGGGCTCGGGATTTTACACCCGGATGATTTTGGATGCCTCCATATCGGCCATTAATATAACGAATAGCAGCAATAGCTGAATGAAGCGGATTCCGTCGGTCATTAAAACCAGGCAAGGCCCATCTTTTGAAGGTCTCTCCAATGATTTGAAAAAGACCAACAGACGGATCTCCCCGTTTAGCATTAATGTCCCAGTTGTTAATTGCATTCGGGTTAAAACCAGATTCTTTCTGCGCTACCCACATTAAAGGGTTTAACCAGGACATAGGCATGCCTGTGATCTGTAAGGCTTGCATGATGGCCGATTGGGCCATTGCTGCACCACCACCGCTAAAGTTTCCGAATGAACCCATGAGTTCATTGGCTTTATTTTTTGCAATGTTTGATACATCAACACTACTAAACCCTTTTACAACCCCCATTGCTGACCAATAACCGAGATCAGCCATTACACGAGAAGGAGAGTGGATTCCTAACTCTTTTCTGAACGCTGATTCCACTGCCTTGGCAAGCGCTTTTGCCTCAGCAGATACATCTGCTTTTTTGCTTTTCATCCCAGCAATAAAGTAGCCGGCTAACCCTTGACCAAACCCTTTACCGCTTGGAATATACTTTAGGAATGGTTGTCCCACATGATTATTCAGCCATGTAGACATACCCACTGGAACAGCCTTAATACCATTTTTAAAGTTATATACCAACGCTGATCCATACAGTTTGGCTCCTAAAGCAGCTTGATTAAGAGGCTGATAAATATTCGTTGTTACCCACGAACTTACGGTTAACGGGCTGTTCTTCATTCCAGACACAAATCCATAGCTAAATGCATAGCCGAAATGCTGGGCACTCTTGACCGCACTGCCTACAGGTATATAGATGTTTTGATTGATCCAAGAATAAACATCTACCGGAGCACTGCCAAGACCTGTGACAAAACCATAACTAAATGCGTAACCCAAGTGTTTTGAATTTGTAGCTGCGCTGCCGAATGGCTTATAAATCTTTTCATTAATCCAAGTATAAACACTTACTGGAGCACTATTTAGCCCTTGTACGAATCCAGCAGAAAAAGCGTAACCTAAATTCTTTGAATTGGTGGCTGCACTTCCTACTGGTTTATAAACTTTTTCATTCAACCAGCTCGTAACATTTATTGGTGCTGAATTTAGACCAGCCATAAAGTTTTTACCAAAAGCTTGTCCTTGGGCAAACCCTTCATTACTTTTTTCTGTTGATGCAGCAGATTTAGTTGGCTTATCCAAGGTTGCTGCACTTGCTTTTGTACCCGTGAAAAACTTGGATATAGCACCTTGACGGTCTTCTTTGTATACATCTTTCTTTCCAAAAGGATTACTAAGCAAGCCATTAAATTTTTCTTGGCCGGCCTTATGGCCAAATAACCAGTCACCTAATCCTGTTCCAATATCATCCACTGTTTTAAAGGTCATGAGGGTACCAAGAGCACCTAGAGCGTTACCAGCTCCACCAAAAAGTTTAGAGGATTTTCCAGTTGCGCTTGCTCCTTTGCGCTGCTTCATTGCTTCACTATAAGAGCTTGGTGTTGATGGTTTTTGTTTTTTCTTATCAACAAATTCCTTAGCTTTTCCAGCAGCTCCTTTGACCTTTCCGGTTGTTTGCTTACCGACCTTTATAACCCCACCAATTTGCTTTCCAATACCAGCTAAACCTTTAGTGATAGGATATAAAAGAGCTCCCCCAACCGCTGCTGTCAGCGCCGTACCAATTGTTGCTCCGCCGAGCGACTGAACACTTGGATCTGCTATAGCTTCTTTCCAGGCATCTTTCAAGAAAGCCGATCGAGCTTTCATACCAGCTACAATTCCATTAAAAAGGGCTTCTCCCAAGAAAATCCCCGCCTTCTCGGCCCAAGGCTTCCCTTGAGATTCCCACCAACTATCCAACGCAGGTTTACCTTTGCTGGACCACCAAATTCCAATATCCTCAGTAATAAATTTGATTTTTCCTTCAAAGTCCAGCTTCTTAAATTCCTTGTTTTCCAGATAATTAGTTTTAATATGGAGAAACCCTTTTTCCAAGTTTCCGAAAAGCCATTCAGCACTCTGGCCACTTATGCTCTTGAGAGTTTTTTTCCACTCTTGCCACTTGTCCTGGTTATTATCAATCCATAAGTTAATTGCGTCTAGGCGAGGTTTCAAAGCCTCTAAAGCCCCTTGACCCATCGAGCGGAAGGAGGCTCCTATATAACCTTGTAATGTAGACAATTTACCGCGTGCGGTTTGGGATATCTTTTGAGCACCGTCATCAAATTTTTTGTCTACCTCTTTAATAAATTCTGGCCATCCTCCCATTGCCTCGTAAGCCTTCTTGCTCATCTTCACATTAAATTCTGTCATACGAGCAAATTCACCCATTTGAGCGTCACTTAATGCTTCCATTGCATCCCCAACAGTTTTGCCGGGTGTAAGGGCCGCCATATCAGTTGCTATTTTCAGCAATTTTTTCGCTTCTTTAACATTGCCTTCTGTGACTCCTATACCTCGAGTTAATGCAGGGAATAGATCAGGGGAACTAAAAGGTGTCTTATCAGCAAAACGGCCCATCCAATCAATTAGAGCTTTTGATTTTTTCTTATTTCCTTTTAACCAGTGATCCATAGCAACTTCATATTCTTCAAAGTTCATAGCAGCGCCAAGAGTCACATCCTTTAGCTGTCCAGCTCCTACAACAGCTAGTGTCACCGTAACAAGCGACGGCAAAGAAAATAAAGCTCTCTTAACAGTACCGATGGTTCGGGTTGAAAAGTCTATGGTCCGAACAGTCATGTTGTAACTTTTTTCGGTTAAACTGCTCACAGATCTACTAATAGATGAGAGAGTACCCCGTGTCTTGTCCACAGCCCAAACGGTAACTCTGTAGCCCTTTGATAACACCGATTTCCCGAAACCAGCAATTTCTTTCATCATGCTCAATGCTTCATCCTTTGCCCGAACAACCACACTGTGCGTTCTAGGCATCTTTCTCTCTACATAATTAGACAGTGCCCGCAAAGGACGCATAGCCTGGTCTTTCACTCCAACAACAAAAGTATGAGTTCTAACTAGCCTTCTGAGCATGAAGGATTGCACTCTCTTTAGCACAACAGTCGCTTGGTCTTTAACTTGTAAAAGCAACGGGCGTTCCATACGGGACCGTGCTCTTTCAAGTTCGTTGATCTCTCCCCGAATCATCCGTAGCTTTCTTGATATACGATCCTGCAGATCAAATCTCGCTGTTAATTTAGCCACCTTTTACTTCCCTCCTTTCAACCGTTCTTGTTCTGCTTTTTTTGCTTCTTCCGCAAGCATCTCCAATCTATAACCAATACTGGCATATAAAAGCGCCTTGAATGGTCGCGGCGCATTATAAAGCTCTAATAATTGGGACGGGGAGTAATTCAGCTCAATCATTGCATAATAAAAATAAAAAGCATCTTTATCCCCGTCTCTTATTAGTTTTTTGCTGCTTCTTCCAAGTCTTCAGGTGTATCATCAAAACCATTGATCTCTACCGCTTTTGCTACCCAGTTAGCATATTCTCCACCGATATGAAGAACTTGCTTGGCTACTTCCACAGGATCTTCCGTTTTGTAAGCTTTTCGTAATTCTGCTGCTTTGAAGTTTGGATAGATGGTTGATTCGATTGCAACCTTAGCATAAAAACGAGCGGTATCCACAGTTTCACCAACCTTTTTCTTGCCTTGATACACTGGCTTCATACTTTCTTTTTCTAATTCATCAATCCGTTCCGTAGTAATTGCTTTGAATTTGAATGGGATCACTTTTCCTTTTTTATCAACGAACCGCTTAGAAATTGGCCACTCTTCTACCTCTACAGCTTTCGCCACTCCTGGCATAAAGAAAGATAAATCCATTGCAACTTCTTCTACATTTTCGTTTTGATTTGTCATAATTTAAATCTCCTTTGAGTTTTCTTTTTTTATTTGCAAATGAAAAAGAGGACCATTAAAAGTCCTCTCGTAATTCCTCTGTCATATCAATGTCTTCAAATGTGAATGGTAGCTCTTCCTCTAAAACTTCTCCTTCAGCATTTAATCCCGCTACTTTTGCGCTGTCAAAATTTACATCATACAAAGTAACACGTTCCGTTCCCCTGCCCGATGACTTATCATTCAATACCTCTTGGAATGTAAAGTATGGGTCCTCACCGTTTTTTACGTAATTCATCATGATACGCACAAATCTTGAAGTCGCCTTATAAACTGTTAGCGTACCTGTACCACTTGCACCCGTGGTTTTATGACCTGTCACCCGACGCCCAAGTATTGGCACCTCTGTTTTATTCTTTTCAAGTGTAGCTTCAAATGACTTAACATAAGCCATTTCTTCACCATCTAAGAACAAACGGCCTTCTTTACCTGAAATCGTATTACCTGAACGATATGCCATAAATTAACGCACCTCCATTCCAAAATAAAACTTTTCTGCACTATCAACAGGTTGCGCGCCAGTATTGATATAGAAACCATCGCCATCAGCATTAATCGCAATCTGAATATCATTTTGCGAATTAAAGTTTGTGATGGCTCCTCCTTCTTGCAGAGCATTCATGTAAATAGTTACTAACGTGCTGATGATCTGTACACCATCACCATTGACAGGGATGTCCTGCCCCTTCTCTTTACGAATCTTAATCTCCCGTTTGATTTCGCGAGTAAGATCGTTATTGATTGCGTCAAGAATACGAACGATCTTATTCTTTTGGAACTTCTTGTCTTTTTCTTTGGTAAAGGAAACAAAAGAGTTAATGTCTTTTTCGACTGTTACTGTCTTATCCCGAGCATCAAACGTTAGCATGAATTCACCTTTAGCCAACCGTTCAATAATCTCATCATTATCAAGCCGTGGGGTAACATCGATTGCTCCTTCATATTCAACGAATGTTAATGATTGATAAATTGTGGCTCCTGCAGCAGCACCTGCCACCCAAGCAACTGTTTCAGCTGGTGTTAATGTCTTCTCTGGAAGTACTGCTCCCACAGTTACATTGTCAATCCCTTCATAATCACCCGCATAATTAGCCAGAACCCCGCGAATTTTCACACCTTTTTGCTCACGCATTCGCTTAACAAATGAGACGAATGCTGTTTTCAGCTGCTCATCATCCACCGGAAGGGCAATGACGTCAAAATACTCTGTTTCAGCAGCAGAAAAGAAGTCTGTGTAATCGAGGTTGGTTGGTGTACCATCCGCACCACCAACTAACTTAATTCCCGCGGAGTCAATCAATTCACCTGCGCCTTGGAATGTGACCCAAGCATTAGCTTTCAATTCACTTCCATTAGCTACAGTTTGCTTATCAACCGCTTTTGTTCCCATGAAAGTAGTAACGTCTTTTTTGGTCTCGTCTACAACGTTAGGGGCAACCTTGATTGTTATGTCGTTCCCTTTTGTGCCACCGTAAACAGCGGTTGCTGTGACTCCTGTTGCTACTTCCTTGGTTGCTTTCGTACCTTCATTCACTCGATAAGCTAACACTGTTTTAGCTTTCTTCTTCGCTTCACGTAACAGCAAAAGAGATGGATCGTTAATATCTAACCCTAGCTTCTTCTCCACATCTTCCGTTTTGGTAACCTCAATAAATTGCTTTGGCGCTCCCCAATTAAGCACTAAAGGAAGTGCTACTATTCCACGTTCACCAACGGCTAACCGATCGTTAGCAGCGGATGTGAAACGGAAATAAATACCGGCTCGTTGCTTTTCTTCCCCGGGAGTAAATGTTCCACCATTCATTGTTTAACCTCCTTCTTTAAGAAAGCGTCAATGCGCTTCTTTACTTCTGTTTTCGTTGCTTGAATGTCTTTCATACCAAAAACAGCACCGTCAAATACTTCTGGCTTTACACCAAAAAGTGTCTGAGAGTGCTCACGCAATTCATGTAAATAGAATTTATATTCCTCAGCATTTGCTTTAGCTGCAGCTTGTTCGTTTTTGTTTGTCATTCTTTCACCCCGCTATCCATTTCGATATTCTCAAGTGGATTATGGTCCTCTTTCTCATAAAAATAACGACTATCCCATGTCACTTGGATAATCGCTACTCCGCTATCTGCTATTCTGTTTTCGATGCGGCTTATTCGCACGTATTCGCCTGTTACAGCGCCCGTCTTATCAACCAATGGTATAAGTCCTTTTTTGCTATTAACGATGTCAGCGATACGCTCTGCTTCAAAATTCGCCTGTTGTGAATCCTTATGAAAGAGTTTCACTGATAAATTATAAGTTTTAGCAAACGTAGCGAGCGTATCATTGTTGTTAAAAGTGAAAGGAGGAGGGAAATACATACTTGGAACTACAAAGCTTTCCGGTACTTCCTTTGTGTAAATCTTACAGGGAAACAGCTTGTAAAAATAACTCATGATTGATGCAACTTCCGGATTCAACCAATCACCGCCTAAAAGTTAGTATCTAGCCATGCTTGAAGGCGCCTTTCTAGACTCTTATCAAACATCTTCTCAAAAATAGAGAAAGCATTATCCCAATAATGAGATCCTTCAATCCATTTTTCTTTCAACATCATTCCTGTTGATGCTCCCGGATCATATTCAAAGCGGCTACCTATCCAACGCCCGGGCACCCAGCGTTTGTTTTGTCGATGACCATCATTAGCGTAAGCAGCGTAATTTAAATTAGTACCAACCTCAAGAGATAGACCGCCGTTTTGAATAGACCAAATATTTTCACTGTCACCTCGACCAAACGAGTTCAAAAGACGGCGAGTATCAACGGTTTTTGTTCGGATAATTTCGTCTTGAATTAAGTCTAAGAATTCCATCCCGGTTGCTTCCAGCCATAAACTCATTTCTTCTTTTAATTGACCGTTAGCTGCCTCATCAAGAGCATTAAGGAAAGCATCTAATCCTTCTATTTCAAATTTCATAAGTGCTCACTCCTAATTGCTATCACTTCAATATGATGATTCTTAATCTTTTTTGGAATCTGCAATGTAAATTCGATTCCGTTCCAGATCACTTTGTCATTCATCCTGACATCAGCAGTCGGCAAGAAATGAACAAGGAAGGATTGAATTACCGTTGGATTCGGTTCGCCTTGCACAATCGTCTGATTCTTTTCTGTAAAGTAGCAAGGAACTTCAAGAAGGTTCGGGACATTCCCATAAGAAAACTCTTCTTCCAAATCACCGCCTGGTATACCCCATTCTCCGCCACTCTTAGTCTGGGTTAGATGGTAGATGTCACACCGATGAGTTAAAAGGCTGCGATAACTCATAATGACCTCAACCTCATTCGGGCAGTGCCTAGGTCTGCTGGTTCATCCTTTTGGATGAAGGCTGAAAGTAAAGCTGATACATCCGGCTTAGCAGTGCTGCTTCCTTCTGAGACAGTATAAGAATAGTCTCCGATCTTTTCGCTTTTAATTCCTTTAGACAAAGACTCATCAGAATTAACGAGCGCATAATACTGGGCAAGTTTCTGCAGAGCGAGCTTCACTTCTGCCGGCAGCGGTGTGTATTCTGGAGCAGAAAAGTCGTGACCAGCAATTTTTCTGACCTCTATTTCTGCTTCTAAAATATCTTTTTCTAGAAGGCTTTTCTCTCTCGATTTGACTTGATCAAAGACCGAGTAACTTATAACGTCATCAGGAGTAATGAGCATGTGCTATCACTCCGTTTCTTTTGTTTCTTCTTCATTAACGACTTCGAAATAACCGGTTTTAACTGCCTCTTCTGCTTCTTTTTTTGTTTTGACCTCAACAATAGGATTGCGAGCATCGGCACTCACAACCCCACTGTAAGATAAAGCATTCTTCAGTTTTAGTTTAACCACAAAAGCCCCCTCCTTATGCCAAGCCTGTAACAAGAACAGCGGCGTCTTTTTCTTCAATAATTGGATCAAAGTCCAAATGAACAACATAAAAGCGCTTGTCTTGCATGATCGCATCTTTCCCCTCAACTGTTTTACGGATCTTCACATCGTAAGAGTTAACGACGATCAAGTTTTTAGGATTGATAAGCACAATTTTATCTTTCGGCATTCTTGGAACAGCTACTGCTGGAATGCTGGCAGGTGCATTTAAGATAGATTCAGAAAGCCCACCGCCGTTTTTAATGTTTTCGTTCAATAAATAATGCTCCCACTTTTGTTTTATGGATGGAGCCATCAACCAACGTAATGTGCCATTGTTATACTTGTCCGGCATTTGAGCTAATGCATCATAAAATACATTAAGAGAAAGGGCGCCAGCTTCTTTTGCAGAACGATCCTCAATATGCGACCCTGTTGTTAATTGCTTAAGCCAACCATCATTAATTTTCAAAAAGTCATAATCCGGATCTGTGTCGAGAGTCGCTTCGTCCCCGTTAATATATAAATCTTCGAGATCGATACCAAGCTGCGTAGTCATAAGCTTTGTGACTGTATCTTCAAACCCTTGCCCTTCGATGTTTTCACGCAAGGACTCTTCTGTAATTTCCCAAGGGAGACGAACAGCAGTCGTAGCGTATTCTACTTTGTCAAAATTTGCTTTCTGACGGTAGCCGTCATCTGTATTTTCTGTTTTCTTTCGAAGAATACGAGAATCAATGCCGATCTTATCAATCTCACCCGTCTTAGCACGTCGCATTTCCTTGCGAATAAGCCCTCCAAGGACAGTAGATTCAAAGGTTTGTTGGATAAACTTTTGAGATTGTTCCGGGTTTAGCAGGCCGGATGTGATGCTTCCTGTAGTGATCGTATTCTTCATAATTTGTTGATTAGTTGTCATTGAACAATCCTCCCCTTATAGAATCCCTTGTAAATAATGTGAGCCTTTTTGAATAGGCTCTTGCCCAGCATCAGAATCAGCCTGCTTAGAAATACCGCGCGCCTTCTCCACTGCTTCTAAACGGTCAGTAATCGGCGTCAACTTTTCATCTAATGCATCTGAAAGCTGTTTTAACAATTCATCTTCAACAGACGATTCGGCGTCAGCACCTTCCTCTTTTTCGATTGCATCCAATCGTTTTGTGATAGGAGATAGCTTTTCGTCTAGCATTTTTGCGATATCCTCTTTTTTCACTTCGTCTTCCTCCTCTTCTTCCACTTCTGCTTTCAACTCGTTAAGAGCATCAAAAGCAGCATTAATTTTATCCATGCGAGCGGCTGAAATTTTCTTGCCGGCTTTTTGTATAGCTTCTGGCCTTGATTCCATAGCTTTTGCAATATCACCTGTAGTTTGAATCTCCTGGATGATTTCAAGAAACTCCTGTGTAGCTTCAGTCAATCGCTGAAAATCAGTGGCTTCAGGTGTACGGTTATCCCATAGGGCACCATAATAGGCGCTCTCCAAGCCATCCCATGCAGCCCAAAGATTCCTCCGCTGTTGATTTTGTTCATAGTTATCACGGACCTCACCTTTTTGGATCGGCTCACCTGTGAAAAAGCTTTTAAGCATATTAAAAAGCCCGGTTTCTCCTTTATCCGAGATAACAGCGGGCTTTTCGTTCTGTTTTTCAATTGTCTCAGCGGTACCCGCCATTGAATAGCCAGTAATAGCTCCTTTTTTGATCTCTTCCCAAATTTCATCAGATGCTTTTGTAACCAGTACCCAGGAACCCTTTGTAATTGTTTGCTCTCCAATCGTGAAGTCCGCCGGTGCAATATAGGATTCAACTACCTCACCGACTCCTGCATTAAAATCATGCTGCTTATCGATGTTTCGAGCATCTTTCATAAATCCATGAGCGGCTTTTTCAATCTCAGCAGCGGTCATGAAGTCCCCATGTGAATCTTCCACATCCGGCTCATACACAAGGCCATAAACAAGTTTCTGCTCCTCTTCTTCTTTATTAATGAAAAGCTTCACTTCTTTTTGAAAGTCCGGCTGCTTATCAGATTTAGTAAAGAAAAATTGCTTTTGATTAGCGCCTTTGTCCACATAGCTTACGTGTGTGATGTTAGCATTGATTAATTCTCTTGGCATTTATCGTTCACCTCCCTTCAATCGATAGTCGCTAAATGACGTCTAATATTTTTTGTATTTAACATTGATTTGTCCTTCACATAAGGATAAAACTCTGTATGGAACACTGGAAATTCCTTCGGTGAAAGATCGAATCGTAAGCGGTAAATACTTGAGAAAGGAATATTAAACCTCTCACATAATTTTTCAACCAAATTATCTGATTCAGGAAAAACTAACTCCTTTTCTTCTGTGACTATTTCATCGTTCTTAGGAAAAGATATCTTGATATGAGCTTTATGTGTTTCAACCCAAAAATAAAAATCAACATGCACGATATTTTTAAAGCCAGTACCTAAGTTTTTCTCAAGTTCTTCCCAAACATCTCTAGATTCAGCAACAAGACATGCTTTGAATTCTGTCATTTCATATTGCTCCTCTCTTTTCCGATCATTAACTGTTCATTTCTTCCAATACCTGCCGCCGTATCTCTTCTTTTTCTTCCTTGCTCAATCCCAGTATTTCCTCGTCAACAACAGGTCCCATAACACAATGACAATTCACCCGCTCGCCAGCCGGCAAAGATGGATCTCTTGGATAATCTGCCTCATAGCCGTTTACATCAAACCTCTCATTCACACCAACAACAGTTCCGTCAAGATCGATATGAGCTTCCCGCGGCTTAATCTTGTGGGCTCCACTGTGCTTCCACTGTTTTCCGGTAACGGCAGGAGATTGATTATAGGACTCCCACTGTGCACGACTCGAAGCTGTGAGTACCTCTGTTATTGCTGTGGTTCTTGCTCTTGATCTATCAAACTGCGGCAGCTCCTTCAGCTTCAGTTCAATCTGTTGAATAGATTCTCCATTCTCAATACCGTCCTTCAAAAGCTGTTCAACAGCTGCGTGTGTATTTAGCTGCATAAGATCAGATAGCTCTTTTGACCATTGTTCGATCCAAGCAATTGTTCTTTGAGACAACGTTTCAAAAGCTACATCTTTATCAATGGACTTCATCATAACCTTTGATAATTCTTCAATGGTCATTTGAAGGAACTCAACAGTTTCTTCACCCATCTTTTCGATAAATTCATCATTAGCGAATAGGTTATTAGTGAAATAGCTCAATATGACCTCTAATGTGGTAGTATCGTCTTTGGATACAAATCCCGCCAATTCATCGATGAACATCTTCCTCTGATCTCTAAGCAGTTTAGCAATCTCTTTTTCATATTCTTCTACAAAGTCTGGAATGCTCTCCAAACCAGGGAAGTCAGGAACAACATCAGTGAGCTTTTCATCATCTTTTTCTTCAGCCTTTTGAATAAAAGCATTTATGCTTCTAAGAAGCTGTTCAACTTTACTCATGACTTCAACTCTTCCAATGCATCACGCATATCTTTTAACAGCATGATGAGATCGTTCTGCTGTTCCTTGGACTTCTGAATCATAATCGGAAAAGCGTCCTGTTTTTCCTTGAGCAGCATCTGCATCGGCCTGTTATATTCTTCTGGCCATTCCTCTAACGTTTTTCCTAACACACGACCAAGCAAGTCCCTCAAGTCATTGGGTGCAGCCGCTCCCGCTGTAATAAACGGTGTAAGCACTTTGGCTATTTCAATCGGATCTCGGAAGTCAGGTCCCTTTAGCGTTAACTTCACCTTGCTTAATTGGATTTCAGAAAGAAACAACGTATTTAATTTTCGTGAAAGAATCTTACGTTCAGGTTGAAATACTTGTTCCTCGGTTATCTTCCTCGCTGTATCCGCTGTAGCTCGATTGTACTCATGTGCTTCCCCAGTATAGAGTGGAGGCAAGCGAAAAGAAGAGCGGATCTTATTTCGGCTTTTCTCGTCATATTCAAGAAACAAAGCATCTTGCTGCAGAACTTCCGCCAGCGACTTAATCTGCACCTTTACCGGTGTAAGCTTCTCTTCACCGTCAGTTAAATTCTCTTGTGGCAGCCCCTCCGCTTCTAAAAGGAGAAACTTATGAGCATTCTCCACACCTTGAATATCATTCATATATTGCTGTAACTCTTGATAAGACTTTTCAGACAGCATTCCGTTTTCTACAGTGATAGCAGCCGGCACATGCCGCCCTTGTTTAAAATACATATAGTTCAATTCTTCAGCCTTGCGGGCCCCATACATATTAACAAGGTTACCAATCCAGCGAGGAACGCCATAAGTACCACTTCCGATCTTAAAGTGGATCACCTCAGTAGCCATTAAATTTTCTGGCGTATTATCATCAAATTTTCCTGTGGCCGAATTCATTACACGAGGATCTCCGTATTCTTTGAAATAAACTTTCTTTCCGTTCACCATTTGAACGTATTTCCGAAACTTCTTCCACCGCGTTAATGTTTTGGGCACTCCATTTTCAGTAATGGTGTACTTGATTTTTTCAGGTACCGTTCGGCTACATACGCGCATTTGCTGACAATCCATATACTCGATACCAACAGGAGTGCCAGTGCCGTCTCTTAGCACTTCCAAAAAACCATTGCCGGTCTTTTCTCGATCTTCAAGAGCATATCCAATGATAATTTCCGCCGACTCATCCAGGTTAAGATATTGAACAAATTCCTCAAGTCGAATCCATTCTTTCTCAGCAGCCCGTTTTTCCTCCTCCGAAAGAGTCTCAGCGTTCATATCGAAGATGTATTCCGGTTGAAAACCAAAACCCACAATATTTGTTTTATAAGCATCTATACATTGTTGGATAATCGTCGAATACTCTCCAATGGTTTTTAGTTCCTTTAAGTTATAAGGCGGCTGAATAACATCGCCATCATATGCCGATTGGAACGGATCATCGTAAATTTGCTGGCTGTCTGCAGACAATCCTTCCGTTTTAAACACTCGAACATTTACTTTTTGCTGGCTCATAGTTTACCTCCTTTCACGATTTGGCCGCTTGCGTTCTTTTGATTCGTTATCATGGCTATACTTTTTCTCATACCATTCAAAATAACGAGCGGCTACTTGGCGAACCTGAAGAGCAATAGCATAAGCCATAATTCTGTCATCATGGCAGCCAGTGTCCGCTTCTGCTTTCCCGTTGTTATCAATGAATGTTAGACACTCTTTATAAAGATCACGATCATAGATCGGATAAATGTCGTCACGAATGGCTTCATTAAAGTCACTGATCATCACTGGTCGAGTAGCATTGTTAGTGTTCCATCCATATTCACCTTTCTTCCACAAATAAAGAAGCGGATATTTACATGTATTCACTAACGTATTCAGCACCGAATGACCGGTGTTATTTTCCTCTACAGCAAGTAAAGCGGTGTTGTAATAGCGTCCCAGAACATCCAAACGCTTTCCGTATTGATCAGTGTCCCAATGTCCATGTAAAGCAGCACACATTTCACCGGTCCGCCATTCAATCACATAAGCAGCTTGATAGTCGCCTGTAGACGTTCCTTTTGAGGTATCCGCTCCAATGACATACCGCTTGCCCTCTTCCGGAAAACGAAAAATAAGCAGCTTCCCATTTGTCTTTTCGGCAACCTGCTTCTTTGGTATATCAATGTCATAATGAACCGGTACTTCGGTGATCTGGTTCATCTTGCGCTGAATTTCCTCATTATCAAAAATACCTTCACCGGACAAGAGGAAAGCTTCTTCCGGTACAGAAGGATATTCCTGACGAAACTGTCGGACATCACCGTTACAGTCATTTCGAATGGTAAAGCGGCGCCATTGCAGTTGTTCATCATCAAGATCGAACCGCTCTTTTAACTCTGCTTCTTCTGGCGTCAATTCAAATTCATCTGGTACAGGCATACGGTAGGTAGGCATGGCAAACCAAGGGAAGAATAGTGGCGTATAATCATTCTCACCTTTTTCCGCTGCATCCCACATTTGCTTGAAATCTTCCATACCATTTGCTGTACTCTCAATCACACCAATTGTTCCTGGCTCTTTGGAAAGAGCAGCAAACAAAGCAGTTAAATGTTTTTTCTTCTTACTCCCCGGCCAGAAAGCAAGCTCTGAAGCATGGAGGTAATGAATGGTTTCAGAACGGGCCAGAACTTTATTTTCAGCGGATGCCACGGTAATTTTCGATTTTAATCCTGGGTTCTTTTGTCGTTCCGCCTCTTTCACACTAGGATTCTCAAAGGTTAAGCGGCGCGCATTATTCCGCTTTCTCATCGGTTTAATGCTCTCTGGAATGTTCTCATAATAAAGACGAAACATATCATATAAGTTTTCAGAAGCGGCTGAATCCTGGGCCACAATGAATGCATTCTTCGCTTCTTGCAGTGAAGATAGATAATAAATGATGGCTTCTGTGACTGTGGAGAATCCCATCTGACGCGCTTTAAGAATGATGACACGTACAGGCTTACCTGATTGAATACCGCTCAATACGATCTCAGCAAACTTTCTTTGAGCTTCATTTAACGTGAAGGGTAATAGTTCACCGCTCTTTGTTTTGATCTTTAGGCATTTGTTACAGAAGCTTTCAAAGTCATTTAACACTTTTAGTAACTCTTGCGTTTCATCAGCTGATAAAGTAGCCAGCCGCACCTTATGCTCTTCGGCAAGACGGACATAGGATAAGCCTTCCCATAGACTCTCATCTGTTGGAGCGGCCGCTTCTGCCTCTGCTTGTATTAGAGTATGAATTTGTGATAACACATCATCCGTCACCTCTCAATTGCATCTGTTGCTCCACGATCTTCTGCATTCGAGGATTTGCCGCTATCTTCTGAATAGCTATTCGATATCCATCTGGTGAAGCTTCTTTAAAGATGTCCATAAATAAAGAGAGGTACTCTTGAACTAAACTAAATTCAAAAGCCCTCTCTCGAAGATCCGCAAGGAATTTACTATTTTCCCGCAGCTCTTTATTTAATGTGGTCACTTCATATACTTTGCGCTTTAACTCTCTTTCAAAGTCATCGCGCCAGACCTCAAGATATTCTGGATCTCCCCCGCCCTCCATCATCTTATCAATCAATTCATCTAATCGGTCTTGAACGTGATCGGGCAGGTCATCTACCAACTCAAAGCGTTTCAGCAGCCGCTCAGTCATTTTATATTGAAGCTGTATGATATCCAGTTCTTGATTGACTGTTTTCAGCACCCGCCGCTTATCCTGGGTAATGACTTCTTTTTTCTTTTGTTGCTCTTCATTATTGAGCTGATCTATGAACCTAGCAACAGCGGTATGAGATATTGTATCGCCCGCCCACTCGGAACACTCTTTTGCAATCTCCCTGGTAGACTTAGGAGGATCAGAACGAATACCGGCCAGAACGATCTCTTGGCAACCGAATTTCTCTATTTTCGATTGTCTCGCCATTGTAACGTTACACCTCCTGTTTTATTGCGTGTGTAATGCTTCGTTTTAACGTTACAAGCGAAACAGCGAAAGGGTATTAGATGAAGCAATTGATTTAACAGCTGTTTCACTGCTTGGCTTGTAACGTTACAGGTTGTTTTAGAACAAAGAAAAAAGCATCCCGAAGGATGCCGCTCATTAATAAGCGTGAATTTTATTTATTTCAAAATCGTCTATCTTAATCTCAATATTATCTAAATCGAACTCCACAAACTTTTCCTTAAAAATATCAGTATTAATTCTTACAGTAAATTCGATCAATAAATCTATTTCATCTGAACCGGAATAAAAATACTCATCGTCACCTGGCTCATAAAGTGGATTATACTCATGAACTTCAAACTGTTGGTTTACTAGTAAACTTCCGTTTATAATTATGTCATTATTAATTACGTCTACATAATAATTCTTTATTTCCACAATATCTAATCCAGCGGGTTCTAAATATCCTCGACCGCTAAGGGAATAGTCTGTGGATATGTAGTCAGAGTTGTTATCAATATAATCAGCAGATTCAATCTCTAGGGTAGAAAAATGATCACTATAAATTAGTTCAAATATATCTGACTGCCTGTACTTTATTTCATCACAAAAATAAGTTAATACTTCTGATTTTACATACTCTAAATCTTTATTGTTACTGCTGAAAAACTCTCTGAATGACCTGTAAAAAATAAAATTATTATTATCCGCCTTAAGATCTGGATGTATTTTTCCATCTTCTAAAAAATCATTGATATTGTTGTTAATAAAATGACAATCCACCAATGAATTTTCCTTTACATAATTTACATATGTAAGCCAAATAATTGCATCTCTAAACTCTTGTTTTCTTTCTGTAAAAGGCTTTATTCTCTTAATTGACCTATTTATAAGTTCAGGCAAAATATCATTGGGGTATTGCAAAACTTTAATTACCCCACGTTTGAATAGATCGTCATAAAAATTATTAAATTCTTCGATTAAATAATTTTCATCTTTTTTGATGACAATATACTTCTCAATATTTTGATAAGTATGCTTGCTTAGATTACTAATATTCTTATTTAATGTTAGGTACTCCTTATTTATTTGCTTACGGTAATTGTTTTTAATTTCTTCAACAACTACTGATGCCATGTAAATATCGACAAAGTCTAATTCCGCAAGTTTAAGCAGTTGTTGTGCATATATAGATTCCATAAATGGATCACTATAAATGATATTTGAATCTAAAAAAATCTCCATTCGAACACTCCTTTTTACTTACTATTCGACAAAAGGAGATATTTTCCTCTATCCCTTTTTGCTGATTCCTTGTGATAAAATAATCACTGGACTTCAAGCGAGAGGTGATCAGCATGGAAGAGAAAAAAGAATATGATTTAACTATCGTTTATGACTATAACGAGTACCCTGATATCGTTGCTGGCCGCTGTGACAATTGCGGCAATGCCCAGTTTAAGAGCTCTGTAAAAAGCGGAAAGTTTCTCCGCGAATGCCGTAAATGTGGCATGAAGAAAATTATTTAATCCCGTCAATCAATGGGATTTTTGTTTTCACAAAAAACGCCACCGCAAGGATGGCGCATGCACTATATAATGTTTACCAACCAAGGAACGTTTTACCGCTCCGTTCCTGCCTCCCATTTTACACGGCGGATTTTATTGATTTCAACTTTTGCAGAAACTGGTCTTTTTCGACTTTTTTGACGATCTTGCCGATTATGCCTTCTTTGACTTTTCTGATGGTATCTCGTGATTTGCCTAGATGAACAGCAATCCTAGAATAGCTCAGCCCCTCAATCATGCAATCATAAACAACCTTCTCTTTTTCGTCTTTGATCTCTCCCATGACTTCATCAAGATATTGAACAATCGCTTCATATTTCAGCAAGCGTCTTTCTCTTATATCCAACTGCCGTAATTCTGCTTGGCTAATTCCAGAACTTCCTTTAGGCATTCCTGCATCATCGCCATAGGCTGCCACCAAGCTGGATCTTCCTCCATGTACAGCATTCAGCAATCTATTTAAACGAGCAATTTCACGTAACATAAAATTATAATCACGAATCCATTCTTCCACTTGCCATTCCATCATTTGTTTAGTCATCGTTTATAAGCCCCTCCTCGTCCTCTTTTCAACGTTTGCATATTAACTACCGTAAGTCGCTATCAGATAAAGAATCCAGCTTTCTAGCAGGCTGTTCCTTTCGCTTTGCTAGCTTCTTTTTCGACCGCTTAGTTTTTATCCCCTCAGAC
>NZ_BCVF01000016.1 GCF_001591605.1 Bacillus badius NBRC 15713 | reverse complement strand
TGGAAATCAATAGCTTCTACCCATAGTCTAAACCAGTGCTTCGCTTGCCGCGTACACTGGTTTTCTTTTCTTTTTATGCAAAGAACGTAAGCTTTTAACTAGAAAAAAGAGTTCGCAATGTCACATGTAAGAGAAAAACTATTGCCTGAGTGATAGATGGAATGAGTGGCATTACGCCGGTTTCTTCTCTTGTCAAATGGTTTTCAAGCAACCGGGCTGGAGTGCGCTCAAAAGAGAGCAGGCCATTGGGAATCTGGATTTTTATTCCGCGGAGGAAGTATAATAAAGAGCGGGGAGGTGATGATATGGCGATTTCAAGCAGATTGCCAAAGTTTGCAGCGTCTCATGCAAAGCCCGAGGGTGGAGAGGCGATACTTTGCATGGGGTGATGAGAGAAAGCCATCGCCTGAGTGTGTTGCTAGTGTGTTTCCTATCCTTTGGCTTTGCACCTTATTTTACTTTTAAAAAATAAGGAGCTGGCAAAAGTGAAGTATGTAAAAGCAACCGCTGTTTTACCAGAAAATTTAATTGCAGAAATCCAAAAGTATGTGCAAGGGGAAACGATTTATATTCCCAAGCCAAAAAGTTCATATGAAAAGTGGGGAGCCCGTTCCGGCGGACGGCAGCTGATTGATGAGCGCAATGCGGCGATCCGCAAGGCGTTCCGGAATGGTGAAACGATTCCTCAGTTAGCAGACGACTATTGTCTGTCGGTGGAAACCGTCAAAAAAATTGTGTATGTCAAATCATGTATGTCATGACGGGGCTGTCCGATAAGTCCCTAAATAAAAAAGGCGGAGAAAAAGAAGCTATTTTTCTCCGCCTGTTTTTGATAGATAAAGGTCTTTATTTGAAAAGGGCTGGCGGGTTCATGGCACGAAGCGGCCGCGCCATGAAGACAAGCCCTTTTTATGGCAAATTTGTTTCCTAGTCATTCTTTGCCTTTTAAAAAACAGGCCGATCGTATAACGTAGAAAGAAGAATGAACAGGAGTGAGAACCATGGAAGCATTTATAAGAAATGATCAATATAATTTAATTAAAAGACAAGTGAAAAATCTTGTGAACGGGCATGCAGCTGCCCAGCATGAAGGGGTATTAAAAGCATTAAAAGAAATGACGGAAGAAAATGTAATAGAAGCATTCACCAGCTTAACGGAAGAGCAGCGGCAGCTGCTTAGCCCGGTGACAGAGGTGGAGAATAAAGAGCAGGGAGAAAAGTTTCTGAATGGACTAAAGCGTTATGTCATTCCTTTTAACAAGGTGTCGGAACAAACTCTGAAAAAACTCTTCCCGAAAGCTAAGAAGCTAAAGCTGCCGGACTTGGAATCAATGGATTTGCGGGAAATATCTTATCTGGCTTGGAACGACCAGGGGTCAAGCAAAATGTATTTAGTTGCTAATCATCATCAAAAACTGATCGGAGTGCAAGGAACGTTTAAATATGCCGGCAAAAAAGGGATTTGCACGATTTGCCACGGTTATGAAGAGATCGGTCTATTTAGCGCCGAAGTCAAAGGAGCAGACAAAGGAACCTTCAAAAAAAGAGGGAATTATATTTGCCGGGATAGTGAAAAATGCAATTTAACTTTAACATCGCTTGATAAATTGCACGACTTCATCAGCCGGCTGAATCAATAATAAACGAAAAAAGCATGCCTGATCCCCGCGGTATGCTTTTTTATTTGAAAAACAAGCGCAAGAGGCTGCAGTTTTTATTGGCCGAAGCAAATGTAATAGCAGTTCTTATTGATTAGGATGTTTTTTATATTTATACTAAATGTTGTAAAAGGTAATGAACAGTGGAAGAACTGTTGAAAAGAGGGAATTTTGATGACAACCATTGGTATTGATTTAGGCACGTCTAATAGTATTGTTGCTTACTGGTCGGAAGATCGTCCAGTTATTATACCGAACATTCTCGGTGAACATCTTACTCCGTCGATTGTCAGTGTCGACGATAACGGCGAAATTTTAACTGGTCAAATTGCTAAAGAGCGTTTAATCTCTCATCCGCACATGACAGTTTCGGCGTTTAAAAGATACATGGGAAGCGAAAAAACTTATTCATTAGGCTCCTATACATTTACTCCGGAAGAACTCTCTTCCTTTATTTTAAAAGCTTTGAAAAGTGATGCAGAAGCTTACCTTGGCGAGGAGGTAACAGAGGCAGTGATCAGTGTGCCGGCGTATTTCAACGACAGGCAGCGCAAGGCCACTAAGAAGGCGGCTGAGCTTGCCGGATTAAAGGTTGAACGGCTGATCAGTGAACCAACTGCGGCGGCTATCGCTTACGGTCTTCATTTAGAAGAGTCCGATACAAAGTTTCTTGTATTTGACTTAGGCGGGGGCACCTTCGATGTATCCATTTTAGAACTGTTCGAAGGAATTATGGAAGTAAAGTCGATTGCTGGCGATAACTTTCTAGGAGGAGAGGATTTTACGAATCTGCTGTTCTCTCACTTTATTGAGTCTGTAAAGATTGATCCGCAGGAACTTGATGCAAATGCTCACTCTGCTTTGTGGAAGCAAGCGGAGCTATGCAAGCGGGAGCTTGGGGGGAGTCATACAGGAAGCATGCAATTTACATACGGCGAAGAGACTTTTGAAGTGCAGGTGAGCAGAAGTGAATTTGAAAAGCTCGCCAGATCGTTAATGTTACGGCTGCGCCAGCCGGTAGAACGCGCGTTAAGCGATGCGTCTCTTCGCATAGAGGAAATTGACGCTGTTATTTTGATTGGCGGGGCAACGAGAATGCCCATTATAAAAACGGTTGTCAGCAAAATGTTTGGCCGCTTGCCTTTTTCCACGATCCATCCAGACGAAGCGGTTGGAATTGGAGCCGCTGTGCAAGTAGCGCTGAAGGAAAGAAACGAAGCGCTGCAGGAACTGATTTTAACGGACGTTTGCCCGTATACGCTTGGAACAAGCATTGCCAAGCGGCTAGGAAACCATCAAATTGATGAGGGGCATTTTAAGCCGATCATTGAGCGCAACACCCCGATTCCGGTCAGCAAAGTAGAGCGCTTCTATACCATGCACGATCAACAAAGCGACATCCTGATTGATGTATATCAAGGGGAAAGCCGGCGCATTGAAAATAATTTGAAGCTGGGGGAAATGCTTGTTAAAGTTCCTGTATCCCCGGCAGGAGAGCAGGCGGTGGATGTTCGTTATACTTATGATTTGAACGGCTTGTTAGAGGTAGAGGTAACCATTCTCAGCACAGGGGAAAAACAGACGATCATGATCGAGCAAAATCCTGGTTCCCTGTCAGAAGCGGAAATGAATCAGAGAATGGAAGAATTGAAAGCTATTAAAATTCATCCTCGGGAAAGAACGGAAAATAGATTGCTGCTTGCCAAGGGAGAAAGATTGTATGAAGAAGCTTTAGGAGATAAGCGCGAGGAGGTAGCCTTCATACTGGAAAAATTCGAGCGAGTGCTGGCTTCACAAGATGAAATAGCCATTAAAAAAGCGGCTCAGGTATTCAAGGCAGAACTGGCTTCGCTTGAAAGGTGGACTGATTATTAATGACAGCGTGGGACATATTGGAGATTGAACCTACGGAAGAGCTGTCAGCTATAAAAAAAGCATATGCCCGGAAATTAAAAGTTCACCATCCAGAAGAGGACCCGGCTGGCTATCAACGGCTAAGGGAAGCTTACGATTGGGCTGTTAAATACCAGAGAACAGCGGTCAAAAGAGCGTCTGTACCAGTGGAAGCCGGCGTGAGGGCAGAGGAATATGATATAGGGGGGAATGATCAAGCGGAAGCAGCCGTGGAGATGGATAACTATGCAGAGGCTGACGTCCATATCCCCACGCCTCCGCCTGTTGACTGGAGAGACTACCAGGACCCTTTTCGCAGAAACGAAAAATTAATCGATGAATTCATGAACAGAGTGGAAGAGCTTTATGAGAATTTCGCTGAACGCATTGATATTGAGGAGTGGACGGCTCTTCTCGATTCAGATGTTATTTGGAATTTCGAGCTGAAAAGGGAAGCAAGCGAGCGGCTGCTGGCTTTTTTGGAAGATTATCCGTTCCTGCCAAAAAGCATCTGGCAGCTGCTCGACAGCAATTTTCAATGGAGCCAGGAAGCTTTCGACGAGGATCATCCTTTTTGGGACTATGCATCGGACCGCTTTTCCGAGTATTTTCAACATCAAGTCAAACCCTATTATCCGGGCCTCTCTTATTCGTTCTTGCTGCGAGCGAAAAACATAGATTTCGATGCCTATCTTTACTGCAGGGAATGTGCTTTGCAACATCTGATTGTGAACGAGATGGAGCAGGCCGAAGAGTGGCTTCATAAAGCAGAAGCGATTTTTACAGGCGACCCGGAGCTTTTGCGGCTGAAAGGAAGCGTGTATTTGCATACGGGACGGCTGGAGCGTGCAAGTGAAGCGCTCGGACAGGTGATGCAAATCAATCCGGATGATATAGAAGCACGGATGATGCTTGCTTATACTCTTTATGAATCAAAACAGCTGCCGGAAGCGATACAGCAATGCAAGATCATTCTTGATGCCAAGCCGGACCATATCGATACACTCAGCATTTATGGAAAAAGCTTGTTTGAACAAAATCAGCTGGCGGAGTCAAGAAACATATTTAAGCGGATCGAGGAAATGGAACCGAATGCCAGCGAGGCAGTCACTTATTTGGCGGCTATTCATGTGCGCATGATCAAAGAGCTGCCAGCGAATGAACGGCCGCCGCTTAGTGAATTGAATAAGGAACTGCAAAAACCTGGTGCAGGGAAGCAGCTCCTTCTCTTTCTAGGCCGCCTTCCAAAAATAAAGATGATGTTTCTGTTTGCATTGATGGCTTATAGCTGGCACGTGTTTACCGACATGGTTTATCTGAATCCTTTCGAGTTTGTCTTAGTGCTTGTTTTCTCTTTCTTTGTCGAGGAGATTAGCGCCAGCTTCTTTGGGTTTTGGAGTTGTATATGGTTGTTATTTTTTGCTTGGATTTTCAGGAAATTTATTAGAGAGATACGGAAGGCTTGGCGGGCGGCCCGTTATTGAGAAGGGGGAGGATGATATGGCATTTGAAGAGTTCAAACAGCGAAGAAGAAAAGAGCGTTATTTGTATGCGCTGACCTCTGTGTGCTTTAGCGGAAAATCTGCTTATTATTTTGCTGTGAACCAGCAGTTTAAAATGAATATGAGTAAAATGCGCGGAGTGTTAGAGCAATGGGAAATCCACGAGGAGGAGCAGTTGAAGCCCGTGCTGGACAATCTGCTGAAGTCAGGAAGCAGAGAAGAATTCACCCAGTTGCAAAATTATCTCTCTATCATTCCGGAAGAAAGCCGCCGGGAAGCGATTGAAGCCATGCCCGATGAAAAAGAGGAATCTCGAAAAAGAGCGGATTTTACTAACCGCTACCTCCGCCGGGTGTCTCCGCGAAATATCGCCGCGCTTGATTATGCCTATTGTATCTTGTTAAGCAGATACGGCATGAAGTTGGGCTATATGGAACCGGATGAAGCAGAAGAATATATGATCAAGGCTGCCCGGCTCGCTCAAGCCTCCTATTCCAGTTGGGTAGAGTATGCCACGGCTTACATTATTGGCGTGCAATTTGTAGATTGTGTCCTTCCGCAAAAGTCCCCGCCATATTTATCGATACAAAAGCCGACTATCAGGAAATTATTCGCCTCTCGTCATAGTCCGCTGCAGAAAATAGATTGGAATACAGAAATTTAAAACAAGAAGGCTGTCCGATGTTTGGACAGCCTTCTTTGTCGTTCTCTTTTTTAAGCTAGTGTACTATTCTTTCCAAAAAATATGAAAAAATGAATAAAAAATGCATTTCTTCATAAAAAAGTATGACTGTTTCTTTTCGCTTCCGCTTATTTTGTCTTTTCTTGCGTTGAGAATCAGCTGAAAAATAAGAAAAGTAAGAAAATAATAGTAGAATTGTGTCTTTTTTGTGAAAAAGTGGCATGGAATTTGCAAACAGTATACAAGCCGTTTTTATCTGTTCTTTTATTTACGTAGGAATGCATCTTCATGCGTAACAACTTTGAAGGGGAAAGGGAGGATGTCTATGGAGCATCTGGGGACTTATGTCATTTATGTAATCATGGCTTTTGTGATTATTGGAGCCATTGCCGCTGTCCGTAATGAAGAAGAAGGAATGGGGAAGGAATTTATTCAGGGGATTCATACAATTGGTCCTATTTTCATTCCGATTGCCGCCACGCTGGCGTCTATTCCGTATTTATCAAAATTTATCGAGTTTGCCTTCGGTCCGCTTTTTTCTGCTATCGGCGCAGATCCGGCGATGGCAGCAACCACACTTATATCCAGTGACATGGGCAGCTATCAGCTGGCCGATGTACTGGCCAGTGATCGTGAAAACTGGATTATTGCCACGGTAAACGGCATTATAATGGGGCCTCATATTATCTTTACGATTCCGGTGGCTCTCGCGATGCTGCAAAAGCGGGACCATAAATATTTAGCTCTTGGAATGATGTCAGGTGTACTGACAGTGCCTATCAGCGTATTTATTACAACAAGTATCTTAGCTCTGACAGAAACAAAAATTCGCGATACAATCAGCACAACAGCCGAACCGGCCTATCAATTATCCATGTCGATCGGCACGATTCTGATTAACTTAATTCCTTTAACGGCGGTAGGAATATTTATCGCTGTCGGCTTACGCATGTTTCCTAATTTAATGATTAAAGGGTTTATGGGAATCGGCTGGTTTATGAGCACGGCGATGAAACTTGTTTTAGCTTGTACAATTGTTGAATATTTTACAGGTGTATTCACTGCCGTATTCGGACATTGGGGATTTGACCCTATCATTGCAGATGAAAAGGATCAATTCAGAGGGCTTGAAATTGCCGGTTATATCGGAATTATGCTTGCCGGGGCTTTTCCGATGGTGTATGCGATCCAAAAGTATTTGGCCAAGCCGCTGCAGTACTTTGGCAAGCTTCTTGGTTTAAGCAGCATCGGAAGTGCCGGTGTAATTGCCGCTACAGCTAACCCGCTTGCTCTTTTCAAAATTATTCAGGATATGCCGGCAAAGGATAAAGTATTAACCATTGCTTATGCTATTTCCGGCGGCTGGATGATTGGCGATCAGCTGGCCTTTCCGGCGAATTTCCAGCCGACGATCATTATCCCAGTCATGCTGGGCAAGTTCTTAGGGGCGATCCTGGCTATTCTCCTGTGCTACTGGATTTCTATTCCGAAAGCCTTGGAGCTTGAACGGATTGAGAATCTGGAAAAAAGAGAAAAGAAAAATCAACAGGCGGCAGATGAGAATAAAAATCCGCTTGAAGCAACTAGTTAATAGCTGAATGGAGATGCAAATGCATCTCCATTCTTTTTTCTTTGGCCGCCGGCGAGGAAAGTTTTCACCAAAAGTAAGAAGAAGCGTTCATAAACAAAGGAGCTTCTCTCATAAGCTTTAAAAATTGCGTCCCCTGTAATATTTGCCCGGCAAAATGTAACAGTCAGGTTGTCATCGAAAGCACAAGCTGAATATAATAATATAAATCCAGGCTGGCGGCAGCCCTTCTTCAATTGGCAGCTGGCTGTTTGCTAAATGTGCTGCTGTATTCGCTGGCGGGCCGGCATTTTCAAACAGCCTGGTTAGTTAGACCATCCATTATGTTTTTTGTTTGTGCTGCTCATTATGTCGCGGGAAGTAGACGGGAAAACGAACTCGCAGAAGGCGGGATATGGGGGCATTAACTTGTATAAAGCAGGAGTTTGGGTGAAAATCAAAAACAGAAATGCAATCGGCTTTGTATTAGAAGCAAGTTATCATGGCGCCATGGTGTTTGTCATTAGGAATGGAAAGCCGGCAGGAGAACATAGGTACAGTTATCATCAATTAACATTAATGAATGATGAGTTAACAACAGAGGAGCTTCTTGATTTAGCCAGGCTGACAGTCGATTTAAATCAGAAAGAGTGGTTTATGGAAGTGACGGAGCGCATGAAAGAGAAGTCCGGAGGTTAGTGTGGAGTTATTTACCTTTTTACTGTTTGCGAAAAGAGCAGAGTGAAGATGCAACAAAAAAGGGGCGACCCAAAAAAAGTCATGTTTCATGACCTTTTGGGCCAGCTCCTTTTTTGTATAGCCATGAAGGGGCGTTCTTCCATACGGATGAAACTAGACGCAATAATTAGAATTGAATGAATAATTTGTTTTGTATAAAATAGGAATAAGGATTCAGGTCTAAAGATTTGCTTTTCAGCTGTTTGATTTTGAATAAAGGGCTCTTTCAGCAAGAGCAAAAGAAGGGGGAGAACTTGTTGGCAAAGCTGTTTAGAAACATGAATATCGGAAAAAAGTACGGCTTAGCTTTAGGAGGAGTCATTTTTCTTTTTTGTATTTCCGCAGTTATTGTTTATATCCAGCTGTCGGATGTTAAGAAAGCGGTTGCCGCTCTCCAGCAAAAGGGGAACAGGTCTATTGAAATCACTAAAATGGCTTCTTTATTTCAAGAGCAAGATATTCGCATCGCAGACTATATTAACCATTCGGATGACCGGTTTGTTCGAGAGTTCGAGGAAAGAAAAGCAGCCTTCCACACGTTGGAGAAAAGGCTGCAAGCTACTATGCAAACAGATAAGGAAGCAGAACTCTTTGAACAGATTAAAAAAAATAATCAGGAAATGACTACGCTTTTTTACGACAAAATGATTTCTGCTGTCCAACGCGGGGATCAGTTGGACATATTGCTTGCCAGGCAAAGAGCGCAAGCCTTAAGAAGCGAGACGGTCGGGAAGCTTGAGGAGCTGGAGAGCGCAATTCATAAGCAAAGAGAGGAGGCGTCTGCAGAGGCTGCAAACAGCTTAAATAAATCAATCCTAGTATTAGTGGCGTCTATTCTTTTATCTATTATTGCTGGTTTGACTGCTGTCTACATGATCAACCGTTTAGTGAGAAGCCGTTTGAACCGAGTGATAGAAATGGCTGCTAGTATTTCTGAAGGGGACTTAACTATTGAGAAAAGCACCTATGAAGGAAAGGATGAAATCGCCGGCTTGAGCTGTGCCATGAATAAAATGCTTGAAAGCTTACAGGAGATGATCGGGAAAATGACGGCTGTCTCTGAGCATGTATCCGGCCAAAGTGAAGAGCTGACGAAAACCTCCAGTGAAGTGGGAGAGGGAAGCCGGCAAGCGGCAGCTGCGATGCAGCAAATTTCGCATGGAGCGGGAGTTCAAGCAGACGAGACAAATGAACTGTCAAAATCGATGGTCAGCTATGCGGAAAAGATTCGGGAAGCCAATAGCAATGGAAAGTGCATTGAAGACGCTTCAAAAGCGGTTTTACAGTTAACTTCTGAAGGAAGCTGCTTAATGACTGCTTCTGTAAGCCAGATGAATAAGATTGATGTCATTATGCAGAACGCCGTCAGGAAAGTAAAGGGACTTGATGGACAAACGAAGGAGATTTCTGCATTAGTCGCTGTGATCCAAGGCATTGCTGAGCAAACAAATTTATTGGCTTTAAATGCCGCTATTGAAGCAGCCCGGGCTGGCGAGCAGGGAAAAGGGTTTGCAGTTGTGGCAGATGAGGTGCGGAAACTGGCTGTCCAAGCGGCTGTTTCGGTAGGAGATATTACGGATATTGTTACCAGCATTCAAGAAGAGTCAGCTGAGGTCGCTGCTTCTTTAGAAACAGGCTATACGGAGGTAGGCAACGGCATAGAGAAAATTCAAGATACAGGAGAGACATTCGCTAAGATTGAAGCTTCTGTATCCGATATGGCAATAAGAATTCAAACGGTGTCGGAAAGCCTGGGGGATATAGCGGCCGACAGTGAGCAAATGAATGGAGTTATTGAAAGCATTGCTTCGATTGCAGAAGAATCAGCGGCGGGAATTGAACAAGCATCTGCTTCCATACTTCAAACAGGCAGCTCTATGGAGGGGGTAGCCGGAAAAGCGAGGGAACTGTCCGTGCTCGCTGAGGATCTGAACAGCTTAATCCGCAAGTTTGTTGTTTAAAAAAAGAACTTGCTGCTGTCGAGTGTACTTATCCTTTTTCGATCCGCCCGATTAGAGAACAATGGTGAGTCTTCTAGCCATTTCGCGTCAGGCTGGTCGAATGATCACTTCCCGGGAAATATTCTCTCCTGTATAACAGAAAAAAGCAGAACTTTGCTGAATTCATTCAGCAAAATTCTGCTTTTGTAATCCAGCAGCAATTAAGAGGGTGATTGCAGAGCAAGGACTGTTTCCAATAAGACGTTAACGCCCTTTTCACAATCCTCCCACGTAGTGAGTTCGTCCTCCGAATGGCTTTTTCCGTTAATACTCGGAACGAAGATCATTGCAGAAGGTATATAGCTGGCGATAAATTGGGCATCATGGCCGGCGCCGCTGACCATGCGCTTAAAAGAATAGCCTAAGGATTGGGCAGACTGCTCCAGAGCCTGACAAATATGTTGATCAAACCAAACGGTGTCACGGCCCCACAGCTTTTCTGTTTTTACAGAGCAGTTCTGTTTCGCGGAGAGCGCAGGGAGACTGTGGATCACTTTCTCTACTTGCTTAATAACTGCAGGATCTTTATGTCTCGCTTCTAGTGAAAAGACAACTTTGTTCGGAATAACCGTGTGGATATTCGGAAAAACATTCATTCTGCCCATAGTAAAGACGAGCTCCTCGTCCAGTGAAGCGAGCTGCTGGCGGATGGCTGCAATCAGATCATTAGCAGCAAAAAGCGCATCTTTCCTCATATTCATAGGGGTAGTGCCGGCATGATCAGATTCCCCATTCACTTCAATTTCATAGCATACCATTCCAAGCACGCATTCAACGACACCAATTGTCAGAGCTTCCCGTTCAAGAATCGGCCCCTGTTCAATGTGTAATTCGAGAAAAGCCGCAGCCTCTGTTAAGCGATTTTTACTGTCGCCGGCATAGCCGATAGACTGAAGAGCTTCTTCGAAAGTAGTTCCATCTTTATCTGCTTTTTTCATCATAACCGTCTTATCAAATTTTCCTGACAAAACACCAGACGCCATCATCGAAGGTTCGAACCGCGCGCCTTCTTCATTCGTAAAGTTAACGATCGTCAGGGGAACTTGCGGTTGAATTTTATGTTCGACTAACGTTCTGGCTACCTCCAGACCAGCTGCCACGCCTAATATTCCATCAAACCGTCCGCCTTTTTTCACCGTATCCATATGTGAGCCGACAACGATAGGCGGCTTGTTTTCAATACCTGCCAAGGTTGCATACATATTGCCCATATCATCTACACGGACAGACATGCCCAATTCGTCACAGCAGGAACGAAAGTAATTTCTGGCATGGAGGTCTTCTTCAGACAAGGCCAGCCGGGTCACCCCGTTGTTCTTTGTACGGCCGAAATTTGCGAAGCTTTCCAGTGTGTCTTTTAACCGTTTACCATTAATAGCTAGTTTCTGCTTATACAAATTGCTCACCCCGATTAAGATATTTTTGCGAAAAAAGTTATCAATCAATAAATATATATCTATTGATTTAAGATTCTATGGGATAGACAATAATCCTTCTTTTAAAATTATTTTATGAAGAGGAGGAGGGGAGAAGCGATAGAGAGGAAATCCACCTATGTTGGCCTGGAATAAAGTTTGATCATTTCCTGAGAGCCGCTTGAGGAATGAGACGCCTAGTAGGGCTATTGGATAAATATGAATCATTCTATTAGGCGTCTCCCCAACATTTCGCGCAAAACATTAGGCTATGTTCAGAAATTTAGGTGCCGCAATAGTGACCGAGCATTAATTATAAGGAGAGTTATTGGACATTCCAAAAAAGAGTAAACCAATTTTGCTGTGCGAAGCTGGAGTTTGAATTCGTCGTTACTAAATCCCGTCCTGCAGCATTCTTTTTATTAAATATGAGTATAAATTAATCCCAGAAAATAAACTTGACAGATTTATAGAGCATGTTACAATTTTACCGACAGGCAATCGGTCTATAAAGGAGGAGAAAATGAGAAAAGAAGCAGAAGTACGCAAAAATGAAATTCTTGATGTGGCAGACGAGCTTTTCGGGAAGAAGGGATTTGACGGTACGAGTACAAACGATATTCTCGAAAAGGTAGGAATTGCGAGAGGCACATTGTATCATCATTTCAAATCAAAAGAGGATATTATGGATGCGCTGATTGAGCGTTATAGTGACCGGCTTTTAGGTGCCGCACGAGAGGTTGCTGCAGACAAAACGATCCCCTTAGTCGATCGTATTATCCGTGTTGTCATGTCAATGAATCTAAGCAGCGGAAGTAGCGGGGAAATGATGGAACACCTTCATAGACCTCAAAATGCGCTTATGCATCAGAAAATACAGAAAATCATTATTAACGGCCTTACACCTATTTTGGCGGAAATCATCTGTGAGGGCATTGAACAAGGCGTATTCAGCACACCATACCCGTATGAATGCATGGAAATGGTTGTGACATATGCAAATACTATTTTTGATAATGATATGGTTGAGATGACAGAAGAGGATCGTGTTACCCGCATTCAGGCGTTTATTTTTAATGTAGAAAGACTACTGGATGTTGAAAAAGGGAGCCTTATGTCCGTTATACAAATGTTTATGAGCAATGAATAGCTCGGAAAAATTTCTTTGATAGTCGGAGTAATGAATGGGGGATGTTTTTGCACAGGCAAAAGAGGATTATTTCTCATTATTATCGAGGTAATGCTGGAAGGTGTGATTTCAGCACTTCTTCATCATGTAAAATCGGCAAATTTGAAAACAGAGGTGAATTATGTATTTCAGAATAATAGGCAATGATATTTTAAAGAATAAAATGATTACGTTGGTAACTATGATATTTGTCGCTGCCGCAGCTATGCTTGTCTCGCTGGCGGCGATCCTGACCATTAATCTTTCAGGTGCACTAGATACTCTGATGACAAAATCTAAAACTCCCCATTTTCTACAGATGCATTCGGGGGAGATTGATCATGCCCGGCTTACATCTTTTGCAGAGAAGAATAGCAATGTCGATAAATTTCAGGTAATTGAATTCCTCAACATAGACGGCTCAGAAATTATACTTGGCGAAAATTCATTAGTGGATAGTGTTCAGGATAACGGTTTTAGCACACAGAGCGAACAATTCGATTACCTTCTTGATCTTGATGGAAATATCATCAATGTATCTGAAGGGGAGCTTTATGTTCCAATAAGCTATATGAGGGACAACATCACAAAGGTCGGTGACAAGGCGGTAATAAGCGGTCAGGAATTCGTCGTTGCGGGATTTCTTCGCGATTCGCAAATGAATTCTACACTCTCCGCTTCCAAGAGATTTCTTGTCAGTGAAAATGATTACGAAAAAATGAAAAATCTAGGCAGTATAGAACATTTGATTGAGTTCAGATTAAAAGACTTGTCTGCGCTTGGAGAATTTGAAACTGCTTATGCTGCCGCAGAGCTAGAAGCGAACGGTCCAACAGTTACATATACGCTTTTCAAAATGATGAATGCACTTTCAGATGGAATGATGATCGCAGTTATACTTTTTGTAAGCGCACTTGTTGTTGCCATCACATTTATCTGCATTCGCTTTACACTCCTTTCGAAAATGGAAGATGACTATCATGAAATTGGTGTGATGAAAGCAATAGGGCTGCGCATTTCCGATATAAAAAGGATTTATCTCGTAAAATATGTAGCGATTGCTACGGTGGGGAGCATACTCGGTTTTGGGCTTTCGATTCTGTTCAAAGGCATACTGCTTGAGAATATCCGCCTTTATATGGGGGAAGCCGAAAATTCTTCCTTTGCAATTCTTTTCGGAATTATAGGCATACTGCTGGTATTATTCTCTATTCTTCTCTATGTTAATGGCGTGTTAAAGCATTTTCGGAAAATATCCGTTGTGGAAGCCATTCGCTTTGGTACTTCACAAGAAAAGAGTTCAGGTGCAAAGCGTTTTTGTTTGAATAGGAATTGGTTATTTAACACGAATATTTTTCTTGGTATCAAAGATGTTCTCACAAGAAAGAAGCTTTACGCCACAATGCTTGCTGTATTGGTCGTTTCATCATTTATCATCATTGTTCCACAGAATTTGTATAACACGATATCCTCAAAAAGCTTTACACAATATATGGGTATCGGTGATTACGATATGCGTATTGACATACAGCAGACTTCAAATATCTCTGAAAAAACTGACGAAATTTTAAAGGAAATAAGTAATGACCGTGCGATTTCCAATTATGCTGCTCTGACAACCAAAATATTCAAGGCAAAAATGGAAGACGGAACGGAGGAAAATCTAAAAGTTGAACTGGGCGACCATTCTGCGTTTCCTATAGCATATTCTGGGGGAAAAGCCCCCGTTCAAGAAAACGAAATTGCCCTCTCATCTATAAACGCCGATGAATTGAATAAAAAGATAGGCGATCGCATTACATTAGTGATTGAAGGAGAGGAGAAAGACTTTTCGGTAAGCGGGATCTATTCTGATATTACCAATGGCGGTAAAACTGCAAAGGCTGTATTCACCGATAATTCGGCAGATATTATGTGGAGTATTATCATTGCTGAACTTTCGGATACATCTATGGTCGATAATAAAATTTCTGAATACTTAAGTAAATTTGGTTATGCGAAAATTTCCAATGTTGATGAATTTGTGACACAGACATTTGGCTCAACCATACGTTCTGTCGAAACGGCATCCTACGCAGCCGTTGCCGTGTCGCTCATTATAACAGTATTAATTACACTGTTATTTATGAAACTGCTTATTGCAAAGGACAGAACCTCCATTGCTGCAATGAAAGCCCTAGGTTTTACGAAATCAGATATCAGGATACAGTATATGTCACGATCAGTATTCGTTTTAATTATCGGAATTGTTCTAGGCACGCTTCTGGCAAATACTCTCGGAGAATTACTTGCGGGGGCGATCATCTCCTCGTTTGGAGCGGATTCGTTTAAGTTTACGGTTAATCCACTTTCGGCATATTTACTTTGTCCGCTGATGATGGTATGTGCGGTACTAATCGCAACAGTAGGCGGCACATCGGGAGCAGGACAAATCAAAATTTCAGAAAATATAAAGGGGTAAGCAAATGAAGAAGATTATTATCGGTGACCGTATAACAAAATCTTTCGGAGAGAGAGAGGAACAGCGAAATGTTCTCGATGAGCTTTCTATTGAAATAAACGAAGGCGAATTCGTTGCGATAATGGGTGCATCGGGGTCAGGAAAATCGACACTGATGTTTGCACTAAGTGGAATGGATGAGGTTAATAGCGGAAAGGTCGTATTTGGAGACAGGGATTTATCCGCCATGGGAGAAAATGAGCTTTCAGATATACGCAGAACAAAAATGGGGTTTGTTTTTCAGCAACCTATTATGCTGAAAAATTTAAACATTATCGACAATATCATTCTTCCTATGATGCGTGACAACAGAAAAAACGTCGCAAGCATTTCTGATAAGGCAAGAGCGCTTATGAAAAGAGTCGGCATTGGAGAGCTTGAAGAACACGATATTACACAGGTATCAGGAGGTCAACTACAGCGGGCGGGGATATGCAGAGCCCTTATAAACAACCCGAAAATAATTTTTGGAGATGAGCCTACCGGAGCTCTCAATTCGAAATCTGCACAGGAGATTATGAATATATTTTCTGAAATCAACGAGGAAGGCACAACTGTTCTGCTTGTAACTCACGACGCAAAAGTTGCTGCACGGACAGAACGTGTTATGTTTATGCGTGATGGAAAAATCGTAAGCGAGCTGAAACTTTCCAAATATGACGGGACCAATATGGATACCAGAATCGAAAAGGTTACAAGGAAAATGATAGAATTAGGCATATAATAGTTGAAAAGGGCGAATTATCGCCACTTTTCTACAAAACTTTATTTTTAAAGCCACCATATATTAGAGAGGGCTGCTGTAAAGGCAGAAGCAGCCCTAGAGGCTGATGAGCAGCCAACAATGAGAGATTTTTGTTAAAGTTTTTCTTTGTTGTACTGCTCTAGTCCTTTTTTAAATAAATCAAGGATAATCTCATGCTGAGTTTTGCTCATGACATGCTGTCGGATTTCATTTAATTCAGCAACTAACTCAGCATCCAGATGAAGATTAATAGTCTTTCCTTTATCTTTTGGCCGGATTTCATAGCCGTTATCCGTTTCTTTTGCCTGTCCTTCGAGGATCACGCTATCAGAAAACCAAGCTTTTTCCGGGATGACGATGATCTCGCCTTCAAAAAAGATCGCAGACAAATCTTTTGCAAAGGAAATATCGAGAACATTATTGATAGCTTGGTTGGCCCGTTTAATTTTTCGGGCGATTTCTTGATTTGGCACAGTGTTTGTTAGCTTTATCTTCGCTTTCATTGATTCATCAGCTCCTCTGCCGCGTTTGCTAGATTGCTCTCCTTCACATCGTTCAACCGTTCAAAAGATCCTTCCCTTTGAATCGTATAGAAAAACTGGCCCTTGTGTAGATAGGCATCAATAACAATGCCAATAACAGCTTCGTCAGAAGGGAGCTTTACAAGTACACGGTCAAGTACATCAAATTCAGGAAGCAAATATCCTTTTTCATATAAAAAATGAAACGTGTCGACTTTTGGATAAAGAAATCGCTTTTTGCCTTGTTTAGAGCGCAGAGCCCAAAATTTTTCTTTTTCATCAATCACTTCTCCAAGGTACCCTTCATCAGCCCATCTTTTAATTGTGGACATATTAAGTGTTTTTCCAATTTTCTTGAAAACCAAGTCGATGATTTCTTTAGAGGAAATATAATTTTTTCGTTCTTTTTCTTGTTCTTCTAACGCTTCTAAGCGTTTAGATAAGTCCTTGAGAAGCATCTGCTGTTCTTTTATTTTTTCCTCCGTTTTTTTTAGCAGGGCTTCTAAATCTTTTCTGTTCAAAAACTTTCCCGCCTTCCTTCCATAGTGTGCCGGACAATCTAGAGATATTTCTATTTTACACTATTTTCATATGGCAAATAAATTAAGCTGAATAAAAAAGACAGGAAATTAGTTGAATGTAATAGTCATATAAAGATATTGATTGCATTATATTTAAAATGAAAATGCAATCTAATGTGTTGACAAAAGTGTTTTGATATCATACTATTATTTCCAACAATATTTGGAATAGTAAGAATATTTTGTTCGTTTTTTATGCTGTATGGCAATCTTGCAATCGAGGGGATGGGGATACGGGGCGAAGCAGCAGTTGTCATTATTTTATCTTGAGCAAGCGGGATATATGACATGGATAAGAAAGATAAAAATGTCGGATATCATAGGACGCTTGGAACTAAATGAGGGGGTAATCGGCATGCATTTAAACCGAGTAAAGAACAAAACCATTTCGTTGGACAACTTACGGATGAATTTTCAGGAAATTGAGCCTGATTTAACGCCAAAGGAAGCTGTTGAAGAGTCTAATCGCTGTCTTTACTGCTATGATGCGCCTTGTATTAAAGCTTGTCCTACCGGCATTAATATACCGTCTTTTATAAAAAAAATCGCTTCCGGAAATTTAAAAGGCTCAGCCCGTGTCATTATGGAGGCCAATCCAGTAGGGGCAAGCTGTGCCCGCGTGTGTCCGACAGAAGAATTATGCGAAGGCGCTTGCGTATTGAATCATGCTTCCTTGCCTATTATGATCGGGAACTTGCAGCGTCATGCGACGAATTGGGCTATTCACAACAACGAGCAGCTGTTTAAGGCTGGCGAAAAAAATGGAAAGCGTGTAGCCGTCATCGGAGGCGGTCCAGCCGGGTTATCAGCAGCCCGTGAACTGGCTCGACTTGGGTATGAGGTGACCATTTTTGAAGCAAAAGAAAAAGCGGGAGGATTAGATACTTACGGGATTGTTTCATTCCGGCTTCCTCAGGAAATCTCTTTATGGGAAGTAGAGCAGATTGAAAAGCTGGGCGTAAACATTCAAACCAATACAAAAGTAGGCAAGGATATTCAGGTGCGGGAACTCATCGAGAACTTTGATGCAGTTATCTTGGCAGCAGGGATGTCAAAGGTGCCGATGCTGGGCATTGATGGCGAGGAAGCTGAAGGAGTGTTTGATGCTATTGAATTTGTCGAAGGCACAAAAACTCCTCCTCTGGATCAGCAGTTTATCGGCAAGAAGATAGTCGTTATTGGTGCAGGAAATACAGCCATTGATGCGGCGACCTGCTCTGTCCGTTTAGGGGCCGAGAATGTAAAAATGGTTTATCGCCGGACGGAAAAAGAAATGACTGCGTATGAATTTGAATATGAATTTGCCAAGCAAGACGGAGTAGAGTTTAGATGGCTGACCCAGCCGAAAAGAATTATTGCAGATAAATCAGGGAAAGTGGAGGCCTTGGAATGTGTTCGCATGGAGCTTGGAGAACCAGATGCATCCGGCCGCCGACGCCCGGTTCCTGTCGCGGGGTCAGAGTTCATTATAGAGGCAGATGCCATAGTGAAAGCCATTGGACAGACGCGCTACTTATCCCTAATTGAAGAATTGGGACTGGAGCATAACAATGGAATTGTCAAGATCAATACAAAGACGCATCAAACATCCAATCCGAAAGTGTACGCGGCTGGCGATGTTATTTTCGGAGACGGCCAGGGAGAGGCCATGGTTGTAACGGCCGCCCAGCAAGGGAAACTGACAGCTCATGCCATTCATCAGCAATTCACTGCTGATAAGGTTACATTGGAAAGCGTATAAACCAATAAAAAAAGACAGGGGGAATTTAGATGGCAGACTTGCGTGTGAACTTTGCGGGAATTCAATCTCCTAATCCTTTTTGGCTGGCTTCTGCTCCGCCGACAAACTCCGGCTATCAAGTGCAGCGGGCCTTTGAAGCCGGCTGGGGAGGAGCTGTTTGGAAAACTTTGGGCGAGCCGATTTTGAATGTATCTTCCCGGTTTGCCGGCACTCATTTTAACGGCCAGCGGGTAGCTGGATTCAATAACATTGAATTGATTACAGACCGCCCGCTTGAAGAGAACCTAAAGGAAATTTATGAAACGAAAAAAAGGTTTCCGAATCATGCAGTGATTGCTTCCTTGATGGTGGAGCCGAAACAGGAAAAATGGCATGAAATTGTAAAGAAAGTCCAAGCTGTCGGGGTAGACGGTTTTGAATTAAACTTTGGCTGTCCGCATGGCATGGCAGAACGAGGAATGGGGGCGGCTTCCGGTCAGGTGCCGGAGCTGGTAGAGAAGCAAACCTATTGGGCAAAGGAAGCGGCGGAAGTGCCGGTGATTGTTAAGCTCACGCCGAATATTACGGATATCACCGCCACAGCGTATGCTGCTGTTCAAGGCGGAGCAGATGCGATTAGTATGATTAACACGATCAACAGCTTGGCGGGAGTAGATATCGACTCTTGGAAGACGATTCCGAATGTGGCCGGAAAAGGTGCTCATGGCGGTTACTGCGGACCGGCAGTCAAGCCAATTGCTTTAAACATGGTGGCGGAGTGTGCGCGCCATCCGGAATTGAATGTACCTATTTCTGGAATAGGCGGCATATCGAATTGGCAGGATACTGTTGAATTCATGCTGATGGGAGCGGGGTGCGTTCAAGTATGTACAGCGGCTATGCATCACGGCTTTAGCATTGTTGAAGATATGATTGACGGATTAAACAATTATCTTGACGGGAAGGGAATCGCGGCGCTTGACGGCCTGATCGGAAAGTCCGTTCATACGTATTCTGATTGGGGAAATTTAGACCTTAATTATAAGGTTGTAGCCCGTATTAACAACGATGTTTGTATTAATTGCAACAAATGCCATATTGCCTGCGAGGATACTTCACACCAATGCATTGATATGCTGACAGCGGAGAGCGGGGCTGCTTATTTGAAGGTTCGCGAGGAAGATTGTGTCGGATGTAATTTATGTTCCATCGTGTGTCCGGTAGACGGGGCAATCGATATGGTAGAAATACCAAACGGGGAGCCGATGACCTGGAATGAGCGCCAAGCAGCTATTAAGCTTCCAATCTGCCATTCATAAAAGAAGAGGAGGAAAGATGGAATGAAGAAATTAATAACAAACGGGACAATCGTTACCGCCGCTGATATGTATGAGGCTGATCTGTTGATTGAAGACGGAAAAATAGCTGCGATTGGCAAGAATTTAGGAACAGGTGCAGAGGAAGTGATTGATGCCCGGGGAGCGTATGTGTTCCCTGGAGGCATTGATCCTCATACACATTTGGATATGCCATTTGGCGGAACCGTGACCAGCGATGATTTTGAAACAGGAACGATTGCTGCTGCTTACGGGGGAACCACGTCCATTATCGACTTTTGCTTAACAAATAAAGGAGAACCCTTGAAAAATGCCATTCAAACCTGGCATGAGAAATCAAAAAGCAAAGCCGTCATTGACTATGGTTTTCACTTGATGATCAGTGAAGTCAATGAACAGGTGCTTGAAGAGATCCCTCTCATTATTGAGGAAGAGGGCATTACTTCGTTCAAGGTGTTCATGGCTTATAAAAATGTATTCCAAGCCGATGATGAAACACTGTTTCGTACCTTATTGACGGCAAAGGAACATGGCGCGCTCGTGATGGTGCATGCTGAAAATGGAGATGTGATTGATTTCTTGGTGAACAAAGCATTGAAAGAAGGAAACACAGCCCCTATCTATCACGCGCTGACGAGACCGCCAGAGGTAGAAGGAGAAGCGACTGGAAGAGCTGCCCAGTTGACCGGTATTGCCGGTTCACAATTGTACGTTGTCCATGTATCGTGTGCAGAGGCAGTAGAAAAAATTGATGAAGCGCGAAAGAAAGGCTATCAGGTCTGGGGAGAAACGTGTCCGCAGTATCTTGTGCTTGATCAGTCCTATTTGGAGAAACCAAATTTTGAAGGCGCCAAGTATGTTTGGTCTCCGCCTCTTCGCGAAAAATGGAATCAGGAAGTGTTATGGAATGCTTTGAAGAACGGGCAGTTGCAGACGCTTGGCTCGGATCAGTGCTCCTTCAACTTTAAAGGCCAAAAAGAGCTGGGGGTTGGGGATTTTACTAAAATTCCAAATGGCGGTCCGATCATTGAAGACAGGTTCAGCCTCTTTTTCTCAGAAGGAGTGAAAAAAGGCCGGATCTCCATCAACCAATTCGTTGACATTGTTTCAACAAGGATTGCCAAGCTGTTTGGGCTTTTCCCGAGGAAAGGAACGATTGCTGTGGGCAGCGATGCGGATATTGTTATCTTTGATCCTAATAAAGAGCGGGTAATTTCGGCAGAAACGCATCATATGAATGTCGATTACAGCGCCTTTGAAGGCATGAAAGTGACAGGAGAGCCCATCTCTGTTTTATCACGCGGCGAGTTCGTCATCCGCGAAAAAGAGTTTGTCGGAAAACCGGGCTCAGGCCAATATTTAAAGCGCGCCCGTTTTGGAAGCCAAGAGAAGCCGGCAGAGAAAGTGCGTTAATCAATGGCTTGTGCTTGATTGAAGAGCGAGTGTTTTCCAGAACGCTGCCTTGTTAGTGAAAGGAAGCTTTCTTATTATTTGGCATCACTGTTATTCCTGAAGCTCAGATAATAAATAGAGGAGATATGTGATGAAAAGAACGAGTGAATATTTAAAGTCTCCGGATCTTCTTCCTATTGCTCATCGTGACAGAAAAATTGGCACGTTTGGATTTTCGATAATGTGGGTAGGCATGGCAGTGGTTCTGGCAGCATTTGCGATCGGCGGGGCGGGGGTACAGGCGATGCCTTTGCCCTGGGTGCTGCTGGCCTCTTTTGTAGGCTGTCTCGTCATTGGTTTTCTCATCACCCTGATAGCAGACATTGGCATCGAGCATGGCATTTCCTTTCCAGTTTATTTAAGAGCGCCTTTTGGCACATTAGGCACACACTTTCCTTCTCTTCTTCGCGGAATAGCCGCTTCTATCTGGTTCGGCATCAATTCGTATTTCGGCGCTGCAGCTATTAACGGGATACTGAACATTCTCACTGGATTTGATAATTGGTTTATTTGTTTGCTTTTATTTGTCACAGCGCAGGTCATTAATACCTCGATCGGTATTAAAGCGATCGAGAAATTTGCGAACCTGGCCGCACCGACTATCATTTTAATTTCTATTTGGATGTACTACACGTTAGCCGATCGGGCAAGCGCAGCAGGCAAGAGTGTATGGGCGTGGATGGAGAACCCGGTTTCTGGAGCAGCTCTATTTGCGGCTTTCTTGACAGTGGTGCTCGGAAATATGGGCTATTGGTCGACTTTATGTGCCGATATTTCTTCGATTTCCAGGTTCATCAAGGCTCCAAAATATGAGAAAAATTGGTTTAAAAGAAACAAAGGGGCTCTGGTAGGCAGTATGATTGCGTTGCCGCTGACGCAAACTTTTGTGGTAGCGATTGGCGGAGTAGCCTATATCGCAGTAGGAAACTATGATCCTATCGTGGCTCTGCAGGAAGCTGCCGGAGGGCTTATATTGGGAATCTTGCTGTTAATGATTGTTTTTGCCCAGTGGTCAACTAACACGGCAGCCAATTTAGTCCCGGCGGCAACTGTTTTTTCTAATATTGGCGGTCCTAAAGTGCCTTTTTATGCAGGGGTGATTTTGGCTGGAGTCATCGGAATGGTGACGCAGCCATGGAATCTCTTTGATACACTAATGCCTTTTCTGCTCATCAGCGGCGGGCTATTGTCAGCCATCGTCGGCATTTTGTTTGCTGATTATTATTTGCTTCGCAAACGCAGAGTGAACGTACCTGATCTGTATGAACAAGCTGGCCAGTACAGTTATTATTTAGGAGTCAATTGGGCAGGCGTGATAGCTTGGGCCATAGGAGGGGGCGCCTCCGTTGCCTTTTCGAATTACTCCTTTATCGTTGGTTTTCTTCTTTCTGCGGCTAGTTACTATCTATTGTCGAAGTATTGGTGGTTTCGAAAATATAAGCAGGCTGAGCTGGAGGATCCAAGTGATGAAAAGTACTTAGGGATTACTGCAGGACGTGATTGGATTATTGGCGGTCAAGAGGCGGCGAGAGGGACGGAAAGTCAAGAACAAGCCACTGTATAATTGGCAGGTTAGGAGGAGGATATCATGTCATCTTATAAAGAGTTTTTAGCGGAAAAACAAAAAATTGATGAGCTGTATAAAAGCGGCTATGAAATTACGAAGGTGGAGGAGAACTTGAGCGGAGCCTTTCTCACTTTTGAGCGTTCAAACTTGAATGGAAAAAGCAAGGTAACGCAAGTAAAGCTGCAAATCCTGACAGCGGATGCCCGTAAATATTTCTCCAATTTAATTATGGCTAAGCAAAAAAATTTAGTATAGCAGAAGACTGTACCAGCGCTTTTCCTGTTTTCCCGCCTCCTCCTCATGGATTGCCTGCTTAGGCGCAGTTCACAGAGGGGCGGCGGGAGATTGTTTGATAAAAGCCAGTTGGATGAACAGGAAACGACTGTTTTGTTTGCCTTCCGAGAACGGCAGTTAAAGAAGGAGAGAATCTACCCGCTCTACCTTGCAGGGTTTTTTAATATTAAAGGCAATTTCTACATCAATATCTCTGATTTGTTTTTGTTGGTCATATAAAACGTAATAAATAATTTCATCATCCACATGATAGATGATGCCGTCATAGGAAAAGGCCAGCAGATAGTCTTTGATCGTGCTGCCGATCTGGCGGGAAAGCTCCAGCGAATCAGGAGGATGTACTGGATCGGGAGCGTGCTTGCCGGCATATTTCCAGCGCAAGGCATCTTTTCTTAATCGGGCTTCGCTAAATTGGTAATTGAGGATAAAAGGATGGTTAAAACAGATTTTTTGATGTAAAACAACGGCTGTTTCATCGCCCTCCACCTCAGCGTGGCAAAAGGCGTATTGCGCTGCCAAGCCGAGGTCATTAATGAGGTAAATGCCTTGTCCGAATAAAGAGCGGGCGGCTGCTCCGTTAGTAAATGCCCTTAATTCGCTGCGCTCGTACTTTTGCTCCAAAACGACTTTTTTCGCTTCTCCGTAACTAACTCCTCGGTAAGCTTTTCTCTCCAATTCAGACCCTCCCTATGGAAATGATCGTGCACTTGACATTCTTTCGTTCCTGAGGCTTAATCCCCTGTCCATTTCTGCTTTCCGCCAAGCTTAGTGAAGCGCTTACACCTTTGTTTTTTTCTATGAATCCTATGGGAACAGATTCATAGAAAAAACGTTTTCGGTCTATCTATTGGTTGTATGTTTTGGACTTAATATGAATCCAGGGACGTTCATCTTCCCAATCTACTGAGACAGGAAGGCAAAACGTTTCACTTAGCAGTTCTTCTGTTAAAACTGATTTCTTAGGACCGGCAGCAACAATCTTTCCTTGTTTCAGCAGCAAGGCATGGGTAACAGCCGGCATAAGCTCTTCAATATGATGGGTGACATACAAAAGGGTGGGGCCTTCAGGAGAGCGCCCCATGTTTTCAATAGCAGACAGCAGCTCTTCTTTGGAGTACAAATCCAGCCCCGTGCAAGGCTCATCTAAAATCAGCAATTTTGGAGAAGGCATAAGTGCACGGGCAATCATCGTTCTCTTTTTTTCTCCTTGAGAAAGAGAAAAGAACGCTTGATCCGCTAAATCATCCATTCTCAGCTGGCGGAGAAGGCCCTTAGCTTTTTCGATATCCTCCCTGCTTATTTCCTCATACAAGCCGACAGAGGCATGCTTCCCGCTCAATACTATCTCCAGAACAGAGTCGCTTGGGCGGGTATGAAATCTTTCGTCCATGGAAGAACTTACCCAGCCAATGCTTTTGCGCAGCTCCGGTATGTTCGTTTGGCCAAATAAATGGCCTAAAACGGACACCGTTCCTGTCGTTGGCCACTGGTAACCGGCAATGATTTTCAGAAGAGAGGTTTTCCCGGAACCATTTAATCCGAGAACGGCCCAATGCTCTCCCTTCGCGACACGCCATGAGACGTCATTTAATACGTTTTTCTTCGTTCTTGTCCAAGTAATGTTTTGCAGATCGACTATTTTATTCTCTTCCTCCATGTATAACTCCTCCTGCGAAATCTCTAATGTATATATTTATCCCTTTTGTTAAAAATTCCTCTTTTTATTGTTTTTTCCATCAGAGAATCAGACATGAATTGGATGAAGGAAGATTTTTTCTAAAAGAAAAGGGCGGAGAAGAAGGCGTGATTTTTCTCTGCTGATTGGAATGGGGCTCAGCCTGTTTGGAGAAGAAAAAGAGGCCGACCCAAAAGTCATTTTTCATGGTCTTTTAGGTCGGCCTTTTTTCGCTGTCAATCATGATTGGCAGGCAAGCCATCGATTGTTACTCTTGCAATTCTTTTCCCATGCCTTTTAGAAAGTGAAGGCCAAATCGGATGGCGCGATTAATATCCGGGTCCTTAAGCACTTTTAAAAGGTCTATCATTCCGACAGGCTTGCTGCTATGGAGATGTTCATTTGCTTCTGCCATTCCGGCTGTAAGACTTCCTGCCAGTTTTTTCATCATGTCCGGATCAGTTTTTGCCAATGCGCCGGCTGCATTGAGGAAATGATTGATTACATTGGTGACCGGTTCCCTGGACACCTGATGAAGAGCAATGCCGGCAACCTGTTCTTTTGCCTGCAGGATAGAAGAGGCTGCTTCTAAAGCGCCCATGTCATTCAATTCACCGATCATATGAACGATGCTATTTAAAGCCTCTTCGTTATCTGCCAGCAGCCTTTGAAGATCTGTCAGCTTTTGCTGGGCACTTTCCTCACTTGTTTCTTCCTTTTTTCGGATTGAAGTAATCGGTTCTGCCATTGCGCTTTCTCCTTTCGATTAATTAGTCGTCAAGTGAACATAGCCGGGGCGTTGCCATTTGCGCTGCACTTCCACGCCGTTTTGAGGATGCCGTTTTTTGTTGCGGGGATTTGTTTTGGGCAGCGGCGTTTTTCCGCAGGAAGTCAATACTTCCATCCTTACTTTTGTCTGCTTGTAGGCAGGGGTGTTTGTGCGCTGGTCAACAGCAGGGCCAGTTAAGAAGTTAATGGCCGATTCTTTATCCACCGAGTTCATCGGCAGAAACAGTTCATTCGCTTTCACGCGGTTTGTTACTAAAACTGGCAGCTTTAATGCTCCAAAAGGAGAAATAAGCCGTACCAGCGCCCCATCCTGTATACCGCGCTCCTTGGCAAGCTCCGGGGACACTTCAACAAAAATTCCGGGCACCTTTGACTGGATTCCTGTTGATTTGTTTGTCATGTTGCCTTCATGGAAATGCTCAAGCATCCGGCCGTTATTGATATGGAGATCATACTCCTCTGGAAACTCGGCGGGTGCCACCCAGTCGGATAAGGCAAAGCGTGCTTTTTTGTCTGGAAAATGAAAGCCGGCTGTATAGAGAAGAGGTGTGCTTGCTCCGTCGAAGCTTCCCCAAAGAAAACTGTTCCAGCCCTCTAATTGTTCATAGCTTGCTTGACTGAAAAGAGGGGAAAGGCTTGTCATTTCATTAAATATATCGCCAGGACCGCTATATTTCCATCCAGCACCCAGACGATTGGCAATTTCTTGTACAATCCACCAATCCGGCTTGGAATGTCCAAGGGAGGGAAGAACCTGGTATAAACGCTGCACCCGGCGTTCTGTGTTTGTAAATGTTCCTTCTTTTTCTAAAGATGGGGATGCCGGCAAAATAACATCCGCGTATTGCGCAGTTCGTGAAAAGAACATATCTTGAACGACAAAAAAGTCAAGGGAGGATAAGACCTCATGAACGTGATTCGCGTTTGAATCAACGAGGGCCATATCCTCGCCGACAACGTACATGGCCTTCATTGTACCGGCCTCAATCGCTTTAAGCATTTGGATGTTGTCTCGGCCAGGGACCGCGGAGATTTTTACCCCGTAGGCTGCTTCAAATTTTTCGCGGGCTGCATCGTCTGTAATGTGCTGATATCCCGGAAGCCAGCCGGGAAGTGTCCCCATATCGCAAGCTCCTTGAACGTTATTGTGGCCTCGCAACGGATAAGCGCCTGCACCCGGCCGACGGTAATTGCCGGTAGCGAGCAGCAAGTTTGAAATGGCTGCTGACGTATCGGACCCGCCTGTATTTTGTGTAACACCCATTCCCCAAAGCACGCAAGTGCCATCTGCATCTCGAATCATTTCAGCGACTCGGATGAGTGTTTCAGCAGGAATGCCCGTAACAGATTCAGCGTAGTCAAGGGTATATTTTTCGAGTACCCTCTTATATTCATCAAAGAAATGAACGTTTTCTTCAATGAATGCCTGGTCATGCCAGCCTTGATCAATCATATAGCTGGTTACAGCCATCAGCCATACTTGGTCGGTTCCTTGTTTCGGGCTCATGAAAATATCGGAGCGTTCCGCCATTTCATGTTTGCGCACATCGGCGACAATAAGCTTTTGGCCGTGCAATTTATGGGCGCGTTTTACCCGCGTAGCCAGCACCGGGTGCCCTTCGGCCGGATTGGCGCCGACAATAATGACGAGCCCCGCTTTGGCAATATCCTTAATAGTACCGGCATCACCGCCCATGCCGACTGTGCGGAACAGCCCATCTGTTGCAGGGGATTGGCAATAACGGGAACAGTTGTCTACATCGTTCGTTTCAAATACTTGGCGGGCCAGTTTTTGGATCAGGTAATTTTCTTCATTTGTAATTTTCGAAGAAGAAATGAAACCGATAGAACCGGGACCATGTTCATGGTGAATAGTGCCGAGCCGGCTGGCGACTAATTCTAATGCTTCTTCCCATGTGGCTTCCACAAATTCGCCGTTTTTGCGGATTAAAGGAGTAGTCAGCCGTTTGGCAGAGTTGACGAAATCCCAGCCGAACTTGCCTTTCACACAGGTAGAAATCGCGTTCACTGGCGCTTCAGAAACCGGCTGGACTTTAAGAATGTTGCGTCCTTTTGTCCAGATCTCAAATGAACAGCCAACGCCGCAGAAAGTGCAAACGGTCTTCGTTTTTCGGGTACGCGTATCCCGCATTGCCGCCTCTATTTCAGATACAGCAAAGATGCCGCTATACCCAGGTTCAACGGTTTTAACGAGATCAATCATCGGCGCGAGGATTTCCTCTTTCATTCCGGTCATAAATCCCGCTTCGCCGAGCATGGATTTTTCCATTAACGCATTGCATGGACAAATAGTGACACATTGTCCGCAACTGACGCAGGAAGAGTCATTGATGGAACTTCCTTTATCCCAAAGAACGCGCGGCCGTTCAGCCTCCCAATCAATGGACAAGGTTTCATTGACTTGCAGGTTTTGGCATACCTCCACACATTGTCCGCATGCAATGCATTGATTTGGATCATATCGGTAGAACGGATGGGACAGATCGACTTCACAAGCAGCTGCTTTTGGCTTGTACGGATATTTTTGATGTTCAATTTCCATCTGCTGGACAGTGTTATGCAGCTTGCAGTTGCCGTTATTGTTGTCGCAAACGGTACAATAGAGCAAATGATTTTCTAAAATTCTATCCATCGCCTCCGTTTGCGCCTCTTTAGCAGCAGGAGAAGCAAGTTCAATCTTCATGTCTGGCTGTATAATCGTTGAGCAGGAGCGGACAAGCTTTCCATCTGCTTCCACGATGCAAGTATCGCATGTTTGAATGGGATCTACTTCAGGGACATAGCAAATTTGCGGATGAGGGATCTTTTCTTTGTTTAGAATCTCCAAGATGGTGGAGCCTGGAGAAGCTGTGCAGTCTTTTCCATTAATTGTGATGGTCACCATATGGGCTGCCTCCTTTTTAAAATGAAAGTTCGGTTACATAATGATATTGGACTGGCTGTTTTTCCATTCGTTTAAAAAGCTTCAAGCGATTGATCGGCAGAGTGAATAAAAACGGGCATAAAAAAACCACCATGAAGCTATGCCTTGTTTATAGGCATAATATGTTCATGGTGGAATAGTTATTTAGCAGTGCCTACTAAACAGCCAATCCATTTAAATGTTAAAATAGGAAAGAGCCAGAACAATGAATTATGATCTGAATCCTTCCTTGTTATTATAGTGTTTGCACTCGAAATAAACAAGGTGTACTATTTTTAAACAAAAGGAACTTCCAAGTTCAATCCAGGGACCGATTCCTATTGTTTCTGCTCATTCATGAGCACGGTTTCGCTTTTGGATTGAACAGGGCTTATGAAAAAGGCGACAGCAGGGAGATCAATAATATGTCTAAAAAAATCCATCAATTTAATGATATCATTCGCAAACTGCGCAAGGATTTGCTGGGAAAAGGACCGGAGCGGATTCACAGTATATTTGTGGAAAATATGGCTATTTCCACTTTATACGGCAACTTGACGCCGACAGAAAAGTTTATCGCCAAGACACCGGAAGGAAAAGAAATGGTGCATGCGGCCAGGACAAAATTGATTCAAGAAGTCTATGCCTCCAATCCGCCAGAGGGACTCGAGGAGCTTGTGGGGGCCAAGCTCGTTCATTTGTTTTCCGATATTAAGGTAGAGGAAGATATGGCTGTTTCTGTATTTGTCTTCGATAAAAATATTTGTTTAGAAGGTGAGGGCAAATGAACAAGACAGAGGTGACACGGAGCATTCTCCGCTTCGCAAATGGACAGGTGGAAGAGATAGAGGACCGCATTGTAACAGAATATCCGGTGACCATCAAAGTGAATGGCGAAGAGTTTGTGACGATGGTCTGTACACCGGAATACATCGAAGATATGGTGATCGGCTATTTGGCATCAGAAGGCATCGTCCGCCGCCGTGAAGACATTACTGATATAAGGGTGCAGGAAAAAGAAGGCTATGTGTATGTCGAGACAGATAAAGCGAACCCTTATTCGCAGCGCTTTCAAAGCAAGAGATATATCACTTCTTGCTGCGGGATGAGCCGGCAAGGATTTGTTTTTGTCAATGATGCTCTGACCGCTAAAAAAATGACGGGCGTTCACGTGACCCTTACTCCTGCGGATTGCTTTCGGCTGATGGCGGAAATGCAGGAATCAGCTGCCCTTTTTCGCGAAACGGGAGGCGTCCATAATGCAGCCCTATGCGACAAGCAGGGGATGATTTTGAACAGGATGGATATTGGGCGCCATAATGCTCTTGATAAAATTTACGGATACTGCTTAAGAAATGAAATTACGATCAGAGACAAAGTGCTTGTCTTCAGCGGCCGGCTATCTTCAGAGATTTTATCAAAAGTTGCTAAAATCGGCTGTGAAATGGTTCTGACAAAGTCGGCCCCTACTGAATTGGCTCTCCAGCTGGCGGAAGAATTAGGGATCACCACAGTAGGGTTTATCCGCAACCAGTCATTTAATGTTTATACATGCTCTGAACGGATTGATACAACGGAAGAGCTGTGACGGGCAGAGGAGCTGTCTGTAAAGCTGGTGTTGTAGTGTTATGAAAGATTTTTCATTTACAAAAAAGAGGCGTACAGCATCTTGTTTACAAACTCATCGCTTTAACGCGTATTCAATATATGCCAAGAAAAGGCATCCTTCATTCCTAAGGCACTCGGGAATGGAGGATGTTTATTTTGTTTGATCTGCCATACAGCCAGGCCACTTTCTCAGGAAGATAAGCGCACGGACAAATGAATAAAAAGCGCAGGAAACGCGGTTGTATATATTTTCTTAAGTTAGAGTAATTTAAAACTAAATAAAAGCTAACGATTTGGAGGGATAAAAATGAACGTGGCAGATTTTTTGATCGTGCTGGGCTCTGTGCTGCTCGCGGTGATTCTTATCGTACTGATTGCTTTTCTAATATATATGCTGGCTTTTGACAGAAGCCAGAAAAGCCATTCGATCTTACGGAATTATCCGCTGCTTGGAAGAATCCGTTATTTTTTCGAAAAGATTGGTCCTGAGATGCGCCAGTATTGGTTTAACAGTGATACGGAAGGCCGGCCGTTCTCACGGGATGATTACGAGCATATCGTCAAAAGTGCGAAATACAGCCGGGATGTTATCGGATTTGGTTCCAAGCGCAATTTTGAAGAAGAAGGCTTTTTTATTCGGAATGATATGTTTCCGAAGTTAAATGAGGAATTAAAAGTAGATAAAGAAGGCAAAGTCTTAACGAAAAAATACATTTTGTTAAAGGACCCGCTTTTCGCGCAAAGAGAGGAGAAAAGGGAGGATGAAGAAGCGAATGCCTATTTATTGCATGATGATGAGGCAGTCGTGATCGGGCCGGCTCTCGAACATCCTTTTGTGGTTAAGGGTCAGATTGGAATGTCAGCAATGAGTTACGGATCGCTGGGTGACCGTGCCATTACCGCCTTGTCAGAAGGGCTGGCTCTGGCAAAAGGGGCATGGATGAATACAGGAGAAGGGGGATTGTCTCCTTATCATCTAAAAGGCGGCGTCGATATTATTATGCAGATCGGACCCGGCTTATTCGGTATTCGTGACAAACAAGGAGGAGTCGACTGGGAAGAGCTCAAGCGCAAAAGTGAAATTCCTGAAATTAAGGCATTTGAAATTAAACTGGCTCAAGGGGCAAAAACACGGGGAGGACATATTGATGCGGAAAAGGTGACACCGGAGATTGCGGCCATACGGAAAGTGGAACCGTACCAATCGATTGACAGCCCTAACCGTTTCCGGGAGTTTGCCGATGTGCCATCTATCTGCGAATTTATTGAGAAAATCCGCGCCCACACAGGAAAACCGGTCGGGATGAAAATTGTCATCGGCGGCAATGATAGCGCCGAGGAGCTGGCTAAATATATGAAGGAAACAGGGAAAGGCCCGGATTTTATCACAGTGGACGGCGGAGAAGGCGGGACAGGTGCTTCTTATCAGGAGTTAATTGACAGTGTAGGACTGCCGATTAAGTCAGCCCTGCCGATTCTCGCAGCCACCTTAAAGAAGTACGGCGTGCGTGACCGGGTGAAAATTATCGCTTCCGGCAAACTGTTTACCGCTGATCGGATTGCGATTGCTTTAGCGATGGGGGCTGATCTTGTAAACATCGCCCGCGGCTTTATGATTACTGTAGGCTGTATTCAGACGTTGAAGTGCCAATCGAATATTTGCCCGGTAGGAGTGGCCACGACTGATCCGGATTTGCAAAAAGCACTCGTGATCGACGAGAAAAAGTACCGGACCGCCAATTATTTAATCACTCTCCGCGAAGGGCTGTTTCGCCTGGCAGCGGCAGCTGGCTTAGACTCCCCTGTTCATTTTCAGCCTAAGCATGTGATGTATAAGGACGATAAAGGAGTGGTCACGTCGCTTGAAGACATTCTCCATGAAATCGAAGGACAGACAGCAGCCAGAGAACAGGCTGACATTAAACTGAGACAAAAGCGTACTCGTCCGATTGGTGTCTGATTAAGTTAACAAAAAGAGCCTCTGAACAAACGGGCAGCTTGTTTGCAGAGGCTCTTATGATTTATCTTTCGCAAGCCCACCGGTCGTTATCACGATCGTGTTTGGATTCATACGCCGGGTGGCTGTCAGGTACACCGTCCGGGTGCACTTTTCTGAGCTCCGTACAGTTTTGGTAAGACTCAGAATCAGCCGGCTGTGCTGGCTCCGGTTGCGGAGCAGGAGGCGCTGATGGGGGCTTGTCGGCCGGTGCTTGCTGCTTCGTTTCGTTAGCATGATAACCGTCGTCATCTGCGTAATTTTCAATGGACCAAATGCCGATTTTCTTCGCTTTGGCAGCAGCTTCGATTTCTTTCATTTCATCAAGGTGTTGGGTGTTTGGCGGGTAGACGGCTACCCGCGCCAGTCCTTGTTCAAGAAGCAGCTGATTAAACATTTGCCCGTCAATATACACGTAAGCAAGCAATCGTCCATAACGGTCGCGTTCCTGGATGCCCGGTTCAATCTTGATTTCCTTTCCCGACAAATGCTCTTCTGTGAAAGCCGAAGCTTCTTGTCCGAACGGCTGAACGCCGAGGCGCGGGTGCTTCGTTTCAGGTGTATCGACTAAAATCAGGCGAACGGTTTCCTGGCGGCCATCGATCGTGATTTTGATCGTATCCCCGTCAACTACTCTTGTCACAGAAGCAGAAATCAGTCCTGAGGAGGGGGAGTCGGCAGGGAGTGCTTTTTCCTTGTCGGCTTCTTTCTTCTGTTCTTTCAGCTTTTCCTTTTCGGCTAACTCTTTTTCTTTTTTCGCAAGTGCCTGTTCTCTTTCTGCTAACTCTTTTTCCTTCTTCGTCAGCTTTTCTTGCTTGTGATCCGTTGCTTTCTCCTCGGTTTCAATTGGTTTGTGTGTTGCTTCCTCCACAGGTTCAACAAAAATGAAAGCGAGAATGACGGACAGCAAAATGCCAAAAGCTGCAATCCAGCGCGGCTTTGGCAGATGCGGTTTTCCGTTTCGCTGCTTAGTCAGCTGATAGCAGCCATAAAGAAATAAAAACAGGCCGGCTGCTGCCCACGGGGTAACGGCCACGGTTGTTAACAAGAACAGCACTCCGACTGTAATGAAGGCGTATCTTATTGCTTTCAATGCCTAAACTCCTATCTATTTAAACTATCAGACAAAAACAAACCAGTTTCTTCTATAATCATATCATCTATGGAAAGCACTGGAATTGTCAAGACGAATAAAGGCTGCTGCTAAACCGTTCCGCTTTTGATGAGAGATTTTTGACTATGCATCTTTGTATATCATTAACGATAAAAGGCTCGTTCTGTTTGTGACTCCGCTTTTTCTGTAAATGTTTTGAAGATGCTTTGGTTGTTACTTATTTTTCATTCCAATGTAATTTCATAGAAATAGGGGCGAAAACTCCAATTGATACAATGAAAAATAGTCATTAAATCAAGATCTACTACGACGTATAAAAGGAGTCTAAGTATGGAGGAACATGTAAAAAAATCTCTAGATGAATGGAAACAGGAAATCGATGAACTGCTCAATGAGATAGATAAACAATATGAAGAGGTGAAGCGGGAACTGCAAATTTATTCCTATAAATTCAGCATTACGAAACAGGTGATCCAGTCAACGATCAATGAGGATATTATTCACAGCATCCGCGAGCTCTATCATGCCCCGTTTGAGAAGAGGTTCAATCAACTGAAAGTAGAAATCACGGATCTGGAAGAAAAGAAAAAAGTATTTCAAATGTTTATTGATAAGATCGATAAAGTAAAGGGAAAGAGAGAAGAGAAAGGATACGAACCTGTTCAATAGCAGGGGAGAGGCTAAAAAAAGGCTAGCGTAAGATTGAGAAAAGATCTTTCGCTAGCTTTTTTTATGGGCCGGCTAAGCGGCTTTGAAGGAGGTTCATTTTTTGATTCCTTATTTATCCCCGCCAGCAAGTTTTTGTACAATGCGTAGTAGCAAATTTGCCCCTTTTTCAATAGCTGCTTCCTCTGTGAACTCTTCTTGACAATGGCTTTTCCCTCCAGCACTGGGAACAAAGATCATGGCTGTATTTGCTAGTTTGTTTATGTATTTAGCATCGTGGCCAGCCCCGCTGATCATTTTCTTTGTGCTGTAACCTAAAAGCCTCGCTTGTTCTGTCATACAGTCAATTAACTCCTGTGAGAAATGACTGGAATCTGTTTCCCAAATTTCCTTCACTTCAATTTGAACATTCTCTATCACCGCAATAGTACTGATTCTTTGCAGAACCTCTGAATGCAAGTGTTTACGTATTCGGTCATCTGAATGTCTAATATCAATAGAGAATGTTACTTCTCCAGGAACACAGTTGATCGAATTTGGGACTAATGATAAACGTCCAACGGTTGCGGTAGCTTCTGTGTCTTGTTCTGTTACAATCTGTTGAATTTCCGTGATCATTTTAGAGGCAGCAGCAAGAGCATCTTTTCTCATAGACATGGGGGTGGGTCCTGCATGGTCAGCTTGGCCGATTACTTTAGCTTCTAACCAATTCATTCCTTGTATGCCGGTAACTATTCCAATATCAACATTTTCGCATTCGAGAACGGGACCTTGTTCAATATGCAACTCAATGAAGCTGAAAATGCCATCAATCCGATTTTTTTGAGACCCTTTGTAGCCGATTCTTTCCAATTCTTCTCCGAAGGTTTTGTTGTCCTTATCTGTACAATTAAAAATAAATGATTTCTCAAACACGCCAGCCAGGCCGCCGGCACCCATGATCGGAGGCTCGAATCGAGCGCCCTCCTCATTGGTAAAACAAACGATCTCAACGGGACGCTCTAGGTCAATAGGCTGTTCATTCAATGTACGTAGTACTTCAAGAGAGGATAATACGCCTAATATGCCATCGTACCGGCCGCCCTCTGGTTGTGTATCCAGATGGGAGCCAATAAGAATAGCAGCTGCTGTAGGATTTGTTCCTTCCTTTCTGCCATAAATGTTGCCAAAATCATCAAATCGTACAGCCAAGTCTGCCTCTTTCAGCCATTTAACAAACAAATCCCGCATTTGCTTGTCTTCATCAGTCAAAGCTAAACGACAAAGCCCTCCTTTATCCAGACTGCCAATTTGGCCGCTCATTTGAATGGTTTCCATAAGCCTGCAAAGATTTATAGACAGTGTCTTTTCAACCATTGTGATAGCTCCTTTCATGCTGAAAAACGACATCACCGCCAATAATAGTCATATCTACTTTGGTGTCTCGAACTTGATCCGCACTAAACTGCAAAAAGTTAGCGGGAAGAACCACCATGTCAGCCAGTTTTCCGATTTCCAAGGTTCCTTTTATTTTTTCGTCAAAAGCAGCGCGAGCAGCGAATACAGTATAGGTTTCAATAGCTTCCAGCAAGCTAAGTCTTTGTTCTGGAAGATAAGTTGTATCGCTTTTTGTTTTTCGGCTCATAGCTGAATAAATACCATGTAAAGGTGAGAAATGAATCACCGGGCTATCAGAGCTCCCTGCTGGTTGTAGTCCTTTATCATAAAAGATTTTACTGGCAAATACATAGTTATAAGCCGGTTCATCTAAAACTTTCATATAAATGTCGCCCATTTCATAAATAAGCCCGTATTGGGGGATAGGGATGACAGAAAGATCACTCATCTTTTGGATCAAATCTTCTCTTGTTACAGCAGCATGCTCAATGCGATGACGGTGATCTTTTCTTGGGTGCTTTTTCAAGGCTTTTTCAAACAGCAGCAGGATTTTTTCGATGGCTGCATCTCCCATTGCATGAACAGCAATCTGGTATCCTGCTTCATGAGCATCTATAATTCTCCGCTCCAGTTCATCATCAGAATACATATACAAGCCTTGGTTGCTGTCTGAGTTAAGGTAAGGGCTTGATAAGGCGGCTGTTTGTCCCCCTAATGTTCCATCACAAAACAGCTTAACAGACCCTATCTTCAAGTATTCATTGCCGAAGTTACCCTGCAGTTTCATTCCGTTCAGATAATCAAAGAAATCCGTAAGAATCATGGCGTATATTCTGACATTTAATTTCTTGTCTTCCTGCAATTGCTGCAACACCTTAAATTCATTCATGGAGCCGGAAAAGAATCCAAGACCTGTTTCATGTACACTAGTGATGCCATAACGAATATACTCTTCGTTTGCTCGTAAAAGCATTTTTTTAAGAGATTCCTCATCATAGGAAGGCAGGGCGTTCTTTACTAGGTCCATGGCTCTTTCTTTCAGAACGCCAGTTAATTCTCCAGATTCATCTTTTTCAATGATTCCTCCTTCAACTTGCGAGTCTTTAGAGATATTTGCTAGTTGAAGTGCTCGTTCATTGACGACGGCGGTATGCAAACAGTATCTTGAAATGAACACGGGATTGCTGATCCCCGCAAGAGAGTGCTTATTAATTGGTTCGTCATGTGTGAAGTTTGATTCGTTGTAGCCCCATCCGATAATCCAGTCATCTGGACCGATTTCATTTGCCCGTTCTTTTATGGCATAAATGAGTTCAGCGGCAGAAGAGCAATCACAATTCACATTCAATAAATTAAATCCTGTATTAAACATATGCTGATGAGCATCAATAAAGCCGGGGAGAACAGTTTTTCCCTCTAAATCAATTACGTTAGTATCAGGTCCGATATATTCTTTAATCAATAGATCTGTATGAAGGGAGAGAATCTTGCCATCTTTTATCGCCATCGCCTCGTACGTGTTTTGCTTACTGTCCATTGAGGCAATGAAGCCGTTATGAAATACTGTGTCTGCGTACAGGTGAGTCATCATGTGAAAAACCTCCATCGTTCGTGAAGCATTTTTGTTTTTGAGTTAGGTGGACAAGCTCGGCAGGAAGGTGGAAAAAAAAGGAACATAACTTAATAAAAATAATATTGCCAGCATGACAATAAATAACGGTATTGCCGCAACAGCGATCTTTTCAATAGAAATGTTTCCTATAGCAGAAGCGACAAATAGATTGACGCCCACGGGCGGAGTAATAAATCCAATAGCAAGGGCTGTCACCAGAATAACTCCAAAGTGAACGGGATCAACGCCAATTTGTGTGACAATCGGCAGCAAGATAGGGGTTAGAATAACTAATGCTGCAATCGTATCTAAAAAAGCGCCTACCACGAGCAAAAATAAAATAATCAGCAATAAAACAACATACACGTTCGTAGAGAATCCTAAAATGAAGTCAGCGATTTGCTGCGGAATTTGTTCAATATTTAACACATAGGCGAAGGCAATAGACAAGCCGATCATATATAATGTCGCTCCGATAACTTGGATGGTTTCCAGGGCGCTATCATATACATCTTTCCAGCTTAATTCTTTATGAATAAATTTGCCTACAATTAAACCATACATAATGGCTACAGCTGCCGATTCAGTCGGGGTAAAGATGCTTCCATAAATGCCTCCGAGGATGATAACTGGGGTTAGAAGAGCCCACTTTGCCTCATAAAATGTTTGAAGAACATGCTTAAAGCTGATTCTTTTTACATTCATTTGTTCAATGGTTACAGAAGTCTCATCAAGCACGTTAAATTGACTGGCTGTATTTTCTGCGTTTTTTACAGATTTTCGTTTAATAATGAAATAAGAGGCGATCATCAAAGATAGGCCAATCATAATCCCAGGAAGGATTCCTGCAAGAAACAAGCTTCCAATGGATACTCCGCCAATGACTCCGTATAAAACAAAGGGGATGCTCGGCGGAATAATGACACCGATTGCTCCGGCAGAAGCTGTAATGGCCGCTGCAAATCCCCGTCCGTATTTTTCCCGCTCCATTGCTGGAATCATAAACGAACCGATGGCTGCTACGGTGGCCGGTCCCGAACCAGAGATGGCTGAGAAGAACATGCAGGTAAGGACAGTTACCATTGCCAGGCCACCCGCTACAAACCCTACCAAGGAGCCGGCAAAATCAAGCAGTCTTTTGGAGACACCGCCTTTTCCCATTAAAATCCCGGCCATCATAAAAAAGGGAATAGCCATAATTGGAAAAGAGTCAAGAGATGTGAAGACTTTTTGGGTCAAGGTCATGACAGGAATGCTGTCGGTGAAAAACAGGGCAGTAAATAAAGTAGATAGCCCGATCGCAATACCGATCGGAACGCTTAAAGCAATTAATAGAAACAGAGATAAAAATAATGCGATCGTTGTCAATTTTCCGCCTCCTCTTCGTGCAGGTGCGGTTTGAAAATGTAAACCGCCTGCTGGATGAGTCTTAATGCCATCAGACTTCCTCCAATTGGTACGGCTAGATAAACGATCCACATTGGAATGCCATTAGAAGGGCTGACTTGGCCGGTTCCATGAATATTTAAGATGAGCTGAGTTCCATTGGCAACAAGAAATAGAGCGAAGAAGAACCAAAGAACGAGTGCAATGAGCTCAATGATTTTTCGTAAAGGCTCATTGCAAATGTTTTTTATCAGTTCTACCCGAATATGCTTTTGAGTTCGAACCGAATAGGCGGCACTAATCCAGGCTATCCAAATTAATACATATCTAGAGAGTTCCTCGCTCCATCCAAGAGAAGAACTAATTAAATATCTGAAAACGACTTGTGTAAATACTAAAATAATGATCAATAATAAAGAGGCGACGAGCAGCCATTCTTCAATTTTTGCATCCCGTATACTTTTTCGGATCATTTATTGCTCCCCCTATTCGGCCCTTTACTTAATTATTCTTTGGCAGCTGCTATTGCTGCATCCAGATAGTCTTTTCCGATTTGGTCGCTGTATTTATCGTAGATAGGCTGAAGGTGACTTTTAAACTTTTTCTTATCTTTATCAGATAGTTTATTTACTTCCATTCCCGCTTCTTTTAGCTTTTTCAATTGTTCCGTATCTTGTTGATAAGCTAACTCTCTCTGATGAACGGACATCTTTTGGGCTTCTGCAAGTAGAATCTCTTTTAAATCTTCAGGCATCGAGTCTAGTTTTTCCTTATTGATGACTGTGATGAGAGGAGCATAGGTTTGATCACCAATAGTTAAATACTTTTGTACTTCATAAAACTTCATTGCATAAACTAACGAAACCGGGCTATCCATCCCATCAAAGGTATTTTGCTGAAGGGCGGAGTAAGTTTCACCGAAAGCAAGTGGGGAAGAGTTTGCTCCCATTTCATCGAAGGCGTCTTGATACAATTTGTTTTCAATTACACGAAATTTCAATCCTTTGAAATCGGAGGGCTTGTGAATCGGGCGCACGTTATTTAAATATTGACGAAAGCCATTTTCGCCATATCCAAGGCCAACAAGTTTTTGAGAAGGAAGCAGCTCGTTCAATTTTTTTCCTAATTCACCGTCTAGAGCTTTGTGCGCCTCGTCTCTATTGTCGAAAAGGAACGGCAAATCAAATACCATAAAGGCAGGTTCGAAACTAGCCATTGTCGGGGTGGCAACCATCGTCATATCTACATTTCCTAGCTGCGTTGCTTCAACAGCCTCACGGTCCGAAGCATATAGCTGACCATTAGGAAAGATTTTTAAATCAATTTTCCCGTTTGATTTTTCAGCGAGTTTCTCTTTGAATGCTACTAATGCTAAATGGGAGGCATGGTCTTCCGGTACAGCATGAGTTAATTTAAGCTCTATCTTGCCATTTTTGCCGCCAGCATCAGCACTTGAGTTCCCTGAAGAACAGCCGGCTAAAGCAAAGAAAACTACTAGCAGGCCCGATATGATTGGCAATAACATTTTTCTTTTCATAAATAGCACCTCTTCATTAATTTAATAGATCAGGCTCTTGTTTTATGATACGTTCCCACATCGGTTCGAAATTGATCTTTGCTTGGAATGTGCCAACTTGTCCTCTGGTTTTAAGTGCTTGTTCGTGGTCAATTTTTATTGGCTTCCCTGCAGATTCAGCTAGCAATTGAGCTTGGCAGGAGCGCTCCATAGAAATAAACCACCATGCCGCTTCTTCCACAGACCGTCCGACTGTTAATAGCCCATGGTTACGAAGAATAACAGCCTTATAGTTTTTTAGCGCCCTTGCTATTCTTTCGCCTTCTTCGAGGTCGAGTACCACTCCTGTATAGTCATCAAACAAGCCATGATCTTCATAAAAAGCGCAGGCATCTTGAGTGATGGGGTCAAGAAGCTTCCCTAGGGATGAAAAGCTTTTTCCGTAAATCGAATGAGAGTGAGCGGCAGCTATTACATCAGGGCGTGCTTCATGAATTCTTGAATGAATAGCAAAAGCTGCTTTATTAATCGGCTTGTTTCCTTGGATTACTTTCCCTTGGTGATTGGCTAGTACCAAGTCGGATACCTTGATTTGACTAAAATCCATAGCAAAGGGATTTACCCAAAAGTGATCAGAGTATTCGGGGTCTCGAGCAGTAATATGACCTGCTACACCCATGTCGTAGTCATATTTGGCGAATAAACGAAAAGATGCCGCTAACCTTTCCTTCCGATATCGCCGCTCTTCTTCAATGTTTCTTTGCTGGCTGCCAAGTATGACTTCTGGTTTTTTCATATGCATTAGCCTCCATAAAGTTTTTATTTCAGTAGCCTTTATTCAAATTAATAATATAGGGGGGCTGTTCGCCTTGTTGAAACGCGTTGAAGTTTAGAGCAAATTTCTCCAAAGCTCTTTCGTAATACCGCCATGTTCGAGCAGCCATATGAGGCGTAATCAGAAGATGGGGAGTCTCCCATAGCGGGCTGTCTTCTGGAAGGGGTTCTTCTTCAAACACATCCAGTGAAGCCCCTCTAATCGAACCGCTTTTCAAACTGTGTATTAAATCTTGGTTATTAATGAGGGAGCCACGTCCCAAGTTGATTAAGTAAGCGCTTTCTTTCATTAAAGAAAGTTCATGCCTGCTGATGCAGTGATAGGTTTCAGGAATGCTCGGAAGCAATAACAGGACAAAATCACTTGTCTTTAATACCGTTTCTTTGTCTTTCATAGCGTACATTTCATCGAAAGGTGACTTGTGTTCACCGCTCGTATTTACTCCAATAACACGCATTCCAAAGTCACAACATCTTTCTGCAATCGCTGTACCGACTGTGCCAGCCCCGAAGATAGAAATGGTTTTTCCGTATATTTCATCGTCATGGCCGCAGCGATCCCATAGATGTTTTTGCTTATTAAAGGTATATTTCTCAAGGTTTTTAGCGAAATATAAGATGGTGCTTATTGCATGCTCAGACATTGGTATGCCATGGATTCCTTTAATGTTTGTTAATAAAATTCCCCGTTTTTTCAATTCTTCCAAAGGAACTTTTTCAATCCCTGATTGAAACACTTGTATCCATTTCAATGAAGGCATTTGGTTAAGTGCTTCTTTTGTGATATCAGAGCCATATGTCAACCAAATTTGGATCTTGTGTAAGGGAATTTCGTGTGCAGCATTTAAAAACTTTTCTTGGAAATACACTTTCATCGGATAAACAAATGCAGTAAGATAACCCCTTTCTTTTTCGGGCAATGGATCTGGCAGCGACACTAATAGCATATTTTCCCCCTTTCGCTCCTGTATCAGATATAAAGCAAATTTCATACCAACATTAAGGACATTTTTTCGGGAAAAAGAGAAGAGATCCATTAAATTTTTCCCGTTCTGAAGTTTAAATTTCAAGCTTTGAATCGATGGCAACTCAATCTTGATTTTATTTCGGTTCAAATACCCGCTTAAAAAATCATACTATTTAGAATATTTGTTCTTTTGATTCTTTATCGCTTCAATTATTCGTGATAAACTGGCTAGTGAATGCAAGCTTGTCCTTTTTCATTAATCAAAGGGGGGAAGAGAGTGTTAAAAGAAAAAGATTTATATTTGCCGGAGTATTTTGGAGAGATTTTAAATGCTATTTCTGATGGAATTCTAATTTCCGACAGCCGGGGAGTAGCTTTGTGGGTGAATCAATCTTGCCTAAATTTAATTAACCGGTCGAGGGAGGAAATCATTGGAAAGAGTTCGAGCGATTTGGAAGAAATGGGGATTTTTAATCCTTCCGTCACTAGCATGGTATTAAAAGAAAAAACAATGGTAAGCACGGTGCAATCTACTGAGAATAAACGGCAATTCATGGTTTCAGGGCACCCTATTAAAAGTGAGGAGGGAGAGATTGAGCTAATCATCACACATAGCCGAGATATTACAGGAACTGTACGGACTACTTCCAAACTAGAAGAAATGCAGGCGCTTTTAAAAAAATACAGCCAAGAAATCATGGAGATGAAAAGGAGAAGCAAGAAGGAAGAATCCAATGAATTCTTTGTGGGAAAAAGCAAGGCCTCCCTTTCGATGATTAACCTTATGGACAAAGCAGCACTGGTCGATACAACTGTTCTTATTACTGGGGAAACAGGGGTAGGAAAAAGTGAAATAGCGGGAAAAATCCACCAATTAAGTGAGCGCAGTCAAAAGCCGCTGGTAGAAATCAACTGCGGCGCACTGCCCGACTCATTGATTGAGTCTGAGTTGTTCGGTTATAAAAAAGGAGCTTTCACAGGAGCTGACAAGGGCGGGAAAAAAGGTTTAATTGCCCAGGCAGACGGAGGAACGTTATTTTTAGATGAAATTGGGGAACTGCCAATTCATTTACAGGCTAAGCTTTTGCAATTTTTGCAACAAAAAAAGTACACTCCTATTGGTGATACAAAATCTTATATAGCTGACGTCAGAATTGTTGCTGCGACCAATCGAAACTTGCAGCTGCTAGTGAGCGAAGGTGCCTTCCGGTCGGATTTATATTACAGGTTAAATGTTTTGCCCATTAAAGTCCCTTCTTTGCGTGAAAGACAAGAAGATATTTTTCACTTGCTTCAGCTTAATTTGAATAAATTCAACCAACGTTATGACCGGCAATGCAAGCTATCTTCAGAAGCTTTTCGAATACTGCAAAGCTATCATTGGCCTGGCAATATACGAGAGTTAGAAAACCTCTTAGAACGCGTGGTTATTACCGCACCGACATCTGAAATTACTTCTAAACAGTTATCAACACATTTTCATGAACCGCAAGAACTCCCCTTGAACATTCTTGAAGCTGAAAAAGGGCAATCGTTAACAGAGACACTTGAGAAGATCGAGCGTAAGATCATTGAACAAGCGTATGAAAAATATGATACTACTAGAAAAACGGCATTGGAGTTAGGAATTAGCCAATCTTTATTAATGAGAAGGCTAAAAAAGTATCAGTTGACGAAAAAATAGCCAGGATATTTTGAAAAGAACCAGAAGACGCGGGCTTCCCAAAGGCTGCTTTTTTTTATTTCATGTAGGGAAAGCCGGAGAGGCGGGCCCAACTTTTTTTATATTTTCCGTGACATTATCTATCAGGGATGGCCGTCATACTTGCAAAAGGGATGTTGATGGATTTGGCATACAATTTGCAATAGTAAAAATGGGCAGCAACTGTTTCCTGTACAGATAGCAGCAGTATGAGAATTGGAAGATATTAAAAGGAGGAGAAAGAATGGAGAAAGCAAATGCAGCAGTTGAACAAGGGATGATAAGCACATATAGTGAGCTGATTGAGCTAGATAAGAAACATTTTTTGCATCCGACTTCCCCTATTAAGCAGCAGCAAGAAAAAGGTGCAACTTTTATTTTTGACAAGGGAGAAGGAATTTATTTAAAAGATATACATGGAAATAAAGTCATTGATGGGCTTTCTTCACTTTGGAATGTCAATATTGGGCACGGGAGAGAAGAATTGGGAAAAGCAGCTATGGAACAAATGGCCCGGCTAGGTTTTAGTTCGTGTTTTGCAACATTTAGCCACGAGCCGGCGATTCGGCTGGCAGCAAAGATTGCTGAATTAACTCCAGAAGGGTTAAACACAATCTTTTTTACTTCCGGTGGTTCAGAGTCTAATGATACGGCTTTTAAATTGGTTCGCCACTATTGGAAATTACAAGGAAAGCCAGAAAAGAAAAAAATTATTTCCCGAAAACGTTCTTATCATGGGGTTGCTATGGGTGCTACAAGCGCAACGGGACTTAAGCCTTTCCGTGATTTCACTACTTCATTAGCCCCTGATTTTTATTATGTGGAAAGTACGGGGGCGGCCTTGCGGTCATTTATTGAATCGGAGGGAGCCGAAACCATTGCTGCATTTATCTCTGAGCCTATACAGGGAACAGGAGGGGTTCATCTCCCGCCTCAAAATTATTTTAAAGAGGTAAGGGAAATTTGTGATGAATACGATATCTTATTTATTGCGGATGAAGTGATTACCGGTTTTGGAAGAACCGGCACCTATTTCGGAATCGAGCAATTTGGTGTAATTCCAGATCTTATGAGTGTGGCAAAGGGAATTACAAGCGGATACGCTCCATTGGGCGGAGTGATCCTATCAGAGAAAATTCATCAGGACTTAATTGAAAAGACGGAAGGGCTGTTTATGCATGGCTACACATATAGCGGTCACCCGGTATCGTGTGCGGTGGCTCTTAAGAATATAGATATTATAGAACGGGAAAGTTTAGTGGAGAATTCAAGAGTGATGGGCGAGGAAATGCTTAAGGGTTTTAAATGGCTGCAACAAGAACATAGCATTGTAGGAGAAGTACGTGCACTAGGATTGATGGGTGCCATTGAAATAGTAAAAAACAAGCAGACAGCTCAAAGATTTGACAAACCGATTTCTCCGCTAATCGTAGAAGAGTCCATGAAGTACGGGCTTATTCATCGCGGGGTTATTTACGAAGGAGCAGATACTCTTATTTTCGCTCCTCCTTTAGTCATTTCGAAAGAGGAAATTCATAAGATGATTAACCTTTTAGACAAGGCACTGACAGCTGTGGAGAAGCAGCTTGAGCTAGAATAAGCATAAAGCTGATTTATAAAAATCTGTTGAATCCCGGAATTCACTACGTGAAGCCAGTTGATTCCGGGGTTTTTGGATATAAGAGAAGGAAGATCCGCATTTTTCTTTTTTTACATTAAAGAGAAGGTTTCTATAGCAAAGTCAAATTTTCGTGTTTCTATTAACTGAAAATATGCTAAACTAAAAAAAGTTCCACTATTCACGACACTTTTACCAAATGAAGAATTCGCACTTCCGCTCACTTTTCGGCATAGTCAGGGGAAAACTGCCACTCATTTGCGAGTGAAGTATAGATAGCAAACGAACAGGAACATATGCCAAATTGCTGTTTTATATAGCAGGATAAGTGATTATTGTTTTAGAGGAGGAGAAATGATGCGTTACTTAAATTACATCAATGGACAGTGGAAAGAACCAACTACAGGGGAGTATAAAGAGAATACTAGTCCCCATAACGGAGAGAACCTTGGGGAGTTTCCTTCCAGTGCAAAAGCAGATGTGCAAGAAGCGGTAACGGCTGCGAAGGAAGCGTTTTTGTCATGGAAAAAAAGCTCTTTTCAAGAGCGTGCATCTTATCTTCGCAAAGCTGCAGCGTTCTTAAAAGAAAATATAGAAGAAGTAGGACGGGATCTGGCGCTTGAAGAGGGAAAAACGCTGGCAGAATCAATCGGTGAGACACAGCGGGCAATCAGCATTTTGGAATATTATGCAGCGGAAGGGCTCCAGCCAACCGGTGATGTGATTCCATCGGCAAACCCGGAGACGCTTTTGTATACAAATCGTGTACCAGTTGGGCCGGTCGGGCTGATTACTCCGTGGAATTTCCCGATTGCTATTCCGGTTTGGAAGCTTGCCCCAGCCCTTATCTATGGAAATACAGTGGTGATTAAACCGGCGGATCTTACGCCGAAATCCGTTTATCATGTGATGAAAGCCTTTGACGAAGCTGGTATGCCAGCTGGTGTTGTCAACTGTGTATTCGGCAGAGGATCTGTAGTAGGCAATGAGCTTGTGGAAAATCCAGGGATTAAAGCCATTTCCTTTACTGGCTCTAACCAAGTCGGATTGCAAATCCAAAGAGAAGCAACAGCCAACGGAAAGAAAGTGCAATTGGAGATGGGCGGAAAAAATCCGCTGATCGTTCTTGCTGATGCGGATGTTGAAAAGTCAGTCAGCATTGCGATTAATGGCGCTTTTAAATCTACTGGCCAAAAATGTACGGCAACGAGCCGTGTGATCGTTGAAGAAGGAATTTACGAAGCCTTCCGCGATCGGCTGGTGGAGCGTACAAAAGAGCTAAAAGTCGGAGACCCGCTCCAAGCAGAAACATTTATGGGACCGGCTGTTTCAAAAGGACAGCGTGATGGTGTGCTGGCAATGATTGAAGCAGGAAAAGAAGAGGCAGCATTGCTATGCGGCGGTGAGACTCCAGCTGAGGAAGAATTGGCCAACGGATTTTATGTGAAGCCGACGATTTTTGAAAATGTTCCTCAAGATGCCCGGATTGCCAAAGAGGAAATTTTCGGTCCTGTGATTGCGCTATTTAAAGTCAATAGCTATGAAGAAGCCATTGATATGGCTAATGATACAGAATATGGCTTAAGTGCAGCGATTTGTACGAATAATCTTACGCTGGCCAACCGTTTTGTGGATGACATTGAAGCAGGGATTGTTCATGTGAATTCCGAAACAGCTGGAGCGGAACCGCAAGTTCCATTTGGCGGATGTAAAGCATCCAGCACCGGCTCACGTGAACAGGGAAAAACAGCCATCGAATTCTATACGCAAGTAAAAACGGTGTATGTCGACCGGATGTAATCGGTCCTTTTATTAAAAAAATAGCCCTTCCCACTCGCAGAGGGGAAGGGCTATTGCTAGCGGTTCACATACTAAAGCCGGCAAATGATTACTTTTTAGCCATGATCATAATAGAAGAGGTGACACTTGCCGTTAATTTGCCGTTCTGCATTAAATCAGCCGTCAGATAAGAAACAGTCCGGCCAAACTTCTCCACCTTTACCTCTATGTCTACTTCGCCTGTAAATGTCGGACGGTGAAAGGTTGTTTGCAGATTAATGGAAGCAAATGTTTGATCTTCGGTTAATAAGGGAGTAATAGCATAGGCCATCATAATATCGGCAGCTGCCGCGACAAATCCTCCCATAATGACGCCATTCCCATTCAATAGGCGGTCCTCAATAATCCATTGTCCTTTCGCATACCCTTCTCCAGCCTCCAATGCTTTTACACCGAGTGTTGTATCACACGCGGGCGGAGCGCTTTCCCCGCGGATCACTTCGTTTAAATTTACTGTCTTTATCATACGTACTCATCCTCCTATGTAAATAAGCGCTTTCAAACTGATACCTATACTATTCGGCAGCTTTGAGAAATCTCCTTCTTTAATGGTGAACTGAACGACCGTAAAAAAATCGTTAGAATACACATTTGGATCAGGCGAGAAAACCGGCAAATGAAAAACGAGCGGGAGGAGGGTGTATGAGACAATTAAAGAGGGAAAGATACAGATAAAATCATTGGTTGTCAGAAGGGATGAGAAGAGAGATGCCGTTTATCCGGAATGTTGTGACTGAGAATCCGCCGTATTGCTTTGATCAGCAGGAAGTTGTAAAGGTAGTCAGAAGTTTATTTAGAAAGCATTATACTGATATTGAGCGGCTGCTGCGGGTGTTTGGCAACGGCCAAATTGAAAAGCGCTATTTTGCTGCCCCTCTTTCCTGGTTTGAAGAAGAAAGGGGATTGGAGGAAAAAAACAATAAATATATTGAAGAATCGGTGCAGCTTGGAAGCCGGGCGGTGGAGAAATGTTTGCAGGAAGCAGGCGTTGATAAAGAAGACATTGATGCTTTTATCTTTGTATCCAGTTCAGGTATGGCTACACCAACGATCGATGCTCGGATTATGAATCAATTGAACTTTCCCGCTCACACCAAACGAATTCCGATTTGGGGATTGGGGTGCGCGGGCGGCGCGTCAGGAATTAGCCGGGCGCATGACTATTGCCTTGCTTATCCTGAAGCCAACGTGCTTGTACTCTGCATTGAACTGTGCAGCCTCACCTTTCAGCACGATGATATGTCGAAAAGCAACCTGATCGGAACCTCTTTATTTGCTGATGGGGTAGCCTGTGCCTTGGTAACAGGAGAAGCGGCAAAAGTGACAGGGAAGGGATTTTTTACGAAAGACACCCAATCCACACTGATGCCTGATTCAGAGGATGTAATGGGATGGGAAATCAAAGACGAAGGGCTGCACGTTATATTTTCAAGGGATATTCCAAGCATTGTAGAGAGCTGGCTAAAGCCTAATGCACTCTCTTTTCTGAGTAAGCTTGGGAAGGAACTGGCTGACATTGATCATTTCGTTGCTCATCCAGGGGGAAAAAAGGTGCTGGATGCTTATGAACAGTCTCTGGGATTCTCAGATGACAAAACAGCTGTTTCGCGAAACGTGCTAGCTTCCTATGGAAATATGTCTTCACCTACCGTTTTATACGTGCTCAAGGAAGTAATCGAGAACGGCCCGTCCCTTGGAGAAACGGGGCTGCTGACAGCTTTGGGCCCGGGTTTCAGCTCGGAAATGGTATGGATGGAGTGGGGGGAAATCAACAAGTGAGCCTTTTCTTTCTTGTATTTACATTCGTTGTTCTTCAACGGCTGCTAGAGGTCATTTATGCTCGATCCAATGAAAAACGGATGAGAGCGCAGGGAGCGATTGAGTTTGGGGCGGAACACTATAAGTGGATTGTTTTGCTCCATGTACTATTCTTTGTTTCTTTGCTGGCAGAAGTATTCTACATAGGAATGGACCTGGCTCCGGGATGGCAATGGTTTTTTGCCGGCTTTTTAATTGCTCAACTTCTCCGTGTATGGTCTCTCGCTTCTCTTGGTCCCTTTTGGAATACAAAAATCCTTGTGCTGCCGGGAGCCTCTAAAGTGAAACGCGGGCCATACCGCTGGATTCCCCATCCTAATTACGTGGTGGTAGCAATGGAAATCGCCTCTCTTCCGCTTATATTTGGCGCATGGAGAACGGCTCTGATTTTCTCCGTGGCCAATGCCCTCCTGCTGCTTTTTATAAGAATCCCTGCAGAGGAAAAAGCGCTGGAAAGATTGGAAAGTCAGTAGCTGCTAGCGGTTTTTGCAGAGTAGACCAGCAGCGCGGGTTTTGTCAAAATAATAAGGAGATCCATTATAAAGAAAAAGGTTGGGGCAATCATGGAAAAGATAAAAATTGGTCTGGCGGGTATGGGAATGTTAGGAACAGCTATGATGCATCATTGGTGTGAAAAGAATCGGGAAATAGGCGTATATCATCCTGAAATGCTGAAGGCGCGCCAATTTGTGGGAAACTACCCGAACGGATACACGATGAACAAAAAGGAAATGTCAGGTTTGGATATACTGGTATTGGCTCTTCCAGCAAAAGAAGTCCTTCCTTTTTTGCGAGATGTGATCGCTGAGAATGGCGTATTCTCCGGGACAGCAATCATCAATATGGCTACAGCTCTTCATACAATAGAGATAAAAAAAGAATTTCCGCAGCTATCTGTGTGGGGAGTGAAATTTATGGGACATGCGGCTGATTTGTTTAAACGAGGGGAAGGCCTGTTCATTACAGAATCGCTGCTCCCCGATCAAGTGAAGCACCTATTTTTTGACCTTGGAGAAATGAAGTGGGATAGCGAAGAGACGGTTATGAAGGTTAACAAGCTGGCTACGTACTATGCGGTGAAAACAGCTGTGGAAATAGAGACGGAATTTGCGAAGCAGGGGCTAGACCCTCAATATGCAGAGAGAGCCTTAAGAGCACTTTCGCCAGAGGTGATGCGCTCCTATAGCGAAGGCTCACTGGGGCATTTTGGAAAAGAGGTTGTCAAAGAGTTGAAAGTCGGTTTGGACAATGAAGCAGCGTCTAAGCTGTCCACATGATCCGACTGCACACCGCAAAAAGCTGTGCAGGAGCTTATAAAAAGCAAGGTACGCAGCTGCAGCGGGCATTGCCCGGGAAATCTTTTGTCTAACCGCCTCAATGATAATTGGTTCGTCCCCTCCGTTGGATAGGGCTTGTCCAAGCCTTATTTCGAAGAGGGCGATTCATCATTTGGGGAGTGCAGAATATAATAAAAGAGATATGCTGCGGAGGTGAAGGCATGGCAGTCGTAAAACATAGAGCGTCTGATATTGATTTGCTGGCGAGGCTGCTGCGGGCAGAGGCGGAAGGTGAAGGAACACAAGGAATGCTTATGGTTGGCAATGTGGGCGTCAATAGAATCAGGGCTAATTGCTCGGATTTTAAAGGATTGCGTACGATTCCGCAAATGGTATACCAGCCGCATGCTTTTGAGGCCGTACAAAAAGGATACTTCTACCAGCGGCCGCGGGAAAGCGAGAGAAGGTTGGCTCGAAGGGCTGTTAATGGGGAAAGGATTTGGCCGTCGAAATATGCTTTATGGTATTTTCGGCCGGAAGGAAATTGCCCGCCGACATGGTACGATCAGCCGCTTGTGGCCCGTTATAAGCTTCATTGCTTCTATCAGCCGACAGGTGAAGAGTGCGAAAATATATACAATGTTTTTTAAGAAAAAACGAATGATTCTCTGCCAAGGAGCCGCCAACAGCGGCTTCTTTTTTAGTTCTTTTATTAAGATTTTGTAAATAAAAAGACCTATATATGCAAAAAGAGTAGATCATAAGTTATAATGTGAGCAATTTGAAAGATTAGTAAATTGTTCCTGTTTAAGGGCAAGGAGGAAGCATTTTGTTTAAGTTGACATCATTGAGGACTAAAGTGTTTGTTGTTTTATTATCATTTTCTATTATTCCATTGCTGCTGTTAAGCTTTGTTTTATTGTCTCATGCCAACCGGGCTTTTTCAGTGTTTACACAGCAAAGCGAGCAATCAACTAAACAATCAGTTGTAAAAAGCCTGGAACGGACTTCAACTGAGCTATTAGATTTGACAAAAAGATATGGACAAGATGAAGAGTTAGTCAGAGCGTTCAAAACAAATAACCGGGCCATGCTCGCTGCGAAAGTCCAGCCTGTTTTTGAGCGGCTTCAAAAAGAGCATAGCGTGAGTGTTTTTGAGTTCGGCAGCAAAAAGGGGAATGTATTTCTAAGGGGGCACAACCTTGAAAAGCATGGAGATGATAAAAGCAAGCTTCCCGCTGTGCAAAAAGCCTTAAAAGGAGAGAGTGTGTCCGGGTTTGAATTTGGGAACAGCGGACTGGCTGTTCGGGCATTTGCGCCCATTATGTTTAATCATGAAGTCATTGGCACATTGCAAATGGGAATTGACAGCAATTTTCTTCAGCAGTTAAAGGAGACAGCGCAAGGAGGGGATATTCAACTGTATAATCCATCAGGTGAAGTGGTTCTTTCATCTGTACAGGAAAATACGGGAAAACAATTAACAGATACATCGATTACGGACAAGGTACTTTCCGGGAAAGAAGTTTCTATAAAGAAGGGGAATTTTCTTCATACATACCTGCCAATGTTTGATCCTACTAAAACTGAAGTGATTGGCATGATCGAAATTGCACAGGATCTATCGGTTATTGCTGAAGCCCAGCAGAAAATGATCACGCTGGCATTAATGATCGGCGGCTTCACCTTATTATGCGCCGTGGCTGCTGCTTTTCTTTTCAGCCGCTCCATTGCTGAACCTATTCAGAAAGCGGCTAATTTTATGGATGAGTTTTCCAAAGGTAAGTTAAACGCTGCCGTTGAAGATAACAGGAGAAAGGACGAGATCGGCTTATTAATGAAGGCGATAGTAGCCATGCGCTCCAATTTTCAAGAGGTAGTGGAACGCATTTCAGTTACGGCCGATATTGTTACCAAGCAAAGCTATGACCTTGAATATATTTCCAGTGAAATGAACGAAGGGAGCGGACAGATTGCTGCGACTATGCAGGAATTGTCAGGAGGAGCGGAAACACAGGCGCACTCATCGGCGGAGCTTGCAGAAAAGATGAGCGGATTTTCTAAGAACATTCAACATGCACATCAGAATGGGGAGGACATGGCAGCAACAACAAAGCAGGTATTGGATTTAACGGCTAAAGGAAAAACGTTCATGGATACCTCTGTTCGTGATATGCATGCGATTCAGGAGGTTGTCAAAGCATCGGTGCTTCAAGTGAAAGATTTAGACGAGCAAACAAAGCAGATTTCAACGATGGTGCAGGTGATTCATGACATTGCTGAACAAACAAACCTTCTAGCACTGAATGCAGCCATTGAGGCGGCCAGGGCAGGAGAGCATGGAAAAGGATTTGCGGTAGTCGCAGGAGAAGTGCGTAAGCTTTCAGAACAAGTGACTCATTCTATTAGCGGCATTACTCAGACTGTCAGCCATATTCAGCAAGGTTCTAAAGAAGTGACAGCATCGTTAACAGATAGCTTCAAGAAAGTAGAAGCAGAAGCGGAGCAAATTCAAATGACCGGGGCGACATTTGAGGAAATTACAAAAGCGATTTCTGCTCTGGGCCAACAGATTGCAGCCATTTCAGACTATCTCACACAGATCAATGGGGAATCTGCCACTATTCAGCTGGTTGTTGAGAATATCGCCTCTATTTCTCAAGAATCTGCAGCAGGCATAGAAGAAACGGCTGCTGCCGCCCAGCAAGCTAACCATTCCATGGAAAAGGTGAAAGGCGATGCAAATAAATTAGCAGACGTGGCTCGAGAGTTAAATAGCTTATTAAAAAGATTTACATGGTAGTGACTGTCAGCTTTGAGATGAGTGGATGTTGACTTTTTGGCCGGATCGACAAAGGAGATGAAAACCCCGGGAAGGCTTTTCCCGGGATTTTTTAAGTTTTTCATATAATTGAATATTACCAGCTTTGATATTAAACTGGATAAAAATAGAATCAATTCTTTAAGGGGCGTGGGGAGCGACGTGAAGAATGAAATGAAGCTATCCGTTCAGGAAATTTTAGAGCTGGATCATTTTCAGCAGGCCAAGATGGTAGCTGGACACAATGGCCGGCACCGGGCGGTTAAATGGGTGCATGTTATAGAAGTTTCCGATGTAAGCAATCTGCTGAACGGTGATGAATTGATTCTTTCCACAGGAGTGGGCTGGAAGTCGGGAAAAGCAACGCTCCGGCTGCTTGTGCAGCAGCTGATTGATTGCCGGGCGGCTGGACTCTGTATTGAATTAGGGAAATACATGGATGAAATTCCTGCTGAGATTCTTCGACTTGCCGATATGCATGATTTTCCAATTATCGTTTTTCATGAAGAAGTGCGGTTTGTTGATATTACTGAAGGTGTGCATACCCTTATTATTAAAAAACAATATCAAATGATTACCGATTTAGAGGATTATTCCCGGAGGATCAATCAAGTGCTTCTGGAGGCCGGACCGAGGGAGAAAGTTCTTAACATGATGCACAAGCAAATTCAACTGCCCGTTGTGTATCTTCCGAAAGAAGGGCACCCCGAGATTGTTTCAAATAAACCGGCAAAAGAAGAACGCGCCCTTTTAGATCGAGTCATTAAGGGCACGTCAGAGAAAAGCAGCATAGCACGGCAGCCTATTCATATTTGGAGCCAAAGCTTCGCAGAGCTGATGATCATCTTTGAAACAGGAAAGGTGACTGAATTTGAAACTCTTATTCTCGATCGTACCGCTACGGCGCTTGCGCAAGTGATTTTACGAGAATTATGGATAGAAGAGCGGAGAAAGGCAAAAGAAGCAGATTGGATTCAAAAGTGGCTTGAAGGCAAACATACCGAGGAGCAAATTACCCGCTTTCTTAAAGAGATTAAGCCGGGATTAAAGCCGGAACGCGCCGTCGTTTTCCTGCTGCAAACCGCTGGAATCGATGAGGAAAGTTCCAATAGCACCTATTTAAAGGTACTGCTGCGCTCTATTTTTCAGGAACAAGGGTTCTTCCTGTTAGCAACGGCCGGCAAAAATGAGATGGTGTTTATCCTCCTTGATCAAAGAAAAGAAGATAACTGCAAGCAGCGTATACACGCAGGAATCCGTTCCATGAAAAAAGCAGGCGATATGGAAAATTACTCCTCAGCACCTGTGAAAATTAGTGCAGGAACGATTGTTGATAAACTAACACAAGTGCAATCCAGTTATGAAAAAGCAAAAATAGCTGCGGCCATTAAGGAAAATATTCCATTGGGAATGCAGGAGTATTTTTATGAAGACTTACATATATACAGACTGATTTATGCCCTTCATGAACAAGAAATGCTCCATGAATTTGTTTGGGATTATTTAGCGCCTGTTTTATCATATGATGAGGTTCACCATGCTAAATTAATGAATACGCTAAAAATCTATTTAGCATGCAACGGTTCGAAAAAAGAAACAGCAGAACGGCTGTATATTGTGAGACAAACCCTCTATCACCGTTTGGAAAAGCTATATGAGCTTCTAGGCGAGGATTTTATGGAGCCGCCGAAACGGCAGGCCATTGAATTTGCCGTTTCGGCTCACGAATATCTTTCAGGCAGCAGCGGTAATAGCTAAATCAAGACAAAGTGTAGAACGAATATTCAGATAAATTTACCTTTTGTCTAATGAAAGCGCTATCTGCGACATCTATAATAAGGCTATGAAGAGAGTTTAAAACATTCCAGGAGGGCTTGCGATGGTAGTGACAAAAGACGTTAAAACAGTAAAAAACTTCATTAATGGACAATGGACAGAGTCATCCAGCCAGAAGATAGAAGAAGTTCCTAACCCGGCCACTGGGGAAGTAATTGCCAGACTCAAGGTTTCCACTAAGGATGATGTGGAACAGGCGGTCACAGCTGCGAAAGAAGCGTTTCAGACATGGAAAAAGGTGGCGGTCCCGCAGCGCGCCCGCATCTTGTTCCGTTACCAGCAGCTGTTAGTGAAGCATTGGGAAGAGCTGGCTGAGATCGTTACGCGGGAGAACGGAAAAAGCTATAACGAAGCTTACGGAGAAGTGCAGAGAGGCATTGAGTGTGTCGAGTTTGCTGCCGGTGCTCCGACCCTTATGATGGGCAGCCAGCTTCCGGATATTGCTGCCGGGATTGAATCAGGAATGTACCGCTATCCGATTGGGGTCGTTGGCGGCATTACACCTTTTAACTTTCCGATGATGGTGCCGTGCTGGATGTTTCCTCTCGCTATTGCCTGCGGAAATACCTTTGTTTTAAAACCGTCGGAACGCACTCCTTTACTGGCTAACCGTTTAGCTGAATTATTTATGGAAGCCGGCCTTCCGAATGGAGTGTTGAATATCGTTCACGGTGCGCATGATGTGGTGAACGGAATTTTGGAGCATCACGATGTGAAGGCCATTTCCTTCGTCGGTTCTCAGCCGGTAGCTGAATACGTTTATAAGACAGCGGCAGCGAACGGCAAGCGTGTGCAGGCACTTGCCGGAGCGAAAAATCATTCTATCGTTATGCCTGATGCTGATTTAGAAAATGCCGCCACGAATATTACGAGCGCTGCTTTCGGTTCAGCGGGTGAGAGATGCATGGCTGCTTCCGTTGTGGTGGCGGTTGGCGATATTGGCGACAAACTCGTCAGCCTTCTTAAACAAAAAGCCGATGCCCTCAAAATGGGCAATGGCATGGATAAAGATGTATTTCTCGGACCGGTGATCCGTGAAGCACATAAAGAACGGACGATCGGTTATATTGACAGCGGCGAACAGCAAGGGGCAGTAATCGTTCGTGATGGCAGAAAAGAAGGCCAAGGAGAGAAAGGGTATTTTGTCGGCCCGACAATTTTTGATCATGTAAAGACGAACATGAAAATCTGGCAGGATGAGATTTTTGCGCCTGTGCTTTCCATTGTGCGTGCTGACAGCCTCCAGGAAGCAATCGCGATTACGAATGAATCGGAATTCGCGAATGGGGCTTGTCTGTATACAGATAGCGCCAAGGCCATCCGCGAATTCCGCGAAGAAATCGATGCGGGCATGCTGGGCATTAATCTGGGCGTGCCGGCTCCGATGGCATTTTTCCCGTTTTCCGGTTATAAAAACTCCTTCTATGGTGATCTTCATGCGAACGGCAAAGACGGAGTAGAGTTTTATACGCGTAAAAAGATGATGACTGCCCGTCATTAAGAGAATAGTAAAAAGGAGGGAAATAAACATGCAAGTAACACACAAGGAACAGGATTTGCAAAAGAAGGATGAACGTTTTGTCTGGCATGCAATGAGAGGATCGGCTCCCGCTCCGGCAAATCTGATTGCCCAAAAAGCAGAAGGCGCCTGGGTAACTGATATAGATGGAAATAAGTACCTGGATGGCTTGTCTGGACTGTGGTGTGTGAATACTGGTTATGGAAGAAAAGAGCTGGCAGAAGCTGCTTATGAGCAATTGTTGGAAATGCCTTATTTTCCGCTGGCCCAAAGCCATGTTCCTGCTATTAAGCTGGCTGAAAAATTGAATGAATGGCTGGGCGGCGAGTATGTCATTTTTTTCTCGAACAGCGGTTCGGAAGCAAATGAGACGGCATTTAAGATTGCCCGGCAATATCACCAGCAAAAAGGAGGCCATAGCCGGTATAAGTTTATTTCCCGCTACCGTGCGTATCATGGCAACTCAATGGGAGCGTTGTCAGCGACCGGGCAGGCAGAAAGAAAATATAAATATGAGCCGCTCGCACCCGGATTTATCCATGTAAATCCGCCGGATCTCTATCGCCGTCCAGAGGATGAACAGACGCTGGAAAGTGCGGAAGAAGTGGATCGGGTGATGACATGGGAATTGAGCGAGACAGTAGCCGGCATGATTATGGAACCGATCATCACGGGTGGAGGCTGTCTTATTCCGCCGCAAAATTACATGAAAAAAGTAAAGGAAATCTGTGAAAAGCATGGAGCGCTGCTGATTTGCGATGAAGTGATTTGCGGGTTCGGACGGACAGGAAAGCCATTTGGGTTTATGCATTATGATGTAAAGCCTGACATTATTACAATGGCAAAAGGAATTACAAGTGCCTATTTGCCGCTGTCTGCTACTGCTGTCAAAAGAGAGATTTATGAAGCATATTGCGGCGACGGGCAATATGACCGCCTTCGTCATGTCAATACATTCGGCGGCAATCCGGCTGCTTGTGCGCTAGCGCTGAAAAATATGGAAATCTATGAAAATGAGAAATTAATTGAGCGTTCCCGTGTTCTTGGAGAACGGATGCTTAAAGAATTGGAAGAGGTCAAGGATTTGCCGTTTATTGGAGATATTAGAGGGAAAGGCCTCTTAATCGGAATAGAATTAGTAGAGAATAAGCAAACAAAGAAACCGGCAAGTGTGGAGCTAGTCAATAAAGTAATTGGGCTATGCAAGGAGAAGAAATTGATTGTCGGGAAAAATGGGGACACAGTAGCTGGTTATAATAACATATTGCAGCTGGCTCCGCCGTTAAGCATTACCGAAGAAGATTTTCAGTTTATTACGCAAACATTAAAAGACTGCTTGCGTGCACTTCAATAAATGGAGAGGGCTGCGTTGGATTTTCTGGCGCAGCCTTTTCTGATCTAATAAAAACCAAATATAATTATTTGACAATTCAGTAAATTATTATGGTACACTGATGAAGAGTACCGTAATAGAAGTTGAAATGGGAGATTATTTCCTATTATGAGCAAGGCGGCCCATGTTACTTTTTGTATGGGATGCCTGAGAAAATAAAGGGGAGCAGCTGTAAAGGGGGATGGGGATGGAACGAGAGCAGCAGATGTGGAAATATGCGTTAACGTGTGTCATGGTAACCATCAGCACACTAGGATTTGGACGAATGTCTTACGGGATTTTAATGCCTTTTATGAAGGAGGAGTTGACCCTTACATATGAACAGGCAGGAATGCTGGGAACGATCACGTCCATCGGGTATCTGGGACTTGTTCTTTTTGCGGGAATTATGGCTGCAAAGTGGGGATCAAAGCGTCTAGTCGTGATTGGAACGCTGCTCGTCGCCGCCGGTTTATTTTATCTGTCGTTCGTTCAAAGCTTTTTCTCTTGCATGCTCGGAATGGCGATTCTTGGCATTGGGACGGCTTTTACTTATACCCCGCTTGTGAATATTGTCGTCGGCTGGTTCCCGCGGCAGCGGGGCATGATGATCGGCTTTCTTGGCAGCGGATTAGGGTTAGGGACTTTAATTTCCAGTGCAATGATTCCGTTCTTCACCGCATGGTTTTCGATGAGCGGCTGGCGCTATCTCTGGGCTGTATACGGCCTTCTTTCTTTGCTATCTGCCCTTGCCGCTCAAATCGTGTTGCGCGATCCGCCGATCCCTGCCCGCAAAAATGCACAAGCAGAAGAATCCCTGTTTCGCGAAGTGTACGTTCATAAAAGGGTGCTGCTCGTGGCTCTTATTTATGGATTGATTGGCTTTGCTTATTTGATTCCACAAAGCTTTTTATTCAGCTTTATGCTGGAATCGGACATTAATCGTTATGAAGCCGGACAAATTATGGCTGCTGGCGGTTTACTGTCCATTTTCAGCGGTCCGCTATGGGGGACGATTTCAGATCGGGTCGGCCGGAAGAAGTCGCTGCTTACTGCTCTCTTTATCGGAGCGTCTGCCATGGCTCTCCCGGTTGTTTTTCCAGTATATGCAGGGTTTATGGCCAGCCAGCTTTTATGGGGGATCACGGTTGTTGGAATGCTGCTGCTTATTCAGGCACTATCGACAGAGCAAATTCACCCGTCGTATGCTCCTGTGGCCCTAGGCTATGTAACTGTATACTTCGCTGCCGGGCAGCTGCTTGGCCCTGGGCTTGGCGGATGGCTCGTCGACCATGCTGGCGGGATTCGTTCTTCCTTGGTGCTTTGCAGTGTGCTGTTGTTGCTAAGTTTCATTTTTTCGACACAATTGCATAAGCAAGCGGCAGGAGAAAAACTAGCGATTCCGAAGGAGCAGCAAACGACAGGCGGATAAGAAAACCGAGGCAAATCCTTGTCTGAAGCGGGTTGTCTGTCATTAAAAAGGTTTATTGAAAAAGCTTTTTTCCTTTTCTTCATTCGAATTTAGGCTGTATAAAAGCTATTTGGGATTTGCAGGAATGTTCCTCTTTTCTGTCGAAATATAACAACAAGAACAAAGGAGGAAATGGAAAATGGAAACATTAACCGAAAGAGAACAAGTCACCCTTGCTTATTATGTTCAATATTATCTGGGGAACGATCCAAACGATATTGCTGAGTTGCATCGAATGATGACTGAGGGGATGCCCTCCTATCCATCGATTATGGAACAGCTGACAAGAGAAGGAATGCTTAATGGAATGGACGCTATTCCATCAGCTCCAGTAGAAAATGGCGGCGATAAAATTACAATACCGATGATTACCCATAAAGGGATTCTTTATATTGACAGTATTTTAAACATTCAGTCCTATGCTGTTGAAGGCAATAAGCTGTCGTATATAAAAAACAGTTTGTTAACGAATAATCTGCAACTGTCTGTCGATGTGATAGCTGCCTATGTGAAAGAGGAAACAGGGATTCCTGTGTAATAAATAGAAGAAAGCTTTTCGATGAATGGGCGGCAGTCCGCGTTCGAAAAGCTTTTTTTTTGTGCGAATTTGTCAGAAGGGCAGGCAGAGAAGTTGCATACTGTTTCTTGATATGTAAAATGAGGGAGGGGAGGATATTAAAATTACACGCAAGAACGGAGAGAGGCGACCATGAAAGGACAAAAGGCTGATGAGTCAAAATACATTCAGCAGCATTTAGCGAATGAACGTACTTTTCTTGCCTGGCTGCGCACGGGTCTTGCTGTTGTGGGAATTGGTTTTCTGGCAGTCACGCTGCATTTTAATTACGGATCAAAGGTGAGCAAGCTTACCGATGAAATTTCGCTGCTGATGATGATTTTTTCTTTAGCAACCGGTCTGGCTATTTTGATTATGGGATCGTTTAGCTACTTCATGAAACGAAAGGAGATTAACGAAGCGTCCTTTCGTTCGTCATCAGTTGTAATGGCCGTTGTCACTATTGCGGTCAGTATACTGATTTTTATGCTGGGATTTTATTTTATAACCATTCTATAATCTTGCCGCAGGATCAAGCGGAAAATCTTGACTCGCGGTTTCGTTTGGTTTACTATACATACAGGGGTATTTCAGGTGCTCCTTCCTTTCTTTATTTGTTAAAATATACGCCTGATTTGAGTTGGAGGGACTGATCGTGTTTCTAGTGGGCATAATTCTATTGCTGATGCTGCCTGTACTTTATAAACGTTATGTTCCGGTTGTCGGAGCAGAAGAAATTCAATGTAATCAAAACGAAGATGTTCAATTGGTGGATGTCCGTGATTTTCATGAAGCAAACCGCAATCCAGTTTCGTCGGCGATTCACATTCCATTGCCGTACTTAGCAAGGCAGCATAACGAAATTGCCGACAAAGAAGTGATTGTGATTGTCTCAGACAAAGTGCTTCGTAATTTAAGCATCCGGCAATTGAAGAAATACGGATTCAAAGTGAAAGGCTACTGCTGCAAGAAGGAAGCAGTTTATTCACCGGCATCCGCATAAATCACTGGCAAAACAGCAAAACCTGTTTTCTTGCAACGGCAAAAAAGCCGGCTCATTATGCAAATGAGCCGGCTTTTTTGCGGTGCTTAGAGCGGAGGATTTGTGAAAGGGAGGGCATGGTGTCATGCAGCTTGCGCCGGTCTTTATAGGAACGGTAAGCGATAAGCTCTTTTCCCTCATTATCATAGGCATCCAGCTGTAAAAGATAGGGGCCTTTTCTTTCCATATAATAGGAAGCTTCATCTTCTTCTAAATAGTAAAACCGAAACGTGATCCCAAGCCAAGTTTGTTTAGTCACATTCGTTTCAGGATGGCTCTCAATATACCTTTCCAGCTTAGGAACCGAAGTGGAAGGCGGATTGGCTAGTTCCTTCGCTTTTTCTTTTACATAATCAGCTGCGTGGCTGACTGTTTTCTTGGCTTTTTGAATGAGTTTATTTTTCCTCATCATCATTCACTCCTTCTTGTTTTTTTACTCTTATTCCCTTTTTTAAGCTAGATTATCAGAAAATTAATCTTTCTGTTTATAAAAATAGGTTATTTTTTATTGTAGCCTCTGAAGCGATATCAAAAATAGATGAAATAAATCTGAACAATATATTATTCGGATTTATTTTGCGCACATATAATAAATATCGGCAAACACCACGGGAATGGTGGTTTGCCTTTTGCATCAGTTTTTTCAGAAAGCTTGTTCACAACTGAGCATGGGGTGTTGGGATAGATTTTTTGCTGCAGAAGACTGAAAACGAACAAAATATCATCGCATGTTAAATAATAATAGTAAAGAAGCGGAGATGTTTTCAGCGTGAGAATCCTGATTGCTTCATGGGAGAGACAGTACTTTTATAAATGAAAAATGAATATAAGGGGAGAAGGATATGGTGAAATTTAGCCGAGAAGAGATTTCTAAATTAGTTCAAGAAGAGAATGTGACATTCATCCGGCTGCAATTCACGGATATTTTAGGAACGATCAAAAATGTAGAAATTCCTTCTTCTCAATTGGAGAAAGCATTAAGCAACAAAATGATGTTTGATGGCTCTTCCATTGAAGGATTTGTCCGCATTGAAGAGTCGGATATGTATTTATATCCTGACCTGGATACGTTTGTTATATTCCCTTGGACAGCTGAAAAAGGGAAAGTTGCCAGATTGATCTGTGATATTTATCATCCGGATGGAACACCTTTTGAGGGAGATCCCCGCAGCAATTTAAAGCGGATATTAAATGAAATGAAGGCAATGGGGTTTACTGATTTTAATGTCGGACCTGAGCCTGAATTCTTTTTGTTCAAACTAGATGAGAAAGGAGGAGTAACTCTCGAATTAAATGACAGCGGCGGTTATTTTGATCTTGCTCCTACAGATCTGGGGGAGAACTGCCGGCGCGATATTGTGCTGGAATTAGAAGAGATGGGATTTGAAATTGAAGCTTCCCACCATGAAGTAGCACCCGGCCAGCACGAGATTGATTTTAAATATACAGATGCTGTGAAGGCGTGTGATGACATTCAGACGTTTAAATTAGTCGTAAAGACGATTGCCCGCAAGCACGGCTTGCATGCGACATTTATGCCAAAGCCTTTGTACGGAGTAAACGGCTCCGGCATGCATTGCAACTTATCTTTGTTCAGAGACGGCGAAAATGTTTTTTATGACAAAGAGGGTGACCTTGAACTAAGTGATACAGCTCGACAGTTTGTCGCCGGTATTTTGAAGCATGCTCCTAATTTCACGGCGATCACCAATCCGACAGTCAATTCTTATAAAAGATTAGTTCCTGGATATGAAGCTCCTTGTTATGTAGCCTGGTCTGCCAGGAATAGGAGCCCGCTGATCCGCATTCCGGCTTCGCGGGGGCTTAGCACACGTGTGGAGGTGCGCAGTGTTGATCCTTCGGCCAATCCCTATTTAGCCATGGCTGTGCAGCTGGCAGCCGGACTAGATGGCATCAAAAATCAATTAACGCCGCCTGCTGCGGTGGATCAAAATATTTATGCGATGTCTAAAAAAGAGCGGGAAGAAAGCAACATTGTGGATTTGCCGCCGACTCTTGCTCAGGCGATCAAAAATTTCCAGAAAGACGAGGTGATGACTCAGGCTCTAGGTCCGCACTTATGCGAACATTTTATTGAAGCCAAGGTAATTGAATGGGATTTATTCCGCACGCAAGTTCACCCGTGGGAGCGCGAGCAGTATATCACACAATACTAAAGGGCATTGTTGTTCTGCTGATGAATAAAAAGGCCGGAGCGGCCCCGAAAATCTAACAGGAAAGAGTGATAGCGAGTGTGTGGAATAACAGGTTGGGTTAATTGGCATCAGGATTTGACAACTCAGGCGTTCATTGTGGAAAAAATGACACAGACGCTGGCGAAGCGCGGTCCGGACGCTTCGAATATTTGGAGCAGCCGGCATGTCTCGTTTGGACACACTCGGCTCATTGTAGTCGATCCTGCCGGCGGAATCCAGCCGATGAAAAAGACAGTCAACAAACACCATTACACAATCGTTTATAACGGAGAGCTCTACAATACCGAAGAGCTTCGCCAAGAATTATTAAAGGCAGGGCATGCTTTTCGTTCTCGTTCTGACACGGAAGTATTGCTGACAGCTTATATAGAATGGGGCGAAAAATGCGTTGATCATTTAAATGGCATTTTTGCATTTGCTGTCTGGGATGAGAACAAGGAGCGGCTTTTTATGGCAAGGGATCGTGTAGGCGTAAAGCCGCTCTTTTATAAAGAAGGGGGCGGCTCGCTGGTATTCGGCTCAGAGTTGAAAGCGATCCTGTCCCATCCGGCTGTTAAAAGTGAGATAGGAAGAGAAGGGCTTCAGGAGGTGCTTGGGTTAGGCCCATCCCACACGCCGGGTCACGGAATTTTTCGCGGCATAAAAGAATTGAGGCCCGCCCATGCACTCAGCTATTGCCGAAACGGACTGAAGATTTGGAGATATTGGAATGTCGTTAGCAAAGAACATAACCAATCATTAAAGGAAACGGCAGAGCAAGTCAGGTTTCTTATGGAAGATGCAGTCCGGCGGCAACTGACAGCTGATGTGCCGGTTTGCACGTTTTTATCAGGAGGAGTGGATTCAAGCGCGATCAGCCAGTTTGCCGCCGACTTTTTTAGAGAAGAAGGCCATGGTCCGCTTCATACGTATTCTATTGATTACATTCATAACCGCCAGTACTTCCAATCAAGCACATTTCAGCCGGATGAAGATAGACCGTGGATTGAAAAAATGCAGCAGCATTTAGGAACAGTTCACCATGCTGCTGTTATTCAAAATGATCAGCTGGCTGATTATTTAACGGATGCTGTGAAAGCAAGAGATTTGCCGGGAATGGCGGATGTGGATTCTTCTTTGTTATGGTTTTGTGAACAGATCAAACCGAACTTTACCGTTGCTCTATCTGGCGAATGCGCCGACGAAATCTTTGGAGGCTACCCGTGGTTTTATAGAGAGGAGCTGTTGAATGATGACAGCTTTCCATGGATGAAATCCCAGGAAGAAAGGCAGCGGCTGCTGCTTCCGCATTGGCAGAAACGGCTCGATCTTAAGCGATATGTAAGAGACCGGTACGAAGAGACTATTCAGGAAACGCCCCGGTTAGATGGGGAAAGTCCGCTGGAGGCCCGTCGCCGGGAAATGTTTTATTTGAACATGACATGGTTTATGACGACACTCCTTGAGCGCAAAGACCGCATGAGCATGGGGGCAAGCTTAGAGGTTCGCGTTCCATTCGCTGATCACCGGCTTGTAGAGTACGCCTGGAATATTCCATGGGATATGAAAATGCTGAACGGAAGGGAGAAAGGGATTTTGCGCCTCGCTTTAGAAGGGGTTTTGCCTAATGATGTGCTTTACCGGAAAAAAAGCCCTTATCCGAAAACCTATCACCCAGAATACACCGCACGCGTCACGAAACAGTTGACGGATATCATTGATAAACCCTCCTCTCCTATTCTTGAAATACTGTCAAAAACAAAAGTCACAGATATTATTAATTCTAACGGCTCCTCTTTTAAAGCACCTTGGTTTGGCCAGCTGATGACAGGCCCTCAGCTTATCGCGCATCTTGTCCAAATAAATGGCTGGCTGGAGCACTACAATATTAATATCGTGGATAATTAATCAACAGAACAGCCGCCGTCGCGTTAGTGTATAAACGCGGCGGCTGGCTTATTTAAAGACGATGGTGGGTCATAGGGGTTAGGCTGGCAGTTTGTCAGCTAGTAACCGTTCATCGGCTGCATGACAAAAAAATTTAAAAGCAAGTACAGATACCTAATTAAAAAAATGATAATATTTAGATAAATAGGAAGGTGGAAAGCAAATGTCAGGAATGCTAGCATAGCTGCTCACTGAACTATTTCGAAGCGATGGATAGAAAAAGGAGAGAGAAGCATGAATATTGAAGACAAAATGATGGAATGGTTTAACTATTTCCATGAGCACCCTGAAGTGAGCTGGCAGGAGAAGGGAACGACCGAAAAAATAGCGGGGATTTTGGACGAGCTAAATGTGCCGTACCGCCGTTTTCCAGATGTAACAGGCGTTATTGCCGAAATTGGAGAAGGGGAGACAGCAGTAGCGGTTCGTGCGGATATGGATGCATTGTGGCAAGAGGTAGATGGCGTGTTCCGGGCCAATCATTCATGCGGGCATGATGCTCATATGGCGATGGTGCTCGGCGCTTTGCTTCATTTGCGAAATGAACCGTTAAATAAAAAGGTGCGCTTTATTTTCCAGCCTGCTGAAGAAAAAGGAAATGGCTCAGTAGCGATGATTGAACGGGGAGCAATGGAGGGAGTCACCCACCTGTTTGGCGTCCACGTGCGTCCACTCGAAGAGCTTCCGCTTGGCCAATTTGCGCCGGCGATTTATCATGGAGCCGGCATTTTTCTGGAAGGAAAAATCCTTGGGGTTGATGCTCACGGGGCAAGGCCTCATCAAGGAAAAAATGCCATTGATGTTGTGGTAGCTCTTCATCAATTTATTAAATCCATTTACTTGTCGCCGTTTGAAAGCTATTCGGCGAAATTGACAAAAATTATGGCTGGCGGGGAGAATGCCAATATTATTCCAGGAAGCGTTGAGTTTGCCATGGATGTGCGCGCGCAGAAAAATTCAGTCTTGCAAGTTCTTAAAGATCGCATCACAGAAGGCATAGAAGGATTAAAAAACCTTTATGGCATTGACATTGAATTTGAATGGTACGATTATACGCCAGGAGCGGAAGTGTCGCTTGAAGCTGCGGCTGTGGCAGAAGAAGCGATCCGGCATGTGGCAGGAGACCAGGCGGCTGCTTCACCGATCGTTATTTCGGGAAGCGATGATTTTCATTTTTATACAACCAAGCATCCTGAAGTGAAGGCAACAATGATTGGAGCGGGCGTTGGCTTAGTTCCCGGCCTGCATCATCCGCAGATGACATTTGATCGAACGGTCTTGCCGATGGGCGCACGAATTTTAGCAGAAACATTAAAAAGAGTTAAATAAGAAAAAGTTTTTACAAAAAAATAAAAATTCAAATTGACGTACAGCCATCGAGAAGTTATTATTACCCTATTAGCGTCTATTATGCGACAATTGAAATTTTTCCAAAAAATGACGAATAGAGGGAAGAAAATGAAAAAAGAGATGTCTTTTTGGGTAGCTATTATTCCGCTGGTTGTGATGATCATTGTCATGGGCATAACTGTAGTAGGTTTGAAGCAAGGGCCGCACATTCCGCTGATTGTCGGCACAACGACAGCAGCGCTTGTGGCCTGGCGTTCAGGATTTAAATGGTCAGAAATTGAAGAAGCGATGTACAAAGGAATCCGCCTGGCGCTGCCGGCTGTTGTAATTATTATACTGGTCGGCTTAACAATTGGCGCCTGGATTGGCGGAGGCATCGTCGCCACGATGATTTATTATGGATTAAAAATTATTACGCCTTCATTATTCTTAGTATCTATTACTTTAATTTGTGCGATTGTATCCTTGGCAATCGGAAGTTCATGGTCGACAATGGGAACGATTGGTGTTGCCGGCATGGGGATCGGCCTCAGCATGGGAATTCCCGCACCAATGATTGCGGGAGCTGTTATTTCAGGAGCCTATTTCGGGGATAAAATGTCACCGCTTTCAGACACGACAAACCTGTCGGCTGGTTTAACGAATACGGATTTATTTGTGCATATCCGCCATATGTTTTACACGACTGTTCCCGGGTTGCTCATTGCTTTGGGCGTCTACGCCTTTTTAGGCAAAGATTTCGGAAAAAACGGGCTGGATACAGCAGATATTGAACAAACGATGGGAGCGCTGCAGGATAATTTCGTTATTTCGCCTTTTTTACTGTTGATTCCGCTTCTTGTTATTATATTAGTAGCTAAAAAGGTACCTGCCATTCCTGCGCTTATTATCGGAATTTCCCTTGGTTTTGCTTCTCAAGTATTTATTCAAGGCGGCTCTTTTGCGGAAGCAGTCCAAGCGCTGCAAAGCGGCTTCGTCATTGATTCCGGGAATGAGATGGTAGATAACCTGTTTAACCGCGGCGGCTTGGAGTCGATGATGTATACTGTCTCGATGACGATTGTGGCCATGACGTTCGGCGGAGTTTTAGAGAACACAGGCATGCTTGAAGCTATTGTCAAACAAATTCTAAAGCTGGCCAAAACAGCAAAAACCCTTGTAGCATCAACGGTTGTTTCTTGTTTTGCAACAAACGCAACTTGCTCTGAACAATATATTTCTATTGTTATTCCTTCAAGAATGTATGCAAAAGCCTATCAGGAACAAGGGCTGCATTCGAAAAACCTTTCCCGTGCTCTTGAAGATGGAGGAACATTAACCTCTGTATTTATTCCGTGGAATACGTGCGGAGTGTTTATACTAGGAACACTGGGAGTCCATACATTTGAATATGCTCCTTATGCGGTGCTGAATTTTGTTGTTCCGATCCTTTCCATCATTTATGCTTTAACCGGTTTTTCAATCACAAAGCTGACTTCAGAGGAGAAATTGGCGTTAGAGCAGCAAGAGGAAGCTGCAGTTAACCAATAAAAAGCAAAGGAAAAGAAAAGCTCATAGAAATGAACTTTTCTTTTCCTTCATTAGTAAATCGGCATATTTAATTCATAAATGGAGCGCGGCCGGCCTTGCTGATAAGTCATTTCTTCGCCAACGACTTTTGCAAATCCGTGATCGACGAGTTTTTTTAAGATTCGTTCGGTTGAACGGCGGGTAACCTGGAGGTAGGCTGAAAGATCAGCAGCTGTAAATTGCACTGATTGCCGTGATTTGCTAAATTGGATGATCTTTGATAAGTTTGCCGGGCTCATTTTGGTTTCTTTTGCTATTCGAAGCAGCTCAGGGTGATCGTTTTTTAATCGCTGCGTTTTCTTTTCTTTCGGAAACGGTCCGAGCAATTCCTTCTCTTCTGTTAAAATATACCCGCAGCTTTCATGATCATGCTGGAGGGCAAAACTGCGCGCAATTTTGGCATTTTGGCTGGCTTCGGCCGCGGTAAATCCATACCCAAAGCCTACGGCGACCGGTTCTTCCCATTTGAGCAGAAATTCGTGAAATGCATCGCTATTCATCACGATTTCAATATCGCCGCGGGTGCTGTACAATGAAAAAGCAGACTCTGCCGATTGTTGAATAGACGCATTCATCTCCCGGGCAAAAGCCTCCAAATACAGTGTTTGTGCTTCTTCCGGCTGCTTTAAGGAAATATAGCCGGCCGCAATAGTAGCCGAGTGGCTTTTTACAAGCTCTGCCTGCGCTTTCGTATCTTGCAGGCCTCGCACTAATGATTTGATTGGATCAACCATTCGCTGGGCTGGAACGCCAAGCTCACGGAGCCGGTTGTATACAGCATGGATGCTTGTAAGTGCCAGGTCGATTTTTCCGGACTTAAAGCGGGAGTAATGAAAATGAACAATATCATTTATATCAAATTTATTGGGCAGCTTATCCGCATAATCAATGACATGAATAGGTTCACGCTTCACGCCAATATCCGCAAGAACATTCTTAATAAAGACATATTCGGTTAAATCAATGGAGATCCGTTCTAATGAAATGTTTTTTTGAGAAATGACAGCAAGAAGCGATGTAGCAATGGCTGTTTCATCCTGCTCCAGATAATGGGAAGGGATAGGCAGCGATTCGTGTAGATCTTTGGAAAAATAGTAGGGCAGGGCCCCGGAAAAAAATACAGCATCGCAAGGCTTCAAGTACTTGATAAGCTCGGCAGCTTCCTCCGGCCGTTCATAGATATACGGCTCGATTTCCAGCTCGCCGATCTGAGGAACAACTGATAAAATAGTGCGGATAAAATCCGCTGAACCAACTACTGCAATTTTTATTGTCATCATTCCAGCTCCTATATGAAATGTAAAACTTTAGTTATTTAGCGTCTATTTAACGATAACTATACCAAATATAAAAATCTATTGTAAACTGAAAGGAAGAACATTTTATGAAAATTACAGCTATTCACTTATACGCAGCTCATTTCCCTTTACACACGCCATTTATCGTCAGTTATCACACATACGACTACATGCCTTCCATCATTGTAAAGGTTGAAACGGACGAGGGAATTACGGGCTACGGAGAAAGCGTCGCCGATGAACATGTAACAGGCGAAACCTGGGAAGGAGCGTTTTATACATTAAAAAATACATTGGCTCCCGCTGTTATTGGCAAAAACCCGCTCGAGTTGGAGAAGCTGCATGATATCATGAACAAAACTGTTTATGGAGCGCCAGCTGCTAAGGCCGCCATTGACATTGCTTGCTTCGATATTTTAGGTAAAAAGCTGGGACAGCCGGTTTATCAGTTAATCGGAGGGCGCTATCACAACGAGTTTCCGATCACACACGTGTTAAGCATTGGAGAGCCGGAGCATATGGCTGAAGAGGCGGCTGCTATGGTCGAACAGGGATATCAATCATTTAAAATGAAGGTGGGCAAGGATGTAAAAAGAGATGTTGAGCGCGTTAAAGCGGTCAGAGCGCGAGTAGGAGAGGAGATTGCTATTCGCGTAGATGTGAATCAAGGCTGGGTAAACAGCGCTACAACGTTAACGGCCATTCGCGCTCTTCAGGAAGCAAACCTCGACTGGCTGGAGCAGCCTGTATTAGCGGATGATATGAATGGGATGGCCTTTATCCGGTCAAAGACAGACATCCCTTTAATGGTGGATGAAGGACTAAAAGGTCCTCGCGAAATGCGTGAAGTAATCGAGAAAAAGGCTGCTGATAAAGTGAATATCAAATTGATGAAATGCGGAGGCATTTACCCTGCTGTAAAGCTTGCTCATCAAGCAGAAATGGCCGGACTTGAATGCCAGGTCGGTTCCATGGTCGAGTCATCCATTGGCTCTGCTGCCGGCTTTCATGTCGCTTTCGCGAAAAAAGTCATTACTAGCGTAGAATTAACTGGGCCGTTAAAGTTCTCAAAAGATGTTGGGAATTTGGCGTATGATGTACCGTTTATCCGCTTAACTGACAAGCCGGGACTTGGTGTGGATGTGGATGAACATACGTTGGCAGATTTAACGGTTTTTGAAGCAACTATCCGGTAATAAAGGAGGAACTGTGATGAAAGTAATTTATGAAGGAACATTAAATAGCAGCGGCCAATCCGTCCGTATTGTGCCGTTGTCGCTTGCTCAGCTGGACGATATTTTGGCATTGCAGCAGTTCGTGACGGAAACGTTGGAAAACAAGGCAGTATTAGAGCCGCTTTCTCGTGAACAATTTCAATACATTCTAGAAGGCAAAGGATTGGTAATCGGCGCATTTGCAGACGATCAGCTGATCGCTTTCCGGGCGCTCATGGAGCCTCCCGTCGACGAGGATGGCCATTTAGGCCGCGATATCGGTTTAACAGAAGAGGAATTATTGGATGTAATCTATCAGGAAATTTCAAATGTACATCCGGATTATCGCGGAAATGGTCTGCAAAAGACGCTTGCCCAATGGATCATGAAAGAATTAGAGCTTCTTGACAAACAATACAAGTATGTTTGTTGTACAGTAGCCCCCTTTAACATTCCTAGCTTGAAGGATAAATTTGCCCAAGGAATGGAGATTGCTGCACTGAAAGAAAAATACGGCAATCGTCTGCGTTACATCTTCGTCAAGGAACTAGACAAGGATAACAGCAAAGAAAACTGGGAATTTACAACTCTCCGTATGGATGACACAGCCGGACAGCAGAAATTGCTTGCACAGGGATGGAGAGGAATCCGTATGGAAAACCGTGAAGGTGTGCAGTGGGTTGATTTTAGAAAAAATGTTGCACAGGGATGATTTTTTCATTATCCGTTAATTGAATAGTGTACCTTTTTAAATCTCTACAATGGGCTAAGTCCCTAAACTGAATTTCACCTTTAATAAAGAATATGTAAAGCAAAAAGCCATCTGCTCTTTGGAATGAATAGATGGCTTTTTGCTATTTAAAACAGTGTAAACTAGTCGGGAAATTTAAAAATCCTAAACTTAATCGGTTATTGTTTGTAATAGTTGATTCTTTATTATTTGGCTGCGGAATGTGATCCTAAATATTTAAATGAATATCAAATCTGAATTAAATTATTGATGCAGAAATGCAAAACCCTGAACAATATAAAAAGCCGTATGCAAAAGTATACAGAGAAATTTTAGAACAAATTGAACATGCAGATAAACGATGATTTCTCTCATTTCATTCACTTGAGCATCATTGGTTTAAAGAATTTTCGATATCGACTTATGGAACGTTACTCAGTTGCCGCGCAACATACAGGTAACATTCGCTTCAGAACTTCTTCACATGTGCTGCTGCACAATCCGCTGGTATTTGCTGGTCAGGCTGCTTGTAACAAATGTTTTAATAGGGGAAGGTTTACTATACAGGCCAATGGCAGATTGAAGCACATAGTCAACAAGTGTTTTTTAAGTGAACGACAAAAAACAACAAAATTATCTTAAACGTAATAAAAAATTAATGTGCTATTTACACTGTTTATGTATTGTGAAAGCGCACCAAATATTAAAGAATAGGAAGTGGAGAACAGTGAAAAAGAAAAGAATCTTGTCGTTGACTGTGCCGTTTATGTTGGCAACATCTTTGTTTGGAGGTGCTGCAAGTGCAGCCCCGAATGATAACTGGTTACAAAGCAGCAAAACGGAGTTAAGTGCTCATCGTGGCGCACAAGTGGCGGCTCCTGAGAACACATTAGAAGCGATAACTCAGGCTGGACTATTAGGGGGTATGGCTTTGTTGAAATTGATGTCCAAAAAACCAAGGACGGCCAATACATATTAATGCATGATAAAACGGTTGACCGTACTACGACAGGCTCTGGAGAGGTAAAAGATTTAACATTAGAAGAAATTCAAAGTTTTGATATTGAAGATAAAGAAGGAAATGTAACAGATTATAAAGTACCAACACTTGAGGAAGTTTTAGAGGAAGCTCATAAATACAATATTGGTATTAATTTTGATGGTTCAAAAGGCGACTGGGGTGATAAGGAATTCGTAGACAGTATTATGGAAGAAGCTGAGGAAGCCAAAGTATTAAATCATTCATTCTTTGTACTAAGCAATGATGATATTCGAAATCAATTTAACGAATGGTACCCAGAAGCAACTGTGACATTCCTTGGAAATGCATTAAAAAATGTAGATGCTGATATTGAAGAATTAAAACAATATGATAACGCCATTTACTCAACATCAATTAACAATGTAGATAAAGAAACTGCCAAAGAAATTAAAAAAGCAGGCCTAAAACTGCATGTATACTCAGTTAATTCTGCTGAAGCATATGAAAAAGCGAAAAGTATTCATCCTCGATTGATTGAAACAGATGTGATTATACCTTAATATCATTGTTAGAATAAATGAATATGACAAAGGTGTTCTACGTAATGGGATTTTAAGAAAAATATAAAATCTCGTCAATCGATTGTGAATTGGCGAGATTTTTGATATTTAAACACGGATAGCATTGTAATTTTTATCAACACCCCGTTTGCAGCAATTATCCTCCACAATCTGGCCCAATTGTTAAATAGCATGACTGATGTTTCTTTAACAACTTTATTATTTTTTAAATGACTTTATTGTTACTTAACAAAAAGAGAAAACCGTAAAAAGATCAACCTCCATAAAGTATATAAATAAAACTAAAGGTTAACTTTTATAAAAACATATAAAAGCGGTTATTTTTATGAAGGCTTTTTATACAACTGTAAAAAAGTATATAAAAACAGCTTTAGCCTGCACTTTTTTATGGTTTGTAATGAGAACGAATATTGCTAATATTTTAAATATAGATTATTGTAAGCGTAAACATTTTTGATCTGGGGGTGGGGAGAAATGAAATCTTATCAGTTGCTTTTTGACAATTTAATTGATGTAAATCCCCGTACTGGCGAGATTAAATTTAGTGATAGAAGAATGGCTCTAGTGCCTGTGGAAGCATTGGGGATTCTGCGCAGGGATTTAGTCAATACCTTAGGGATGGAGCGGGCAAAGGGATTTTTAATGAGATATGGATGGGCTTGGGGATATAGAGATGGAGAAACCATTGAAAAAATGTTTAATTGGGATTCAAAGCAGGAGCTTATATTGGCAGGTCCTTATTTACACACATTAGAAGGAATAGTTACAGTCGAACAGGATGTAATTGAACTGAACGAGGCAGGCCTTTGTTTTACAGGTTTTTGGAAAAACTCCTTTGAAGCCGTGGAACACGTTAATCATTATGGCTACAGTGAGGATCCGATTTGCTGGACGCTTATTGGTTATGCAAGTGGTTATTTAACGAAAACTTTCGGAAAAGAGGTATTGGTTATTGAAGAGCAATGCCAAGGAAAGGGGGATCCGCACTGCCGTTTTGTGGCGAAAACAGTTGATGAACAGGATAAGCGCCATCAGCAAGATTTGCGGTACTATAAAGCGGAATCGCTATTATCAGAGCTAGATCGCGCTTATAAAGAAGTTCAGCAGTTGAATGAAAATATTATCCATTCAGAGCAAGTTCAAAAGCAATTAACGGACATGCTGCTGGCAGACAAGAGTGTCAAAGATACCATTCACTTTCTTGCCGACACGCTGCAAAAAAGCATTGTGATCGATTATTATTTTGAAAAGTTGGAATGCGCTTTTGTGTGTTCAGAGGATGAAGAGGCTTATCAAAACTGGATAAAGGATAAGGGAGGGCGTAAGAAGAAGCTAAAGCAGATTGATACATTCTCTATCCGCGCTCATAATGAAAACCTCGGCCGCTTAGTTGTTATTGGCAACGAAGAACTTTTGCAAAAGGAGCGAATGATAACCGAACGGGCACTTACAGTTTTCTCAATACAAATGTTTCATCAGCATAAATTAACGAAAGCTCTCTGGAGAAAAAAAGAAGATTTTTTTGAAGAAATTTTAAATAATAACTATGACGAACACACTCTTCAAAGGTATACACATATTTTTAATCTTAACCCCCACCACTCAAGCCGCATTCTTACATTGAAAGTTGACACTGATTCAAAACGGAAAGGGATCCTCCATTATATTTGCTTGCTGTATCCAGAGATGGAGGTGTTTTTGAAAGATCAATACATTATCTTTGTGTTGTTAGAAGAAGACTATTCAAAAATAGAACGGTTTTCAGCAAAGTTGCAGTCTGCCATTCAAAAAGAATTTAAGTATGTAAAGATGTATATCGGAACTGGGCGCAAAGTCGATCATTTAAAAAACTTATCAAAAAGTTATGAAGATGCTTGCCAAATATGTGACTTTTTGGAGATCGCTTATCCGACAGACAGCAGGATTTCCTGCTTTGAAGAATTGGAACCGGTTATTATGTTCTTAAAAGGCAGTAATCAGCAGGAGTTGATTGAGTTTTGTAGAAGGACAATTGGCGATTTAATTGAGCACGATGAACTAAGTCAGGGAAATTTAGTTATTACATTAAAATCTTATTTAGAACATAACGGCAACCTTCAGCAAACAGCTGACGATTTACATTTATCCATTGCGGGATTGCGTTATCGGATGGAAAAGATTGAGTCGCTTTGTCGATCTAACTTAAAGACAGGAATCGGACGTTTCAACTGTCAATTAGCTGTACAGATTTATTTTGCTTTACGGGTGATAGAGGGAGAGGATGCTTTTACCGTATTAAAAATATAAAAAGATCGCCTATTCGTTCTTCGGGATTGAATAGGCGATCTTTTTGTCTTTAATAGACAAGAGTTAACATAAATAATTTATGTCTTAAACATCTCTTTGAAATTCAAACCACAAAAACTGAAATAAAGACACGAATACACCCTATATTTTTGCAGTTCAAATTATTCTAAATAATCTGCATAATTTAATTACAACATGAAAGCGCTTTAAAAGCGGAGGGGAAAAATAAGGAGGAATAGAAATGAACGCACAATCAACGGCTACAGGCAATAGACCTTTAACAGGAGCAGAGTACTTGGAAAGTTTAAGAGATGGGCGCGAGGTATGGATCCATGGTGAGAAGGTAGCAGATGTAACGACTCATCCAGCTTTCCGCAATTCAGCCCGTTCAATTGCACGTCTTTATGATGCTTTGCATGATGAAAAAACAAAAAACGTTTTAACGGTAGAGACAGATACCGGCAATGGCGGATATACGCAAAAATTTTTCCAGTTTGATAAAACAGCAGAAGATCTGCTAGCCTCACGAAATGCGATTGCTGAATGGGCAAAGTTATCCTATGGGCAAATGGGGAGGTCTCCAGACTACAAAGCTTCTTTCTTGGCAACTCTTGGTGCTGATCCTGATTATTACGCTCCCTATGCTGATAATGCGAGAAGGTGGTACAAAGAAGCGCAAGAGAAGAATTTGTTTTTCAACCATGCAATTATTAATCCGCCAGTGGATCGCAATAAGCCGTTAGAAGCAGTAAAAGATATTTTCATTAAAGCCGTAGGAGAAACGGAAGAAGGCGTCATTGTGAGCGGTGCAAAAATGGTTGCTACTGGATCTGCTCTAACAAATTATAACTTTGTCGCTCATTATGGAGCAGCGCCGATTAAGGATGAAAATATGGCTCTGTGCTTTGTTGCGTCAATGGATACGCCGGGTGTCAAATTGATATGCCGGACTTCCTATGAAATGAATGCTGCAGTTATGGGGAGTCCATTTGATTACCCACTCAGCAGCCGTTTTGATGAAAATGATGCCGTTCTTGTATTTGAGAACGCCTTAATACCTTGGGAAAACATTTTAATTTATAAAGATGTAGAAAAGATTAATAACTTCTTTGCAGAGAGCGGTTTTTTGCATCGGTTTACGTTCCATGGCCTCACAAGGCTGGCAGTAAAGTTAGATTTTATCGCCGGCTTATTGATTAAGGCAGTCAAGGTAAATGGAACCGATCAATTTCGTGGCGTACAAGCCAATGTTGGAGAAGTCATAGCTTGGAAGAATATGTTCTGGGCACTAAGCGATGCGATGGCAATGAACCCGAACGAGGGGAAGAACGGCACAGTTTTGCCTAACTTAAATTATGGTCTTGCTTATCGTGTCTTCATGTCGGAAGGGTGGCCGAAAATTAAAGAAGTTATTGAAAATGTGGTGGCAGGAAGCTTAATTGTTCAACCTTCAAGCATACGAGATTTCAAGAATCCGGAACTCCGGCCAATTATCGATAAGCTGTACAGAGGTTCAAACGATGTTGATGCGGTAAATAAAATCAAGTTAATTAAATTGCTCTGGGACGTAGTAGGAACAGAGTATGGAGGCCGACATGAATTATATGAAAGAAACTATTCCGGCAATCACGAAAACATTCGTCTTGAGAACCTTGTCGTTGCTAATAGCAATGGAGAAGCAGAGATGATGGAAAGGTTTGTTGAGGAATGTATGAATGATTACGATTTAGATGGCTGGCAGAATAAGACATGGATTAATCCCGATGATGTCAGCTATTTTTCAAAGTGACAAGTCAAAACAAATGAGATAGAAGTTTGCATTAAATAATCTCACAAGAGGCTCGTGTAATATAAAATCCACTTGCTCTATTGGAGGAGAAATGGGTATGTGGTCAGGAGAGTGAGGACATGGAGGGGCTTCTATGGAAGTAATCAAAAACAACAGTTTACATTTGAAACAGTCTATTGTGACGATTGGCGCATTTGATGGCATTCATATTGGACACCAGTCACTCATTAAGAAGGCGGTACGTCGTGCACGCCAATGTAACATTTCTTCAGTAGTTTACACTTTTGATCCTCCGCCGAGAGCCTTTTTTCAAAATCAAATGGTTTTAACGAGCGTAGAGGAAAAAGTGCATTTTTTGAAGAAGCTGGGTATCGATTATGTTATTGTGGCGAGATTTGATAAGGATTATTTGGCAAAGAGTGCAGGAGACTTTCTAAAGGAATTGGAAGCTTTATCTCCAAAAGAAATATGGGTGGGACCTAATTTTCAATTTGGAAAGGGGAAACGGGGAACAACGGAAGATCTGGCTGCTCGCTTTAATACGTTTATTCACCCTCTAGTTAAGTGTGCAAACGGGCAAACTGTCTCTTCTACTAGAATTAGAAACTTACTACACCAGCAGAAGGAGCATCTGGCAAATGAGTTACTCGGAAGAGAGTTATTTGCAAGTGTTTAAATTCAAAATAGCATAAAGGAACCTTACATTATTTACAAACAAAAAATTAATTTGAAAAGGAGCAATTCTTATGATCGAATCTATCGTGAAAAATAAACGAGTAACGGAAATATATGCAAGTTTTGTTAAGCATATGAAAAACTTTTTAGACGAGCAGCAAATCAATCATGAAGAATATACCAATTTCGTAAAGTGGGCCAATCGTTTGGGCACAAGCGGAGAAGTTCCCCTGTTTTTGGACGTATTCATAGAAACGTATGTTTTAGAAGCAAAATACAAAGGTCTTCCGGGAACAGAGCCTTCTCTTCTAGGTCCTTATTTTGTAGAGGGAACCCCGCTGTTAAAAGAGCAGCCGTTTGTCCTCCCGCAGAGACCGGACGAGAAAGGAGAGAAACTGGTATTTCGCGGAACTGTCAGCTCGGTAAACGGCCAGCCGCTTCCGCAGACAAGAGTGGAATGGTGGCAGGATGATGCGGATGGGTTTTATTCTAATTTTGATTCGGACGCACCTGACTATAATTTAAGAGGACATTTCTATACAGATGAAAATGGACGTTTCGAGGTCCATTCGATTGTGCCGGTTCCATATCAAATTCCGACAAATGGGCCGACGGGGGAATTTGTGAAGGCAGCTGGCTATCATCCTTACCGTCCGGCACATTTGCATATGAAATTTGAGAAGGAAGGCCATGAACCTCTTATTACGCAGGTATTCTTTGAAGGGGATGAATGGCTGGATACAGATGTAGCAAACGGTGTCCGTACGTCTCTTCTTACGAAGCTTGTAGATAAAGGAGGCCACAAAGAAGCATCATTAGATTTTGTGATGCGGATTGAATAAGATGAAAATTACAAACTAAAGAGGGGGAATTCTCATAGCCCTTCTTTTTCTCCCTATAGAAAACAGCATAGGAGATAGTTAGAAAAATAGTCGGACAGCGCTTGACACTCCCGAGGCAGTTTAGATAATGGTCTAGGTTTTAAGGGGGATATGATAAAATAAGTTATCAACTAATGAACAAACCGGCTGTCTTAAATAACTGCTATCAAAGTTTGATAGCAATATTTAAGGCAGCCATTTTTTGTTACAAGGAGCGAATAGTATGAAAATGTACATGAAAGAGATAAATGGTCGCAAGCTTCAGCTAGCTGATTATCCTGGGAAAAAAGGCACGATCATTGCTATTCATGGATTAACAGGAACACATAAAAATATGCATTACTACGCTGAAGCGTTAAAAGACGATTACAGATTTATTGCCCTCGATTTACGAGGGAGAGGCAACAGCTCACGGATGGATAAGAAGCCTTCAATCTTTCAGCATGCAGAGGATATTATTGATTTAATCAATGAATTGGAAATTGAGAATCCTATTCTAATGGGGCATTCAATGGGAGCATTTATTTCAACTATTGTCGCCAGTAAATTAGATTCTGTGAAAGCTGTTATTTTATTGGATGGTGCTGCTTTAATGTCTAATCATCAGCGTGATATCGTAAAGCCGTCACTTGGAAGATTGAGTAAAGACTATGATTCGCCTGAGAGCTATATTCAGGAAACAAAAGAGATTTATGAACGTTTGGGTGTAGAATGGTCTCCTATATTAGAAAATACTGTCCAGTATGAAATTCGGAGAGAAGGGGACCATTGGGAACATAAGTCATGTGAGTCTAAAACTTTGGCTGACTTTGAGAGTTTTTATTCTTATTCGCCAAAAGAAGTATGCGCCTCTATTCAATGCCCTGTTTTGTTAGTATATGCCAAAGGAGAAATCGGCCCATTTCCTCCATTATTTTATGAGACAGACTATATTGAAACAAAAAAATATACAAAAAATATCGAGATGATTGTTTCAGCCTGCAATCACTATACTATGGTGTTTGAGAATAGGGAAGAGATTAATCAGGCGATCACAGAATTTTTAGAGAATATCTATATCAAAAGTTGAAATATTTAGAATTTGGTGTAAAATATAAATATAAATGAATAAGTGATTGCCTATTCATTAGCTATTAAAAAATACCCTTTTTAATACTAACTAATGAACGAATGGCTGTCTTCAACAATTGTTATCTTAGTAGGTAGCAATGTTTGAGGCAGCCATTTTTTTGTGGCAATTACACAGAAGCTTGAACAATGAGAATTTTTGGTGGAGGCAAGGGATGTAAATGCTGCTTTTATAAATCATTGGGATAGGGTGTTGAAGAATGAGAAGTGGATTGGCCTATTTTAAAGAAGTATACGATACCGTGCCGGGATGGGTGCAAAAAATGCATGACTATAGCCCTGAATCGCTTGAATGTTATACAAATTTGCGTGGAGGCATTATGAGTGATAGTGCACTAACAAGAAAAGAAAAGGATATTCTTTTAGTCGGCATGAACGCAGCAAGGTTGTATGAACGCAGCATGCTCTATCACACAAAAGGAGCAATAGATGCCGGTGCTACCATACCAGAATTGGTAGAGTATTTAATGGTTCCCTACCTATACAATGGAGCTAAAGCATTAAATACGGCTATGAAGTCATTAGAGTATGCTCTATCGTTACAAGGAAAAAGAAACTCTGTTTCCATAAAGAATGCCGGAACAATGGAAGAATTGCTTATACAAATAATTCAGTTAATGGACGGCGAAGACACAACCTTTATTGAAGGAGCATTATCGCTGCTGCGATCGGAGAGAGACGATCTGCTGATAGAAAAAATAATGGACGATGCAGTGGTTTCCAGGAAAATGAAGCAGCTTTTAATGGTCGGAATCTTCATTACAGAATTAAAGGGCCAACAAGCAGGAAAATGGATGAAGACAGCCAGGGAGAACGGAGCTTCTGAAGAGGAGTTAGCGGATGTAGGATTTATTTGTTTATTAACAGCCGGTATTCCTGCTTGGTTTGAGGCAAGTGATTCGTTAGCTGAAAAATAAAGTTGAAGCGGTGGTGAAATGTATGGACAAAATCCATGGCAATGCAGTGCAAGCCTTATCTTGTGTACAGTCCGGCCATACATTAATGGTCGGAGGGTTTGGTCTAATCGGCGCGCCTCTTACACTAATTGATGGGCTGGCTGAGATAGATGTAACCGATCTGACAGTTATTAGCAATAACCTTGGTGAAGCCGGCCGGGGATTAGGTGTGCTTCTTAGGCAAGGTAAAATTCAGAAAGCGATTGGATCATATTTTACAAGCAATCGGGAGGTTGGCGATTATTATCAAAAAGGGGAAATTGAATTGCAACTGTTGCCTCAAGGAACTCTTTCGGAATCCATGAGGGCGGGCGGAGCAGGAATTGGCGGTTATTACACGAAAACCGGTGTGGGAACGGAACTGGCGAAAGGAAAAGAAGAACGGGAAATTGATGGAGTCAAATATGTCTTTGAACCGGCAATCCGGGCAAATATCGCTTTAATTAAGGCCCATAAAGCGGATACCCTTGGAAACCTCATCTACTATAAAACGGCCCGTAATTTTAACCCGTTAATGGCAACTGCAGCTGATGTTGTTATTGCTGAAGTAGATGAGATCGTTGAACAGGGAGAGCTTTCTCCAGAAGAAATTGTGACACCGCACTTGTTTGTAGACAAGATAATTAAAGCGAAGAAAATACTGACGAAAGCCGGGGTGGTCAGCTGTGAGTGAGAAGAATGACATTCAAGAATTGATTGCCAAGCGAGCAGCAAGTGAATTAAAAGGGCCTTGCATTGTTAATCTCGGTATTGGGATCCCTACATTAGTCGCAAAATATATTGATGATAAAAATATCCACTTGCATACGGAAAATGGGCTTCTTGGCGTAGCGGACGTGGAAGAAGAACATATCGATCCAAACAGGGTGAATGCAGGAAAGCTGCCAGTCGGCGAAACAATTGGTGCTTCGTTCTTTAACAGTGCAGAGTCTTTTGCCATGATCCGCGGGGGGCACATAGATGTTGCAATTCTTGGTGTGCTGCAAGTCGATCAAACCGGTGTTATCGCCAATTGGGCAGTACCGGGGAAGAACATCATGGGGGTAGGAGGCGCCATGGATTTGCTTGTAGGAGCAAAAAAAGTAATAGTAACAACAACACATACGACAAAGGATGGCACGAGCAAGCTGTTAAAGAAATGCACTTTTCCTGTTACTTCTACAAGAAGTGCGGACATGATTATTACAGAGATGGCTGTATTTAAAGTAGTTAATCGCAAGTTACAGTTAATTGAATTAATGCCCGGAGTGACAATAGAAGAAGTGCGGAAAAAAACAGAAGCGGAATTTATAGAGCAGAGGATTGATAATAATGAAAATTCATTCGCTGGATATATACGTAGTTGATCTGCCGACAATCCGTCCTCATCATTTAGCTATGCATACGATTGTAACGCAAACAATTGTGTTAGCGTGTATAAGAAGCGAGGATGGCGTGGAGGGGTGGGCAGAAGTAGCGACAATTGGGGGAGCCTCCTATTCAGAAGAAAGTCCGGAAGCCATTAAATTTAACATTGAAAAATATATTAAGCCGCTCATTATAGGGGAGTACGCTAGAAACTTCGATGCCCTTTCTTATAAGATCAACCTTCATGTAAAGGGAAATTATTATGCAAAAGCGCTTGTTGAAGCAGCAGTGATTGATCTGACAGCCAGAACACAAAATATTCCGGCCTATGATTTATTTGGCGGAAAGTGCCATTCTTCAATGCCTGTTGCCTGGACACTGGCGAGCGGGGATACTGCAAAGGACATCGAGGAAGCACAGCGCTGTTTGGCCGAAAGAAAGCATAACATTTTTAAGCTGAAAATCGGAAAGGGTGATCCGAGAGCAAATGTAGCTCATGTGATAAAGATTAAAGCAGCAGTTGGGAATGCCGGAAGTATACGGGTCGATGTCAATCAGGCTTGGGACGAAGCCACTGCTCTATATTGCATCGAAGCTTTGGAAGATGGCGGGGTGGATTTAGTTGAACAGCCGCTTGTTCGCTGGAACCATGAAGGTATGGCGAGGCTTTCTTCCCGTTTTAAAGTGCCGATCATGGCAGATGAATCGGTTGGAACGATTCACGAAGCTTATCAAATTGCCAAACACCGTGCAGCGGATGTATTTGCTTTAAAAATAGCAAAAGCAGGAGGTTTAACTGCTGTTAAAAAGACAGCAGCTATTGCGGAAGCCTCTGGCATTCCTCTATACGGAGGAACAATGATTGAATCTTCACTTGGGACAGCTATCTGTGCACAGTTATATTCTACTATTCCAGAAATGGCATTTGGTACAGAATTATTTGGACCGCTGTTATTTAAAGATAACGTGACCCTCAACCGAATTGAGTACGAAAACTTTGAAGTGAAAGTGCCGGAAGGTCCAGGGTTTGGCATGGAGATAGATAAGGAAAAGGTAAAACATTATTCAAGAGAAGTGTATATAGTATAAACTTATAAGGGGAAATACTCCCTCAAAGGGCGAATGCCTTAGATACACGGGATCTTGAAAGGATGTAATTGTATGCGAATGACAAGTGTATTGATTACTGCTTACGCGAAGGCACCGCAAAATACAAGCATGTATGAAAACTATAAATATGCCGGAATCGTGCTTGAAATTCATAAGGAGAGTCATATTATCCTAAATGCCGAATTTACTTTTCTAACAAACCTTGCTCAGGATTACTTTAAAAGAATGATTATCGGTTATGACTTCAGCAAGGATATCAAACCATTGATTGAGGAAATTACAAGCGATTTTATAGCTCCCTCCCAGCAGGCGGTTATTGTGGCACTAAAAGTGGCTCATCAAAGGTATAAAGACAGTCTAGAAGCAAGAAAATTAAAAAAGGAGAGAGAGTAAATGGATAAAGCAGAAAAACAATTGCTCTTTAAAGAAGTAATGGGGAACTATCCAACAGGTGTCACAATTGTTACAGGAGTATCAGAAGATGGAACACCCGTTGGTTTGACTGTAAATTCATTCGCTTCGGTGTCACTTGATCCATTAATGATCCTTTGGTCTATTGACCATGGAGTTTCTACAATTAAGGCATTTACAGAAGGCGGAAAATTTGCTGTCCATGTATTAGCAGGGGAACAACAGGACCTATGTAAAACGTTTGCTACAAAAGGAGTAGATCGGTTTAGCCAGTGCAAATGGGAAATGTCTGAAACCGGTTTGCCTATTATTGAAGCAGCGTTTGGTGTATTTGAATGTGAAACGTTCCAAGCGGTGGAAGCAGGTGATCATACAGTGCTTATCGGCAATGTGACTAATATTCGTCTTGATAAGGAGAAAGATCCAATGCTTTATCACCGGCGCTGTTTTGGCCCGATTCCGGCCGAGTTTTATAATTATGTAAAATAAGGACTAAAATGAATTAGCAAATATTTCTATATGCGTGAAGGAACAATTGATAAGTTATTTAACTCTTTTATATACAATCCATGCACATTTGGAGAAAAGCCGGCTTGGTTGACAAGCCGGCTCAGA
>NZ_BCVF01000015.1 GCF_001591605.1 Bacillus badius NBRC 15713 | reverse complement strand
TGTCCTTCCTCCTTTAAGATGATCAAAAAAAATCAATTTTATGTGACTGAATAAGTTTTATGCGCAAAAAAAATTTGCACCAATAAAACCCTTACACTTATTATAATGCAAAATATCATTGCTTTTTTCAAGTGTTTTTTCTTAAAATAGAAATATATTTTAAAGAGGGGGATTCTATGAATGCAAAAACTTTAGAATCGCTGTTAATAATGTATGAAGAGATCCTAGAAAAGATCGACCTTGGGATTCACGTTATTGACTCTAACGAAAGAACAGTTATTTACAATAAAAAGATGCGGGAAATCGAGGGAATGGGTATTGAAGATGTGCTTGATAAAAACTTAATGGACGTTTTCGATTTTGGCGCTGCTGAGGAAAGCACCTTGCTTCAAGTACTGAAATCAAGAGAAAGCATCCAAAATGTCAAACAGACGTACTTTAACAACAAGGGACAAGAAATTACAACGATCAATCACACCTTCCCGATTACAGAGAACGGAACAGTTATAGGTGCAATGGAAATCGCCAAAGATGTCACAAAACTGGAAAAAATGATACACGAAAATATGAGTAAAAAAGATGAGATCCGCTATACCTTTGATCAAATCCTCGGACAAAGCCCTCTGTTGAAAGAAGCCATCGAAACAGGCAAGCGGGCCGCCCGCACAGCTTCCTCCGTTCTCATTATTGGCGAAATTGGAACTGGAAAAGAGTTATTCGCCCGCAGCATCCATCATGACAGTCCGCGGTCCGAGCAAGCTTTCTTTTCCCAAAACTGTGCGGCACTTCCAGATACCTTAATGGAAACTTTGCTTTTTGGAATTGAAGAACAGCCAGACGCAGAAGGCCGGCCAGGTTTATTTGAACAAGCTGACGGAGGAACCATCCTGTTCGATGAAATTGATTCTTTAAGTCCGGCTCTGCAAACAAAATTATTAAAGGTCATTCAAGAAAAGAAGGTGCGCCGGGAAGGCGGAAATACAGATATCTTTGTTGATGTCCGTATTCTCGCTACGATTAGCGAAGATCCAATTGATGCCATTGCCGCGGGGAATTTAAGAAAAGATTTATATTATCGTTTAAGCGCCGTTTCCATCTTCGTCCCTCCATTGCGTGAACGGAAAGATGACATTGAGTTGCTTACGTCCGCTTTCATTGACAAATACAATCATTTATTTGGCATGGATGTACTCTCTGTTGATGAAGAAGTAAAAAACTATTTTCAACAATATGAATGGCCGGGAAACATTCGCGAACTGGAACATGTCATTGAAGGAGCTATGAATTTAATGGATCATGAAGAAACCATTTCTTTTGATCATCTCCCCATTCAATTTCGCAACAAGTCAGTTAATTGCGGATTGTCCAACGATTTAGAAAAAGCAGAAGGATTTTTATACCAATCGGATAAAGCGATTTTGCCCCTTGATGACTACATTCAAGAAGCAGAAACCTACTATATTACGAAAGCGCTTCAACATCATGACTTCAACATAACCAAAACAGCAAAGGCGCTGGGCATGAGCCGGCAAAACCTGCAATATCGCATTCGAAAATACAACATCGGCAAAGTATAATCCCAGCGATTTCTTTGAAAAACATGATCCATACGCCGTGCTGATTGCTTTGTGTAAATAAAAAATGCAAATCCAGCATTCTTTCTTCTAAGTGTTCAGACATAACAGCCTAAACGAACTAAATAAGCAAAAAGCTCGCAATGAGCGGAGGATTCCTCCCTCTCTTTGCGAGCTATTTTTTCTATAATAAAATACTATCTTGTGTTAAGCAGTTCCTGTTTGCCGCGCTTCTTTTTCTTCCAGCTCCTTGACTTGCTCTTCTGTCATGAACTCTACCTTCCATCCAAGAAAAGCCATAATCATAGCGATAATGGGCACAGAATAATTCATAATGGCATATGGCGCGTAAGCAAACGGGTGAACCGAGAGTGTAGCCAGTATAAAGACTCCGCATGTATTCCAAGGAACGAGTGCTGACGTGATGGTCCCTCCATCTTCAAGTGCTCTCGATAAATTTTTAGAATGCAGCTTCTTTTCGCGGTAGGCATTTGCATACATACGTCCCGGCAAAAGAATGGACACATATTGCTCGGAAGCGGTTGCATTTGTAAAAAAGGCAGATGCAATGGTCGCGGCAATTAGGCTTCCTGCTGAACGGGCAAATTTTAAGATTTGTCCCACGATCGCCTTCAGCATGCCTGTCCGTTCCATAATACCGCCGAACGTCATTGCGATGATAGCCAGCGACACTGTATACATCATATCTCCAATTCCGCCGCGATTAAACAAGTCATCAACGAGTTTATTGCCTGTTTCGATCGCAAAACCATCGTGAAGCGTATTGACCGCTTCTGCTAAAGGGTTTCCTTGTACGAAAGCATGGCACATCCAGCCGAGAAAGATTCCAGCTCCAAGCGCCGGGACTGCCGGCACCTTTTTCACGACTAATAAAATGACAGCAAGCGGCACAAGAAGCAGCCAAGGAGAAATCACAAAATTCTCTTGAAGCGCTTTCAAAACTCCATTGATTTCTTCCGCATTGATTGAAGCTCCCGCAAACTTCCGTCCCAAGAAAAAGTAAACGGCCAGGGCTAGTACAATTCCAGGAATGGTCGTGTAAAACATATGCCTAATATGGGCGAAGAGATCCGTCCCTGTAATCCCGGCAGCCAGATTGGTTGTATCTGACAACGGAGACATTTTATCGCCAAAGTATGAGCCCGAAATAATTGCCCCAGCCACCATCGGAGCAGGGATTCCCATGCTGATGCCGATGCCCATGCCGGCAACGCCGATCGTTCCCATAGTTGACCATGAACTGCCTATAGCTAAGGAGACAATGGCGCAAATCACACAAATAGAAACGAGGAATAGCGAAGGCGTAATTATTTTCAAGCCATAATAAATCATAGTAGCTACAATCCCGCCGCCGATCCAGGAACCGATCGTCATGCCAACCATAATAATAATCAGAATAGCCGGCAGCGCGAGACGAATGCCATTATATGCTCCTTCTTCAATTACATCCCACCTGTACCCCAGCTTCCAGGCGATAAATGCGGCCACGCCTGCTCCCACAAAGAGCGGGACATGAGGACTTCCTTCAAACTTAATGATGGTGACGGCCATCACTCCAACCATAATAATCATAGGAATAATAGCTAAATAAAATGGCACTTCGATGTCCTCTTGATTTTTCAGGTGGTTTTCCTTCATTCTTCCCTCTCCTTTTTGATCATTCTTTTTCTGACACGCCGGCGCAGAGCTAAACTTCCTCATTCATAACTGTTTATCACCTCTTTCAATTTTCTAAATATTTTAAATTTATTATACACGGATAATCTTATTTGAACACCTCTATTTTTATAAATGCACAAAAAAAGAAGATAGACTTTGTCTATCTTCACACATCCCCTTACTTGCCTACCCCGGACTGATCAATCCATTCTTGCAGCTTATCCTTTAACGTATTAAATCCCTCATTGTTTTCATCAATTTTCAAACGGCGGACTGGCTGCACAGCTGATGGCTTCGCTTCTTGAGTCGCCCGGATAGATAAACTGATTTTCCCCTCATCTTTATTAACAGACATTACTTTTACTGTTACTTCTTCGCCCACTTGGAGGTGGTCATGAATGTCTTTTACAAACCCATGAGTAATTTCTGAAATATGGACAAGTCCCTGCGTACCGTTGTCCAATGCAATGAACGCTCCATAAGGCTGAATGCCTGTTACTTTTCCTGTAATAATCTGTCCTTGTTCGATCTGATTTCCCATCCAAACACTCCTAAATATTAAATTCATTATCTACGCATCATGAAATTATATCATATTTGCTGATAAATTTCTAAAGATAGCCACTTTTCACCATTTATCCTCATAGAGACGATATCTAGTTTATCGAATGACAAAGTTTGAGCTGCCCCGGCTATCGAGAGGATCGCCAACTATTTGTATGAAACACGCATAAATTCTTGAAAACAGGGAACGATTAAACTATGCAACATTCCCTATTTTCCCCTTGATTGAAGAAGACAGCCTATGTGGCTGTCTTTTTTAGTTTGCTTGTGGATGGGGCTGTTGATTTTCACTCCAGGCACTTCGCTTTCGCGGAGCAGACGGCGAGCATCCTCCGCGCTAAAGCACTTGTTGAGTCTCTCCTGTCCCGCTGATCCCGCAGGAGTCTTCGCGCCTGCCATTCCAATCAGCAGAGTGGACAAAGTTAAGACAGCTGGACAATGATGCCCGTTTGGAAATCAACCGATCGAATCCTTAAAGGGAAGAAGAGGCTTTCAGAACACCACCCCCTCCAACGGCAGTCAAAAGAGCACCCTCTCCAGAAAGGTGCTCTCCTTTATTTATGCATGCTTTTCACGTTGTGCCCGTTCTGCGGCTATAATCACTTCTTCAAGCGGCACCAGCCGGCCAAGCTCGTCTTTGTACACAATGTGTTTCCGCTTAAACTGCGTTGGAGATTCAATACCGGCAGCAGCGGCCAAATTATATAACCCTTCGCGGAGCGATATGACATAATTGCATACCCGGTAACACTTCTCCTCTACCACTAAGCCATCTTGAAGCTTTTCATCGGTTGTTGCTACGCCGACCGGACATGTATTTGTGTGGCATACTTGCGCCATAATGCAGCCGACATTGATCATAAACCCCCGGGCGATGTTCACAAGGTCAGCTCCCATTGCCAACGCAATCGCTATTTTATCAGGAGTAATCAATTTTCCGGATGCGATGATTTTCACTTTATCGCGAACCTCATACTTTTGCAGCATCTCATCAAGAACGGGAAGCGCAGACATGATCGGCAACCCAACTGTGTCCGCGAGCTCCTGAAAAGTAGCGCCTGTACCGCCTTCTCCGCCGTCCACCGTGATAAAGTCGGGACCCTTTCCGCTTTCTTTCATATAGGAAATCATTCTTTCCAACGCATCAAGGTCGCCGACAACGATTTTGATTCCGACTGGTTTGCCTCCAACAGAACGGAGTTGATCAACAAAATCAAACATGGTTGGAACATCATCAAATTCATAAAAGCGGTTTGGGCTGTTAATCGTTTTTCCAGGTTCTACAAGGCGGATAGCAGCAATTTTCTCTGTTACCTTTTCCCCCTCTACATGTCCGCCGCGCGTTTTTGCTCCTTGGGCCAGCTTTAATTCAAACGCTTTCACATTTTTTATTTCACTTTTCTTTTTAAATTCTTCCCATGAAAATTCACCGCTTGGCTGGCGGACCCCAAATAAATCAGGACCGATCTGCATGATAATATCCGGGTTTCCTTCGAGGTGGTATTCAGACAATCCGCCTTCTCCGGTGTTCATCCAAGTTCCGCCGGCAAGACCAAGGCCCTTTGATAAAGCAGCAATTGCCTTTTCGCCCAGTGCCCCGTAGCTCATGCCTGACTGGCCAACCAGCCCTCTCACTTTAAAGGGATGCCGACAGCTGCTCTTGCCAATGATGACCGCATCTTCTTCCCTCAAATAATAAGGGTCCACGAGCTGTTCCTCGCCATGCTCCTTCCTCGTGAATAAATGATCTGAATCTATCCGGTATACACGGGTTTTTATCTTTTCAGTATTGTCCACCCTCATTTCTTCTCGCTGCCTCGGAAACAGCGTATTGCGTATATAAAAACCAGCTTCACTAAAGTCGCGCTTTGAACCGAATCCAATCAGCCGTTCTTTATATTTTCCGGCTTTTACAATATCTTGATATTCCTTCCTTGAAAAAGGCTTTGCTTCATTGTCTCCCTCAAATAAATATTGCCGCAATTCCGGGCCAAGATGTTCAGTAAAGTAGCGAACTTTCCCGATAACTGGAAAGTTCCGCAGCACAGCATGCTGCTTCTGCCGGTCATCCTTCATATAAATATAGAGAAAGAAACAAGCTGGCACGATAATGGCTAATACGATAAAAGCAATAAGAACGAGAATCAGCCAGGATGTTAAGCTCATGGGAAAACCCTCCTTTATTTTTCTTCTCCCTAAGCGCCGGTTTTTTTAGTTAAGCGCTTGGATAGCATCATCAATAGGCATAGGTCCGCTGCTTACATCTAATATCCGATTAAAAACAGCCTCCTTTTCAAGAATAGCTACTAATACAGCAGCTACGTCCTCACGCGGGATCGTGTCATTATTATTCATGGGCGAGTCTTTCATTGTGACCGTTCCCTTTCCAGGCTTATCCGTCATCCGTGCTGGCCGAATAACTGTATAGTTCATCGCTTCTTCTTGAATTAATTCGTCGGGCATATCCTTAGCACCAGTCATTTCGCTCCTATCTTCTAAACTCTCTCCCGCCCGCACGGCACTCATCATAACGAAGCGACGGATTCCTCTCGATTTTGCTGCTTGGACAGCATCTATGACTGCCCGGTGATCGACTAAAATGGTTTTTCCTTCACCGACATTCGGACTGGAATCGGAAAGAAAAATAACCGCATCACCCGCTGAGAAAGCAGAAGTAAAATCGCGCCGGCCGTTTGCCTCCGCTTTTTGTGCGCCCAGCTTTTTCATGTCGGGAGCTTTATTTTTCTCATTCACTATGGCAACTGATTCGTGTCCTGCCTCTTGCAAATACTTGATCACAAATTGTCCAACCTGGCTGCCTGCACCGATCACAATTACCTTCATACCGGCCCCTCCTTCTTTTCATTATCTTTTCTTTTCCACCGTCCTGTTTCTTTAAAACCCGTCCTAATTTATTTGCAAAATAAAGAGGGCGGACCGCTGAAAGAGGCGGCTTTCATTCTGATCAGCCTGTTTTGGAGAAAAAAAGCCGACCCAAAAAGTTATTTTTGGGTCGGCCCGTTTGGTTTACAACTTGCCTGCGATGCGCATGCTCCTGCTTTGTCAGCTCTCTTCATAAGAGGAGCTAATACAAACTTTCGTATGCCTTTTCCTATTGGTTAATAAAGCGCTGAATCCGCCGAACTGCTTCTTGCAATTGCTCCATCGAGGAAGCATAGGAACAACGAATAAACCCTTCTCCGCTCCTTCCAAAGACAGAACCCGGTACAACAGCGACTCTTTCAGCCTTTAACAGCTCTTCAGCAAACTTCTCTGATGTTAAGCCAGTGCTCTGGATGGACGGAAACACATAAAATGCTCCTCCCGGTGTATGGCAGTCAAGCCCCATATCATTAAATGACTGAACGATATAGTTCCGCCGGCGCCGGTAATCCTTTTTCATGTCTTCTACGTCTTTCATTCCCGTTTTCAATGCTTCAAGCGCAGCATATTGGGCCGGAGTGGAGGCGCACATCATAGCGTATTGATGAATTTTAAGCATTGCTGCCGCCAATTCAACTGGAGCGCAAATGAATCCGAGCCTCCATCCGGTCATAGCAAACCCCTTAGAGAAGCCATTAATTAAAATGGTCCGCTCTCTCATCCCTTCAAGGCTTGCAATTGAAGTATGAGGGATATCGTAAGCGAGCTCCGCATAAATTTCATCTGCAATCACCAGCAAATCATGTTGCTTGACGATCTGCGCAATCGCCTCCAAATCCGCCTTATCAAGCTGTGCTCCTGTTGGGTTGTTGGGCGAACAAAGCAGCAGCGCTTTTGTTTTTGAAGTAATGGCCTCTCTGAGAGCATCTGCCTGCAGCTTAAATTGCTGGTCACTTGTCGCTTCTATTGTCACTGTTTTTCCTCCAGCCAATTCAACCAGGGGCGCGTAAGAAACAAAGCAAGGCTCCACGACTACCACTTCGTCACCCGGGTCAATAATCGCCCGCAACGCCAAGTCCAGCGCCTGGCTGGCCCCGACTGTTAAAATAATTTCTTCTTTTGCATCATAAGAAACACTGAAACGGCTGCTTGTATAATCCGCTATTGCCTCCCGCAATTCCAGGAGCCCGGCATTTGCTGTATAAGAAGTTAATCCGCGCTCAAGCGATGAAATGGCCGCTTCTCTTGCAGACCACGAGGTGACAAAATCCGGCTCTCCCACCCCAAGGGAAATCACACCCTCCATACCGGCCGCCAGATCAAAAAATTTGCGGATGCCAGAAGGACGCATTAATTCTACCGACTTAGCAATATAACTTTTTGTTTCTATCATTACGGAGACACCACGATTCTGCTGTCTGTTTGCTTTTCTTCAAACATTCTGCCGTCATGTTTATATTTCTTCAGCTGAAAATGGGTAGTGGTGGAAATGACTTCTTCCAGCACAGATAGCTTTTCAGAAACAAATCGGGCCACCTCGTTCATGGACTTGCCTTCCACAGTGACGGATAAGTCATATGCCCCGGACATTAAATATACAGAACTGACTTCGCTGAACCGGCTAATTCTATCGGCTGTTTCATGAAAACCAACGCCTCGTTTCGGGGTTACTTTAACATCAATCATCGCTGTTACCCGCTGATCGTCTTCTACTTTAGACCAGTCCACAAGAGACGTGTAATGAACAAGCACTCTCGCTTCTTCTAGTTTATCAATCATAGCTTGCACGTTTTCTTCATTTAAGCCTGTCATTTTGCTGATATCCGCTGCGGTGAAGCGGGCATCCTTTTCAAGAATTTCTAGTATTTCTCGTTCTCTATTGTTTATTTTCACAACTATTCCCCCAAATTTTCATAAATCAACACAATTATATCAAACATTTTCGTAAAAAAAAGATAGCTTTTGTCCATTTTCTACAAAAAAAACCGGACAGCGTAAAAATAACGCTGTCCGGTTCACTTTAATCAAACAAATCCGTTTAGTTGTGTTTTTCATGGTCCGCAAAATCAAACTCACATTCCTGAAGCGGCACCACTTTTGTTTTCTTGATCAATTTATATCCAAGCCATAGCAGAAGGAAAAGCGGGATGCCCATGTAAGCAGCTACTACACTTCCCCAATCGATTTTATCAGCAAGAAACGCCTGGAAATTTTGCGCAAGAATAACAATTAAACCAATGACAATAGCGAAAATCGGTCCGAATGGGTACCATTTTGCATGGTATGGCAGTTCATCCAGTGAATGGCCTTGTGCCAGAAAAGCTTTACGAAAACGATAATGGCTGATAGAGATACCAAGCCAGAAAATAAAACCGGTAATACCGATTGAGTTCATTAGCCACACATAAACGATGCCATCACCAAAAATTGAAGAGAAAAAGGCGAGCATTCCCACCGCGCACGTTAAAATGATGGCCGCAATCGGAACGCCGCGTTGGTTCAGCTTAGCAAAAATACGCGGTGCCTGCCCTTCTTTTGCCATGGAGTACAGCATACGGGTCGACGCATAAAGACTAGAGTTTCCCGCAGATAAAACAGCGGTCAAAATAACTGCATTCATCAGTGAAGCAGCAAAAGCAAGACCGGCTTTTTCAAAGACTATCGTAAATGGGCTGACCATTACACTTTCACTTTGCAAATCTGGATTTGTATACGGAATAATTAACCCGATAACAAAGATGGCCAATACGTAGAAAAGCAAAATTCTCCAAAACACACTTTTAATCGCTTTTGGCACATTTTTCGCAGGATCTTCACTTTCTCCGGCAGCAACGCCGACAATTTCCGTTCCTTGGAAGGAAAAGCCTGCAGCCACGAATACAATAAATACACCTAGAAAACCGCCGGAAAATGGCGCATCATCTATAGTAAAGTTTTTAAAGCCAATAACCTCTCCGCCCATAATACCGAAGATCATCAGTACACCGACGATGATGAAAATGATAACTGCTGACACTTTAATGAAGGAAAACCAATATTCTCCTTCTCCGTATCCTTTAACAGATAAGTAGTTTAAGAAAAAGATTAAAGCTAAAAACGACATGCTCCATAACAACGACGGGCTGTCTGGAAACCAAAATTTCATAATCATAGTGGAAGCGGTTAACTCGGCGGCAATTGTCATTGCCCAGTTAAACCAGTAGGTCCAGCCTAAAGCAAAACCAAATGCCGGATCAACAAATTTTGTTCCATATGTACTGAATGCCCCGCTCACTGGCATAAACGCAGACATTTCCCCTAAGCTAGTCATCACGAAGAATACCATGGCACCGACTAGCGCATAAGCAAGCAATGCTCCTCCTGGTCCTGCCGTGTGAATGGCGGCACCGCTTCCAAGAAATAGCCCGGTGCCAATTGCCCCGCCGATAGAAATCATCGTTAAATGCCGGGACTTCAAGCCTCTCTTTAATTGTTGCCCTGCTTGTCCAGGCTCCAAGGTGCTGTGATCCTGTTGTATAGCCATATGTTCCAATCCTTTCTCATTGTTGGCTGACTCAAAAAAAGAGGTTCACTCTTTTCACAAACTTTTCATTTGTTATTTTAATAAACTTTTACATTTCTGAAAAGTATTATTTTCTGTAGATTTAAAATTTAACTACTCTTTAAATTACTTTTTCAAAATATAAAATCTTCTCTCTTTTCCAAGTATTACCACGCGGATGGACCCTATAAAGAAACAGTTGTTCTTCTATCCATCCGTGCAATGAGAAAGCAGTTATTGTCTCTTAGAGCTCACAAGACGCTTCATTTTTAATGCGCAATAACTCTGTTGCCACATGGCGGCAGCTTGCCAAAGAAAGCGGCTTTTCAAACGAAAATTCGTAAATCTCTTGTATTTTCCGCGCCAGCGCTTCCAGATCATCTAACTGATGCACCGCTTGAATAGCATCCGCTGCCTCTGTATCATAAAAATCTCCGCCTTCTTTAAATGGGTCCCACTCCCGAAGAACACGGTCAAACCTTCTATTCGTCTCAATATCTTTATTCATTTTTCTATTCCTCCTCAAATAAAAAGACAAATTATTGCCCTTTTTTCTAAAAATAATTTAACATGATTATATATTACTTGTCAGGATGGTGAAGATTATGAGCAGATTTGATCGAGTGATCAACCGCACAGGTACGAATGCGGTGAAGTGGGATAACCTCAAAGCCGTTTTCGGTGTAGAGGACGCTCTTCCTATGTGGGTAGCCGATATGGACTTCGAGGCACCCGATGCTGTTAAAGAAGCCGTGGTCAAGCAGGCTGAACACGGCATATATGGTTACACAGCGATCCCGGAGTCCATGAAAGAAGCAATTAAACACTGGATGTTGAAGCGGCATGGATGGGAAATCGAAACGGAGTGGCTTTTGTTCAACCAAGGCGTCGTTCCTTCGCTGGGCGCAGCAATCGAAGCATTCACTGAGTTAGGGGATTCTGTCCTGGTGCAATCTCCTGTCTATACGCCATTTTTCGATATGATTGAGCGCAATGGCCGGCTTGTCGTCAACAGCGAGCTTATGTTGAAAGATGACCGATATGAAATCGACTTAGCAGATCTGGAAGAAAAGTTATCCAATGAAGAAGTCAAACTATTTCTGTTATGCAGTCCTCATAATCCTGGAGGGCGTGTATGGACAAAAACAGAGCTTTCAGCGATCGCTGACCTGTGCCAAAAATACAATGTGCTGATCGTTTCCGATGAAATACATAGCGATTTAACCGCTGAGCCGCATAAGCATACACCGATCGCTTCCATTCACGAAAACTGCCAATCGCCGATCGTTACCTGCATTGCCCCAAGCAAAACATTCAATTTGGCCGGCCTGCAAACTTCTGCCATGATCGTGCCGGACAAAGAACTGCGTGCCAAGCTGCAAAAAGTGCTGGCTAAGCAGGGATTTTTCACATTAAATATAATGGGGATTGCCGCTACGGAAGCTGCCTACCGCGAAGGCGGTCCTTGGCTTGATGAAGCCATCGACTATATCCGCGGCAATATTCAGCTCGTAAAGGAATTTATCGGCCGTGAATTGCCGGATTTAACGGTCATTGAACCGGAAGGCAGCTATTTAGTATGGATTGATTGCCGCAAGCTTGGCCTTAGCGATGACGAGTTAATGAAGAAGCTTCTGTTAAAAGGAAAGCTTGCACTGGGGCAGGGCTCTAAATACCGCAGCGGCGGAGAAGGCTTTATGCGCATGAATGTTGCCTGTCCCCGCTCCATTGTCGAAGAGGGCCTGCAGCGGTTAAAAACAGCTCTAGCAGCCAATGATCGCTAAGTTCCTACTACTGATCCTCTGTTAGCAAAAAGGAGAAAGAGATGCCAATTTTGGCATCTCTTTTTTGGTTACACACCTTGCTTGTTTCCCCATACAAATGTATGAAGCTGGGGCAAGACCCGGACGCTTTTCCATTCCTTATCAGGCATCACTTTGTTGATTAGCCACTCATAGCGGCTCACCAGGTAAGGCAGCAGGTCCCCCTGTTTCTGCTCTTGCAAACGATCATTCCCAACTTGCAGAAAAAATGGCAGCGTCGGGTAAAGCTGATGAACCTTTTTGGCAAAGGCCAAATCGTTTTCGTCAAAGACCACGACCTTCAAACTGGCCGCTCTGCCCTTCGCTGTCAGCCGCTCAACAATGAGAGACAGCTGCTCAAAATCCGTTTCCATTCCCGAGCTCGGCGGTTTTGGTGAAATCGTCAGCTCATCAATTTGATAAAACCATTCCTGCCAGCGGCTTCCTTGTGTTTCGAGCGCTGTGCTCACGCCTTTTTCAGCAAGCTTGGCGAGCAAGTCGGCTATTTGCGGCAGCAGTGCTGGATTTCCGCCAGAAATGGTTACATGGTCGAATGTCTGACCTCCTGTTTGTATAAGCTCCTCCCAAATCTCTTCGGCTGTGAGCAGCCGGATTTGCTCTTTGGCGGAGCCGTCCCAAGTAAAAGCAGAATCACACCACGAACAGCGGTAATCGCAGCCGGCTGTCCGGACAAACATGGTCTTGCGGCCAATGACTGCTCCTTCTCCTTGCACGGTCGGCCCGAATATTTCTAATACAGGGATTTTTCTCATTGAAAATCCTCTTTTCGCGGCCGGAACACAACATAGCTGGTCGGCGTTTCCCGCAGGAATACTTGAAGGCACCTAGGCTGATTAGGCAGCTTATTCAATGATTCCTGAATGACCTCCCAAAACTTTCTGGCAACTGCCTCTGTTGTTGGGAAATGATTAGGATCCATATCGTCAAACAACGAGTCTTCATTTAAAACTGTATGATCAAAACGTTTATGAATTAAGTTTTTGATATCCTGAAAGTTTACTAAAAAGCCGGATTCGTTTAACTCATCGCCGACCACAGTGATATTGGCAAAATATGTGTGGCCATGCAAGCGGCGGCATGCGCCCGCCTCTTCATGGGGAACATAATGCGCAGCGGCAAACTGAAAGTCTTTATTTAATTCATAACGATAAGAGTGTGCCGGGGCTGGATAGATTTGCTGCATCATTTAGATCCTGCCTCCTTTTTCGCTAAATACTTGCTTAATCCATTTTGGCGCAGCTTACATGCCGGACATTCGCCGCAGCCGCTCCCTTTTATGCCATTGTAGCAAGTTAACGTACGCTCCCTTACGTAATCAAAAGCGCCAAGGTCATCCGCTAATTCCCATGTTTCTGCTTTATCCAGCCACATTAGCGGTGTATGGATAACAAATGAATAGTCCATAGACAAATTTAATGTCACATTTAATGATTTAATGAATACATCCCGGCAGTCCGGATAACCGCTGAAATCCGTTTCGCACACACCCGTTACCAGATGACGGGCATTGTATTGTTTAGCAAGTACTGCAGCAAAGGATAAAAACAGCAGATTGCGGCCTTCAACGAATGTGGAAGGCGGTTCTCCATCCTTTTCTGTAATTTCTATATCCTGTCTCGTTAAAGCGTTTGGAGCGAGCTGATTCAATAACGACATATCTAACGTATGATGCGGAATATTTAACTCATTGGCAATCTCAGTTGCACATTCCAATTCGAGACGATGACGCTGTCCATAATCAAACGTAACGGCAATCACTTCATCAAAACGCTGCTGCGCCCAAAACAAACAGGTCGTACTGTCCTGGCCGCCGCTAAATACAACGACCGCTTTTTCCTTGTTCATCTTTCCTCTTCCTTTCTTCTTTTCATTGGAAAGAAGAAAGAGATTCAAGAACTATTACTCTAAATGGCCCCTTTTGAGGCAATAGAAAAAAACCGTCTAAACACAGACAGGCTTTTCCCTTAGTTTTTTATAGAGGGAGTTCGCGAACCTCTCCTGCCAAAGCAGAATTCTTCCTTTTATTCTTGTACACTATAGCATAGATCCCCTAAAATGAAAAACCCGCAACAGCCGGCTGGTCATTTCTTTGCTTCTCTATACTCCTGATTAACCTTCTCTTCCTCCCTTTTGGAGATCCGCCGAAAAAACAGAAAGACAGCTACAGCCGCTGCCGTGAAAATAACCATTGAAATCACAGCCGGAATATATTCTGTCTTATCCTCAGGGAAATATAAAAAGAACATCCCTAACATAAATGATTGCAGCACGATTCCTTCTCCTTTCACTGTGTAAACAGCAAATTCTTCAATCAAGTGCCCGCTTTCATTATATCAAGTTCTGCCGGGCAAACCAACTGCCGGGCACAAATAAAACGGACTGGCAGCCATCGGTCCGTCTTTGTTTGTTCATAGACTCTTCGAATTACTCCACTACTGTAATCTTTTCAATAATGACATCTTCTTTTGGTTTATCTTGCGCGCCGGTTGATACATTAGCAATCGCATCCACAACATCCATGCCTTCTACAACTTGTCCGAACACTGTATGGCGGAAGTCAAGCCATGGCGTGCCGCCGTTTTCCATGTAGAAGTCTGTAACCTGCTGAGGATATCCTGCTTTTTCCATCTGTTCTTTGAAACCAGGGTCCATCTTGCTGTTCTGAACAATGAAAAATTGGCTTCCATTTGTATTCGGACCGGCATTCGCCATCGAGAGGGCTCCCTTGAAGTTGAATAATTGCTGGGAGAATTCATCTTCAAATGCATGGCCGTAAATGCTTTCTCCTCCCATTCCTGTTCCTTGAGGGTCTCCTCCCTGAATCATAAAATCAGGGATAACACGGTGAAAGATCAGCCCGTCGTAGTAGCCGTTTTTGCTGTGAGTCACAAAGTTCTCTACTGTTTTCGGTGCATGCTCAGGAAATAATTTGATTTTAATGGTTCCTTTATTCGTTTTCATTTCAACAAGCTGTTCATTTTCAGCCACTTCAGTTGTTAACTGCGGATAATTCATTTTTTGATCTCCCTTCTGTTCTTTCCCACTCTCTGCCGCCGGCTTTGAAAGCTCCGGCAATTCTTTTTCCGTTTCCTTCTCTTTGTTACAGCCGGCAATCAGGAGGGGGAACACTGTCAATACGATGAATAACAAACGATACATTGTCTCACCTCTGCCTTTTATACTTTAACTGATTCCCGCAAAAAAAGCATCTTTTGGCTCCTCGTATTTCCTTCAACTGGCGATTCTGGTAGAGTGAAAAGAACAAAGGAGGTTAGAGAATGACGATTAAAACCGGAGAAATTGTGACGGCTTTTTATAAAACTGGAAAATACATCGGGGAAGTCAGCAGCGCTCAAGAAAACAGCTGCACTGTAAAAATATTGGCCGTACTGCGCCACCCGGCCCAGGGAGACCTGCATCATCCCAAGCAAGTCGATGTGCCATTTTTCCACGAGAGAAAGGCGCTTGCTTACACAGAACGGGCCAACATGCCAGCAGCAACCGTCAAACCCTATAAGGGGCCTGTTCCTGAGTACAACGACTCGTTAAAAGAAGCGGTCCTAGCATTAAAAAACAGACTGCAGCAAGATAACAGCGAATTTTCTGCAAGAAGCTTGGAGGCATTACAAGCCGTTCAAAGAGAATATGAACTAATGTATAACCTTACTTGGGCTTAAGCCATGCGATTAAGCAATTGCGAGAAGTCAACCAGGTCGCCGATCGTCGGCGGCTTTGACTTCTTCATATACGCTTTATCCTTTTCAACAAGATTGTAAATATGGCAGGTCGTAAGAGCGTCATCAAGAGCCCGGTGGTGCCTGCCTGTGCCCTCTTTGCCATATTCCTGCACCGCTTTCCACAATCCTGTCTGATTGCGATCACCGAAAAATGTCTTATATTCCATCGATAAATCGATAAACTGTCCCTTTAGCGGAAAAGGGAGTCCTGTTTCCTCGCAATTTTTTCTCAGCACTTTCATATCCATATTTCCCCAAGTGATAATGCTTTGTTCTCCATCTTCATTCCATTCCGCAAGTATCCTGGTCAGCTCATCAAAAGAGATTCCCTCCTCTACTTGCTGCTGTTCAATTTTAAGAAAACGCTTGCACCTTTCCGTCAACACAGGAAAGGCTGAGGGTTTCACATAAGAGGAAAACGTACGGACGATTTGATCTTTGTCTGCAATAACTAAACCCGCCTCAATAATTTCCGGGTAAAACCCTTGGGCTGTTAATCTAGCATCCGGCATCGAAAATTCAAAATCAATAAAAAAGAACTTCTTATTCACAGGGAGCTCCTCCTTTAACCTTAATAAACAGTTTATCCTACCGGCCATTCCTTATTTTATTCTATTATAATCTTTCGGCGATCATGATGTATATGACAGCTTTCCTCTAGTGCTAGATGCCCATTCCGCCAAATGATCCGTGCTTGCTTTTCGGCTGTTCCAGCGGACAGCTGCCTCAAATTGAAGGCGGATCATCAATAGGAAGCCGCACTTCTAAAAGATTCTCTGTTTATCTTCTGCTTTTTCAAGAAAATCTCCTTTCTTGAAATCAATAAAAAATCAACAATATATCTTATTGTCTCTTTCATTTCTCTTCCCTCCTGTTGCTCTCATTCCTCAGTGCTTCTCAATATTTTCCTATTTTTCTCTTAATAGCCCCTTTCTAAATTGCCGGCTTTCGATTATTATGATGAAAGGATTAATTTTACTTGTTTTTCCACAGGTATAAAAAACTAGAAAGAAGAAGGCGGTTTACGGAATGAGGACAGTTTTTGGTTACACGGTAATAGCATTGCTCCTCCCTGTAGCTGTGTTTTTATTTTACTTCACAAACGCAGAAGCACATAAAGTCAGGAGCTTTGATGAAGTGGTTGATGAAAAAATCGTCATTAAAGATGTTCATCTTCCTCAAGCAAGCAAAATGGTTGATAAAGATGGAAATCCTTATTTAGAAATTCATCAGCCTTACCGAATTATTGCAGACGGCAAAACAATCCCTCCTTTTTTAAAAGAGTTATTTTTGCAGTCTGAAGACAAACATTTTTACGATCACTCAGGCATTAATGCAGCGGCCGTCATGCGCGCTATGCTTGTTAATGCCAAAGCCGATGGAATCGAGCAAGGGGCAAGTACGATCACACAGCAGCTGGCCCGGAACGTATATTTAAGCCACGACCGGACGTTAGTCAGAAAAGTGTCGGAAGTCCTTTATGCTTATGAACTGGAGAAAAGGCTGTCGAAAGACGAGATTTTAAACCTCTATTTAAACGCCATTTATTTTAATCATCAAGTATACGGCGTGGAGGCAGCCGCCCAATTTTATTTTCAAAAGCATGTCAATGAATTAACAAAAGCTCAAATGGCCTTTATTGCCGCCATCCCGAATAACCCATCGCTATATGATCCTGTGCGACATTTTGATAACACGAAAAAACGGCAGGAACGGCTGATTGACATGATGCAGCGCGAAAAATTTATTACAGCTGCAGAAGCAGAAGAAATTAAAAAAGAACCGATCAAGCTGCAAGTAAGGGACCGGATCGATAAATATGCCAGCTATTCGACCTATGTCGAAGATGAGTTAAAACGGCTAATAGCCAAAACAGAGGGCTTCGATCAGCAGCTGCAAAATGCAAAAGGCGAAGAGAAGACTACAATTGAGCACAAACTGAACGATCGTGTCCAAGAAGTGATGTCTTCCGGCATCGTGGTTCATACCTCTCTCGACCCTGCCAAACAGCGGCAGGCGGAAAATGCCGTTAACTCTGTAATGGCCGGTTCATCCGTTCAGGCATCAGCTTCTGTGATTAAAAACGACACGCGTGATATCGTCGCTCTTGTCGGCGGAAAAGACTTTGACCGTACCCAATTCAACCGAAGCTTCCAAGGATTCCGGCAGCCCGGCTCAACGATTAAGCCGCTGCTCGACTTTGGACCGTATATCGATACGACACAAGCCGGCGTAAACAGCATGGTAAGTGCCGATAAATATTGTGTACGCGGCTGGTGCCCGAAAAACTACAGCGGCAAAGAATACGGCATGGTTACGTTAAAAACTGCCTTGTCTAAATCCTACAACACAGCTGCACTGCGGTTGTTTATAAAAACAGGAAATGAACGGGCTTATTCTTACTTGGAAAAATTTGAATTTGAGCGGATGACAGAAAAAGACCGCTATTCAGATAGTAAAGCACTCGGCGGCTTTAGACATGGGATGACTACCCTTGAAATAGCTGGTGCCTACACCTCCTTTATTGATGGCACCTTCACAAAGCCGCGGGCCATTCAGAAAGTAACAGACCGCCAAGGCAACCTGCTCTATGAGTGGAAAGACGAGCCGAGAGCCATTTGGTCAAAAGCGACAACTTATAAAATGCGCTACCTATTAGCAGATGTTATTCAAAACGGTACAGGTAAAAAAGCCAATCCTGGCACCGCCTACGCCGGTGGTAAAACCGGTACAACGAATAATACAAGAGATCTTTGGTTCGCTGGCTTGACTGATCAATATACGGCCAGTGTATGGGTCGGAAAAGACGTAGAAGGCAGCATTCGCTACCTAGAAAAATATGCGCCGAACCAATTGATCTGGCGGAGGATTGTGCGTTAAAATTCAATACAAATAAAGCGAGCAGGATGCCCAAGGTAGACCATGAAACAACCTGGAAAGTAATAATTCCTACCAAATTAGCAATAGACAGAGATGCACTAGTTTTATAGACGAAAAAGACTAGATAGCCAACCGCTGTCAGAAAAAAGATAGCTATAATTCCTACGATAGAGGAAAAGCTAATCAATGAAAGCAGGCCGCCAACGAAAAAGATAATAGAGCCATTGCGCACAACTTTAAGCAGCTCTCCTTCTGTATCCTTCGAAAAGAATAGCAGAGACAACTCATTGACTGTATCGGCAATCACTTTTAAGCCGGAAATCAGAAAGAAAAAAAGGACCATTAAAGAAAGCGTAATGACCAAATTCACTTCTGTCTCTGTAAAAAGCTCCAGCATTTCAGTATACAGGCCTACTTGCTTAAATAGAGAGATAATAAGTCCTTGGACAAATAAGGCAAACGACAAGCTAAACAATAAAATAGCTACGAGGGGCAAATACCCAGTTAAGTAAGTGTTCTTCATAAAAAATATACGCTCCTGTTCCGTTCAATCCATTTTTATTATGCAAGAGCTGGCAAACAAAGACAAGTTCTTTTTTAATAATTTTTGGAAGTCGCAAACATTTTTTGGCAAAAAAGATGGGGGAAAGAAGGATGAGAAAAAATTTTTTAATCAGCAATTATGCCATGTTTCTACATATTTATTATTATTGACCGACTTTTCAGCAAGTTTCTCGTTTAGATCATGCAGGAAGTAATTTTTTACGTTATAATGCTCTAGGAGGTCAAAATTTGCATGGACAGCAATACATGAAAGTTTGAAAAAGGAATTGCTGTATGCAAACATCCGGCCTTTCCTTTTGCACACTACACGGATTTTGTTCATGAGAGGGGGATTTTTTTTGTCTTTACTGCATTTGGCCATCTTTTCTCCTTTTTTAATGGCTATTTTCGTTCCTTTTCTTTATAAAGGACTGAAAAGCATACATACAGGCTGGTTTGTTCTTGCTTTGCCAATCTTGCTTTTCACTTATTTCATTGGATTTTTGCCAATTACCCGAAATAACGGGACAGTCGAAAAGTCCTTTGACTGGATTCCATCTCTAGGTATACACTTCACTGCCTATGTAGACGGACTCGGCCTGTTGTTTGCTTTGCTTATTACAGGGATTGGAGCACTCGTTGTGCTTTACTCCATTTTTTACTTATCAAAGGAAAAAGAAAGCCTTCACAACTTTTACGTCTACTTACTATTATTCATGGGTGCGATGCTCGGTGTGGTACTGTCAGATAACCTGATCACCTTGTATATGTTCTGGGAACTGACGTCCATTTCTTCATTCTTGTTAATTGCCTACTGGTATGATCGCGAACGATCCCGCTATGGTGCTCTTAAGTCTATGCTTTTAACTGTATTCGGCGGTCTTTCCATGCTTGGCGGCATCTTGCTGCTTTCCATTATGGGCGATACATTTAGCATTCGCGAACTCATTTCGCAGGCCGGAGAGCTAAATCAGCATCCTCTCTTCCTGTTTGCACTAATCCTTATCCTGCTGGGAGCTTTCACGAAATCAGCCCAATTTCCATTCTACATCTGGCTGCCTGATGCCATGGAAGCGCCTACACCTGTTAGCGCTTATTTACACTCTGCTACAATGGTGAAAGCAGGAATTTACTTAGTAGCCCGCTTAAGTCCCATTTTTGCTTTTTCGAGCTACTGGTTTTGGATTGTCGGAGCCATCGGGATCTTTACAATGTTCTGGGGGTCCTTCAATGCCGTCAAGCAAACTGATTTAAAGGGTATTCTAGCTTTTTCTACTGTGAGCCAGCTTGGCTTGATTATGTCGCTTTTAGGAGTGGGAGCTGCGGCTCTTCACTTTGACACGTTAAACGACAACATTTACATTGCCGCTGTCATCGCTGCCGTCTTTCATTTAATTAACCATGCTACATTTAAAGGCAGTTTGTTTATGGTGGTCGGCATCGTTGACCATGAAACAGGCACAAGGGACATTCGCAAGCTTGGCGGATTGCTCAGCTTTATGCCAGTGACATTCACAATTGCTGTGATTGGCGCTTTCTCTATGGCGGGGCTGCCTCCCTTTAATGGCTTTTTGAGCAAGGAAATGTTCTTCACAGGAATGATTCAGCTTGTCAATCTTGATCTCTTCAACTTAGAGACATGGGGAATGCTGTTCCCTATACTTGCTTGGATTGGAAGCATCTTCACCTTTATCTACAGCATGATGTTTGTGTTCAAGACATTTTCCGGGAAATATCAGCCGGAAAAACTCGACAAAAAGCCTCATGAAGCACCTGTCGGCATGTTAATTTCGCCAATCATCCTGGCTTTTCTCGTTGTCCTATTCGGACTTTTCCCTAATTTGCTGTCTTACAGCCTCATTCAGCCAGCTGCTGCAGCTATTGTGCCGTCGCTTGTTGGTCCAGGCGAATTGCTCGATGTTCATATTTCCCATTGGCACGGCTTTAATCCAGAGCTATGGATGACCATTGGTGTTATCGCTGTTGGTACGCTTATGTACCTGACACTAAGCAAATGGATCAAGCTCTATGCGCTGTTCCCAGGAAAAGTTACACTGAATGCGTTGTATGACACAAGCCTATATGCAGCTGAACGCGGTTCTTATACATTGACGAAAGCATATATGAATGGGTTCATCCGGACCTACCTCGTCTACATTTTTGCCTTCTTTATCGGCATTCTTGGCTTTACCATGTGGACGCGGCAGGCTTTAACGATTGATACAAGCAATTTAGCTCCAATCGGTGTCTATGAAATTGTTCTCGTTGTTATTATTACAGCTGGTATTTTTACTATTTTATTTGCCAAATCACGATTAACTTCCATTATTGCGTTAGGAGCAGTCGGCTATACCGTGTCCCTGTTCTTCGTTATTTTCCGGGCCCCGGACCTGGCGCTGACGCAGCTAGTGATCGAGACAGTATCTGTTGCCCTATTCTTGTTGTGTTTCTATCACCTGCCGAAGCTCAATCGTCATGAAGAGCGCATGGGCTTTAAGCTTGGTAATTTAATCATTTCTCTTGGAGTGGGTGCCGTTATCTCTTTAATGGCGATCTCCGCTCACAGCAATAAAATGTTTGAGTCAATTGCCAGTTTTTATGTAGAAAATACCTATAAGGAAGCAGCAGGAAAAAACATGGTTAACGTTATCCTCGTTGACTTCCGCGGATTCGATACGTTATTTGAAATCAGCGTGCTTGCTATTGCTGGCCTTGGGATTTTCGGATTGATTAAGCTGCGGCTGGCCAAGAAAGGAGAAGAAGCAGATGAAAACTAATGATGTCATTTTACAAACAACAAGCAAAGTCGTCTTTTTCATCATTATTCTCTTTGCTATCCACTTATTTTTCGCCGGCCACTATCATCCCGGCGGCGGATTTGTCGGCGGATTAATGACGTCAGGGGCACTCGTTCTTCTTCTTCTGGCTTTTGATATTAAAACTGTAGCAAAAGGCTTTCCAATCGATTATAAAATCCTGATCGGCATCGGTTTGCTGTTTGCGATCGGCACAGCAGCCGGCGCGCTTGTCTTTAATGTTCCCTTCTTTACGCACGTATTTGGTGATGTGTATTTGCCGATCTTTGGAGAAACATCGCTTCATACTGCCATGTTATTCGACTTAGGGGTTTATTTAGTTGTCATCGGTGTGACCATGACCATTATTCAAACGATAGGAGAGAGTGAATAATGGAGATTTTAATGTCAATTGTAATCGGGGCTCTATTCGCGAGCTCTGTGTATCTAATGCTTTCCAAAAGCTTGCTGCGTATTATTATCGGAACAGGTCTGTTAAGCCACGGTGCCCACTTGTTAATTATTACAATGGGCGGATTGAAGAGGGGAGCCGCTCCTCTTCTCGGCGAAAAGGCGGCTTCTTATGTGGATCCGCTGCCGCAGGCCCTGATTTTAACAGCCATCGTTATCAGCTTTGGAGTGACAGCCTTATTCCTTGTTTTGGCCTATAGAGCTTATCAGGAATTAGGAACAGATAATATGGATGAAATGAGAGGTAATGAAGCAAATGATTAACCTGTTAGTTTTGCCGCTGCTTATTCCTCTCGTGACTGCTGCTTTATTGATTTTCTTGCCTAAATCCATCCGGGTTCAAAGAGCCGTTTCTGTCGTCTCAGCTATTGGGACACTAGCTGCTTCTATTGTTTTGCTGCTGACGGTTAAAGACAATGGGATTCAAACCGTCAATGTCGGCAGCTGGGATGCGCCATTTGGCATTACCCTTGTGTCAGACACCTTGTCTGCCCTGCTCGTAACCACCTCGTCACTGATTACATTGAGCGTCATTCTGTATTCATTCCGCTCAATTGGCGAAGCACGTGAACGCTTCTATTATTATCCTATCGTTCAATTTTTGCTCGTTGGGGTAAATGGCGCTTTCACAACAGGAGACATTTTCAACCTGTTTGTCTTTTTTGAAGTGATGCTGATGGCTTCCTACGTGCTGATTGTTATTGGAGGCACTAAAATACAGCTGCGTGAATCGATTAAATACATTCTCGTGAATGTCATCTCATCCGCCCTATTTGTCATTGCTGTAGCGATGCTGTATTCTGTCGTCGGTTCCTTAAACATGGCCGATATTTCTCAGCGGATTGCCCAAATCGGCTCTCTGCCTATTTTAACCGTAATCGCTGTGCTCTTCTTGATTGTGTTTGGATTGAAAGGAGCGATTTTCCCGCTTTACTTTTGGCTTCCGGGCTCCTATTATGCGCCGCCTGTACCGGTCCTCGCTTTATTCGGCTCGTTGCTGACAAAAGTAGGCGTTTATTCGATTCTCCGCAGCTACTCGCTGTTCTTTTACCATGATCAGGCGTTCACACACGAACTGTTAGGAATCCTCGCCATTATTACAATAATCGTTGGCTGCATCGGCGCTATCGCTTACTGGGATGTCAAAAAAATCATCATCTACAATATTATTATTGCCGTTGGCGTGCTAACCTTTGGTATTTCGGTTGCTACTGAAGAATCTTACATGGGAACGGTCTTTTACACGATTCATGATATGATTGTAAAAGCTGCCCTATTCTTATTAATTGGTGTCATGATTAAAATCACCGGCACAAACGATTTGCGTAAAATGGGCGGATTAATGAAGAAGTATCCGCTCCTTGGCTGGACATTCCTTGTCGCCGCTTTCGCTCTGGCCGGTATTCCGCCGCTCAGCGGGTTCGTCGGAAAGCTGTTAATTGTCCGCGGAGGCCTCGCAGAAGGAGCGTATGTCGGCTCTCTGATCGTTCTTTTATCCAGTCTGGTTGTGCTTTATTCAGTGATCAAAATCTTTATGAATGGTTTCTGGAAAGCCCCGAAAGACTATCCGGGTGAAGAGAACCAGCCTGTCCTTTCTTTATGGGCGCCAGGAGCTCTTCTCGTTCTCGCATCCATTCTTTATGGGGTGGGAGCGGAAGTGATGTATCCAATTATTTCTCAAGCCACTGATGCACTCGTACATCCGGCAATCTATATTGATGCAGTGTTAAAGGAGTAATGTCTTATGGCTTTTCAAATCTTACTTAATTTCTTTTTAGCCTTTCTCTGGATGTTTCTGCAAGTATCCTTTGACCTCAAAACTTTTGTTATCGGCTACTTGCTTGGCTTGATCCTGATTTACGGCATGCGGCGGTTTTTTAAAACAGATTTATATATCCGCCGAGTGTGGGCTGTGATTTATTTAACGCTTCTATTCTTTAAGGAATTGATCATGGCCAATATTGATGTGCTGAAAGTCATCTTAAAACCGAAGCTTGATATCCAGCCAGGAATTTTTGCTTTGCCTACTGAGCTGAAGTCAGACTGGGAAATTACTTTGCTCGCTAACTTAATTACGCTAACACCTGGAACATTAGTTATTGATGTGTCGGACGATCAAAAAACGTTATATGTCCATGCCATCGATGTTCCCGATGTGCAAGATGCGATCAACAGCATTAAAGAATCGTTTGAGAAAGCGATTATGGAGGTGAGCCGTCCGTGTTAGTAATCGCTATGCAGGTATCCCTTGTGTTGATCACCATAGCTATGCTCGGTTTTATCTACCGGCTCATTAAAGGACCCACCGTCCCTGACCGCATTGTCGCTTTAGATGCAATTGGGATTAACTTGGTAGCCATGATTGCCGTGCTCTCTATGCTCTTTAGAACCTATGTTTTTTTAGACGTTATTTTGCTGCTTGGCATTTTGTCATTCATCGGTACGACAGCTTTTTCCAAGTTCCTTGAGAAAGGAGAGATCATTGAAAATGACCGTAATCATTGAGACCATGATCATTCTTTTCCTCTTGCTTGGTGTGTTTCTTACTCTTGTTGCAGCTTTTGGGGTAATACGGCTGCCAGATGTCTATACCCGCAACCATGCCGCTTCGAAAAGCGCTACCCTGGGCGTCATGTTCATCTTGCTTTCGTGCTTTTTGTATTTCTATTTAATCGAAGGCCACTTTAGCTCGCGCGTTCTTCTGGGGATTGCCTTTATCTTCATAACAGCTCCTGTCGGCGGTCACTTAATCAGCCGGGCTGCCTATCATTCAGGCGTCAAATTATGGGGGAAAAGCGTACGTGACGACTTAAAGAATAAAAAATAAAAACAGCCAGCGGGCCCGTCCGCTGGCTGTTTTCTTATGCCGGTGCCTTCTTTGGCCGATCTTAATTTTCATACAGGCGTCTTTCCTCACTGCCATCAGCATGATAAATAATAAGAATGCCATCGTGTTTCTTTACATAATCCTTTGCTTTTTCCGATAAGTCTTCTTTTGTGCTAGCTGATAGGAGACTTTGCTTGTCTGCCTTTTTGATCAAGTGCCAGCCCTCGCTGTTCTCTTTCGGCTGCAGGCGATAAATGGGCCGCTCATCATCATTGCCATGCCCCTTGCCGACAGCGCTGCGGGCTCGATCAATCGCAATGGCAATAGCCCTTCCTTCTTCATAGCCATCGTCAAGCAGTGCATTTGCAATCTCAATCGCTTTTTCGCGCACACGATCAGGCAAATTTTTCATTGAATCAGGGTAGTCTTTTTCATTCCACGGCATATTTCTTCCTCCTGAAGTAAAGTTACCGTTCTTTTCCCCTTTTTCACTTTCTAAAAACAACTAGGATTTCTTCGGCATTACAGCTACCGTACAACGGGACAGACAAATCAACTCTCCTTGTTCGTCACAAATCTCAATTTGCCATACCATTGTCGTGCGTCCCCGATGCACAGCCTTTGCCGTAGCAGTGACGATCCCTTCTCTTTTTGCTTTAATGTGATTCGCGTTGATCTCCAGTCCAAAACATATTTGGGTATCTGGATTAATTAAGTGGGCCGTTCCAACACTCGCCGCTGTTTCCGCTAAAGCTACAGAGGCTCCGCCGTGTAAATATCCGAATGGCTGACGAGTACGCTCATCGACCGGCATCGTCATCACTACTTTCCCTTCGCTGATTTCAACAAACTCCATTCCTAACGTGTGTGATAAGTTGTGATTGTCTCTCACCCTTGATTTCCTCTCTTTCTCTTGAAAAAAATGAACAATTATTCACTATACTACATTCGCTTTTATTATGAAAACTCCTTCCCTCCTCACAACGAACAACGGAAACGCATAAATAAAAGAGCTTCCGCACCTATCACGGAAGCTCTTTCATTAATAAAAACCGTAGGGTCCATAAGAGGGCCCATAAGGAGGATAAAATGGAGGAGGATATGCCGCCGGATAGCCATAAAACGGCCGGGCAATGGCTCCTCCCAACAATCCGCCTAAAAGGCCCCCAACAAACGGACCGCCAATAAACGGAAGAAAGCGTGTATCTCTATACATTGTCAAAAAGCCTCCTTTTTCTCTGCCTACTATGTTCTATGCAAGGAGAAGGAAAAAGGGATGGGCGTCTTTAACAATTAGGATTGTCCTTCAATAGGTATCTTGTCTATAAAATCATAGCTGCCAGCCAGCCGAATAAGATCACCGGAAGATTATAGTGCAGGAAGGTCGGTACACACGTGTCCCAAATATGGTTATGCTGGCCGTCCACATTCAAACCTGCCGTCGGCCCAAGCGTACTGTCAGATGCAGGTGATCCGGCATCTCCAAGTGCACCTGCTGTTCCAACAAGAACAATGGTCGCCATCGGACTGAAGCCGAGCTCGATCGCCAATGGAACAAAGATAGTAGCAATGATCGGAACGGTTGAAAAGGATGAGCCGATTCCCATCGTTACAAACAAACCGACAACTAGCATTAATAAGGCCCCAAGAGCTTGATTGCCTCCAATTAAGTTAGCCGACTCTTCAACAAGGCGTTCAACATCTCCGGTTGCGCTCATGACTTTTGCAAATCCTGAAGCAGCGATCATCACAAAGCCGATAAAGGCCATCATGCGCATGCCTTCTGTTAACAGCCTGTCCGCTTCATTCCAGCGTAACGTGCCTGTTGCATAAAGCACCATGATTCCCGCCAGTGCGCCAAACACCATTGATTCCGTCCACAACTGGGCGGCAAGCGCTGCTGCGATCGCGATAACCGCTGTTAAAATACCTGACTTCGTAAAACCTTTCTTCTCAACATCTGTCACTATAGATGCCCGCTCTTGGTACTTTCTTGGCTTCCGATAAGAAATGAAGACAGCAACGAGCAAACCGCAAAGCATGCCGGCTGCCGGATAAATCATCGCTTTTGACACGGCAGCTGTTTCAATCGTTAACCCGCTGGCTGTAATATTTGTAGCTACAATCTCGTGAAAGATTCGCCCAAAGCCCACCGGAAGGAGCATGTATGGTGTTACAAGGCCAAATGTCAGTACCGAAGCAATCAGGCGTCTGTCAATCTGCATTTCATTTAAGATTTGCAAAAGCGGCGGAATCAGGATGGGAATAAAGGCAATATGGATAGGAATAATATTTTGGGAAGAGATCGCCACTAATAAAATAAAGAAAATAATCAGTGCTTTAGGCAGCTTTTTCTTCCTCGCTTCTTCTTTATTTCCAATGCGCCCTAAGACAAATTCAACAAGTGCCGCCGGAAGCCCTGTGCTAGAAAGCGCAACGGCAAAACTGCCAATCGCCGCGTAACTGAGCGCCACATTCGCACCGCCGCCAACCCCCTCTGAAAAAGCACCGATCGTTCCGTCTATTCCTAAGCCGCCCACAGCTCCTCCGATCAGTGCACCCGTAATCAATGAAAATACAACATTTACACGAAATAGACTGAGGAGGAGCATAACGATAACAGCAATCACTACAGCATTCATCTGAAATGCCCCTTTCACTTTAGTTTGCTAAATTGGTAGAGAACTAAAAACAACATAGCAAACTTTACAAAGGCTTGTCAATCATTTTTAAAAAATATTCAATTGGATAAAATCACCTGTCTTTGTCAACGAGTCCAGCCGGCCAGCTTCTTCGATTTAGCTAGAATATTACTCCGCGTGCCTTCCGCTGTTCCTAGCCATTCCGCTGCCATAACCGCTGGACTGCAACGTTCAATCTGCTTAATTTGTATATACTGTTTCTTTTCGTTAATAAAAAAACCTTCAATCAACTGAAGGTTTTTTTGCAATGAAAATAAGCCGGTTTTTTCCAGCCTATATTCTATTTTAATTGCTCCATCGCTTGTTTAACCGTCGCGTATGTTTCAATAGCAGAAAGGTCAGCTCCCATATTAACAAGCTTTTGAGCCAGATCCGGACGAATGCCTGTCGCAATGGCTTTAATTCCAAGCAAACCAAGTATATGATACACGTCGAACAAATGCTGTTCCACCCTCTCATCAACTTGGATAATTCCTGAGAAATCTATAATTAAGCGCTCCAGCCGCATTTCTCCAATTTTCGGGATCGCTTGTTCTGCTAAATAGCGCGCCCTTTGTTCATTAATAGAGCCGACAAGCGGCAGGACAGCCAGTCCGTCCTTTAACGGGACAACCGGCGCCGACAAGTCCATAATTTCTGTACGGGCCTTCTTAATAATATCATCGGTTACTTTTTCAAAAGCAAGCACCGTCTCTTGAATGCTCATATCAAGCATGTAATTAAATTGCTTATTAACAAAAACCGTCTCTTCCGTTGTTAACTCAAATTTTGCTGAAATGCTTGTCAATTTTTCCACAAATACTAGACGGCTCTGCGGATAGCGGGACACGATAAGTGAAACCTTTTCCCCGTGATCAGCCGCTCGTTCTCCGTTTTCCCGACTCCACTTCAGCAGCCCAGCCGGCAGCTTTTCTTCCCCGGATGAAATTGCTTCCCCTAACATGCCCATAAAGTCTGTGTACATTTGTACAGCCGCCTCAGCTTCTTCCTTAGGCACATGTGTTTCAAATCTAGGTACAACCGTATGTACGATATCACGAGCCAATTCTTCTGCATGCTCTTGCAAATAATCTGCTGCTTTCGTCATTCTACTCATTTTCGTTCAGTTCCTCCTTCCTGTTTTCTTCGCGGCAATGGAACGAACCGGAAACATTCATTTGGTTTCTCCTTTAGGAAACGGAGGTGCTGTCTCAAAAGGTCATGAAAAATAACTTTTTGGCCGGTCCCGTTTTCTCCGCCTGTTTTTATTTTAGAGACGTATTGGACAGCCCCTCCAGCATTCTCACTTTTCTGCTTTTCTCACTGCCAATAAAGCAAGCGTGCGCGCCATTGCGCCAGTCGCTCCCGCCGGCCCGAAAGCCCCTGCCTTATTTGTATCCGCCGTTCCGGCAATGTCCAAATGAACCCACGGTGTCCCTTCTGCAAACTCGCCGATAAAGCCTCCGCCCATAATGGCATGGCCCTCGCGTCCCGGAGAGTTATTTAAATCGGCCATTTTGCTGCTGCGAATACGCTCTTTATCCTTCTCCGTCAAAGGCAGCTGCCAAATAAATTCACCGGCCTCTTCAGAAGCTGCCATCACTTCTTCCAGGAAAGCTTCATCATTCGTGATCGCTCCCGTTTTATCCGTTCCAAGGGCAACAATCACCCCTCCGGTTAAAGTGGCCACATCTACAAGGTAATCTGCTTTATGGTGTTTAGCATAAGTCATTGCATCGGCAAGAGCAAGACGGCCCTCGGCATCGGTATTCAGAACTTCAATGGTTTTTCCGCTCATTGATGTAATCACATCATCCGGCTTCAGCGCCTCACCACTGATCATATTGTCTGTCGAAGGGATAACAGCGACTACATTTTGATCAGGCTTTAATTCGCCAATAATCTCCATGGCGCCCAATACGGCTGCGGCACCGCCCATATCCATTTTCATGCCGACAAGTCCATCTTTTGTTTTAAGAGAATAACCGCCAGTATCAAAGGTAATCCCTTTTCCTACAAGCCCCAAGACATCCTTCCACTCCTCTAGCGGCTGATATTTCAGGGTAATCATTTTAGGAGGCGCTACAGATCCTTTATTAACAGCGAGCAAGGCGCCCATTCCGAGCTTCTCCATATCTTCTTTTTCCAGAATTTCAACTTCAAATCCATATTTGTCCGCTAGCCTTTTCGCGTGTTCTGCCAAGTCAGCTGCTGTCATCATGTTGGCCGGTGTGTTCACCAGCGTGCGCGCAGCATTGGTTCCCTGGCTAAGTGCATAGCCGACATGAAGTGCAGCCTGAACCTCTTCAGCCTCTGCCTCCGTATAAATGCTCACTTGTTCAACCAAGCGCTCTGGTTCATTAGAAAGCTGCTTATATCCTTTAAATACATAGGAAGCAAGACCAAATGCTTCACTGAAAGCGTGGGCGGCATCATTGGCCTCAACTGATTCCGAAACAAAACTGTCAAGTGCGACAGCCGCGGATGAAAGCTTCAGCTTATTTATTTGCTTTGCGGCCATGCCGATGGCTTCTTTTATCGCATGGAAGTCCGCCTGTTTTTCTTTTCCCAGCCCGATAAAGAGAAGCCGTTTAGCAGGGACTTGTCCCAGCGTTGGGATAACGGCTGTTGCGTGCAGTTTAGCAGAAATGTCTCCTTCTTTCACAAGCTCAGTTAATTGGCCAGCCATCGCTTCATCGAGTTTAGCAAGCTCGCCTTCAAATTTAAGCGGCCGATCATAGAGGCCGATAAGGACAACTTCCTCTTTTTGATTAAAAAATAAACTATTTTTCACCTTGAACATCTTCCCACCTCCACCTATCATTATACCGGAAAGATTTTCAAGGGACGAGCGCCTTCCTCTTTTTGATGAGCATTGGAGAATCCAGACTTTTATCACGCCATCATCAAGCGATTAACAAGGAAGATCGCCTAGCTTTTCGGTTAATTTCATATTTTCGCTGTAATCCACCGGGCAGTCGATTAACACTGGTTTATTCATGGAAATAGCCTTTTCCATTGCCGGCTTCAGCTGATTGGCCTCCGTAATTTTGATCGCTTCAAACCCATAGGACTTAGCTAGCTGAATAAAATCCGGGTTGCCGAACTTGATGTTGGAAGATCGTTTAAATTTTTTCAACTGCTTCCATTCGATTAATCCGTATCCGCCGTCTCTCCAAAGAAGAATGATAATCGGCACTCCAAGTCTCCTCGCTGTTTCCAGCTCAGCGCTTGACATCTGAAACGAACCATCCCCGCAAACAGCAACCACCTTGCGATCGGGGTGCACCATTTTGGCAGCAATAGCACCTGGAACAGAAACACCCATAGAAGCAAGACCGTTGGAAATCAAGCACGTGTTGGGCTGGTACGTATGGTACAGCCGTGCCAGCCACATTTTATGTGCGCCAACATCAGATATTAAAATGTCTTCTTTTCCTAAGACGGAACGCACGTCTGAAATAATTTTTTGCGGTTTGACAGGAAAGCTGTCACTCTCTCTGTATTCCGCTAGTTCAGCGAGCGCCGCTTTCCTCACGTCAGCCACCCAGTCATTGTTTCTGTGTGTGCATCCAGCCTTGACGCTTAATTCTTTTAAATTCTCGGCAATGTTTCCTAGCACATTCAGTTCCACAGGGTAATTAGCGTCTGTTTCCGCCTCCTGCGTATCAATGTGAATAATCGGCACCGCTCCATCCGGATTCCAGCTCCTTGGCGGATACTCAGCCATATCGAAGCCTATAGCAATAATTACATCTGCTTTCGTGAATCCGCAGGTGATGTAATCCTTGCCGACTAGCCCTGCAGTAAGAAGGCTGAGATCATCTGTATAAGGAAGAGCGCCCTTTCCCATAAAAGTATGAACAACCGGGATAGATGTTTTCTTGACAAAGGCACGCAAGTTGTCTTCCGCACGGCTTCTGGCAATTCCGTTTCCCGCTAAAATCAGCGGACGCTTGGCTTTTTCAATCAAACGAACGGCTTGTTGAATAACCCGTTCACTCGCCTCCGACAACGTATGATTCATTAAGTTTAGTGGTGACTCGCCGACCTCGGTGGCGGCAACGTCTTCAGGCAGGTCAATATGTGCGGCTCCCATCTTCTCCTGGGTAGCGACTCTAAATGCCTTTCTGACCACTTCTGGAACAACCTCTCCCTTTTTGATCTGGACATTCCACTTTGTAACAGGCTTGAAAACAGAAACGAGATCATAGTATTGATGAGACTCCTTATGCTGGCGGTTTAAACCCGCCTGTCCGGTGATCGCCACCAGCGGACAATGATCCATGTTAGCATTTGCCACACCCGTTAATAGATTGGTGGCTCCCGGTCCCAGCGTAGATAAACAAACACCCGGCTTGCCAGTAAGGCGTCCATACATTCCCGCCATGAACGCTGCACTTGCTTCGTGCCTCGTAACGATAAACTGAATGCTTGAATCAAGCAAAGCATCCATAATATCCAAATTTTCTTCGCCGGGCACTCCAAAAATATATTCCACCCCTTCATGTTCAAGACACTTAACGACTAATTGAGCTACATTCATCGGCCACACCCTTTTTTATTTATTTCGCCTTCTATACTTAGAGATACACGAAAGCAAGTGTGTTCTCCCTTTTCCACTAGGATTGTCCAGTAAACGAAAAGTTAAGCGCCTCTCCTTCTCTTTTTACCAATTCGCTTGTTGTGCTCTCTTTGTATAGAAGAATTTGATACTATGGAAGAAAAGGAGGCGGTTTCATGAGACTAATTTCAATTTGCCCGAGTAATACAGAAATTATAGAATTTCTTGGCTTGGCCCCGCAGCTCGTTGGAATAGACGATTACTCCGATTGGCCGGCGTCTATTCAACATTTACCTAAGCTTGGCCCTGACTTGGATATTGATATGGAAAAAGTAGAAGCCTTGCAGCCCGATCTAGTTATTGCCTCGCTGAGTGTTCCCGGGATGGAAAAAAATGTGGAACAATTAAGAAAGCGTGACATCCCTCATATCGTTACCAATCCGCAGTCGCTTTTCGAAATCGGCCGATCGATTGAAGAAATAGCCAATGCATGCGGCATTTCTCATAAAGGAAGGCTCCTGGCTGAAAGCTACGAAGCGCAGCTCGAACGGTTTCGATCGGCTAGCGCCCGAATTGGCAGTCGTCCTTCTGTATATTGGGAATGGTGGCCCAAACCTGTATTTACCCCCGGGAGCGTCAATTGGCTTACCGAAATAAGCGAACTGGCTGGAGCGAGCAATGTATTCAAGGATAAACAGACAGCGAACTATCAGACAGACTGGGAAGAAGTAAGGGAGCGGAATCCGGACTTTATTTTGCTTTCTTGGGTGGGGGTGCGCCTTGAGAAGATTAACCCTGCGATCGTCCTGAAACGCCCTGGCTGGAGCCATCTTTCTGCTGTCCAGCAGCAGCGTGTATCAGTCATGGAAGAAAGTCTCTTTTGCCGGCCATCGCCGCGCCTCATTAGTGGTTTAGACAAGTTGTCCAAGCTTGTCCATCCGGAGATATTTCAAGAGATTGAATTAGATCCTCTTTTTCAAAACATTCATCTATAAGCGAGAATAATCGCAGCGAAGCAAGCATAAGGTGAGGAACAACAAAAAAAACGGCCATTCATTTGGCCGTTAAAACATTTGATATCCTTTTTGACGCAAAAACTTCATCGTCACGCCGGATGTTAGCGCTCCGATAAAACCACTAGCTAAAATAACGATGTCTGGCAGCTTCAGAGAAACAACTTTTGTTCCTAAAGCGCTAAACGATTCACTTGCATGAAAGATATAGTCAAAGGTACTGATTCCATCCACAATAGCAATCGTGACGAGCGGATAAAGAACCGCCATGATCCAAGTCATTCGAAGCAGCATATTTAGTAGAAAGCCAATACCAAAAAAAAGCACAAAAAACAGCAAAACTGAAACAAGCAAAATGGCTATATGCATGTCTGTCCCCCCTAAATCACTATTGAATAGTGTACTCAATTCTATTAAAAACGTCAACTAAACGGGACAATAGCCCTTTTTTGTTCACAGGTTGCCCTGCCATTCTCTCTTTGATATGGATTTGAGCTAAAAAGGAGATTGATTGGCTTCTAAGAACGTGATATATTATCTAAAAATTCTAAAAACGGAAAGGAGAATCAGATGTCTATTCAAACGGAGACAAAAGCATGCGGTTATTGCGGAGGCCAAGGATACTTCCAGCTGTTGCTGGGCGGTTCAGAAACTTGTCCGAGCTGTAAAGGGAAACAAAAAGCTGAAGCCAAATAAGAAAAAGACTGCCCGATCGTTTGATCAGGCAGTCTCTTCCTTCTTTTTATACTTAAATGAAATTAAATTTACCTTTTTTCAGTACAAGTGATGGACCGCCAATCATAAGCAAGGCGCGGTTATCAATCATTTTCTTCATGAAAGAAGCTTTTGTGCCTGTCAGCTTCTTGCCGAAAACAACACCGATTGCATCGTTATCGCCCAGGGAGCAAACAGTTCCTTTAATATCCGGCTTGAATGTTTCAAGCTCGCCTTCTGTGCCTCTCACAAGCTTCACTAAATTGCGCGCGCATACCTCGCCTTGCTGCATAGCAATTTGGGCGGTTGGCGGGAATGGGCGGTTGATTTCTTCATTAATAATTAAAGAAGAATCCCCGATAACGAAAATATTATCATGGCCTGGAGCACGCAGATCAGGATTTACTTTTACGCGGGCGCGCATGTTATCAATACCTGCTTTTTCAATCACATGATTTCCGCGGACACCAGCTGCCCAAATAACTGTTCCCGCTTTGATTTCCTGCATTTCCTCTTCGCCTTTAGCCACTTTAATTCCCTCTGGAGTCGCTTCCTTGATCGCTGTGCCGATTTTAAATTCCACGCCTTTTTTCTCAAGAAGCGCGACAGCATATTGAACAAGCTCTGGATCAAATCCAGGAAGAACCATTGGAGCCGCTTCTACACAGTAAATGCGCACTTTGGCATAATCAATGTCATACTCGCGGCAAAGCTCTGGAACACGGTTTACCAGCTCGCCAAGGAACTCAATGCCCGTAAAACCGGCACCGCCGACTACGATGGACAAGCGCTCGTCTTTCTTCTCTACTTCCGTTGCATATGTAGCAAATTGATAGTCAATATGCTCACGAATTTGACGAGCAGCATTTACGTTAGAGATAGAGAAAGCGTATTCTTTCAATCCTTGAATGCCGAACGTTTCTGATTCGCCGCCAAGAGCAAACACTAAGTAATCGTAATCAATTTCTCCCGTATTGAGGATGACTTTCTTTTCATCCGTTTTAATATCTTGCACTTCAGCACGAATAAATTCTACTTTGCTGCGATTGATGACATTGTCAATGTCATAACGAACACGGTCGTGATGAAGCGTGCCTGCAGATGCTTCATGCAGCCAAGTTGTTTCATAATGATAGTCATTCTTATTGACAAGAACGATATCGGCTTCCTCTTGTCCTAAAGCTTTTTGAAGACGCGTAACCGTCATTAATCCGCCATAACCTGCACCTAAAACAACAATTTTTGGTTTTCTCATAATGTTTCCTGCCACCTTCTGCACATATTTTGCGAATCATTCGCTTGAATATTTAGTAGTTTGCCACTTATTCGGTGAAAATGTGATTTTTTTCACGAATAGTTGTAAAAAAACACAATAAAAATTGTCATGAAATTTTAACAAAGGCATATCTATCTCAATGATATGCTTTTTATACCTCTTTTTCAAGATATTTAACCGATTTCATCGAATTGCTTTTCACCGCTTTTTCTCCCGTTTTTTTTATTTTTAAAAGGGTAAACTGTTTAACAAGAATTCTTTAGGAAAAGGGTGATTATTTTGAACGTACTCGTTATTGGAGCAGGCGGATTAACCGGTAAAAAAATTGTCAAACAACTTGCAGAGAGCAACCAGCACCTCGTCCGGGCGATGGTACGCAAAGCCGAACAAATGGATGAAATGGAGGAGCTAGGAGCAAAAGCGATTCTTGCCGATTTAGAACAAGACTTCAGCTTTGCTTTGAATGATGTGAACGCCGTCATTTTTGCAGCAGGGTCCGGCTCCTCTACTGGTCATGATAAAACGATTGCCGTTGATCAGGAAGGCGCCAAGAAAACGATCGATTTTGCGAAAACAAAAGGGATTGAGCGTTTTATTATGCTGAGTTCCATGGGAACAGATACGCCCGAAGAAGCTCCCGCCTCCCTCAAGCCTTATCTGGAAGCTAAAAAGGCAGCAGATGACTATTTAATCAAAAGCCGCTTGAACTTTACAATCGTCCGTCCTGGCGGATTAACCAATGATCCAGGCACCGGGATGATTGAGTTGGCAACGCGCTTCTCCCCCATGGGCGGAACGATCCCCCGTGAAGATGTAGCCAAAGTGCTTGTCGAAGCGCTGACAATCAAGGAGACCGAAGGAAAAGTATTTGAAATCATCAGCGGAAATTCCCCTATCACAGAAGCGCTGACAAAAATATAAAAAAAAAAGCGCCCCAATGCGGCGCTTTTTTCTCCGTCGGTGTCCATATACATATCAGATGGCTTAGCAGTTTTCTGGTTTGCCGGCATTTACCGCTGTACGGAAGGAAGAGCCGCATCCGCAGGAAGCGATGGCATTCGGATTTTCGATGGTGAAGCCGCCCCCCATTAACGATTGTTTATAATCAATGACCGTACCCTTCAGAATCGGCGCACTTTCCTGATCAACCACAATGTCAATTCCATACTGGCTCAGTTGAATGTCATCTTCTTTCACGTCACGGTCAAATCCCATGCCATACGACAAGCCGCTGCAGCCTCCGCCATGAACAGTTACGCGCAAAGTGGCTCCCTCTTCTTCATTTTGCTTCATCATTTCCTTTATCTGAAAAGCAGCTGCTTCTGTAATTTTCACTATTTCTTGTTCTTGCAATGGGACCCCTCCATTCTGTCTTTACTATTAGTATATACACGAGAAAGAGCCATCTCAACCAATCTGCTTTTAAAATTCAACAAAAATTCAAGAAAAAGTTCCAAAGGCATAGTTCTTTTAACTCAAAAAAGATATAATAAAGACAACAGCGTGAGTAGATCGACTTATAACATTCGTCAGGAGGCTGTACATATGGACAATCTTTCTCCTCTTTATGAAAAACAAGAAACATGCCATTTATGCAAAAGGCCGTTTTCATCGATGAAGCTCAGAAACCGATTTGTTAAACTAACAGGACAAGATACCGATTTAAAGCCTAATTATGCAGATGCGGCGATGAATCCCTTGTTTTATCATGTGAAAGTCTGTCCGCATTGCGGGTACTCTTTTACAGATGATTTCTCTAAGTTTTTTCCGCCCGGCACAAAAGATGTGCTGGCAGAAAAGATCACGAGCAACTGGGTTTCCCAGGATTACGGCAGGGCGCGGACAATTCATGAAGCAATTAACAGTTATAAACTAGCCTTCTATTCCGGCTTTTTGAAAAAAGAAAAACATTTAACCTTGGCAGGTCTGGCTCTGCGAATTGCCTGGCTTTATCGGGATTTATCGTCCCCCGATGAAAAACGGTTCCTTGCTCTTGCTGCCGGCCAATATAAAGAAGCTTATTTAAATGAAGATTTAACGCTGACATCCATGTCAGATGTGAAGGTTATGTACTTGCTGGCTGAGCTCCATGTGCGGATTGGAAAATGGGAGGAAGCTGTCAAATATTTTTCGAAAGTACTCGAAAAGCAGAGGGAATCCAGAGATAAAAAGCTCGTTGAAATGGCGAGGGACCGCTGGTACGAGCTGCGCGATGAAATGAAAAAGAATGAGGCAAGCGCCATTTCATAAAGAACAGAACAAGCATATCTACTTATTTATGCAAGGATTCTGTTAAAGAACACGTTTGATGCGTCTATAGCTTCCGCTGCGGGCGGGCGCAACAGAGTCTGCACAAAAGAAAGGATGCCTGGAACATTCAGCTGTTCAGGCATCCCTTCTTTTTCATTGATGCAGCAGAAGTAAAGTATTCCGCTGTCCTTTAAAACATTGGGTTTTCCTCTAAGTATTCATAAATGTTGTCCACTAATTCTTCTGGTGTTTCTCCATCGACCGGTTCTCCATTTACTAAGGCGTACAGCCCTTCAGCGCATCTGGTGCAATAGCCGAGACAGCCATATTCAATCACATCCACATTTGAATCGCGTTCTAGTATTTCAAGCGCTTTTTGCGCACCATTCGCTAAATTGCTAATGCAAAATTCAATAATCGGTTTCATTTTCCTGTTCACCTCTATTCTCATTTTACTATCCTTTCCGTCCGGAGAAAAGCGGAAAACTTTAAAGTGAAAATGTGTGAACTCAGTTGTGAAAAGCGCAGTATTTAGATATACTCAAGATGGTAGAGTGAAAAGTTGTGAGTCTTTTCACAATAATTTTGAGAATTCGTAAATTTTAATACATACTGTTACAGAAAGGAAAATTATGATGAAGAATTTAGTATTGCTCGGCGGCGGCTATGGGAATATGCGCGTACTGCTCAGGCTCCTTCCTAATCAATTGCCTGAAGACGTCACCATTACCCTAGTGGATAAATTTCCGTATCACTCCTTGAAAACCGAGTATTATGCTCTAGCAGCAGGAACGATATCCGATCAGGAGGTGCGGGTTTCCTTTCCTGAACACCCTCGCCTGAATGCTCTGTTTGGCGAAGTCACTCATATTGATTTAGAAAACAAACAAGTCTTTATTAAAGATAAAGAGCCTGTTCCCTACGATGATCTTGTCATCGGCTTAGGCTGTGAAGACACGTATCACAGCGTACCGGGAGCAGCCGAATACACACATAGCATTCAATCCATTGACAAGTCACGTCTGACTTACCAGACGCTGTCCAATATGCCAGCTGGATCAAAAGTGGGCATTGTTGGAGCAGGACTAAGCGGGATTGAACTGGCGAGTGAGCTCCGGGAGAGCCGGCCAGATCTTGGAATCGTCTTATTTGACCGCGGCCATCGTATCTTGAAAGATTTCCCGGAACGATTAAGCAAATATATTCATAAATGGTTCGTTGACCATGGTGTAGAAGTCGTCAATAACGCCAACATCACAAAGGTAGAACCTCATACTATTTACAACCATGATGAAGCCTATCCAATGGACGCTGTTGTCTGGACAGCAGGCATTCAGCCAAATCGGGTTGTTCGTGAGATGCCGGTTGAAAAAGACCGTTCTGGACGAGTAAAGCTTTCTCAATATCACAACCTGCCAACTGATGAGCATGTCTATGTTGTCGGCGACTGTGCAAGCCTTCCGCACGCGCCAAGTGCCCAGCTGGCAGAAGAACAGGCAGAACAAATTGTACAGGTTCTTTTAAAGCGCTGGAAAGGCGAGACTCTTCCAGAAGAACTGCCGGAAATCAAACTCAAAGGCATTCTCGGCTCGCTTGGCAAAAAGCAAGGCTTCGGCTTTGTAGCTGATCGGGCAATTACAGGACGGGTCGCCCGCTTCTTGAAATCTGGTGTACTTTGGATGTACCGCTACCATAATGGATAATCTCTTTTTATCTGACTGCTTTGCGCATTTACAGCGTGAAGCAGTCATTTTTTATTCTTCCCCGCTTTTATTATAATTCCTCTTTTTTTGGTGCATACTAACCACAACGTGTGCTTTAACAAAGCAGAAAGGGGAAAGCTTGTGATGCGAAGAAACAAACGAAGCTCGTCAGCATTTCATAGCAGCGAGATTGGCAAGCTGATCGATCAATGCTGCAAGTCGGCAGACTTCGTCACCTTTCAATTAAAAGATTCCCCTTTTTTTATATCTTATTTTCAAACGCTAGTAGACAAGAAAGTGCTTCACCGGGACATTCTTACTATTTTGAAAGACAAGCAATTTATCTCTTTAGAGGACATGAAGCATGCTATACAAGTAGAAGACCTCGTTTTGACAACTGAACTTTCTTCCGTGAAGCAGAAGCTAATGCAGGGGAACATCATCATTTATCAGCAGGAGGCCCAGCCTTCGTGTTTGCTCATCCCTGCTTTTCTGCAGGAAAATCGCCAAGTGTCCATTCCGGAAACGGAATATTCCGTTGTCGGTCCGAAGGAAGCCTTCGTGGAATCGCTTGATACGAATATAAATCTCGTTAGGAAACGGATTCCTGTTCCTGAATTTCAAATAAAGGAGTTCTCTGTCGGAAAATTATCCAAAACCAGGGTAGCCGTCGCCTATATTGAAGGCATTGCCGATGAGGAAAATGTAAATACAGTCATTCAGCGCATCACTGATATTGGTTACGATCAAATTATTGATAGTTCTTTTATCAACCAAATGATAGCTGACAATAAAAACTCTCCCTTTCCCCAGCTGGTGGACACAGAACGGCCAGACAGGGTCGCCAGCGTGCTGATGGAAGGGAAAGTAGCTATTTTAGTGGATGGCTCTCCAAGTGCGATAACCGGACCAGCTACCCTGGGAGAGTTTTTCTCTGCCTTTGAAGATTATGTAACTGTTTGGAATATCGCTTCTGCTTTCCGGTTGATCCGCTTCTTGGCCATTACGTTTTCTGTGCTATCAACCCCTCTATACGTCGCCGTATTAACTTACCATTACGAAATGATTCCGCAAGATTTGCTTACTACGCTCATCTCTTCACGAGCAGGCATTCCTTTTCCTCCACTTCTAGAAGCGATTATTCTCGAGTGGACGATTGAGCTTTTACGGGAAGCCGGAGCGCGTCTGCCGACCAAAGTCGGCCAGACTATTGGTATCGTAGGAGGGATCGTGATTGGAACAGCAGCCGTACAAGCCGGGCTAACGAGCAATGTGCTGTTAATCGTCGTTGCTTTGAGTGCTCTGGCGTCATTTACAACACCAGTCTATCAAGTAAGCAATGCCATTCGGCTGATCCGTTTTCCTTTCTTAATCTTTGCCCAGCTGCTCGGATTATTGGGCGTGGCAGCTTGTACAGCCATTGTTGTGGCCCATCTGCTCAAATTAAAATCGCTTGGCCGTCCTTTTTTGGAGCCTGTTTATCCCATTCGGTTGAAAGATATGAAGGATGCGCTTATCCGTCTGCCGTTTAATCAACAGACGAGCCGCCCTTTGCAAACACGCACAGATAACAAAATTAAATTCCGGCCGCACAGCTCACCGCCGGATAAACGGGATATCGATGAATAAATTTCCTTGGAGGTGGTCCTATGCTGCCGTTGCCATCTGAAGATAAAAAGGTTTCCCCCTATCTTGCTTTTTACATTATTAATAGTATGCAAATTGGAATAGTGGTTCTTAGCTTTGAAAGATTCCTCGTGAAAGAAGCGGGACAAGATGCTTGGATCTCTGTTCTCATCGCCGGCGTCGCTACCCATATCATCTTGTGGATGACTTTTCAAATCACGATCAAAGGTGAAAACGATATAGCTGTTATCCACAAGGATTTATTCGGCAAATGGATTGGGGGACTGCTTACTTTACTGCTGATCACCTATTTAATGACGCTCTTTATAATGATTATGCGTGCTTATATAGATGTGATTCAAGTATGGATGTTTCCTCATTTACAAACGTGGTATATGGCATTCGTGCTGGCCATTCTAGTCTATCTTTATTTTACTGGAGGATTTCGGGTAATGGTCGGCTTATGTGTGCTGAGCTTTATGCTGACCATCCCTTTGCTGATGCTGAAGGCTTTTCCATTAAAAAGCGCGCACCTTTCCTATCTCCTGCCTGTAATGGAGCATTCGCCGGCTGAAATTTTAAGCGGGGCAAAAAAAATGTCCGTCATTTTTTCAGGCTTCGAAGTGGTTCTCTTTTGTTATCCTTTTTTCAAGCAAGGAATTCGCGCACATAAGTGGGCTCAGCTCGGTGCCGCTTTCACCACATCCGTCTACCTGGCAGCCGTGCTTGTTTCTCTGCTTTATTTCAGTGAAGGACAGCTGGAAAAAACACTTTGGCCTACACTTACTTTATGGAAGATTGTTGACTTCCCTTTCCTGGAGAGGTTTGAATATGCCGGCATCGCCATTTGGCTGTTTGTGATGCTGCCAAACTTATGTTTATATATATGGGCTGTTACACGCGGGTTAAAGCAGCTGTTTTCTATTAAGCAAAAAAAGAGCATCCTCTTTCTTCTGCTCCTTGCAATCATCGCTTCGTCTTTTATTACCGATGGAGTACAAATTCGCAACTTTAGCGCTACTATAGATCGAATAAGCTTCTTTATCCTTTTCGCTTATATTCCCTTTATTTATCTGTACCAATGGATCTGGCAAAAAGTGAGGAAAAACAAATGAGAACCTTTTTAATATGGGTAACCATCGCTATTATTCTGGTCTTAAATTATAATATTGAACGCTATGTGCTGGAGGATATTCAAATCATCACCGCTATCGGCTATGATTACATGGAGGACGACACCATGAGGGGAACCGTAGCAGCCCCTTTCTATCCCCAAGGTCAGGATGTGAAACCCATTAATGCTTCCTTTACGGCGAGCGGGCACACGATTCACAGTATTAGGCAGCAATTTCAGCGAGAAGCACAGAGAAAGCTGGCATCCGGCCGGCTGCAAAGCATTCTAGTAAATAAGGATCTAGCCGAACGAGGGGTAAAAAAGGTAGTAGATTCTTTTGGCCGTACTACCTTCATTGGCAGGGATACGAAGCTTGCGGTTGTCGATGGCAGCACCAAAAAGCTGTTGACCAGTAATTATCCGAATGCGCAAAACTTATCCCGCTATCTTTCTGATTTATTGGAAGAAAGCATCGTAAGGATGGCTCCAAACACCGGACTGCACTCTTTTCTTTCCCAAATGGAAGGCTTCGGGCAAGATCCCTTTCTGCCTCTGCTAAAGAGAGAACATGACCATATACATTATGTAGGCCTGGCGCTTTTTAAAGATGAAAAATACGTCGACAGCCTTTCATTTAGGGAAGGCTATATATTCAAAATGCTGTATGAGAACTTTAAATACGGAATATATGAAATTAAATATAAAGACACCTATATCTCCATTGAAAATCTGCGCTCAAAAGTAAAATACAATATCTCAGGATCATCAACACGCCCTGTTGTTACCATTCATGTGTCTTTGGAAGGGAAAGTGCAGGATGCCTATGGCGTGCCTCTTCATACCCAAAAACGAATACGCAAGGTAGAAGTGGAATGGGAAAAAGAAACGTTAGAAAAAGCAGAAAAATTAGTGAGGAAGCTGCAAGATATAGGCACTGACTCTCTCGGCATCGGGGAAAAAGTCCGAAGCCATTTCCGGCATTTCAATAAATCCTCCTGGGAATCTCTCTACCCTGACGTTCAGGTCCGCATTAAGATAAAAACCAATATTATTAATACAGGCATCGTCGAATAAAAAAGACATCCGAAGCAGTTGATCTGAACCCAAAATCTAACCCATTCTTTTAAAAGGGTCATATCCACATTGTGTTTGTCCGCTACTGTTTTATATGACTCATAGCCATTTAAAAAATCATGGACGGCATTTAATTTAGTTTGTAATGAATATTTGGTCATAGAAAAACTGCACCTCCAATTGTTAGCTGTGTCTAACAATTGGGGTGCAGTTCACAGTCCGGATGTCTTTTTATCTGTTAGCGAACGGAATTCGCCGGTCTCTTAAAGCCCTAAAGAGATATATTTAATTTCTAAATATTCATCAATGCCAAAGTGGCTGCCTTCACGGCCAAGTCCGCTCTCTTTATAGCCGCCAAATGGCGCTTGCGCAACAGACGGCAGTCCATCGTTTAAGCCGACAATGCCATATTCAAGCCCTTCAGCAATTGTAATAGCCTCTGTAATGTTTTCACTGAATACATAAGCTGCTAAACCGTATGGTGAATTATTAGCGCGCTCAATCACTTCTTCTGTTGTCTGATACGTAGCAATCGGTGCAAGCGGACCAAACGTTTCTTCATTCATGCATAGCATGTCATCCGTCACGTTTGTGATCACTGTCGGCTCAAGGAAATAACCTTTCTCCCCGTCAGCAGCTTTGCCGCCCGCAAGAACTTGCGCGCCTTTTTGTTTTGCGTCTTCGATTTGGCTGATCACTTTATCCACTGCCTGCTCATCAATTAAAGGACCAATCGTTACGCCTTCTTCCAGGCCGTTTCCGACTTTTAATTTCTCCACTTCTTGTTTGAATGCCTCGGCAAACTTTGCTTCAATGGACTCGTGAACGTACACTCTATTGGCACATACACATGTTTGTCCCGCGTTGCGGTACTTAGAAGCAATTAAGTTTTTCGCTGCCTTTTCAATATCTGCATTTGCAGTTACGATAAACGGCGCATGTCCGCCAAGCTCAAGAGACAGCTTTTTCACTGTATCAGCCGCTCCGCGCATCAACAGCTTGCCGACTTCTGTAGAACCGGTGAAGGAAACTTTGCGGACACGGCCATCCTTCATCCACGCTTCGCTGATTTGGCGTGCGCTTCCAGTTACGATGTTGATAACTCCTTTAGGAATGCCAGCTTCTTCTGCCAGCTCTACAAGACGAATAGCCGTTAAAGGCGTTTGTGTCGCTGGTTTAATCATGGCGGTACAGCCAGCTGCCAAAGCAGGACCGACTTTTCTCGTAATCATTGCTGCCGGAAAGTTCCATGGAGTAATCGCTGCAATTACGCCCACCGGCTCTTTTTGGACAAATAAGCGCTTGTTCGGATGAGAAGCAGGAATCGTTTCACCATAAATGCGCTTTCCTTCCTCTGCATACCAGGAAATGAAGCTGTTAGCATAGCCGACTTCACCGATCGCTTCCGCTAACGGCTTTCCTTGCTCTTGAGTCATCAGCTTGCCGATTTCTTCTTTATTTTCATCAATGAGGCGGTACCATTTCATTAAGTAGTCCGCACGCTCATTAGCTGTCAGTTTGGACCAAGCTTTTAGCGCTCCATAAGCCGCATCAGCTGCCTGTTCCGCTTCAGCTGTTCCGCCGTCCGGAATCGTTGCAATCACTTCTTTAGTTGCCGGATTAATGACTTCAATTGTTTTTTCTGTTTCCATCCACTCGCCATTGATATAAATTTTCCAGTTTTTCATTATTTCTCCTCCTCTTGTTCTATGATTCTTTTATTTCCCCAATGTACTTTCTGACCTTTCGTGCAGCGGATGATTGACTAATCCCTAGCGATTTAGCGACTTTATAGGTTGATTTGTCTTTGTTGTAGGCTTGAACAATCATTTTGCGTTCTACTTCTTCAATCACTTCTGGAAGAGTCATCCCCGCCTCTGATATTTCCTGTTCAAACATATCCGGCGGCAAGTCATTTAAGGTCACTACCTCGTCCCCTGTTACAACAAGCCGCTCCACCATGTTTTCCAGCTCCCTGATATTCCCTTTCCATTCAAAACTGAGGAATGCTTGAAGGACTTTCGGTGAGAAGCGAACATTGCTTCCGTATAAATGGTTGAAGTAATCTAAAAAATGATACGTAAGCGGAGCAATATCTTCTTTCCGCTCGCGAAGCGGCGGTATATGAATAGGCACAACATTGAGGCGATAATATAAATCTCTGCGGAAGCTGCCTCTGCCTACCATATTTTTCAGATCTTTATTCGTAGCGGCAATGATCCGAATATCGAGGGAAATCGGCTGCCGGCCGCCAACCGGGCGAATTTGCTTCTCCTGCAACACATGCAGCAATTTGCCTTGAGCAGCAAGCGGCAGCTCCCCCACTTCATCTAAAAACAAGGTGCCATGATTAGAAAGCTCAATGAGACCTTTTTTTCCTTCACGAAAAGCACCGGTAAACGTTCCGCCTTCATAGCCAAACAACTCTGATTCAATCAGCTGTTCAGGAAGTGCAGCACAATTGATCTCGTTCAGCGGCTGATCCCGCCGGTCGCTTAATTGGTGAATAAGCCGAACAATCTTGCTTTTGCCGACGCCCGTTTCCCCAAGAAGCAGCACCGTGGAATTTACTTTGGCAATTTTGCGGACGAGCAGCATAATCTTCTCCATCTGCTCGCTTTTTGAAATGAGTCCATCGAATTCAAGCGGCTCTTTTAATTCCTTCTTATATGTAGCCAGCTCGTCTTCCATCTCTTCAATTTTATTGCGCAGCTGCATGAGCTCTGTCAAGTCACGCGAATAACTGATTACACTCTTTAACGAACCATCTGGATGAAAAACAGGCCTCGTGCGCACATGAAAATAACGGCCGGTGCCGGCTGTTTGGAATAATTCAATCGGCTGCAGGCTCTCGATCACTTTTAAGGTAGCCGATGGATAAAAAATCCCCATCTTCTCCAGATCTTTTACATGCTTGCCTACCAAATCTCCGGCTGTCCGTTCATAATTTTTGCGGCAAGTAGCATTTACACGAATGACAATGCCGCTTGCGTCCGTCACCAAAATTTCATCGAAGGATGATTCAAAAATATCAAATAATTCATCACGTACAGGATCATGAGATCGATTCATGACAAGCTTCCTCTCGGGTTATATTGTTTCTATTATAGCAAAAATACGCCCGAGAGATAAGCATGCCGTTTTCGTTATTGCAAATTAAGCTTGAACTGCTAATTGAGAAACTGCTGCTTCCAATGCTTCTTCGAGGATATCTAATCCTTCTTCTGCTTGTTCATCAGTAATGACAAGCGGCATTAGCAAGCGAAGTACGTTTCCGTAAGCTCCTGCACTCATTAAGAGAAGACCGCGGTCATTTGCTTCTTTAATAAGCAGGTTAGTCAATTCTTTGTTCGGCTCTTTTGTTTGACGGTCTTTTACTAATTCCATTGCGCACATAGAACCAAGCCCGCGAATATCACCAATCTCGTCATATTTCTCAGCTAGTTTGCGGAAGCGGTCCATCACATGCTCTCCTAATTTTTCACCGCGCTCATTTAGCTTTTCGTCTTCAATAATATCAAGAACAGCTAGTCCAGCTGCACAAGCAAGCGGACTTCCGGAATAAGTTCCGCCAAGCTCTCCTGGTGTGGAAGCATCCATGATTTCCTTGCGGCCGATTACCCCGCTGATTGGCAAGCCTGCAGCCATTGATTTAGAAACAGTGATTAAGTCAGGAACAATGTCGAAGTGCTCGATACCGAAGTAACGGCCAGTACGGGCAAAGCCTGCTTGAATTTCATCAGCGATAAAGATAATGCCATGTTTCTGACACTCTTCATATACAGCTTGAACAAAGCGTTTAGATGGAACGATGAATCCGCCTTCACCTTGTACCGGCTCCATCACAACAGCCGCAATGGACTCAGGTGCTGCATCGTTGATAAAGAAATCACGGAACTGCTCGATGATCATATCTTCATATTGTTCTTCTGTCATGCCTTCTGGACGGCGGTAAGTGTATGGATAAGGTGCTTTATACACTTCCGGAGCAAATGGGCCGAATTCATATTTATAAGGCTTTACTTTGCTTGTCATCGTCATTGTCAATAATGTACGCCCATGATAACCGCGGGAGAATGAAACCACGCCTGGACGCTTTGTATATTTGCGGGCAATTTTCACTGCATTTTCTACTGCTTCTGCTCCGCTGTTAAAGAAGATAACTTCCTTCTCATGTTCTCCAGGAGCGATAGCGGCTAATTTTTCAGCCAACTCAATATAGGGCTCGTACATCATTACGTTAAAGCCTGGATGAATGTATTGATCCACTTGCTTGTGTACTGCTTCTGTTACTTTCGGGTGGCAGTGACCCACGTTCATTACGCCAATAGCACCAACGAAATCGATAAACGTATTTCCATCTACATCGTGAATTAATGCCCCTTCAGCCTTTTCGGCAAAAGTAGGAACACCATTGGACACGCCTTTTGGCACAGCGTTTTGTCTTCTCTCTAATAATGCTTTCGCCTTTTCACCTGGAAGGCTGCCGTTAACTTTTGCAAATTTTCTTGTCATGATGCTTTTCCCCTTTTCTAAAAGAAATTACTTTCTACAATCAATTTATATGCAAAAAGCGTGCCAACTTTTAAAAAGGCGCAAATACTTCTATTATTACGAATAGACAGACTATAATTAAGTCAGATGCGACTCCAACGAGTCTTATCTGACTTAAAAGTTTAAAATACTTACTGTTTTTCCCGGGCAATATACCCATATTTCTCCATCTCTAAATAAATGGTTTTTAATTTCGGGTTTCCTTCCCCCACAATTCTGTCTTCCACAAGCACAACTGGATAAAACATCTCTTCTTCCATCACTTTTTGAGCAAATTCTCTTTTTTTCTCATCATTCGGCGGCGCTTGAATATCCACATAACTAATCCTAAAGGGCTGATCCGGATACTTTCTGGAAATTGCGGCCTCCAGCCATTCGTATGTTTCCTTAGAAGACGGCAGGTTCACACAGCTTGGACAAAGCTGCTCCGTCCCGTAAATAGTAATTTCTATTTTCTTCTTCATAATTTTCGCCCTCCTGTAATTTCCTTTCATTTTAACGAAAAACCGGCCAGTGCGGAACTGCAAGCTCCTTGGCCAAATATTTATCAATCAATGGATTTTTCTCATTATAATCATTATAATAAAAGAGAGATTGAGAAAGGAGTGGATTATCGTGGATGAACAACAAATGGAAATGCAAGTACGAGAAGTATTAGATAAATTACGCCCATTTTTGCTTCGCGACGGCGGCGACTGTGAATTAGTAGACATTGAGGACGGCATTGTGAAATTGCGCCTGCTCGGCGCTTGCGGATCATGCCCAAGCTCTACCATTACTCTTAAAGCGGGAATTGAACGGGCTCTCTTGGAAGAAGTGCCAGGTGTGGTTGAAGTGGAGCAAGTATTTTAATTCACCTTTGAGCAGAGTATTTCTTAATATAATAAAAAAAGCAGAGCGCTCTTTTACGGGCGTCTCTGCTTTTTTTTATAATGATTGAGCTCCACCTTCTCCTCTTGGCCGTCTCTTAATTTCTTGAACCTAGAAAATCCTTATTGACAAGTGTCTTCGGCGCACGGTCCGCAAAGATGGCATCGAGATTGTCACAGCATGTTTCCATCATTGCAAGGCGTGTTTCTTTCGTGGCACTGCCAATGTGCGGCAAAGCGACTACATTTTTCAGCTGAAGAAGAGGATGGTCAGCGTCAATCGGCTCCTCGTTAAATACATCCAAGCCGGCCGCTGCAATCTCTCCTGCCTGGAGTGCTTCATACAAGGCGTCCTCGTTCACGATTGGCCCGCGGCTGGCATTAATAAAAATGGCCTCTTTTTTCATCTTTTGAAATTGCTCACGCTGAAATAAGCCTTTTGTTTCTGACGTTAATGGGGCAAGGCAAACAACAAAGTCAGCTTCCGCAAGCAGCTCATCTAATGAACAATAACGGGCACCAAGCATCTCTTCCGCTACTTCATGACGGTTTCGGTTATGATAAATAATCTCCATATCAAAACCAGCGGCCCGTTTAGCCACAACGGTTCCTATCTTTCCCATGCCGACAATGCCAATCGTCTTATGGTGGACATCCGTGCCAGCAAGAAGCAAAGGCGACCAGCTTTTCCACTTTCCTTCTTTTATAAATTCGGCGGCTTCAATCATTCGGCGGGCTGTCGCCAAAAGCAACGCGAACGCCAAATCAGCCGTTGTATCCGTTAACACATCCGGCGTATTGCAAACAGCTACATTATGCCGGCTCGCTGATTCTAAATCAATATTGTCATAACCAACCGCCATATTGGCCACTACTTTTAAATGCTCTCCTGCTGAAAATACCTCATCATCAAGCCGGTCAGAAATCACCGTCAAAAGTGCATCCGCTTTTTTCACTTTTTCCAGTAAGATTTCACGAGGTACTTGCACATCCTCTTTTGGCCACATATCTACTTCATAATCTTCTTGCAGTCTTGCTACAATTTCTCCAGGAATTTTTCGTGTTACATATACACGCGGCTTCACATCTCCACCTGCTTTCTTCTTTATATTCACTCCCCCATTTTAGCATAGTTCGGAAAAATGCTCCGTGTAATAAAAAAGATTACTTCAGCCAATGAATAGCGGGCATATTCCACCGACGTGATGATACTCCCGCCCGGTCATAGAAAAAAGCCAAAAATTCTTCATACTCGCGGGAATTGGCTATATACTTTTTTAATTTCTCTTCATTTTCCTTTTTTATGTGCAAGGAACCTTTCGCAAAATACTTTTCAATGCATTCAAAATAATGAGCAGGGAACAATAATCGGGCATAAATCAAGCGCCAGGCGAAAGGAGAAAGAGGGCGAACCTGCTCATATTGCCGGATAAAATCAATAAAGCGAGTCCGATAAAACAAAGCCCCCTGCCAGTATTCCGACCGAATCCATTCAGCTATATCCCGCGCTGCATAATCAAATACCCAATTGAACGGCTGGTGTACAGCTGGTTCCTTGAGCCAGGACTTTTCGCTGAATGAACGGTGACAGATTGTTCCCAAGTCCCATTGCTGAGGCGCTTCATCTATTTCTGTATCCGCCACATATTGCAGGGCATTTTCCGTTAATCCCATATAATAAGGAAAAGATTCAACAATCAGGCGGGCGAAAGGGTCATCCTGCTCTTTTAACAGCCCATTTGCAGATTTCTCTATTTTCTCCAAACGTTGTTCCCAACTTGCCTTCCAGCTTCCTAATTCACTAGCCGACTGAACCTGCAGCAAAAGGGATTGCCCGCGCAAATGGAAACGGGCCAATCTTTCACCGGTGAAAGCCCTCATTGGAGCAGGCCGGCTGCTGACGAGAACAACAAAGTCCCTTTCTTCTTCCGTAACCAAGAAACGGCCGTTGCGGGCACGCAAAAATACGGCGGTCCGTTTTTCTCCCTGCCGGACCATATGCTGTGCCATTTGATGAAGTTCGTATAAATATTGTTGTTCCTTATCCGTTGCATCAATAATATGATAAAGTAATCCGTTGCTTTCATAACATATCCCTTTGGACTGAAAGGGTACCCTTTCCGCTTCAATTTGAAAATGCTTCAGCAATAACTGCTTTCCGTCCATTTGCTTGCCCCCCTTTGTTTAATTGAATAGTCTATATACCTGAGGATCTCCAGGTACAGAATGCTTTTTTACTCGAAGGCCCTGTTAAATGCTTTAATTTATTAGGAAAAGAATCATTATTCACATCAGCGTTTAACAAAGCCTAATAAAAAAAGGGATTTTACTGTCTAGTCTGGAATTCTTATTACAAGGGAAAGATTCATTATTAACATATTAGAGAAAAAGGTGATCATATGACTATCGAAGACAAATCAGTAATGAGCATGTCTGAAAAAACGGCACGCCGTTGGCTTGGCGAGCGGGGAGTGACCATAGACGATATTGCGGAGCTTGTTATGTTTTTACAAAAGAAATATCATCCTGATCTGGAAATAAAAGAGTGCAAAGAGAACATAGAAAAAGTTTTGCAAAAGCGTGAAGTGCAAAATGCTATCTTGACAGGCATCCAGCTTGATATACTGGCGGAGAAAGGATTGTTGGATGAGCCGCTGCAATCGATTATTGCCAGCGATGAAAGCTTGTATGGCGTCGATGAAATTTTGGCTCTTGCTATCGTGAATGTTTACGGTTCGATCGGCTTTACCAATTACGGATACATTGACAAAGTAAAACCTGGCATTTTAGAACATTTAAATGATAAATCAACAGGAAAGGTTCATACTTTTCTTGATGATATTGTCGGTGCTATTGCAGCAGCTGCTTCTAGCCGGCTTGCTCACAAAGCAGCTCACACTGAATAACTGAACCCGCAGACTGCAGATAAACTCAATGAAAATTGAAGTTTGTCCGCAGTTTTTTATTTTCTTGTGGATAGGAACTGTTGATTTCCGCGGGGCGGGCGGTGAGCCTCCTCGCCGCCAAAGCGCCTTCCATTTCAATCCACAGGAGGCACATGAATTTCTCTTGTAGTTATAATTTGCCGGGTACGGCTTTCATGTGAGCATGCCGCTTTTTCTCCACCTTAAAAGGGGCCGGAATCAAACCATTCCAAACCCCTTTTGTCGACAAACTATTATGATGGTTAGCCACTCTTGCTGCCGCACTGACTGCCAAATGAAATTCACTCGCTTTTTGTTTAGTGCTGGCCTGTTTTGTCTTTATACTTCCCATTCGTCAAGATTGTTTCTTATATGGACCGGCTGCTGCTCTACATGAACGAGATGCTCTTTTTGAGTCACTCCTGTATGAACAAGCAGGGTATCAATTCCCGAGCGGATACCAGCCAAGATGTCAGTTTGGTAATTATCGCCGACCATGAGGGTAGCCTCTTTTGCAGTGCCCAGGACTTTTAAAGCCTGCTCCATAATAATGGATTCTGGCTTGCCGATAAACACTGGCTTTACACCGGTTGATACAGCAATAACTGAAGTTAGGGCCCCGTTTCCCGGCAGGAGTCCGCGCTCGGTCGGAATGGCGAGATCCCCATTTGTTGAAATGAAATCAGCCCCGCTTCGCACTGCCAAACAGGCTGAGGCCAGCTTCTCATAATTAATCTGGCGGTCAATTCCACAAACGACCACATCTGCCCGTTCATGCTCAACAAGCGTCAAGCCCCTTTCATCAAGCGCTCGATGAAGTCCTTCTTCACCAATCATGTAAACAGCGGCCTGCTGATGTTTTTCCCAAATGTAATTAGCCGTCGCCATTGAAGTGGTGAACACTTGCTCTGCCCTGGCCGCAATACCGAAGCCCCGAAGCTTTTCTGCCACTTGTTCCGGCGTTCGCGATGAGTTATTTGTCACAAACAAGTAAGGGATATTTTTCTGCTGCAAACGGTGGATAAAAGAACGGGCTTCCTTTATCTCCTCTGTTCCCCTGTACATCGTGCCATCTAAATCAATCAAGTATCCTGTGTATGTTTTCATTTTTCCTCCTTATACAAAAAGGCGCTTTCAAAATGAAAGCGCTGGTTATTACGGCTTGAATGCTGAAACCGGACCTAATTCATCCGTTAAATATTTTCTGACTTGCTCTGGAAATTGCTCGAATGCGGAAATGTACTCACTCAATATGCGCTCAACTTCTGTATGATCAACAGCCGTATACTGTTGAACGAGCATTTTTCTTAAAGCAACAGCTGCTTTTAAAGATGCAGCCGCTTCTTTTTCGATGACTTTTTCGTCCTCCAGAATGTCAATAATGTCTTCATAGCTTCCCGGATCTCTCATAATAAATCCATCGATCATCGCATTACCGACGTCTAATACGGATTCAATGACCATCTGGGCAATTCTCTCAAGAGCAGCCTGCTCAATTGTCGTTTTCCATTGAGCCTGTCCGGCAAATGCCGTCATTTGCCCTTCCATAAAGGTTAATATTTCTTCGATTTTTCCACGATCCACAAAATACACCGCGGTCACCTCTTCTCTATACTTTCTAAATGTCCCCTCTTATTTTATCATGAATCGGCGAACAAAACATATCTTCGTCGGGGAGAAGTCATGGTACAATCGAAACAAACAGACAGGAGTGACTCGTTATGACAGAAAGATTTTTCCTTTACGATGAAACCGAAGCAACAAAAACACGCTATGTCAGCTTTATGGGAGATCATCAGCGCTTTGACCTTGCTTTAATCCGAACGGACCGCTATTTTGGCAAATGTATCGTCCTTGATATCCAGGGAAGCCGCTTTGCGATTATTGGGCGAGATGACTTAGATGAACCCGGTTACCTTGAACATATTTTTAAACTTTCGGAAGCGGAAGCCGCCGAGCTGCGAGACTTTTTATACGAAGTCGTTTAAAGCATAGAGAGCCGCCTGATGGGCATGCTAAGGAAAGCCGGACATGCTCGCTAGCTTGCTTTCAAAAGTGAGGTGTCTGACGCTGACTCTAAAGCAGCGGAGGTTATAATTGTGCTATTTCAAGATGAAGAAGAATACACTGATTTTTCCAATGTTGAAAAGATGCGCCACTTTTTAACAGTAGAACAAACACCGGAAGGCCCGTACGGCGCGCCAAGAGGAAAGGATGAACCGGTGGAGAACAAATCAACTCCTTGGAAAGAAGGACAGCAGTTTTATTCTGCCTTCACCTATGAAAACAGATCACTGCATCAAGGCTTGCCCCGTCAGTTTCCGGGCGCTCATCCGACTCATGATGACAAAGACAAAGAGCAAGAAAGGGAATACCAGGATATTCCGCCTAATAACACCTAAAAAATCGAGCGTTTCCGCTCGATTTTACTTTTGAACTTTCTTCACAACAAAGTAGGCACAGCCGAAATTGCAATACTCATACAAATACTCTTTCAGCGTGCTGATCTTTGAATCAAAGGCTGCTTTTTGGTTTTCATCTTCATAAAAACCTTTTAAGCGAAGCTGGCCGTATCCCCAATCCCCAACAATGTAATCATACTTTGTGAGAATGTCGCTGTAACGCTCCTTGAACACCTCTTCATTAAATCCGTTGCTCCGCTCATCAATGAGTTGGTAGCAATGATTTTGAATGCAAATCATCTCTCCTCATTCCTTTCCTTCTCCCTTTATTATAGCCGATCAGCCATTAATTACTAAGAAAAAAATGAACCAAAAAGGGCAATCTACGTGTTGAGGGGGTGTTAACATGAAAAAACCACTGTTAACTGTAGGGGTCTCCAGTTTTTTATTACTGGCTGCCTGTAATGCAAACGATAAAAATGACCTTGCCGGCGGGGACAACAACCGGGATGGCAATATGATAAATGTCAGTGACCGTTATGACCGCAACCGCTATGACATGTATAATGGAGATCTTGCCAACGGCGGTGATAGCCGGGATGGCCGAATCGGCGGCAGCACTGACAACGACCTAACAACTAAAAATGAATTAATGACAGACGACAGAAAAGATAATTTTGGATATGTTCGCCACCAAAAAGGATCTGTTCAAGGGCAATCCGTTTCTTACCGAAATCTGCACACCCTTGACCGTGAAAAGACGGCGGACACAATTAGCAGACTCAGCTTAGGGCTTCCCAACATCAATGATGCTTCCGTACTTGTTACCGATCAGGAAGTGCTGGTTGCCTACGATACAGACGCGAAAAATGATAACGGACGCAGAGAAGCTGCAGAGCAAGTGAAAAGAACTGCATTAAGCGTTGTTCCGCGCTGGTATCACGTATACGTAACTGATGACACCGATTTGCGCCGCGACATTGAAAACATCGCTCAAATTAATGGAGGAATGGATACAGCCCGTCATTCCATCCGCGATACCATTAAATTAATGAAGCAGCGAACTCCTCAAGGCTATAAGCAATCGGAAAAAGGAACTAATGGAATGAATAATCAGATGAATAATACAAATGGAACCACTGATACAAAAAGAGCCCCGCATAATACCGGGACTCCCCAAACAACAGGCACACCGGGGATCAACTGGACGACAGGACCAGATGATCAAGATAACCCATCCAGTGTCAGATAAAGCTGCTCCCTCTACTAACACGAAAAGCTTGATCTAAATATTTTCACCCAAAAACACCCGGCCTCTTTTCGCATCATTTTTTGATACCGCAAGAGACCGGGTGCTTTATGTCAGCTCGAAATAAACAGAGCGTCTAATTGACATAGGTTCTTCATTCCGGCTAATCAGAAGCTGGCTCTCACCCTATTCTTCCTTAGGCTTCAAGCGTTTCTTTTTCGCCTAGTTCCTGTTTTGACTTCGCTGCCGAGTTGACTTGTTCATCCGCATGATAAGAAGAGCGGACAAGCGGACCAGCTTCACAATGGCTGAATCCTTTTGTCATAGCAATTTCACGAAGCTCTGCAAACTCGTCCGGGTGATAATATTTTTGCACCTTCAAATGTTTCTTCGAAGGCTGCAAATATTGGCCGAGCGTGACAATATCTACATTGTTTGCCCGCAGATCATCCATCGCTTCAATAATTTCTTCTTTCGTTTCCCCAAGACCCAGCATAATGCTGGACTTCGTCGGAATATCAGGCTGCATTTCTTTTGCTCTGCGCAAGAACTCAAGAGAGCGATCGTAAGTCGCACGTGCGCGCACTCTTGGTGTCAGGCGCTTCACTGTTTCAATATTGTGGTTTAAAATATCCGGGCGTGCATCCATCAGCATTTTCAAGTTTTCTTCTATTCCGCCCATATCAGAAGGCAGGACTTCAATAGACGTAAACGGATTTTTGCGGCGGATCGCCCGTACAGTTTCCGCAAACACAGCTGCGCCGCCGTCTTTTAAATCATCCCGGGCCACAGCTGTTACAACCACATGCTTAAGGTTCATCAACTGTACGGAATCTGCTACCCGTTCCGGTTCCGCCCAATCCAGCTCAGTTGGCAAGCCTGTTTTCACGGCACAGAAACGGCAAGCACGCGTACAGACATCACCTAGAATCATGAAAGTAGCTGTCCGGCGCACCGCCCAGCATTCATGGATATTTGGGCATTTTGCTTCTTCACATACTGTATGAAGATTGTTTTCACGCATCATTTTTTTCAAGCCCGTGTAGTTCTCGTTTGTATTCAATTTTATTTTTAACCAGTCCGGTTTACGTAAATGTTCCTCTTTCTTGCTCATTCCTTCATCTCCCATCATTCTGCTTTAAACAAATGACCTCTTGCCTGAAAGAAAAATAATTCCCTAGCCACTGTACCATAGTCCATATTCTAACACAACTCTTACTCTTTTCATGTTTTCCAGACACTTTTCTGCATGAAACAAGGAGAATTTCACAAAATAAATAAAGAACACTAAAAGGGAGAGAAGCGCATTGCAAAAATTGGCATTGTTTTTATGTATTCTGTTCTTTCTAATGGCGTTTCCTGTCAAGGCGGCTGATCATGAAAAAGATGAACAAATGTACAAAGAGAGAATGGAACTGTTCGAAAAAATGGAAGCAGCAACGACCATTCCTTGGTACTACTTTGCCGGCATAGATCAATATGAGCGGAGTTTGCGCTTTATTCGGAAGGACTTGCCTGAACCCGATACTATTTCCATATACATTCCAGAGAGCAAATGGGCTGGACCATTAAACCCTAATCAGAAAGATAAAAATCCAGCTACTATCGCGGCTTTTCAAGGAGTTGGCATAGACGGAAACGGAGATGGCAAAGCAGATCGCTTAAATGGCGAGGACGTGTTGGCCGCAATCGGCCGTTACTTGACGACTTATGGAACCGACCACGACAACATTAAAATTGCCCTTTGGCGGTACTATGGCCGGGATAAAGCGGTCAGTATCGTTGTAGGCAATGCTAAAATGTATAAAGCATTCGGGAAGCTTGATTTGCAGCAGAAAGTATTCCCTCTTCCGCGCCGCTTTAATTATACATTTAAAAATACGTGGGGAGATGCCCGCGGCTGGGGAGGACGCCGCATCCATGAAGGAACAGATATCTTTGCCGATTACAGTGTGCCTGTCCGTTCCACTTCCTATGGCATCGTTGAAATGAAGGGATGGAACCGGTACGGCGGGTGGCGGGTAGGAATTCGTGATATTAATAATACCTACCATTATTATGCCCACTTAAATGGCTTTGCTAAGGATCTAAAGCTCGGAGAAGCCGTGAAGCCAGGGACAGTGATCGGCGGAGTCGGCAGCACCGGCTATGGTCCTCCGGGCACCTCCGGCAAGTTCCCTCCTCATCTTCATTACGGAATGTATAAGGATAACGGCCGTACAGAATGGTCCTTTGACCCTTATCCCCACCTCAGACAATGGGAAAGAGCCGGCTCTTAACTGCTAGAACCGGCTCTCATTCCCCCGCATTTTGTCTTATCTTTATTTGGCCGCTTTGGCTTTTTTAACTGCGTGAGCAATACTTAAGCCTAAGCCGCCCCAAATAATTGCCACTCCGGCAATCATCATTGCAATTGCGCTGCCGTCCATTACAATACCTCCTTTTTAGAAGAAGACGCGGAATGATTCAGCGTATTCGTATTCCATCGTTTAGCAAACATAAAGATGAAGCTTACTGCGATGGCTCCAATGGCAACTGTCCAGCCATACGTATTAACAAAGCTTTGCGGATACCCTTCGTATGGGCCGGCAATGTTCTGACGGATATTATCAAACATCATATAGCCAAGAACGATCGGTGTTACAATGCTTAAACAAATTTTCCACCAGGCGCCTAGACGAATATCCGAAACGGCATCTGCATGGCTTTTCAATGGATCAAGCTGTTTGAACACCCAAGCAATTAAGATAACTTCGACCAGTCCGGCGAAAGCGACACCAAAGTTGTTAATGAAATAATCGACTGTATCGAGGAAGTTTAATCCTCCTCTTGTTGCATACAGCAGCGAAACAAGAGAAGCCACCCCGCCTCCGATTAAAACGGACTTTGTACGTGACACGTTAAACTTTTCCTGCACGCCTGCCACAAACGTTTCCACAATGGAAATCAAGGAAGTAAAACCGGCGAGGACCAGTGAGCCGAAGAAGAGAACACCAAACAGCTCATTGGCGAACGGGAATTCGTTAATAATTTGCGGGAAGACTGCAAAAGCCAGGATCACTCCGCTTTTGACTACTTCATCCACTCCCACTCCCTGTTGCATCGCCATGAAGCCCAAGGCAGAGAAAACCCCAAAACCAGCCAGCAACTCAAATGCGGAATTACTAAATCCCGTAATAAAAGCATTGTTTGTGATATCGGATTTTTTTGGAAGGTAACTGGAATAAGTGATCATGATGGCAAAGCCGATGGATAAGCTGAAGAAAATCTGTCCGTAAGCAGCGATCCATACTTTACCGTTTGTCAATTGTGACCACTCCGGCTTAAAGAAGGCGTTCAGGCCATTCATCGCACCTTCTAATGTAAGTGCACGAATAACAACGATTAAGAACAAGAAGACAAGGAGCGGAATCATAATCTTAGTAGCCCTTTCAATTCCTCTTTTCACGCCGGCCACTAAAACACCGAGGGTAACAATCCACACCACTGCAAGCGCTACCAAAATCTGTGGTACCAGTCCGCCAAACGCGCCGGCATCAGCCACCTGCAAGTAATCAGTTAACAAGAAGTTTGTCGGGTCATTTCCCCACGACAGTTTAAATGAAAACACAGTGTAAGACAGAGCCCAAGCAATAATAACCGAATAATAAGTGGCGATGACAAAAGAAATCGCTACCTGCCACCAGCCGAGCCATTCCGCATTCTTGTTCAAGCGGGCAAAGGACAGCGGGCTGGAGCCTCGGTACTTATGGCCTATGGTGAACTCTAAAATAAGCAATGGAATTCCGGCCGTTAGCAATGCGAATAAGTACGGAAGAAAAAAGGCCCCCCCTCCATTTTCGTAAGCTACTGCCGGAAAACGCCAAATATTTCCTAAACCAATAGCGGACCCAACAGCAGCAAAAATAAATCCAGCTCTCGAACCAAACATAGGACGTTGTTGATCCATAAAAACCCCTCCTACTTTTCACTGAAAAGATAATATTTTCAGATAATTTCGATAATCTCCTATAGTATAAACGGGAAAATGGAATTAGTAAATACTTTTTTCGCTTTATGAAAATAATTTTTTGATAAGAAAGAATGTTCAATCTCCTTCCCTCATATAGTCTGTTTCCGGTAGTCCATCTTATTCACTACTTGCATATATTATTCGTATGGAATATATTAACTGGATGAAGCCCATAAAAAAAAGACACCGTTTCTGCACGGTATCTGAAGGCTGCTTTCCCCGACTGCCGAAGTCTTCCCGGCAGCTCCTTATTTCTTTTTAGGCAGTTCAATAGATGGAGACATTCCCCCGCCGCCGTTATAAAACTCTGGCACATCACCGTGCACCATCCCCATGGCTACAGGAATATCCTGAACGACCGTTGTCATTTCCGTAGCAAACGGAACGATAATCTGTACATTTACTTCTACTTCAATAAAGACTTCTACATAAGCATTGTTGATTCCGTATGGCTTGACATTAGATTTGACATTGGATGTTACTTCACCGATAGCATGAAAGCGAATAGGAATTTTCGGTCCAAGGTTGCCAAGCAAGATATTGTTCGTCACTTGGCCAAGCGGAACATAGTAGACAATGCCTTCTGTCCGCTCTTCTGGATCCTTTTCAATTTCCACATCAGACAAGAGCTCCAGTGCCTGCAGATTGCCCTGCTCCGCCTCCTTTAAATTTAGCTGCACCAAATTCGTTGTCTCCGCCATCACCCGGTTAATAATCTTCGCATTCAGCCTTGTCGTTGACGGGTTCTTCGGGTCACTTTCAATAATGTCATTAATGTCCATGACGCTCGCAACTTTTTTATTAATTGCTTTATTAATTACCATCGCGGCAATTTTCTTCGTCTCCGCATGGGCATATCCCATCAATGTTGGCTTTACATTTTTATTAATGATCCATAAACTAGCCGCAGTTGAAAAAGTAAAGAGCACAAGAGTAATTAAGAGTACATAACGAAGAGGGAGAGGCCCTCTTTTCGATCTCCACCTTTTTTGTGCAGCCAAAAAAATCCCTCCTTCTTAGCTAATCTATGCTAAAAAAAGGAAGGATCATGCAATAAAGTTTTACTTTTTCAAGTGAAATCCGTGATGCAGCAGCTTCCACTCCATGACATCCCGAAGAAACTCCGGCATAAAATGCTTTTTCTGAGGCGCGCGGTAAAGCGGAGGGAAAAAGCGGCCATAGGCAAACATATCAAGCGTAGCCAGCTTATACTGGTGATCATTCACAATGTCGGTGCCGTTCACTTTAAAGCGGTATTGTTCCATATCTACACTTAAACGGTCATATATAAACCGGCCCATCACTTTGCCTCTGAATCCCAACCCTTTGATGGTCATGTGAGACCATTTGTCGTCTGTCGCCTGCTTTAATACTTCCTTTAATTCAGCTCCTGACAGTTCAATGAGACAAGGGTTGATAGGGTGAGGAAGCATGCGGTGAATATCGTATTTCGTAACGGTTCCAGCCTCGAGACCGCCTAAGCAAACACCGGCATTTAATAAAGCGCCATCCGCGCCGCACCACTCTCTCAGCGCCTCGCAAAGCAGCTGCGGAAGTTCGGAAGGAGCAAACCAGTCACTAGCAAGCGGGACAGACAAAGAAATGACCGGTTGAGCAAGCGCTTTTTTCCCTTCCTCCGCATAGCCCTCTATTTCCTTGTGCTCGTTTGCCGGGGCGGGCAACGCCTCCATCGTGTTATATACGCAAGCCTTCTTTCTAAGAATTTGCTTTGTTTCAGTGTCCACTTCAATCATCACGTGCCCGACGTAATAGCCGAATTTTCCAGCCGCTGCAAGCAGTGTTTGGTTAATTTCCTTGCCCTCATGCAGCAAATGGTGAGTATGAGCGCCTAGGACAACGTCCGCCTTGGGCATCGTATGAGCTATTTTCTCATCTTCATAAATGCCCAAATGAGAAAGCACCACAACAATATCTGCTTGCCCGCTGATTTGATTGATTTGTTTCTCCAGTGCAACAAGAGGCTCCGACAATGTCCAGCCCAGTTGTTCATAGGCACTTGAGAAAAAGGCTGTAGCTCCGGTCAGTCCCATAGTCATTCCGTTCGGTAAATGAACCAAGCAAAAAGGCTGCGCCCATTTGGGACGTTTCCCGTCTTCCTCATACAGGTTGGCAAGCACAACCGGAAATTCAGCTTCTTCGTATAAAATTTCCAGCCCTTCTTTCGGCAAGGTGATTCCTTCGTTATTGCCGATCGTCACCGCGTCATAGCCGGCTTCATTTAAGAGCTCCACATTTCTTTTTCCAAGCGATCCTTCCGTCATTGGATGCGACCGGTCCACATGGTCGCCAATATCAAAGATAAACACACTTTCGCCTGCTTCTTCATGCCACCTTCTCCGCTCCTGCAAAAAGCGGCGGATGCGCGGCCAATTCTCAAAATGGCTGTGAAGATCATTGGTATGATAAATATGAATCGTTTCTTTCAAACTTTCACCCCCGCCTTATTAAGCAAGTCCTTCATAAATTAGGCGAATGCCCGTGACAATCAAAATCAGCCTAAGGACCATGATAAGGGCATCCGACTGAATCCTTGTATTGACAAATGCGCCGCATTTCGCTCCGACCCAAGCGCCCGGTATCAGCAGCAGCGCATACAGCCAAACCACATTTCCGAGCAGAACATGGGTAACAGAACTAACAAGCGCTGATAAAAAAATCATAAACATGGAAGTCGCTACCGCTACATGCGGAGGAAACGCAAACAGCAGAATCATTGCCGGTACCATCAAGGCGCCGCCGCCAATGCCGAAAATCCCTGAAAAAAAGCCAACAAAAAAGGAAATGGCAATGGCAACAGCCGGCTGAAAACTATATGTATACATTTTGCCGCTTTTTTCTGTAAACGTGCGGACAATGCCTCCTTCTTTCTTGGAGGACAGCGGCTTAATTTTCGAACGGAAGATGAGAACAACCGCGATGAAAATCATAAAGACACCGAAATAAATATAAAAAGAATGCGTGCTCAGCGCTTTGTTCACCAAGGCTCCCGCCATTCCGCCCGGTCCGCTGCCGATGAAAAAAAGCAAGCCGCTCTTGTAATCAACCGTTTTATATTTCATATAGGCAAGCGTGGATGATAGCCCCGTGAAAATCATGACAACAAGAGAAATTCCCACCGCCTGCTGCGGAGAAATAGAGGGGAGCAAAGCAGTCGATATCCCCAAAAAAAGAAGGGAAGGAACGATAATGATCCCTCCCCCAATGCCGGCGAGCGCTCCCAGAGCGCCTGCCGAAAAGCCGATGGACAGAAGGACGATCCATTCCATTGCTTTCCCTCCTTAAAATAAATCCAATTGGCGCGAAGCCAGATTGTCATACGTCAAGCCAGCCAGCTCAATAAATTGCTTGGCATTATCAGCAGCATCGCCGCCGGAATTATTATTAAACAGCATATACACCTGCTCGCTTTGTTTTTGAAGGTTTTTAGTGAACTCCACCCATTGGTGCAATTCATCCTCATTATAACGATAGAGGTAACGGACGTCGCGCCAGTTTTTGTTCCCCTGCTTTTGCCATCCTTGGTTGTTGCGGCCGTGCAGACGCACGAGGGTTTTCCCAGGATCAGCTGCCCGCAAGACGATCGGCACACAGCCTTCTCCCGCCTGCGGTTCATCACAGACTGTATGAATCCACTTTTCAGCTTGCAAAAAAGCTAACGTCTTCTCTAAAAAATCCGGCAAATACCATGATTGGTGGCGAAACTCCACTGCAAGCGGCACATCCTCCATCAATCTCTTGCAATAACGCAAATATTCCACATTTTTCCGCTGACAATCAAACCATGGCGGAAACTGAAACAGCACCATTGCCAGCTTTCCCGCTTCTCTCATTGGTGCAAGCGAATCGATGAATGCCTGAAACATCTCTTCCTTCGTTTCAAAGGGAATGTCACCTCGCTCATGCCCAGTCATGCCTTGGTAGGCCTTCACGATAAATTGAAAACTTTCTGGTGTCTCTTCCACCCACTTTTGCATATTACGAAGCGGCTGTACGGCATAAAAGCTTGCATCCACCTCGACAGTCGGAAAATGGGCCCCATATTCCTTTAATTTATCCCGAGGAGCAATCCCGTTCTTGTAAAGCGTGTCATGATCTCCCCAGCCAGTTACACCTACATACAACATCGGTTTCACCTCGCTCTTATTGTAGCATATAACAGCTATTCCTTACTTATTATCCGTTTCTACGCAGACATTAACCTCACAAGGCTTTCTGCGCTTTCACGATTGAAAAAAAGCAGCCCGCGGGCTGCTTTTTGATGAGTATTAACCGATAGAACCTTCCATCTCGAACTTGATAAGGCGATTCATCTCAACGGCATATTCCATTGGAAGTTCTTTTGTAAATGGCTCGATAAAGCCCATAACGATCATTTCTGTCGCTTCTTCCTCAGAAACACCGCGGCTCATTAAGTAAAACAGTTGCTCTTCAGATACTTTGGACACTTTTGCTTCATGCTCGAGTGAAATATTGTCATTTAAAATTTCATTGTACGGGATCGTATCAGATGTAGATTGGTTATCCATAATGAGTGTATCACACTCAATGTTTGAACGAGCTCCCTCGGCTTTGCGGCCAAAATGGACAATTCCGCGGTATGTTACTTTTCCGCCATGCTTCGAAATAGACTTTGAAACAATAGTGGAAGAGGTGTTTGGCGCCAAATGAATCATTTTTGCTCCGGCATCCTGGTGCTGTCCTTTGCCGGCGATAGCAATCGACAAGGTTAATCCGCGCGCGCCTTCACCCTTCAAAATAACCGCCGGATATTTCATTGTCAGCTTGGAACCGATGTTTCCATCAATCCATTCCATTGTGGCATTTTCTTCACATACCGCGCGCTTTGTTACAAGGTTATACACGTTATTTGCCCAGTTTTGGATCGTTGTGTAACGGCAATAGGCATTTTTGCGAATAACAATTTCAACGACTGCACTATGAAGAGAATTGGTTGTATAAACTGGAGCTGTACAGCCTTCTACATAATGGACAGAAGAGTCCTCATCAACGATAATCAACGTACGCTCAAATTGCCCCATATTCTCCGAGTTAATGCGGAAATATGCCTGCAGCGGCGTATCCACCTTTACACCTGGCGGCACATAGATAAAGGAGCCGCCTGACCATACCGCTGAATTGAGCGCCGCAAACTTATTATCGGTTGGCGGAATAACCGTCGCCCAATATTTACGGAAAATCTCTTCGTTTTCTTTTAACGCGGAATCCGTGTCCTTAAAGACAATTCCAAGGGATTCCAAGTCTTCTTTCATGTTATGATAAACTACTTCAGATTCATATTGCGCAGAAACACCAGCTAAATACTTTTGTTCTGCTTCCGGAATGCCAAGCTTGTCAAAGGTTTGCTTAATTTCTTCCGGCACTTCATCCCATGAGCGTTCTGCACGCTCAGATGGCTTCACGTAGTAGTTGATTTCATCAAAGTTTAAAGCTGATAAGTCTCCGCCCCATTGCGGCATCGGCATATTATAAAAATGCTCCAATGATTTCAGACGGAAGTCCAGCATCCACTGCGGCTCATCTTTCAGCTTGGAGATTTCTTCAACAATTTCACGTGTCAAGCCCCGCTCTGAACGGTACACTGAAACGTCTTTGTCTTTAAAGCCGTATTTGTAATCCCCGATCTCCGGCATTTTTTTCGCCATGTTTCATTCCTCCTGTTAGTCTTATTATTCTTGCTCAGATAAGCCTTTTTCCATAGCCTTCCACGCAAGTGTCGCACATTTAATGCGTGCTGGAAATTTGGCTACTCCCTGTAATGCTTCAATATCGCCAAGATCCAAGTCATTTGGATAATCATTTCCTTGCATCATGTCTGAGAAGATTTTCGACATTTTCAACGCTGTTTCGATCTCTTTGCCTTTGATCGCCTGTGTCATCATGGAAGCGGAAGCCATTGAAATGGAACAGCCCTCCCCTTCAAACTTTGCTTCTGACACTTTGCCATCTTCAACATCCATTGTCAAATGAATACGGTCCCCGCAAGTCGGATTATTCATATCGATCGTTAATGATCCTTCGTCCAATTGCCCTTTGTTGCGCGGGTTTTTATAATGATCCATAATAACTTGACGGTAAAGCTGATCTAAATTATTAAAAGACATCGCTGAAATACTCCTTTGTTTTAACGAGTCCTTGGACGAGTCTGTCTATATCTTCTTCTGAATTATACACATAAAAGCTTGCTCGTGCTGTCGCTGAACAGTTTAACCATTTCATCAGCGGCTGGGCACAGTGATGGCCGGCACGGACAGCAATTCCTTCCGCATCAAGCACAGTCGCCACATCATGCGGATGCACATCGCCCAAGTTAAATGTAACAAGTCCGGCGCGCTTTTCGCCGGCAAGCGGTCCATAAATCGTCATGCCTTCAATCGTGCTCATTTTTTCCATCGCATAGTCAGCTAAACGGTGCTCGTACTGCTCAATTTCATCCAGTCCGATTTCTTCCAGAAAATCAATCGCCGCTCCAAGACCAATGGCTCCTGCAATAATCGGTGTACCTCCTTCGAACTTCCAAGGAAGTTCTTTCCAAGTGGAATCGTACAGTCCGACAAAATCAATCATTTCACCGCCGAATTCGATCGGCTCCATCTTTTCCAGATGCTCTTTCTTCCCGTACATGACACCGATACCTGTTGGCCCGCACATTTTATGCCCGGAAAAAGCAAGAAAATCACAATTTAAATCCTGGACATCGATTTTCATATGAGGAGCTGTTTGCGCTCCATCTACGACCATAACCGCACCTTTTTGATGAGCAATTTCTGCAATTTCCTTTATCGGGTTGATCGTGCCAAGCACGTTAGACACCATCATAATAGATACAATTTTCGTCTTTTCAGTAATCATTTCCCTGGCATCCTCAAGTAAAACCGATCCGTTCTCTTGAAGCGGCAAATATTTCAGCACGGCTCCTTTTTCTTTAGCGAGCTGCTGCCACGGGATAATATTGCTGTGATGCTCCATATACGTAATGACGATTTCGTCGCCCTCATTTACATTGGCGCGTCCGTAACTTTGTGCAATCGTATTAAGCGCTGTTGTCGTTCCCCGGGTAAATACAATTTCTTCACGCGCTTTTGCATGGATGAACTTGCGCACCTTATCGCGCGCTCCTTCATAAGCATCTGTCGCCCGGTTGCCAAGCGTATGCACTCCCCGGTGTACATTCGAATTATATTCACGGTAGTATTTATCAAGCGCCTCAATGACCTGTACAGGCTTTTGAGAAGTCGCTGCATTATCTAAATAGACAAGCGGATGGCCGTTCACTTCTTGATCAAGGATAGGAAAATATTTCTTGATTTCCAGCGCGTTCATCAGCGTACTTTCCTTTCAATGACTCTAGTTAGCTGCTGCTTCACACCTTCAATTGGCATTTTCTCCACTACAGGCGCCAAGAATCCATGAATGATTAGACGCTCTGCTTCGTGGCGGCTGATTCCGCGGCTCATTAAATAATAAAGCTGGAGCGGATCGACACGGCCGACAGACGCCGCATGTCCCGCCGTTACGTCATCTTCATCAATAAGAAGGATCGGATTGGCGTCCCCACGCGCTTTTTCGCTAAGCATAAGCACTCTTGATTCCTGCTCAGCATTCGATTTAGAAGCACCGTGCTCGATTTTGCCGATTCCATTAAAAATAGATTTAGCCGCATCTTTCATAACGCCGTGCTTTAAAATATAACCTTCTGTATGCTTGCCAAAATGAACGACCTTTGTTGTGAAGTTTTGAGACTGGCTTCCGCGGCCGACAACGACTTGTTTAGTATCCGCAAATGAACCGTCTCCAATTAAATTTGTTACGTTTTCAGAGACAGTATCTCCATCATTCATCATACCTAAAGCCCATTCAATACGGGCATCGCGGCCTGTGACCCCGCGGCGGTTGACGTAAGTAGTTGTTCCGCTTGCCAAGTTGTCCACTGCACCGTAAACCACTTTAGCATTCGTGCCGGCAACTACTTCTGCCACAATGTTAACAACTCCGCTTTCTGCTGCAACGGTTGACACATAGTTTTCCACATAAGTAACCGCACTGTTATCATCTGCCACAACAAGCACATGATTAAATAGTGCCGCCTCTGAATTATCTTGAAGATATACCGCCTGAATCGGCTCTTTTACTTCAACATTCTTTGGCACATATAAGAAAGCTCCGCCATTCATTAAAGCAGCATGCAGAGCCGTCAGCTTGTGTTCATCCGGTTGAACGGCACTTGTCATGAAATATTTTTGAACGAGGTCGCTATGCTCGCGAACGGCCGTAGCGATATCTGTAAAAATAACGCCTTGCCCTGCCAACTCCTCGGAAATAGAGAGAAACGCAGGTGTTTGATTGCGTTGAATGTAAAGAGTTTTATTTGCTTCTTCCATATTAATCAGCGTTTTTACTTCTTCCGGCAGTTCTTCCAGAGAAGAAAAAGGTTCGCTTGTTACTGTATGAGACGGGAACTGTGTAAAGTTCCAATTTGTAATCTTTGTTTTGTCTGCTTTTGGCAGCGGGAGTTCCTCTGCTTTCTCAAGAGCTGCCAAGCGTAAATCCGCCAGCCATTGTCCTTCGCCTTTTTCTGCTGAAAAAGAGCGGATATACTCTCGATCTACTGGTAGGTTTGTTTCTACAGTCATGTCCGTCCTCCTAGTTATCCATCTTTCGTCTATCGATAAAAAGCCGCTTCTTTGCTTGCGCCTAGCCGCACACGGGAGCATAACTTACGCTGGCTGTGCAGTAAATAGTGCCGCACAGCCAGCTTATGATATGTTTAAAGCTCCAGAGCAGTCGGCTCCGCTTTTCTTTGTCCAGCTCCAGCGGCCAGACTCTTGGGAATAAGCTGCCTCACCTGTGTGGCAAAAGGCGCCACTTCAGCGATTCAGCTTATGCCTGCCGAGTCTAAACAGCCGCTTCCGCTTTTCTTTATTGGCTTACTGTTTCGTCTTCAATGCCCAGCTCTTGCTTGATCCAGTCGTATCCTTCTGCTTCAAGGCGCTGAGCAAGTTCAGCTCCGCCTGATTTGACGACGCGGCCTTGCATCATTACGTGAACAACGTCCGGTGTAATATAGTTTAACAGGCGCTGGTAGTGAGTGATCATTAGGCAGCCGAAATCTTCGCTGCGCATTTCGTTAATCCCTTTCGCTACGACTTTTAAAGCGTCGATATCAAGACCGGAATCGATTTCATCAAGAATCGCAATTTTAGGCTTAATCATCGTCAGCTGCAAAATTTCATTTCGTTTTTTCTCTCCGCCAGAGAAGCCTTCATTTAAATAGCGCTGCGCCATATCCTGGTCCATTTCAAGCAAGTCCATTTTGGCATCCATTTCACGGATAAATTTCATTAAAGAAATTTCGTCCCCTTCTTCACGGCGGCTGTTAATCGCAGAACGAAGGAAATCAGCATTCGTTACCCCGCTAATTTCGCTTGGATATTGCATAGCAAGGAAAAGGCCGGCACGGGCACGCTCGTCCACTTCCATATCAAGGACATTTTCTCCGTCCAATTCAATGCTTCCTTGTGTTACTTCATATTTAGGATGACCCATAATAGCTGCAGATAAAGTGGATTTTCCTGTTCCGTTTGGACCCATAATTGCGTGGAACTCTCCACCTTTTATCTCAAGATTTACACCTTTTAAAATTTCTTTCCCATCAATGGATACGTGTAAATCTTTAATTGTTAATGTTGAAGCTGTCATGTTCATACCTCCGTAATCATCGAAAATGATCGATGTTTATTGTCATTCTCAATTTATTCTCATTACAATCTTATAACAAATGAAAATTATATTCAACCGGTGCGAACAAATTGTTCCGGATACTTGATGATAGTCTATTCACTATATGAAATCAAGGGAAATGACGGTTATTTCTCTCTAGGTTTCCCTTCCTTCTATTGACTTATTTACAGCCTTTTTCTTTTTCAAATCATGGAAAAAGCCAGCAGATCTGCTGGCTTTAAAATGAATGGCTTCTATAGCATCTTCTTATGAAATATGGTTTGTAAATTTGCGGTTATGATCGGCAACCAACCGTCGGCTTTCCACATATTCCTCTTCACGTTGACGTTCAACATTCATTCTCACTTCATGATTTTGGCGGTACACTTCATATCCAACTCCGCGGGATCCATGCATAGCCTTTTCCATACTTTCTGTGTACTGCAAATTCAGTGAGTTTAACGAGTTAATGGGGAATCAATCCTTTCGGTTTTTAGAATAAAAATGTCTTACAGGAACTATCGTAACAGGCTTTCCTTTTCTTTACAAAAGCCATATACCCTCTTCCTGCCGGCTCACGTGTGATTTTACGTGCTTCCTGTCACTTATATAACCGCATTCTTAAAATTTAAACCATATCCTTCTTAATTCGTAATCTTCCGAAAGCTCCCCTCGTTGCCGTACGCTTCTTAGTGAGCAGTGTTCAGCTCATTCATCGCTTCTTGGACAAGTGTGACCGCTTGACTCATGGCCGCTCCTCCGCCAAAAGCAGCAGCTACGCCCAGCGCTTCAAATATTTCCTGTTCGCTGCAGCCCTCGTCCAGGCACCCTTTTACATGATAAATAATGCAATATTCATCCTGCGAGTATACGCTAATGCCTAAAGCGATCAGCTGTTTTTCTTTTTGGGCAATTTCCCCTTCTTTAAAGCATTCCGCTGTAAATGCATTAAAATGTCCAGCCAGCCCCGGCATTTTTTTCGTAAATACACCCAGTCCTTCTTTATATTCAAGCAATGCCGCTTCTGTTGATGTCAATACTTCTTCTTCCATAAAAATAGCCTCCTCTTTTATCTTCTGGCTATGTTAAAGCCCCTGGGTTGATGTTGAACTCATTTGAAGGGAAGAAAACCCTTAAGAGGATCTCGCTCTTTCGTTTCTTCCTCCTTCATATGTACAAATGAGCAAAGCTAATATCAACGTTATGGATTAACAGAGCCGGTCTTCTTTAATATGCGGCAAGCAAAAACACTTTATTCAAACAAAGGAGCAGGCAACAACAAACCTGCAAGGGATGCCCTTGCAGGTTCTTTTCACTTCTTATTTATTAACCGGTACGATCGCGCCGTTCCACTCTTTTAAAATAAAGTCCTGAATTTCTTTAGAGTGCAGCACTTCGATCAGCGCCTTGATTTTTTCGCTGTTTTCATCCTCCTTGCGAACAGCCACAACGTTCACATAAGGGGACTCTTTATCTTCGATAGCTATCGAATCTTTTAGAGGATTTAATCCGTTATCGATCGCATAGTTGGAGTTAATCAGTACAGCATCGCCTTCTCCATTGTTGTAAGCTTGCGGAAGGAGAGCTGGCTCGTAGTTATACTCAAACTTTAAACCTTTTTTGTTTTCCTCAATATCATCCAGCGTCGATTCTTCTTTCTTGACGCCTTCTTTCAGCTTAATAAGCCCTTCTTTTTCAAGCATAGTCAAAATACGTCCATGATCTGCTACAGAGCTGCTCATTAAAATCTTTGCTCCTTTTGGAAGATCGTTAAGGCTTTTATATTTTTTAGAGTAAACACCGATCGGTTCAATATGAACGCCGCCGGCATTTACAAAGTCATAGCCATTCTCTTTCTTTTGCCCTTCAAGATAAGGGATGTGCTGGAAATAGTTTGCATCCAGATCTCCTTCTTCTAAAGACTTGTTTGGAAGCACATAATCCTGAAATGTTTCAATTTTGAGATCATAGCCTTTTTTCTCAAGCAACGGTTTAGCTTCTTCCAAAATGACCGCATGCGGAACATTGGATGCGCCAATGACGATTTCCTTATCGTCCTTGCCGCCATCTTTTCCTGCTTTCTCGTCTTTCTTATCATCTGAGCCGCCGCAGGCAGCAAGTGCAAATACTGCCAATGCAGTTAACAAAGCAAGTAACCATTTTTTCATTGTATTCCCCTCCTGAATATTTATCTCTTATCTAGTCTGTTGGTAATCAAGTCACCAATCATCTGAATCACAAACACGATAATTAAAATGACAACTGTTGCAACTAACGTGACATCACTCCGGCTGCGCTGGAATCCATCCAGATAAGCGAGGTTTCCAAGACCGCCGGCGCCGATCACACCTGCCATCGCTGTATAGCCTACGAGAGCAATGGCGGTCACAGTAATTCCGGAAATAAGAGCCGGCATCGATTCCGGGAGCAGCACTTTGAAAATGATCGTGCTTGTTTTTGCCCCCATCGCCCGCGCCGCTTCAATGACGCCTTTATCAATTTCTCGCAGACCGATTTCTACCATCCGTGCATAGAAGGGGGCTGCGCCAATAATAAGGGCGGGAAGCGCGGCATTCTCACCAATCATTGTACCAACCAGTGCTTTTGTAAATGGGATTAATAAAACGATTAAGATAATGAAAGGAATCGAACGGAAAATATTGACGAAAGCAGAGACGATACTATACATCGCTTTGTTTTCCCAAATATTCCCTTTAGCTGTTAAAAATAACAGCAGACCGAGCAGTATACCCAGGATAAAAGTCGCCAATACAGATACACCTGTCATATAAAGCGTTTCGTTGGTCGCTTCCCACATCTTTTCCCAATCTACGTTAGGGAACCATTGTTCAAGCATGGCTGATCACCTCCGAGCTGACTTCTTGCTTGTCGAGATAAGCCACCGCTTTTGCCAGTTCCTCCTGCTCGCCCGTCAAATGAACGAACAGCGAACCATACGCTCCGTTTTGCGTTTGAGAGACTTTCCCCTGTACGATATTTACCGCAATATTGAATTGGCGGATTAAATTTGTAATGACCGGCTGCTCTGCGCTTTCGCCGATAAATGTAAGCTTGACCACTTTGCTTTCAGGAAACTGTTCCAGCAAGTGCCCAATCGTTTCTTTGGATTCCTCCAATTCTGTTACTTGCTGAACAAACCGCTTGGTAATTGGCTGCTCCGGCGATTTAAATACGCTCAGCACCGGCCCAAGCTCGACGACGCGTCCAGCTTCCATGACAGCGACCCGGTGGCAAATCTTCCGGATCACATGCATTTCATGAGTGATGAGCACAATTGTCAGGCCGAGGCGTTTATTAATGTCCACAAGCAGATCTAAGATAGCGTCTGTTGTTTGCGGATCAAGCGCTGATGTCGCTTCGTCGCATAAAAGCACTTTCGGGTCATTGGCGAGCGCCCTGGCAATACCGACGCGCTGCTTTTGTCCGCCGCTCAACTGTGAAGGATAGGAATCTCCCCTTCCTTCAAGACCAACCAGCTTAATCAGCTCCTCTACCTTCTTCAGCCGCTCCTCTTTGGCTACACCGGCAATCTCCAATGGAAAAGCAATATTGTCCCGCACGGTTCTGGACCAAAGAAGGTTAAAATGCTGGAAGATCATCCCGATTTCCTGGCGAGCTTGACGCAATTCTCTCCCCTTGATTTTTGACATTTCCCTGCCGGCTACCACAACCGAACCGGAAGATGGCGTTTCTAAGCCGTTGAACATGCGGATCAATGTACTCTTTCCGGCTCCGCTGTAACCGATGATGCCAAAAATCTCTCCCTTATCTATCGTTAAATCAATATCATCTACTGCCGTCACTTTTCCATTTTTTGTGGAAAAGACTTTCTTCACGTTTTCTATTGAAATCATTCGGCGGTTTTCCTCCATTCCACCCAGAAAATAAAAAGCCTTTCTGCAAAATGAGCAGAAAGGCGTAATTTAACAGGTTCCTTTCTCTCATCTCCCAAAGCACGGGGCTTTGTGTGAATTGGCACCTTTTCAACAAGCAATTTGCTGCTGACGGTTGCCGGGCTTCATCGGGCACATCCCTCCACCTCTCTTGATAAGAGCAGTATGCAGTATATTCTTCTTAGTGGAATTGATTTTATCATTATTCCTCGAAAATTGTCAATGACTCTTTCTAAAAATGTTTTTTCATGCACTGTCAGATGTTTCATAATAAGGACGGCACAACCAGAGCAAGGATTCAAACCATAGTTTCACCTGGTAAAAACCTGATACTTCCACCGCCCCCATTGCTTCATACAAGCGCAGCTGTCCTTGGCCTTCTAAAAGGGGTTCCACTCTTCCTGTCAGCTTTAAATGCCAATGATCTGTGCTTTCCTTTGAAAACTCTATCCCTTGATGACTGATCACCAGCAGCCAGCTTTCCTCTTCTCCTGTTAACAGGACACGCACCGGTTCGAGCGGGAGCAATGGCCAGATATGCGTTCTTCCCTGGCAAGCTGCCTGTACAGACGCTAACTTTTCTTTCATTTTTATTTCCCCCTCTGCTCTCTTTCACTTTAACTATAACTTCCAAGCAAAGGGGAAATTTCCTTTATTAATTGCTCGACAAAGTGCGCGGTGTCCGGCGCATATTTTGACAAAATGAATGCAAGAATCAGCGTACTGGACACACAAAGCTGTCCTAAAAAAAGCCGTTCCCATCAAGGAAACGGCTTTCAAGTATATTGATTCAGCTTTTCATATATATAAGGTACAGACTGGAAAGCATAAATTTTTTCCATCAGTTGTCCTTCTTGAAAAATCAGCAGGCACGGTACGCTCTCCACACCATAGCGAATAGCAAACTCTTCATGATAGTTTACATCCAGTCGACCCCATGCAAAATGGCGGGCAACCTTCTCTGCAACCTCTACCATTTTCCCTGCCAGCTGGCAGGTTCCGCATAGCGGAGTGTATGCATAAACAGCTGCTAAACGGTTTGATTGGATCATGCCGCTGATCTCTTGTTCCTTCTGCATGTTATCCATCCTTTTGCAAAAACTCTCCGTGTACATCAATATTGGCGCCAAGCAGCACAGAAGCCAGATGACGGTAAGGAGCGGTAGCAACTTCTTTATAGACGCGGTCAATATATAAATGGCGGGCTTCAGGCAGCTCGCGAATAAATTGCCGGCGCAGCTTTTCTCCTGCCTGATCAGCATCCACAAGGATGTAGACATCATGTCCTTCCAGGATATCAATCAGCTCATCCAGCCGGCTTAATCCGATTGTGCCATTGGTACAAATGATTTCTACAGGTTCTCTCACAATCTCCTGTACTTTCTTCCGGTCTGAAGCCCCTTCCACAATAATTGTTTTTTCTGTACGCATACATATCCCTCCACCGTCTGAATATCTTGCCTTACAGTTCGACCTGTCTTTGAGGGCCACTTGAAAAAATGGCAAAAGAACACTTCCTGAGCTGGAAGTGTTCTTTGATCATTAATTAATCTTCCTGTGTCATTTCGTCATACTGCTCAGCGGTCATTAAGTTGTCCAGTTGAGCAGAATCAGATAATTCGACAACGACCATCCATGCTTTCTCATATGGTGATTCGTTCACGAATTCAGGATTATCGTCAAGCTCCTCGTTGACTTCAACCACTTTCCCGCTGACAGGAGCATATAGCTCAGAAACCGTTTTAACAGACTCCACGCTGCCAAATGGCTCATCAGCTGTGATTTCGTCTCCTACAGATGGAAGCTCAACAAACACGATATCCCCCAGCTCGGATTGCGCAAAATGCGTAATTCCAATACGGACTTTATCTCCTTCTGTTTTTACCCATTCATGCTCTTCTGAATAACGCAATTCTTTCGGTGTGCTCATGCAAATCCCTCCATTACCTGATCTCAATTAAAACTTTACTTATTATAAAGGCATAAAGCAAGAAAAACAGGCTTTATGCACCCTTTACAACCACTGCTTTTCAAATTGATCTTCTTTAAAGCCGACTGTTACGTTTTCGCCATTTGTCGTTAGCGGCCGCTTAATAAGCATGCCATCAGAAGCGAGCAGCTCCAGCAGCTCTTCCTCGGAAGCGGTACCTATCTTATCTTTCAACCCAAGCTCGCGATATTTTTTGCCGCTCGTATTGAAAAACTTTTTTAATTCCAGCCCGCTTTTTTGATAAAGCTCTTTTAATTCTTCCTTAGAAGGCGGTTGTTCCACAATATGTATTTCTTGAAAAGCAACATTATGTTCTTCGAGCCATTTCTTCGCATTGCGGCACGTTCCGCACTTCGGATACCAGTAAAACGTTAATGCCATTCTTTCATCAGCCTCCTCTTGTGCACAGCATCAGGCTTAAGACTATTTTCGCTATCTTTCTTGAATCTCCTGCCTTGCTAATTAAAATATAACTCCTTTTTATATAAAAGACAAAGCAAGTGCATAATGAAAGTTTACTTTCCAGTCACCCCCCAGCAGCAAGCACTAAAAACGCCCTGAAATATGACTTTTCAGGGCGCAGCTTCTTCCATCAAACGATATACTTTTCCGCTGCAATTAAGCGGTCTGCTGCTTCACGCTTTTTAGCGATGACATTTATCGGAGTGTATCTCGTTAACTTACGGAGCACCGACATCATCATACGCAATGTATCGCCTTCTTCAACCGCGATCAGCGTCTCTTTTGCGTCAGCTTCAATTTGATTGAATGCTTCCTGGCAGAAAATTTGCGTATACAGCAATTTTTGCTTTGCTTTTTCCTCTCCCGCTTTGGCTATCGCTTTTTCTGTTCGCAGTACGACAGACTCCATCGCATAAAGGTTGTTGACGATATCAGCGATATTGGCTAACACCTCTTGCTCTTTCTCAAGTGCTTTCCCATATTTTTGAACGGCCAAGCCAGCGGCGAGCAATCCTATTTTCTTGGCATTCTTCACTAGGTACTTTTCCTGCTCAAGCGTCTCCGTGCCAACTTCCTCCGGCATCAGCATCATCACTTCGCTTTGCAGTTCCTTTGCTTTTTCAAACAGCGGCAGTTCGCCTTTGAATGCTTTGCGGACATAGGTGCCCGGCACAAGCAGGCGGTTAATTTCATTCGTCCCTTCAAAAATACGGTTGATGCGGGAATCACGATACATTCTGGCAATTTCATATTCTTCCATGAACCCGTAGCCTCCATGAATTTGGACACCTTCGTCAACTACATAATCAAGCACTTCAGATCCAAAGAATTTGCCAAGTGAGCATTCGATTGCATATTCAGCTATAGAAGCTGCCACCGCCAAGCCGTCCTTTTGTTCTTCTGCTGAAAGCTGGCTCATCCGATCTTCGAAATAACCGACTGTGCGGTAAATGGCACTTTCACTCGCATAAATTTTAGAAGCCATGTTGGCAAATTTCTCTTTCATAAGATTAAAAGAAGAAATCGGCGTTTTAAACTGCTGGCGCCCGTTTGCATACTTTAAGGAAATGTCCAGCGCCCGCTTGGAGCTTCCAACCGCGCCAACCCCTAATTTATAGCGGCCGATATTTAAAATGTTAAAGGCAATTACATGGCCTCTTCCAGCTTCACCAAGCAAGTTTTCTTTCGGCACTTCGGCATCTTGTAAGATAAGCGTGCGCGTGGACGAGCTTTTAATTCCCATTTTATCTTCTTCTGCTCCAGTGGATACACCCGGAAACTCCTTTTCTACGATAAAAGCAGAGAATTTGTCACCATCGATTTTCGCGTACACAACGAATACATCAGCAAACGCCGAGTTTGTAATCCACTGCTTTTCTCCATTTAATAGATAATGAGTACCGGCAGTATTTAATTTTGCTGTTGTTTTCGCTCCCAATGCATCAGAACCGGACCCTGGCTCTGTTAAGGCATAGGCTGCAATTTTTTCTCCTGTCGCTAAAACCGGCAAGTACTTTTGCTTTTGTTCTTCATTCCCGAACAAGACAATCGGCAAGGAGCCGATTCCTACGTGCGCTCCATGAGTAATGGAAAAGCCGCCGGCAATTGACATCTTTTCCGCAATTAGCGCGGAGCTGACTTTATCAAGGTTCAGCCCGCCATACTCTTCCGGTACATCTGCACTTAGCAGTCCAAGCTCTCCCGCTTCTTGAAGCAGTTTTACTGAACGGTCAAACTCATGCTTCTCCAAATAAGGGACTTGCGGCATGACACTGTTATGAACATACTCTTCTGTTGTTTTGGCGATCATTTTTTGCTCATCAGAAAAGTCTTCCGGTGTAAACACCTGGTCGCATGTTAGATCCTCAATCAGAAATGCTCCGCCTTTAATCGCTTGTTTTTCTGTTTGGTTTGCCATATAAGATTCCTCCCATTTCCCTTTTATTCGTTGAATTTACAATAATTCAAAGACGCCAGCTGCTCCCATTCCGCCGCCGATGCACATAGAAACCATTCCGAATTGCTCCCCGCGCCGCTTCATTTCATGCAAGAGTGTCAATGTCAGCTTTGCTCCCGAGCAGCCAAGCGGATGGCCGAGAGCAATCGCTCCGCCATTTACATTTACCTTATCTTCATCTAGTCCAAGCTCTCTGATCACTTGGATCGATTGCGAGGCAAATGCTTCATTCAATTCAATGAGACCAATATCAGAAAGTTCCAGGCCTGCAAGCTTTAAGGCTTTAGGGATGGCCACAACCGGACCGACTCCCATAATTTCCGGCGGCACTCCGCCAACCGCGAATGACCGGAATTTCGCCATCGGCTTTAACCCGAGAGTCTCTGCTCTTTCCCGCTCCATGACCATCACCGCTGCAGCGCCGTCGCTCGTTTGCGAGGAGTTTCCCGCGGTAACTGTCCCCTTTGCTGAGAACGCCGGACGCAGCTTGGAAAGCACCTCCATATTTGTTCCTGGACGAACACCTTCATCCTGAGTGAATTGGATCGTCTTTTCTACTAACTTGCGATCCGCTCCCACTTGACGCATGGTTACCTCTACCGGGACAATTTCATCGGCAAATTTCCCATCGGCAATTGCTTGTGCTGCCCGCTGATGGCTTCGAACAGCGAAAGCATCTTGTTCTTCACGGGTAATACCGAACTTTTTTGCGACTTCTTCCGCGGTATGCCCCATACTCATGTAATATTCCGGCATCTCCTCGGCAATGCGCAGATTCGGACGAACAACATGGCCCATTACCGGTACAAGACTCATAGATTCCGCTCCGCCGGCAATAATTGTTTCAGCCTGGCCGGTCATGATCCGTTCAGCTGCATAGGCAATAGCCTGCAGCCCGGAAGAACAATAGCGATTGATTGTCACGGCCGGCACGTCGCAGGAAAGACCGGCGAGCGCCCCGATATTGCGGGCCATGTTTAAGCCTTGCTCCGCTTCAGGCATCGAACAGCCCATGATTAAATCATCGATTTCCCCTTCATACTTTCCGGCGCGTTTGATCGTTTCTTTTACTGCCACTGCCCCTAAATCATCCGGGCGGTATGTGGCGAGCGTTCCTTTCTTTGCCCGCCCGACAGGTGTTCTGGCGCCGGCAACGATTACCGCTTCTTTCATCAGCTCTCTCCCCCTTGCTTTTTCATCCGTACTGGAATCAGTAAACCATCTTGTTAGTTGCGCAGCGGCTTTCCTTTCACGAGCATATGCTGCATACGCTGCTGCGATTTCGGCTCAGCAATCAAGCTAAGAAAGGCCTCCCGTTCAAGGTCCAGTAAATATTCTTCATCTACCTCTGTTCCAAAGGGCAACTTTCCTCCAGCAATAACATAGGCAAGCTTCGACGCAATTTTAAAGTCATGTTCGGAAATAAATCCCGATTTCAGCATAGAACGAGCACCTAAAAGCAGCGCAGCATATCCGGTTTCCCCTACAACTGGAACTTTCTTTCTTTTTGGTGCCCGGTAATTGTTTTCATAAAGATACAAGGCAGCCTGCTTGGCATCATATAGCAGGTGGTCACTGTTCACACTGATTCCATCCGCTGCTGCAAGGAAGTTATTCTCCTTTGCTTCCGCAGCAGATGTCGACGTTTTTGCCATGGCAATCTTTTCAAACACCTGATTAGCCACCGCCTGCAAGTCAAATGGCACACCATTTGCCATGTTCTCTAGATGTCTGATATACAGCTCTTTGTTTCCGCCGCCGCCCGGAATCAGTCCGACACCAACTTCCACAAGTCCCATATATGTTTCTGAGCTTGCTTGAATATGCGCAGCCGGAAGGCAAACTTCCGCCCCTCCGCCCAGTGTCATCGCAAATGGGGCAGCGACAACAGGCTTGCTGCAGTATTTCACTTTCATCATCGCTTGCTGGAATCCTTTTACAACCATCTCAACTTCCCAGAGGTTGTCATCTTGGACCTCCAGCAAAATCATAGCTAAATTTGCGCCAACACAGAAATTCTTGCCCTGGTTTCCAATTACGAGACCTTTATAATGCTTCTCCGTTTCATCAACCGCGTAGTTCACCATTTGAACGATGTCCGCCCCAATGGCATTGTTCGGAGAATGAAATTCAAGCAATACCACTCCGTCGCCGATATCAATCAAGCTGGCGCCGCTGTTCTTTTTCAAAACTTTCCCTTGTTTCTTCAGCTTTTTTAAGTCAATCACTTTCTCGCTGATCGGCACCTTTTGATACTCTCCCTGGTGATAAAAATACCTTTCGCCGTCTTCTTCTTTATAGAAAGATGGATGATCACTTTTCGCCAGCTCCTTCACCCACTCAGGCACATCCAGTCCGCTGGCTTCCATTTTTTGAAGAGAGGTTTCTAGGCCGATCGCGTCCCATATTTCAAAGGGACCTTGCTCCCAGCCGAAGCCCCATTTCATGGCCTGATCGATTGAAACTATGTCATCGGCAATTTCTCCTGTCAATCGAGCGGAGTAAACGAGGACTGGCGCGATAGTGTTCCATAAGAAGCTCCCTGCTTGATCCTCACTGTAAATGAGCGTTTTCCATGTTGCTGCTAATCCTTTTTGCTGCTTCGCTAACTCTATTGAAGCCGCTTTCAATTTCTTTCGTTCATGATATTCCAGTGTTTCTGGATTAATCTCCAAGATGGACTTGCCTTCTTTCTTAAAAAAGCCCTGCCCGCTTTTTGCGCCGATCCAGCCGTTATCACGCATCTTCTTCATGAATGCCGGTACGTCAAACACTTGCTTTTCTTCCCCTTCTACTTGCTCGTAGACGTTGTTGGCCACATGAATAAATGTATCAATACCAACAACATCAAGCGTGCGGAATGTTGCACTTTTCGGACGGCCGATCAAAGGGCCTGTGATCGAATCTACTTCCCCGGCGGAAAGACCGGAAGTCATCATTTCTTGAACGGTTTTCAGCAAGCCGTATGTGCCGATACGATTAGCAATAAAATTGGGTGTATCCTTAGCGACGACAACTCCTTTGCCGAGTATATCCTCACCAAATTGCTTCATATAGTCGAGCACTTGCGGATCTGTGTCTTTTGTCGGAATTACTTCAAGCAGTTTTAAGTACCGAGGCGGATTAAAAAAGTGGGTGCCGAGAAAATGACGGCGGAATTCTTCTGACCGCCCTTCTGCCATAGCTTCGACAGATATTCCTGAAGTATTGGAGCTGACAATGCTTCCCGGCTTGCGGTATCTTTCAACCTTTTCAAATAACTGTTTTTTTACTTGTAAATTCTCTACTACTACTTCAATAATCCAATCTGCATCTTTTAATTGCTCCGCATGGTCCTCTAGGTTCCCTGCTGTAATCAACTGTATGTTTTCTTTAGATGTCAGCGGGGCAGGTTTTTGTTTCAATAGCCTTTTTAACGCGTGCGCAGCCAATTTATTTCGGACCTCTGCGTCGTTAAGCGTTAAACCTTTTTTTTCCTCTTCTTTTGTAAGCTCGCGCGGAATAATATCTAATAATAAAGTCGGGATGCCGATATTCGCCAAATGAGCAGCAATGCCTGAACCCATTACTCCTGATCCTAAAACAGCGGCCTTTTGAATATGCTGAACCAACATTTTTTCCCCCTTACATCTTTTGAATGAATACTCATTCATTATTTATATTACTAATATAACTCAACACTCCATTTGGTGCAACGGGTAAAGAAGGAAAAATGAAAATTTTCAAACTTTATCAATTTTAAATAAAATATTACTTAACAAAATAAAAGCTGTTGCTAAAAACTCCAAGCAACAACTTAAATCACTAACATACATATCGCCCCATTATATGAATGTCCGCTGCTCCGATATCTTTTCTTCTGACAAAATCACAAAAGCGACATGCCCATGCCTTTATCCAGTCGTTCAACCATTCATAGCATCAACAGCCCTGCAAGCAAGTCGCCATTACTTAAAAAATCTTTAATCTCTTCAATTGAAATACCTAGCTTTTTCGCCTCCCATATTAAATCTACCCATTCCTGATCAATAAATTGACCTTCCTGCATTACTTTACCCCCTAATACAGGCAACCCAGCCATCTTAGTGATATTCACCTTAGACCTGTGGCTTTGCGTCCTTATCTTTCAATAAGTTTGCCTTTTTCATAGATTCTTTATTTTTAAGCTCTGTTCAAGACCTGGTTGCTTTTTTATCTCTTTCTTTGTAGGCCTGCACTTTTCTCGCTCTGTTTTGTCTAGGGGTGTGATTCACTCGCTTTTCCCTCCGTGGTGAATAACTGAGAAATCAGTATAAACTACTAATAGCACCTATTTTTTATAGTCTAATTTTACCGTATTATTTATTGCAAGCGCATTATTTTTCGTTATACATCTTTCGCTAATAGCTTGTCAGCTCTTCTATATTATTGTCGGTTTCCCGGGAAATAGTTAATATACATTGCTAAGAAAAAATATCCTCTATTCTATCCCATTATTTTTACAGTTTTTTACTTTCGTAAAATTTTCACTTGAATTTGAAAATCATTATCAATTATAGTTGACATTCATTCTCAATTGGAATATGATAAATGCATGAACAGCTTACTTGTCCCGTTGCTGTTCTGTCATCGGAAAAAATAATATGCACAACGGCCATGCGGTTGCCCACCAGCATGGCCCCCCTTTGCAAACAAAGCGGCCGGAAATTTCCGGCCGCTCATTTAATAATAGAGAACATTCACTTTTCTGCACTTCACACAAGTTTCATAGTATTGGTTTCCTTGAAATTGATGATCACAGTTTTGTTGGATGAATTGCAGGCGATTCTGCAAGAATAGAAGCTTTATTTTTAATTGATTGATCTCTTCTTCAATTTTATGGACATTCATGGACATTCCTCCCGCAGTTACTGATACACCTGGCTGCCGGCTTGCTTAAATTCCTCTGCTTTTTCTTCCATTCCCTTTCTGATTGCTTCGTTTGTATCCAGTTTGTTTTCTTTTGCATAGTTACGGATATCTTGAGAAATTCTCATGCTGCAAAATTTCGGACCGCACATGGAACAGAAATGGGCCGTTTTTGCCCCTTCGGCAGGCAACGTCTCATCATGATATTCCAGCGCGCGTTCAGGATCGAGTGATAAGTTAAATTGGTCTTTCCAGCGAAATTCAAATCGCGCTTTTGACAGGGCGTCATCCCTTTTATGAGCACCGGGGTGCCCTTTAGCCAGGTCGGCGGCATGAGCCGCAATTTTATAAGTCACCACACCTGTGCGCACATCATCCCGGTTAGGCAAGCCTAAATGCTCTTTCGGTGTGACATAACAGAGCATTGCCGTGCCGTACCAGCCAATCATCGCTGCTCCGATAGCTGAAGTAATATGATCATAGCCCGGAGCAATATCGGTTGTCAGCGGGCCGAGTGTATAAAATGGCGCCTCTTGGCAAACCTCCAGCTGCTTATCCATATTTTCTTTAATCAGGTGCATCGGCACATGGCCAGGACCTTCTACCATCACTTGCACATCATGCTCCCAAGCGATCTTCGTCAGCTCTCCAAGTGTTTCTAATTCAGCAAATTGCGCTTCGTCGTTTGCATCGGCAATCGATCCGGGGCGCAATCCATCTCCAAGGGAAAAGGAAATATCATACGCTTTCATAATTTCACAAATTTCTTCAAAGTGAGTATACAAAAAGTTTTCTTGATGATGATACAAACACCATTGCGCCATAATCGAACCGCCGCGGGAAACGATCCCTGTCATACGCTTGGCCGTCAGCGGCACATACCGAAGAAGAACACCCGCATGAATCGTAAAATAATCTACCCCTTGTTCTGCCTGCTCAATCAAAGTATCGCGATACACCTCCCAGGTAAGATCTTCTGCTATACCGTTTACCTTTTCCAACGCTTGATAAATAGGAACTGTCCCAACCGGAACCGGTGAATTGCGGATAATCCACTCGCGCGTCGTATGAATGTTCTTGCCCGTGGATAAATCCATGATGGTATCCGCTCCCCATCGGGTCGCCCATGTCATCTTTTCCACTTCCTCCTCAATGGAAGAGGAAACGGCAGAGTTGCCGATATTTGCATTGATTTTGACGTGAAAGTTGCGGCCGATAATCATTGGCTCGATTTCGGGATGATTGATATTAGCTGGAATAATCGCTCGTCCTCTTGCTACTTCTTCACGGACAAATTCAGGCGACATGTTTTCCCTCAGAGCGATAAACTCCATTTCTGGAGTGATAATGCCCTTTTTGGCATAATGAAGCTGTGTAACATTTTTCCCCTTTTTCGCCCGCAGCGGCTGACGCTCTAGTCCCGGGAAAACTTGATGGTTTGCTCGGGGATCGTTTTCATCTTTGTAGCCATTGTCCTCAGGTTTTATTTCTCTCCCTTTATAGCTTTCTGTATCGCTGCGCTCCTTTATCCATGGACTGCGGATAGCCGGCAGCCCCTTTGCAATATCTATCACATAAGTCGGATCAGTATATGGACCGCTCGTGTCATATACCCGCACTGGCGGATTCTCCTCTTCACCGAATGTGCCTGCCGTCGGACTTAATTGAATTTCCCGCATCGGCACCTTTATATCTGGCCGCATCCCTTTCACATATACTTTTTTACTTCCTGAAAAACTGGACATAATGGACATGTTTTTGTCGTTCAATGAAAATGTGGACATAAAAAAATCTCTCCTTTTCAGCGTATTCAGCAGTTCAGGACGAGATTCAGGGCATAACCATGCGGAAAAGCTAGCAGATACATCAAAAAAGCCGGTGTCCAACAATGGATGGACCCGGCTAATATGTATGCAGAAGCAGTCATGATCAATAATTGTTCTAACTTCCCCACGCTGGTATGAACCAGATCAGGTCCCAAGAGTCAAGAAACTTCAACGCGTTTCTTTCTCAGCCCAGCTCATTGGACTCCCCTAGTTATAACTATTCAATTTTTTTCCATTATACATGAAACTCTCTAAAAAAGCAAAGGTATTTTCAGAAAATTCCTTTTTATCTTATAGCCGTTTGTCATTCCAGAAGTTTTGGACAACATGAGCGGATGGATCATACGTCTGTAAGCGATAGCCTTCCTTCGTTAAAAATTGGAGAATCTGCGGAAGCATTTCAGCTGTAATTTTTTTCTCATGCAGCAAAATGACAACGTGCTGATCCCCTCTTTTCTTTTGCATCTTAATTCCTGCTTGAATGTTTTGCAGAATGCGCGCTTTTGAACTGGTGTTATATCTCCAGTCTTCACTGTCTATATCCCAATCCCAAAGGCGATAGCCTCTTTTTGACATGGCATCACAAAATGGCTGTTTTAAATAAGGAGAGCTGCCAAACGGAGCACGAACCAATACGGAGGACCGGCCAGTGACGCTTTTCAGTGTGCGGTTGGTCTTTTCCATTTCATTCATAAAGCTTTGCGGTGAATTATAGAGCGGGTTTACCTTGTGAGTAACACTGTGAAGAGCAAGATAGTGTCCTTCAGCAGCCGCCCTCTTTGCCGCAGCCTGGTATCTGTGAATATTCGCTTCTATATAGAAAAACGTCGCTTTCACCCGATGAGAAGCAAGTATATTTAAAATACTGGCTGATTGCTGACTTGGCCCGTCGTCAAAAGTCACATAGGCAATTGGCCCTTTAGCCGGCTGCGGGCTGTTCAAACGATCAAAAAATGATTGATTTGCCTTTAAGAATTCCTCGTTAGACAACTTGGCTCCGGCTTTTGTATAGAGGCGCACCGTGTGATTCTTGCTTAAGTAGTCCACTTGGAATCCAAACTGCTGGGCAATCCAGCGAATACCAATGTAAAATTGCCCGTTTTCTTTGTGTATAGCCGCCGAGCCGGCAGGCTTCCCGTTCAACGATGCTTCTTTCGTTTTTATGTTCACTGTCAGCTGCTGGCCATTTTTTTCAAATATGTACACTTCATCAGCCTTCTGAACCGTTTGCTTGATATACAAGTAGCGTGACAGCTTTTCAGCTGGAGCGACTGCCTGATTGTCAATAATAAACGCTTCTCCCGTAGTAAACGGCAGCATTTTGTCATGAAGTCCGATATAAATATTCTTTTTTTCGGATGCATACGCCTTTTCCACTCCGCCTACCAAAAGCAACAGCAATACAAAACTGCACATGATCATTAATTTGTTTCTCATCTTTTCATCCCTTTTCTCCCTGCTAATCTTTCTTTCTATTTTTCTCCAATATAATACATTATTTTTTCTTTTATTACAAATAGATTAAAAATATTACTTTTCGTATCAAAAAAATTCCTTTCTTAGCCATCATCACTTTTCGGATGCTCTAAAACCATGGAAAGCCAGCGGATCGCTTGCAGCCAGCCATTAAATTTTATGCAGCCAAATGACCTTTATCACTTTTTTCTGTACAGAGGGAGCTGCGATAAAAAAGGACAACACACCATGTGTGCTGTCCTCAGTCTGTAGACAAACTCAATGAAAATTGAATTTTGTCTACAGGCTTTTTAATTTTCTTGTGAATGGGGCTGTTGCTTTCCA
>NZ_BCVF01000014.1 GCF_001591605.1 Bacillus badius NBRC 15713 | reverse complement strand
TGTCCTGCTTCTGATCCCGCATAAAACCCTTCCAAGTTCCTTTTGTAACCAAACTAAAACCTGCAGCCTGAGGCCGCAGGTTTTTCGTTAAGAAACGGGGGAGAAGACGGTTTGCAGATTTTGCGCCGCTTTTCTTAAGGTTTCTTCTGGCTGAACGAGGGCGATCCGCACATAGCCTTCCCCGGACGGCCCAAAAGCCGACCCGGGAACCATGACGACGCCGGCTTCTCTCATGCAATGAAAGGCAAACTCTTTTGAAGTCCAGCCGGCCGGTATCTCCGCCCATATAAACATGCCGCCTGAAGGACGATCCACCTCCCAGCCAATCGCATGAAGCTCGTTGACCAAGGCGTCCCGCCGCTGCTGGAAAACCGCCCGGACATGGCTGCTTATTTCTTCAGCCTGGTCAAAGGCGGCAATTGCCGCCGCTTGAATTGGGGCAAACACACCGTAATCTAAGTTAGACTTCAGCCGTGTAACAGCGCCAATGATGTCTTTGTTGCCAGCGATGTAAGCAATGCGGGCGCCGGCAAGACTAAAGCTTTTGGAAAGAGAGTTAATTTCAATGCCGACCTCTTTGGCACCAGGTACAGCCAAAAAGCTTAGCGGCTTCGCATCGTCAAAGTAAAATTCCGAATAAGCTGCATCATGAAGGACGGCAATTTGATGTTGTTTGGCAAAAGCAATGACCTCGTTAAAAAATTGTCTATCGGCCTGGCCAGCCACCGGGTTGCCGGGATAATTTAAAATCATCAGCTTTGCCTTGTCAGCAACGGCTTCTGGAATGGCTGAAAGATCAGGCAGGAAGCGGTTTTCTTTTAAAAGCGGCATATAAAACGGCTCGGCTCCTGCTACTGCGAGCCCAGTTTCATAGGCTGTGTACCCTGGATCGGTGACGAGCACCATGTCTCCTGGATCCGCAAATACGAGGGGCAAATGGACGAGCCCTTCCTGAGAGCCCATGGCATGAACCAATTCCGTTTGCGGATCTAATGAGACTCCGTATACACGGTCATAGTAGCGGGCCGCCGCTTCGTAGAAGGCTTTTGTCCCTGATAAAGTATAGCCGTATTGCGTGGGGTCTGCCGCCCGCGCAGAAAGTTCACGGCGAATCACATCAGCTGGAGGAAGGTCTGGACTGCCCAGACTTAGGTCGATAAGTGTTTGGCCTTCAGCCTCCAAGCGCAGCTTAAATGCTTTTAATTCACTGAAAATGGATGAACCGAATTTTTCCATTCGCTTTGAATAACAAAATTCCAAGATGAACGCCCCCTGTAGTGTAAATCAATGATTATAATTATTGTAGCATACAGAATTCTTGTTTGATTTTAAATTTTTCAATAAGAAGCATGGCACAGGAAAACGGACTTACATTGTGATTCTTCTTTTCGTCTTCATGGGACAAAAATTGGGCTTGCTTGCCAGTTTCCTTTCTTTAGAAAGCGGGAATAGTCTTGTGACGAAATGAGGGGGGAAGACCATGGACAAAAAGATAAGAAAAAAGCGGCTGATGCTTTTAATCATTCTTGCTATTTATGTAGCCACCATGCTGCTCCATGTATATAAGCCGCTTCCGGAACATATTTCCTATGAAAGTCCGGTTTATCAGGTGGAAGCGGATCAAGTTAATTTTTACTATAATCTAACGGGAAAAAAAGAGAAGGGAAAGCAGTTCACTGAGCAAATAGTGAAGCGGACGCTGGAAATTATTAATGAAGCAGAAGATTTTATCGTAATGGATGTTTTCCTGTTTAATTCTTACCACAATCAAAATCAGAAATTCCCCCACATTACTGAAAAAATAACGGAGGCGCTGATTCAGAAAAAACGGGAACGCCCGCATATGAATATTATTCTTATTTCTGATGAAGTCAATACGTCCTATCAATCGCATACGACGCCTGAGTTTGAAAAAATGAAGCAAAACGGCATTCCGGTGGTGTTGACCAATATGAAGCCGTTGCGCGATTCTACCCCGTTATACAGCGGAGGTTGGCGGATGTTGTTTCAGTGGTTTGGCGACAAAGGAAACGGCTGGCTGCCAAACGGCCTTGCCGAAACCGCGCCTGATATGACTGTGCGCTCTTATTTAAAGCTGTTTAATATTAAGGCGAATCACCGCAAGACCATTGCTACTGAGAAGACGACTCTTATCAGTTCAGGAAACCTGCACGATGCCAGTGCTTATTTCACAAACACCGCTTATGAGGTGAAAGGGGCGTTAATCAATGATGTGCTTCTCTCGGAAAAAGCGGCTGCCGATACGCGCCAAGAAATCGCTTTTCCTTCAGCAGTACGGGAGCAAACAGGAAAAGGAAAGATGCACGTTCAGCTATTAACGGAAGGGAAAATTGCCAAAGCTGTGAATGAAGAAATAACAAAGGCAAAAAAAGGGGAAGAAATTTGGCTCGCCATGTTTTATCTTGCTGACCGCGATATGATTGATGCATTGACAAAAGCCGCAAACAGAGGAGTGGAGGTAAAGCTGATTCTGGATACGAATAAAAACTCATTTGGCAAGAAAAAAACTGGTTTGCCGAACATTCCGATGAGCGATGAGCTAAAGGAAGATTCGAAAGGCAAGATCGATATTCGCTGGTTCGCGCCAGAACCCGAACAATTTCATACGAAAATGATTTATATCAAGAAAAAAGATAAAGGCACCATTATTAGCGGTTCAGCCAATTATACATCGAGGAATTTAAACAATTTTAACTTGGAAACGGATTTGAAAATAACGGGACCGCGTTCAGCTGCAGCTATCGAAGAAACAGAGAAATATTTTCACCGGATTTGGAAAAATGAAGGGGCGGAATATACGACGGACTTTGACAAGCATTACAAAAAAACAGCCCCTATTCAGAGGGGAGTGTATACACTGCAAAAATTGCTGCACTTTACTACGTACTGATGGAAGAAAGCATGCCGATGCATGCTTTTTTGTTTACAATAATTGTTAAAATATTTTTTTGCGAAAACAACCATGCTAAAAGGGAAATTAAAAAGGAGGGTCATTATGACGGTCATTAGTGATTTAAAACAAACAATGTCGGGGCTAAAAAGCGCGCAAGCAAGCTTAGAGGGGTTTGCCTTAGCGACTGATAACCAGCAGGCAAAGCAGTTATTTCAAGAAGCAGCTCAACAAACACAGGCAGTGATTGATGCGATTCAGCCTCGGATCACAGAAGTAGAAAATGAAGAGCCTCAATATAAAAATAGTTAATTAAATTCATTATGTGCAAAATTCAAAAATCAAAATAGAACAAGCGGGGTGAATGTGTGGAAAAGCAAAGGACGTGGGTCTTCGAGAACAAACCGGTGATTATTTCAACAGGGGTTGTCGGCGGACCATTCGAAAGCAATGGAAGGCTGGCTGATGACTTTGATGTGCTGCATGCAGATCTGTGGCTTGGAGAAGAAACCTATGAGAAGGCGCATAGAAAGCTGATGGAAGAGGCGACCATGCGGGCGATTGAAAAGGCAAGATTAAAAAAGCAGGATATTGAATTTTTTTTCGCCGGCGATTTAATTAATCAGATTACACCGACAAGCTTTACTGCCCGCACCCTTGCTGTGCCTTATCTCGGGTTATTTGGTGCTTGTTCTACGTCCATGGAAGGGCTGGCGCTTAGTTCCCTCTTAATTAACAGCAGGATGGCGAATTACGTGCTAACCGGTGCATCAAGCCATAATGCTGCCGTTGAAAAGCAATTCCGCTATCCAACGGAATATGGGGGTCAAAAACCGCCAACGGCCCAATGGACAGTAACAGGTGCCGGCGCTGCTGTTGTGGCGCAGGCAGGTGAAGGGCCCCGGGTGTTATCTGCTACCATCGGAAGAGTGATCGATATGGGATTAACCGATCCCTTCAACATGGGCGGAGCGATGGCTCCAGCTGCTGTGGACACAATTATCGATCATTTAACATCCTTAAATATTGATCCTTCTTACTATGATTTCATCGTGACCGGTGACTTAGGCTCTATCGGCCGGAATATTGCTTTGGAGCTGCTGCAAAAAAGAGGCGTGAATATAAGTGACAGCCAGCTGCAAGATTGCGGGCTGATGATTTATAAAGACAGCCAGCCGGTTTTTTCCGGAGCGAGTGGTGCAGGCTGTTCAGCTGTTGTCGGATACGGTCATTTGCTTAAGCGCCTGAAAAAAGGAGAATTAAAACGAATCCTTTTGGTAGCAACGGGAGCTTTGCTATCACCGCTATCTTTCCAGCAGCAGGAATCGATTCCGTGCATTGCTCATGCAGTAGCCCTTGAATCTAACGCGTAAAAGGAGAAGGTTTATGACAGTAGCATCGAGCGTCAAAACATGTACGGCCGGATTGAAGCAGGCAGAGGCTGTTTTTTCCAAGCTTGCTTTGCTATCAAGCGACCCGAAAGCACAGCAGGTTTTTCATGAAAGCATGCGGACGATGCAGGAAATTATCGAGCGGATGAATAAACGTATTTTTGAAATAGAGAACGAAGAGCCGCAATACAGAGGGTTTTAGTCAGGGGGGCGATTAAGTGGCTCAGTGGCTGGAAGTTGCAATCCGGTCTATATCTTTTTTAACGATTTTATTTATCATTACAAAGATTATCGGCAAACGGCAAATTGCTCAGCTCTCCTTCTTTGAGTATATTGCCGGCATTACAATCGGGAGCATCGTGGCTGAAGCTTCTCTTGCAAGAGAGCGTTCAATTATGGATGCGCTGATTGCCATTGGCGTATGGGGCATTATTCCGATGCTTGCTGATTACATTGCCATGAAAAGCAAAACAGCCCGGAGCGTTATCGAAGGGCACAGCACGGTCTTTATTAAAGACGGCAAGGTGCTGGAAGAAAACTTGAAGAAGGAAAAATATACGATAGATGAGCTGCTGTCTTTGCTGCGCAAAAAAGATATTTTTTCTTTAAGTGATGTAGAATACGCCGTTTTAGAGCAGGATGGAAACTTAAATGCTCTGTTGAAAAAAGATAAGCGGCCGCTCACACGAAGTGATTTGCAAATGCCATCGGTGAATGAAAAAGAACCTTATACCGTTATCATGGATGGGCATTTGTTAGTCGATTCGCTGGCAAAGAGCGGAAAAACGAAAGAGTGGCTGGATCAAGAATTGGAAGCAGCGGGTGTAACGATCGAAAATGTATTTATCGGCCAGATTAACTCCTACGGCGAACTATACATTGATTTATTTGATGATCAGTTGCAGGCGCCTGCTCCGCAGGAAAGGCCGTTGCTGCTGGCGAATTTAAAAAAGCTGGCTGCCGACATGGAAATCTTTGCTTTAGCAACAGATTGCGAAAAAACCAAGAAAATGTACGAGAGAAATGCAGCGGATATTCAAAGGATCATTCAGCAAGCGACCCCGTATTTATCGAATTAAAGGCCGTTTTTCAATCGTCTTTAATTCGATTTTTTTCATATTTCATTATGTGCAAAATTCAAAAAATGAAAATATATTGGTTCCTAAGCCGCAATTTTGCTAAAATAAAAACAAAGCAATGACGCAAGCAAACAACGAGCAAAGGAGTGACAAGCTTGCCAAGAGGTGAAGGGAAATTTCTCATTAAGCAGCGGGCTTTTTTAAAGCTTTTTATGATTCGGTTTGTGGAAGAAAATAAGCTTTACGGCATGCAAGCGATGGATGAACTGAAAATGACATTTAAACAGTTTGGCTACGAGCCGAATCACTCGGAAATTTACAGGTCGCTTCATGAGCTTATTGACGATGGGATTTTAAAAAGACAAAAAAAACTGCAAGAAGGGGCGAAATACAAAGAAGTAGTGATTTATCAATTTGCTGACTATGAAAAGGCAAAGCTTTATAAAAAACAAGTAAAGACAGACCTTGATCGAAGTATAGGGCTGCTGAGGAAGGCATTAGAAGATGTCTACTAACGATGAAGATCAATAGAGAGAGAAAAGAGGGGTAACCATGGGGTTATTTGATGGCCTAATCGGTAATGCGACAGAAGCAGATATTGAAAAAGTAGAAAAAACGCTCGAAAAAATTATTTGTGACGGCGAACGCATTGAAAAAGCTTTTGAAATTTTAAGGGATTTAATTGTCTTCAGCAACCGGCGCTTAATTGTTATTGATAAGCAAGGGATGACAGGGAAAAGAATCGAATACCATTCTATCCCATACCGCAGTATTACACATTTTAGTGTGCAGACAGCTGGCACGTTTGATTTAGAGGCGGAATTGCTCATTTGGATCGCCGGAACAGAAAATCCAATCGCTAAGCAGTTCCGAAAAGATGACAGCATCTTTGACGTGCAGCGAACATTAGCCACTTACGTTTTATAAGAAACCATTGGTCAGCCGTTTAAAGAGAAAATGAGGGAAGGAGCTTTCTGAAGAAAGCTCCTTCATCTATTTATTCGGTTCATTTATCTTTCATATAAGAAACAGTCACTGTAGACTGGTCAAAAATGACAAGGAGGCAATATCTATTACTGAGACGTTTTCCTTGTCAGACAGCCATTCATTAGCACCAGAAGGAAGCGCCAATAATGATCAAAAGAATGAACAACACGACAATCAATGCAAACGTGCTGCCGTATCCGCCATAACCGCCATAACCGCCGTATCCGCAGCATCCGCCGTATCCGCCAAAGAAGCCCATCTGTTTTTCACCTCCTGATTAATAAGAACAATACATACTATGAAACAAACGAAAAGAAGGAATGGATAAATGAACTAGTAAAGAAAAATAATTTATCTATTTCCGACCTTTTAAGCGATAGCAGTCAATCATCAATCTTTCGTTTTCTTTTTTAAAAGCAAGCGTTGTGTTTTGCAACTGTAAAGAGCCAGGCGCCTGCCTGGCATATGACTGTTTTTGTACTTAAAATCCAAAAGGTCTCATCGGACCACAAGGCCTAGGCGGCATTCCGCACATGAGATGCTGCTCACAGCATTCATTGACAAGGGATTCTGTATGAGGGAAATAGTGCTGATGATGAATCATATGTTTGTTGACTGTCGTGGTATGGGAAGGGTGGATATGCGGAACAACAGTATTAAATACACTTGTTTTAACAAATTGCTGTGTGGGCGAAACTAACGGCGGGTCAAACTGCGCAGGCAATACTTGAGGAGGACAAAGATGAGGAGGACGAGCTCCGTAGCCGCCCCAATGTTTGTTAAACATGTTACGACCTCCTTCGTTATAGGATATGAGTCACTACCAGTGTATGAAAAAAGGCAGGCGATGGATGGGAGAATGCCTATTCGCCGCAAGTAAGAGGGAGAGCCAAATGGCTCTCCCTGTGCATTAAGATATCAGTATTTATGATGTTTTTTATGCTTCTTTTTATGGTGTTTGTAAGGCATCGGCGGTTGAGTGATCCATACAGATTGCTGCTGGGTAACCTGAGGGTAATCCATGTAATGATGATAATGATGGTGATGGTGGTGGCAATGCTCCATTCCCATGAACGGATAGCCCATCATATGCGTATAATCAGGGTAAACCATAGGAGCCATGCCCTGGCAATGATGCATAAAATCTCTCATATCAGGAGCGATATACTGATCTTCCCACATGGTAGAATCTGGTGCCGCAGGTTCATCTGGTCTAGCAGCTAGATCGTCCCATTGGTTTTGATCCTGCCATTCGGTTTGGTTTTGCCACATATTTTGATCTTGATTCATATTTGCCACCTACTCTTTAATTTTTGAGAGAAAATCTCTCGACAATGGCATGTTATGTTTGATTGCTGGAAAGGAAGCTTGTTTTTCACTGATTAGGCAGGTGCCCGGTAAGCTTTACTTGGAGGGGGAGCCGTATTGACTGCATTTTAGCTCCTAAAAAAGGGGCAGAGAATTTATGTTAATCCTTCTTGAAAGGTCGGTCCTCTGCTCAGATGCCCTCCCGCACGCAAAAAAGGGCATTCTTCTCAAATTTCAAAAAAGTCTTGTTTTTTAGTTTTGTTTGTGGATATAATTAACAATGTATCTTTAATATGTTAATCAGCCGCGCGTTTATGGACTGGTCAGCTTTCACATTAACTTCGAAGAGGCAGAAGCATACAATGCTTTTTTTGAAGGGAGGTGAGACCAGATGACGATAAATTTACTATTTGTCATTGTCACCATCAAACGACGCCAGAAAAGTGTGGAAGATTATTTTCATAACGAGCGCGTTGAGAAGATGTATGAAGAGATGAAGATGAAACAGCAAGAAAACCTGACAAACTTGTTTTAAAAAAATTGTAAACTGAAAGGAGAATGTTTTATGATTTTCTTATTACCAGCCCAAGTTAAATTGTTGAATTCACTGTTTGTTTTGAAGGATTCTGCCTAGTAAAGCTGACCAGAACTAAAGTAACGCCGTAATGGTTCACATGCCCCCGCTCTGTAATATGCTGCGGGGGTTTTTGCTTTCACTGGCATGTGATGTATTATATCTGAATAGGAATGATTGTTTATGACATCTGTAACAAATAAAGCCGAGGTGCGCGAGGCGACGATATACAGCATGCTCTTTGCCATCAGTGCCGGCCACTTTATTAATGATTCCATCCAGTCTGTCGTTCCCGCCATGTTTCCGATTATTAAGAACTCCCTGCACTTATCTTATTCGCAAATGGGGTGGATTGCCTTTGTGCTAAATATGACCTCTTCCGTGATGCAGCCGGTATTTGGGGCTGCATCTGACCGCAGGCCGCAGCCGTATTTGCTGCCGGCAGGAATGCTTCTGTCCATGGTTGGTGTGATTGCCTTTGGTTTATCTCCTAATTTCTATTTTGTTCTTCTTGCCGTTTTATTTATTGGTTTAGGGTCGGCTGTTTTTCATCCGGAAGGCTCAAGGGTGGCTTTTATGGCCGCTGGCAACAGACGAGGGCTGGCCCAGTCCATTTATCAAATGGGCGGAAACGGCGGGCAATCGCTCGCTCCGGTGTTTACCGCATTTATTTTTGTGCCTCTTGGACAAAAAGGAGCGCTATTATTTGCAGCCGTTACCGCTGCCGGCGCCGTAATGCTCATGAAGGTATCTGCCTGGTACAAGGAAAGGCTGGTGATCCACAGCGCAAAAAAGAAGCAGCAGACAGCTTCGGCCACAACGAAGCTGCCCGCCCGGATAAAAGGGGCGATGGTTTTATTAATCTTTTTCGTGTTCGCCAGATCCTGGTATGTGGCTGCTATTACTAATTTTTACCAATTTTATTTAATTCAAGATTATGGGCTGTCGGTTCCGCACTCACAGCTGTATCTATTTGCCTATTTGGCGGCTGGTGTAGCAGGAACCTTTCTTGGCGGTCCGCTCGCTGACCGTTTCGGCCGGAAGAATTTGCTCATTTTCTCCATGCTTGGAGCGGCTCCGCTGACTCTTCTTCTTCCATACGTACCGGTAACCGCTGTTTTGCCGCTTCTTTTGTTTATTGGTTTTATCCTGTTGTCCAGCTTTAGCGTGGCGGTCGTATATGCCCAGGAGCTGCTGTCCAATCGGATTGGCATGGCTTCTGGCTTAATTGTAGGACTCGCCTTTGGGATGGGAGCCATCGGTGCAGTTGTGTTCGGATTTCTCGCAGATGGTTTCGGCGTAAAATTTATTATGGTCGCAGCCAGCGTTCTTCCGCTGCTTGGCGTAAGCGCTCTATGGCTTCCAGGAGATAAAAAAATAAAAGAGTGGCAGGCCCGATGATTATTTAGTCATTAGATCTAGAAGCTCATTGAAGATCCCGCTGTGTGAGCGGGATTTTTCATTTTAACTTTAGGTATATAGGTTTGAGATGAGCGAACGCCTTAGGGTTTTTAAAACGAGAAAGGAACAAGAGCATCTGGCTTTATCAAGTTTTTCCTCGTTTACATCAACAAAGGAAGCAGCCGCTGTTTTTCGCTGGCTGGATGAAAAGGTTATTATTGCCGCTAATAAGAGCCTTTTTCAAAGTCCATAATATCATTGTGTTTAAAAAGCCAGCACCTGCTCGCCAGCCCAGGAGGTAGCAAATTTGCTTATTACACTATTCACATTAGGCTTGGTTATACTGGCTGTTATTTATTTTGTTTCTTTAAACAGGAAGGGGCAAACTGATAACAGAACAGATGACTTGGTCATGGAAAATGTGCCGCATCTAACAAAGGAGGACTTTACAATGGCTAAGAAAACAACAGAAGAAGTAACTGAACAAGTGGTAGAAAGAGTAGCGGAAAGAAAATTCGAGGAAGAGATTGGTGAAGAGTTAGCGCCTCTAAGAAGTCAGTTGGATTCTATGGCAAGCACATTAAATCAGCTTCAAAGCTCCCAGCAGCAACTCGGTTCGATTGATCCATCATCAACGGTGTCCAATCAACAGGCCGCTCAATTGCTTCAGCAGATGCAGCAATTTAGAAGACAAGCTCAAAGTCAGCAGCAGGAGACTTTCGAGCAGCTCCAGCAAACCGTTCAACAGGCCGCACAAATGTTAGGAAGTGTGGGGCAAACCCTCCAGTCATTTAGCATTCTTAACCAAATGACTCAACAAATCGATCAATCTCAGCAGCAGCTAAAACAATTAAGTTCCCAGCAAGTTCCACACAATCGACAAAACACTTCTTTTACTGAACACTGATTTTTCAGGAAGAACAGAACAGCTTGATAAAAAGGGGCCCATCCAAAAATGCCTTTTTGGATGGGCCCTCCTTTTTCTGCTGTATCGATCCTATAGACTAAGATGAAGCAATTTGATTAAACAAAATTCCTTAAAGCAGCCATCACAACAATTCCGAAAATCACAGTAGCCAACAGGCTTTTAGTCCACAAAGCGACGAATAACGTGGGGATCAATGCCGCCAGCACCTGCCAGTTTATCGCCGGCAGGGTCGCGGCTCCGCTGTTATCAATCACACTTCCGGCAATCAAAGCTGTTAAAATGCAAATAGGGATAAATGAGAGCCATTTCATTACGACATCCGGCAATTGTAAATTCCGGACGATTAAGAAAGGAGCGACCCGGGGAATCCAGGTCACAACTGCGCAGCCTGCCAAAATAAGAAGGATGGTCATATTGATACTCATTTCGATGTCACCACCCCGATAGTCGCCACGATCATAGTTGACAAGATAACGGCGAGATCAACAGAAACAAAAGCAGAGAATAGATACATCGCTGCGACCATTAAAAAAATAAGCATTAAATAATGCTTTAATTTAGACGCTTTGATGCTTTCTATCTGCAAGACTAGCAAGGCAATAAACATCGCTGTTAAAGCAAAGTCCAGTCCGAATTTTTCAGGATCAGCGACCCATCTTCCAAGAAGCGCCCCGACGACGCACGAAGCAATCCACGTAGTATAAGCAGTTAAATTCAATCCGTTCATCCATCGGTCATTCACTGGTCGGCCATTAAAGATTCTGCCCGCAGCCACCCCGAAGGATTCATCTGTCACCAGCGTGCCAATACCGGCATTTTTCCATAGTGAATAATTGGAAAAGTGCGGAGCCAGCGTAGCGCTTAATAAAAAATGCCGCAAGTTGACAATAAAAGTAGTGAAAATGATGGCAGAGGCCGGACTGCCGGCCGCGATCATGCCGCAAATGATAAACTGTGCGGCCCCCGCATACACGAATACGGCCATAAAAGCAATTTCCATGACGGACAATCCGGAAGCCACTCCGATCATGCCAGCCGCAAACCCGATACTTATGTACCCTAGAAGAGTGGGGATGCAATCCTTGACTCCTTGATGAAAGGTTAGGGAACTTTCTTCTGCTGCTTCCATTTCACTCACTCCCATCTTTATGTTTATGATATTATACATTTGTATATTATAATGATCAATATTTCTTTTTCAGGAGGACGATCATGGATTCCCTACAACGGTTAATTGGAAAGAATTTATTTGATATCCGCAAAAAGCGAGGACTGAGCCTGGACAAGGCCGCTGAACTGACCGGTGTCAGCAAAGGAATGCTGGCACAGATTGAAAAAGGAAAAACAAATCCCACAGTGACCACTCTGTGGAAGATTGCTAACGGGCTGAACGTGTCATTTTCTGCCTTTATGAAGGAGGAGGAGACACAAATTACCCAAATAAAAAAAGAGCAGCTGCAGGCTCTTGTTGACGATCAAGGAAATTATTTGGTTTATCCGCTTTTTCCTTACCATCCGCAGAAAAAGTTTGAAATTTATTCGGTGGACATTCAGCCGGGAGGAAACCACTTTTCAGACGTTCATACGAAAAACAGCGAGGAATTTGTTTTAGTAAGTGACGGGGAACTGACGATTGAAATCCAACATCAAGAGTTTACTTTAAAAAAAGGAGAAGCACTCAGCTTCCAAGCTCACCAAACACACATCTATAAAAACGCCTCTATGCAAAAAACCTCTTTTTTTGTTGTTATTTATTACCAAGAATGAGAAAAGGGGATTTGGCCAATGGGGAAAACCTGCAAATTGTTGCGGATGTTAGCGGCCTGCTCCGAAATCCCGTTGAAACATGGAAATAAGGACAAGAGGGAAAATAAAAGAGACCTAAAAAAAATCGCCGTTGCCGGCGATTTTTTTTAGGCTGATGGCAGCAAGTACAAGACGGAGAAAAAGTGAGTCACACTGCCGCCAAGAACGAACAAATGCCAAATCATATGATGGTATTTAAATCCTCTCCATACGTAAAAAACAGCGCCGAGCGTGTATAAAACCCCTCCCGTCACTAGCAGGATCAGACTGCCGCTTGGCAGGTTTTGAACGAGCGGTTCCCATGCAAATACAATCAGCCAACCCATCAGTACGTAAAGAAGCGTGGACGTATGTAAAAACTTTTTAACAAAGAAGCATTTAAATACTGTTCCAAATAAAGCCAGTCCCCAGATGATACCGAATAATGTCCAGCCGAGTGTTCCTTTAACAGCCAAAAATAGAAATGGGGTATAGGTACCAGCGATAAAAAAATAGATCGAAGAGTGATCAAAAATTTCAAACAGATTTTTGGCTTTGCCTTTTGGCAAGCTGTGAACCAGCGTGGAAGACAGATAGAGTATCAGCATGGTCGCTCCAAAAATGGTGAAGCTGACAACATGCCAAGCCGTTCCGTATAAAGAAGAGTAGACAATCAACAGCACGAGTGCCGCTATGCTCAGCAATGCCCCGATGCCGTGTGTAATAGAATTGGCAATTTCTTCTCCTTTAGAGAACATATGTGTATTTGCCATTGAAGCCTCCTCCTTTAAGCAATGTTCCTTCAGTGTATCATATAAGCCCTCATTTATCATTTTCTAGGCATTATGACGAAAGATTGAGCAGACAAGCAGATCTATAGGTAGAGAAGCGAAGAGCGGAAGAGAGAGCGGCCAATGAAAATAGTCTATTAGATGGATATTGGCACATGTATTGCATTGTTTTTATAAAGGAGATAGGTCAATGTGAGTATTAAACGTGGAAGGGAGCAGGGAGGAGAATGGGTGTATAGGTAAAATTTCACAATCAAGAGAATAGGAGAGAGGCTTCTGAAATAATTGGGTTTGTATGCGGAAATGAATAATTTATTCTTTGTGGAATAACAAATGCTGGAATTAGAGTAATCGTTGCTGATTGTGCGAAAGACAGGTGATTGCTCCTATTCATTTCATGCAGATCAAGTATTCTCTATCCATTTTTGAAAGAAAAAGACAGAAGAAAGGGCTGGAACTATGACGATAGCAAAAAAACTGACGGGGACGATGCTTGTCATTTTGCTTCTTTTATTGGTGGCCACTATGGCTATTGCTTATATGAACACGACATCTTCCATTGAGAAAACGATTGGCGCTCAAGGTATTCAGTCAGCTGAAACCGCTGCCGCTTTTATTGATTTAGATAAGTATGAGCAATTTTTGCAGCAGCCTTCGGAAAGCAAGGAGTACTGGGATATCCGGCGGCAGTTAAATCAGATAAGAGAACATCTCGGAGCGATGTATTTATATACTTTTACAGTGCAGGGGAACAAACCGAAAATGCTGATTGACGGCATGGCAAAGGGAGATCAATATTCCACCGAAATAGGAGAAGAGCTTTCCATGCCTATGGAGGATATTGAGCCGGTGCTTCAAGGAGGAAGCAGTTATACAGATGTGATTGCTGATGAACAATATGGCAAATACGTTTCTGTCATGGTTCCGCTCAAAAACGAGCATGGCGAAATCGTTAGTCTTATTGGCCTCGATATTTCCGCTCAGCAGATTGATAAGATTGGAGAAGAAACTTTAAAGAAAAGCCTCCCCTTAATCATTGCTATTTTTCTCATGATGATCTTGCTTGCCTGTATCATTGTCTACCTGCTCATTAAACGTACGCTTGAACCATTGGCTGGCATGAACGAAGGGGTGGATGAGCTGGCAGCCGGCCGCATCGGGCAATCTCTTCAAAGAATAGAAACGATTCATGCAAGCCGAAAGGATGAGATCAGGCAGTTCACTGCTAACTTTCGTTCGGCTGTTTCCCAACTGGTCGCCATGATTTCTTCTATTCGCTCTTCCTCAGATTCATTAACTAACGCAGCAGAACAGCTGACCAATGATAATCGTTCGGCCCAGGAGTCAAGTGAAGCCATTATGGAAAATATTCAAGAGATTTCAAAGGGGAGCGAGCGTCAGATGCAAAGCAACGAGGAAGCTGTCCGGGCCATGGAGGAGATGGCCGCAGGAATTCAGAAAATTGCTGAGTCGGCCTCCTCCATTGCAGAAGCAAGCAGCGGGGTCACAGAGCTGACAGCGGCAAGTTATCTGCAAACGAGTGACGCTGTTTCGGAAATTGAAGAGGCCGTGCAATCAATTGTTGCAACAAATAAAGAAGTCGTTGAGCTCGGCATAATGTTTAAGGAAGTAGAAAAAATTGTAGGAGTCATTACATCAATTACAGATCAGACAAACCTGCTTGCTCTGAATGCGGCGATCGAGGCAGCCAGGGCGGGAGAGGCAGGAAAAGGCTTTGCTGTCGTGGCTGATGAAGTAAGAAAGCTGGCGGAAGAATCAAAATCATCGGCTGGACAAATCACTGAGATGCTGAACAATTTTGAAGCTGTGACGGCGAGGGTCATTGAAAATACAGAGGTAAGTACAAAAAAAGCGGAAACCAGCACAGAAGCCGTCTTAAAGATCGAGCAGTCATTACAGAAAATGAAGGATTCTATTCAAGAGGTCAATAAAGATGTTCATGAAGTATCGGCAGTGACCGAAGAAATGTCAGCAGGAACAGAGGAAGTGCTTGCTTCGATGGAGCATGTAGCCCAGATTTCGAAAAACAATGTAAAACAAACACAGCAAGCCGTGTTTGCGGCAGAAGAACAAAGGGAATTAATGAGGAGGATGAACGAATCAGCGCATCAGGTAATGGACCTATCCGAACAGCTGGAGTCGGCTGTTCATCGGTTCCACTTATAAGTGAAAGAAGGAGGAGAGGATGACGAATGGATATCAAACATGAAGAGGGACGATTTTTCGTTGAGGACAGCGGAAACATGCTGGCTGAGCTGTCCTATGTGCCGGCAAGTAACGGACGGATGGAAATCAATCATACCTATGTTGATGAAAAGCTTCGCGGACAAGGAGTAGGAGAGCAGCTTATTGAAGAAGCAGTGAGCTATGCTCGTCAACAAAATAAAAAGATCGTTCCTACATGCTCGTATGCAAAGTCTAAGCTTGAAGAAGACAGCCAATATAAAGACGTTTTAGCGAAACAATAAAAGGCCCTGTTAGGGCCTTTTATTGTTTCGGGAAATCCTCCATCGCTTCGTCCAATCGGTCTATGTGTCCGTCAATGGTTCCTTCAGTATACGTATCGCTTGCCTGCTCATGTGTGACGGCAAAACCTTTCTCGGTTTCATCAGCACTTTTATAATCATTGAACGCAAAGGTTCTGCCAGCAGGTCCCTTTTCCTTTTTCATAAAGAGGCTCCTTTCACTCAGGTGTCTGCTTAGTGTATGGGGGAGCGTAAGGAATTATTCAGTAAACAGCAGAAGGATTTCAGTGATGATCGTCCACATACCGTCCATAATCAGGAACCGCCACTTCATCAAAATGAGCAACTAAATGAGCAAGACCGTCAGTTAACTCTTGCCCTGCTGTTTCTGTTCCGTGGCCTGTTGCAGCGATTGCCGGCTGCAATTCAGCCAGCCGGCGGACAGAAGCTTTGGCGGCTTCCCAATCGGTTGTTAAATAGCGCGGCGGACCCTGAAATTCTTTTTTTTGCGTAAGCACGTTGTAGAGTGCGTCTTGTTTGACCGTGATAAATGCATCGCCCGCGAGCAGAACGCGGTCTGCCGCTCGGAACAGGGAAATATGCCCTGGCGAGTGTCCAGGTGTATGGATCGATCGCCACCCTGGCATCGGCGGAATCAGGCCGTCTGCCGGCAATGCTTTTATTTTTCCTCCAAGGTCGATCGCCTTTGTTGGAAACATGGGCGACATTTTGGCGACCAGGCCTCCTTCAACAGATGCATCAGGTTTTGGGTAATCTTTTTTGCCTGTTAGATAAGGAAGCTCCATCTCATGGGCATATACGGGCACATCCCAGCGGTGAACCAGCTCTTCAAGGGCGCCTGCATGATCGAAATGTCCGTGTGTTAAGACGATGGCTTTCGGTTTTGCTCCTTCACCAAACAATTGCTCTGTTTGCTTCAGAATGTTATCAGCAGAGCGGGGCATGCCTGCGTCGACAAGCACCCAGCCCTGCTGATCGCCAACAAAGAAGAGATTAACAATTTGCACCGTGAACATATGAATATCCGGTTTGATGGAAACTACTCTGCCGCTGTTGACAGAAGTAGCAGGAATAAATTGATTTTCCAAATCTTTTCCTCCTCGTTATGTGTCCAGTCTTACTATATCCATAATGAACGAATGAAAACCGCTGAGGGGAACATACTGCTTGTCTTTCCTTCATATGATGTCATAGATAAATAACAGGGAGGGACAAATATGCAATTTTACTATGGTCCGCAAATGCCGCTGCGGATTTTAGATGAAGCAGAGTTTTGGAAGCATCAGGAAGAAGAACATACAGTTGTGATTCGGGAGCTTTTGCCTAACCTAGAAAAAAATTACGTAGAGGCCCTAAAAGAGTGGGAAGCTGCTTTAGCAACGACGCACCAAACGATTGTTCAATTTATTGAAGCACTCTCCCGGTCGGGAAACTACATTCCGGCTGTTCTCTATCAGGAGGTATTAAAGCTAACGGAATTTTGTCTGAAACAAAGTATGGCATTCATTGCTCTCTGCCGGCAAATTAAAAAACACAGCAAAAGCGTTCAGGACAATCCTGTGGCTATATCGGTAGTAAATCATATTATTCGGGAGTCTGAATACTTTATTGGCATTGCCAGAGCTTTGCTGTCAGCGTGAAGCAGTCAAATGAAAACAAAGCCGATTGGCTGCGGATTCCGCTCCTCAGCCAATCGGCTTTAATAAAATTCCTTATAGACCTTTCCGTGTTTCAAAACATCATAAATGGCTTTTCCGTCACTAGGATTTTCTGCTCCATAGTTAATAGGGATCATAGAGAAGAAAATGAGATACACGGAAAAATAAACGAACTGATAAAAGAATAGGTGTTTTGGTAAATAACCGATATGAATCAACCCGTTAACAATGATGATAGATAACGTATTAAATAAAAGACCGCCCGCATAAATAAGGGCATGCTTCCAGCGCCTTTCCTTCCTCAGCTCGCCGTAGTAGCAAGCTGCATCCACAAAGTAAAATTTCCGTACTTCTACTCCCTTAAAAGAAAACAGCACGGCGCCTCTTCCGACCGTTAGTTTCGCTGAACCTCCAAACAGCCAGGCGAAAAACGCATGACCGCCCGCATGGATAATTAAAGTTAACGGAAGCGTGATAAAAAAAGCCCAGACGAACGTCACCATGTCGTTAAATGTAAACATAAACACGCTCCTTTTTTAAAGCTCTTGCTGTTCTCTAGTGGTTTACCTCAAAGAGCTGTCTGTAAACGTCCAATTTTAAGGAGACTGGATTTTTAGATTAAGCCGTGGTTGATTCGCTGAAGGAGAGGGGAAGGTTACAAAAGCAGGGATCTCAAAATAAAATCAGCCGGAAATAGACTCCGGCTGATTTTATTTGCCTTTAAGACACTTGATACATTTCTTTAACTTGCTTTTGCAAGTCGGCATTCTCTAAGTATTCATCATAAGTCATTTGCTTGTCGATCAAGCCGTTTGGCGTAAGGTCGATGATCCGGTTAGCAATGGTCTGGATAAACTGATGATCGTGAGAAGCAAAGATCATGGATCCCTTGAAATTCGTTAAACCATTGTTCAAAGCAGTAATAGACTCAAGATCCAAATGGTTTGTCGGTTCATCGAGCAAGAGGACGTTTGCCCCGGAAAGCATCATTTTTGAAAGCATGCAGCGGACTTTTTCTCCTCCTGATAAGACACTTGCTTTTTTCAATGCTTCCTCGCCTGAGAAAAGCATCCGTCCTAAGAATCCGCGCAAAAAGCTTTCACTTTCGTCTTCAGGGGAGAATTGGCGCAGCCATTCGACAAGTGTTAAATCGGAGCCTTCAAAATACTGGCTGTTATCTTTCGGGAAGTAAGACTGGCTTGTCGTGACTCCCCATTTAAATGTGCCGCTGTCGGGCTCCATCTCACCGGCTAAAATTTTAAATAAAGTTGTTTTTGCCAGCTCATTTGTACCGACAAGAGCGATTTTGTCATCTTTATTCATAATAAAGCTAATATTATCGAGCACCTTCACGCCATCAATTGTTTTGGTTAATCCTTCCACACGCAGCAAGTCATTGCCGATCTCGCGCTCCGGTTTAAAATGAACATATGGATATTTGCGGGAAGAAGGCTGGATATCATCAAGTGTGATTTTTTCAAGCGATTTCTTCCGGGAGGTTGCTTGCTTTGATTTAGAAGCATTGGCGCTGAAGCGGGCGATAAACGCTTGAAGTTCTTTAATTTTTTCTTCTTTTTTCTTGTTGGCATCTTGCGCCATCTTTGCCGCCAGCTGGCTGGATTCATACCAGAAATCATAGTTTCCGACATAAATTTGAATTTTTCCAAAATCCAAGTCTGCAATATGAGTACATACTTTGTTTAAAAAGTGACGGTCATGGGAAACGACTATTACTGTGTTTTCAAAGTTAATCAGAAACTCTTCTAGCCATTGAATCGCTTGAATGTCCAAATGGTTGGTCGGCTCGTCAAGCAGAAGGACATCCGGCTTGCCGAAAAGAGCCTGCGCCAAAAGCACTTTCACTTTCTCTGAACCAGTTAGCTCAGCCATTTTTTTTGTATGAAGGTCCTCAGGCACACCAAGTCCCTTTAACAGGATCGCCGCTTCTGATTCTGCCTCCCAGCCGTTTAATTCGGCGAATTCTCCTTCAAGCTCAGCTGCCTTCATGCCGTCTTCATCTGTAAAGTCCGCTTTCATGTAGATGGCGTCTTTCTCCTGCATCACTTCGTATAAGCGAGCATGGCCCATGATGACAGTCTTTAGCACTTCTTCTTCCTCATATTCAAAGTGATTCTGCTTTAATACAGCCATACGCGCGCCGGGTGTCATGGAAACATGACCGGTTTGGGACTCAAGATCCCCGGATAAGATTTTCAGGAAAGTGGACTTGCCGGCTCCGTTGGCACCGATTAACCCGTAACAATTCCCGGGGGTGAATTTAATGTTAATATCTTCAAATAGCTTTTTATCGCCGAAGCGCAAGCTGACATCCTGTACAGTAATCAATAGTATTCGTCCTCCATTTATTCATAATCGTATCGATTATACCATCTTATAGCAGGAAAAGGGAGAGCTGTCCTGCCGGTAAAGAAAAGTGTGCAAAAAAAGAACCGCAGCCGCTTAGTCTGTCCGGTTCTTAGGAAGGAGAAATAATCGGGCAATTTCTCAAATGTTTCATATGGGTCAGTTCCACTTGGTGGGGAGGGGAAAGACGGATAATATCACAATATCCCGCTTCATCGATCCGGATAATTCGATACTTCTTCTCCTCATATAAAATGATATCCTGTTCTTTCACACGGATAACCTCTCTTTGGGGCTAATTATACTAACAGTGACTTGCTAAGCAGCCGGGAGGATCAAAGAAAAGCCGCCGCTTTATCTATAAGTAAACTCCTCGCCAAATTCGCTGCCAAGCAAGGAGGCTTGAAAACGAAAAGATGAGTGATTTCCAACGCCGTGACAATGCTTGCATACTTTGCTGATAAGAAGCCCTCTGATTAGAGGAACTCTGCCTAATCCGTTGCATTCTGTACAAATTCGTCTGTGAGTCATCAAATTCATCCTTTCAAAGCTGGTGAATAAACATACTTTTCTGTAGTATACCCATCCATTCGACTGTATAATCAGAAAATTTGCCGAGGGTTTTGTTTGTCTACGTCCGAGACAGAGAGGGAAAGCAAGAAAGACACCCTCCTGGTTAGGAAGGTGCCTGACTATTACAACTCCAGCACTTGAGGAGTTTTCTCGCCGTCATTCATGTAACGGATTGTGCTCGGGGTAATTTGAAGAACGATATATTCAGGGTCTTCCGGACCGTTAAACCATTTAGCGATTTCTTCATTCCATAATCGTTCTTTCGTTTCACGCGAATCGTCGATTTGAGCGGTTCCCTCAATTTCCAGGAACGAATCGCCCCTCCCTTCGCCGGAATAGCCAATTAACATGTGAACGTTTGAATTTTTCTCAATTTCCTCGACTTTATAAGTATCTTTTCCGGTTGGGGTATAAAGAGTCAGATCATCGTTGAAAAAGGTCATGTAGCGGGTATGCGGTTTGTTGTTCTTTACCGTCGCCAGTGTACCGACTTTATGTTCTTTTAGAATATGAAGAATGTCCGTTTTCAATTTTTCCATGTTTCCAGCTCCTTTTTTGCGAATGCTTTCTTCTTTTACTATTCCTTCCTCCAAAGAAAATAAACATATTCTTCCCTTGTTCATATACTGAAAAGGATTCTTCAAAATAGGGTTTGACTTTAGGAAATTTTCTGATAAGATTATCTATATTCATAAAATCCCATCCGTTAAGTAGGTGTTTAAAGTTGATTAAATATGAACAGTGGAATGAGAACAGCCTGCCTGTGTTTCCAGCGGAGAGTAAAACAAAAGGAGCGTTAGAGACTCTTCAATGGGCTTATAATGAATATGGCGAAAAGCTCACATATGCCTGCAGTTTTGGTATTGAGGGCATTGTGTTGATTGATTTAATTTCTAAGGTACAGAAAGACGCGGAGATTGTTTTTCTAGATACCGGTTATCATTTTAAAGAAACATATGAGTTGATTGAGAAAGTCAAAAAAAATTATCCTTCTCTTCGCATTCAGCTTCAGCAGCCTGAGTTTACCATCGAAGAACAAGCTGCCCGGTATGGTGAAGATTTATGGAAAACCGATCCTAACCAATGCTGCAACATTAGAAAGATTGTACCGCTAGCTAACGCGCTTGCTCCAGCTGCCGCTTGGATTTCCGGTCTCAGAAGGGAACAGTCTGAAATGAGACAGCATACGAATTTTTTGAATCAGGATCACAAGTTTAAAAAGGTTAAGGTGTGTCCTTTAATTCATTGGACATGGAAGGATGTATGGCGTTATGTGACGAAACACGGGCTGGTTTATAACCGCCTTCATGACCAAGGCTATCCGAGCATCGGCTGTGAAACCTGTACAAAGCCGGCCTATTCTTTGGAGGATATGCGTGCCGGCCGCTGGTCTGGCACCGGGAAAACAGAATGCGGCTTGCATACAAGCTAATTTTTTTTATTTTAAATCATAGTATTTTTATAAGGTTAATTGATTTAGGGGGTAAAGACAATGACACAAAGTATACCGCATGGCGGAACATTGATTCACTTGTTTCATCCGGATTTAGATATTTCTCATCTTCATAAAGAAATTGAATTAGACCAAACTGCTCTAAGTGACTTAGAACTGATTGGCACCGGAGCTTACAGCCCGTTAATCGGATTTTTGACGAAAGAAGATTATGACTCCGTTGTTTCCCGCTTGCGGCTGGCGGATGGGACCGTTTGGAGCCTGCCGATCACCCTGCCGGTTACAGAAGAAAAAGCGGCGTCATTGAATGAAGAAGAAACCGTGCTCCTTGTTCACAACGGGCTGCCTTATGGCGTGATGACGATAAAGGAAATCTACCGGCCTGATCAGCAGCACGAAGCCCAACAAGTCTATAGGACAACAGATCTTGCTCATCCGGGCGTGAAAAAACTGCTGGAGCGGGGCTCTGTTTATATTGGAGGACCCATTACGCTTATTCGCCGGATTGAGCGGAAGCAATTTAGCGAGTTTTATTTTGATCCGGCTGAAACGAGAGCTATTTTTAAAGAAAAAGGCTGGGAGCGCATCGTTGGTTTCCAGACAAGAAATCCGGTGCACCGCGCCCATGAATATATTCAAAAAACAGCACTTGAAATAGTTGACGGCCTTTTATTAAATCCGCTTGTTGGTGAAACCAAAGCAGATGACATTCCGGCTGATGTGCGAATGGAAAGCTATCAGGTGCTGTTAAAGGATTACTATCCACAAGATCGGGTGAAGCTCGCTGTGTTTCCTGCTGCTATGCGTTATGCAGGGCCGCGGGAAGCCGTTTTTCATGCGATTGTGCGCAAGAATTATGGCTGCACTCACTTTATTGTCGGCCGTGATCATGCCGGAGTAGGCAATTACTATGGCACCTATGATGCGCAAAAGATTTTCAGCCAGTTTTCTGCCGATGAAATCGGCATCACTCTGCTCTTTTTCGAACACAGCTTTTATTGCCAAAAATGCGAAAGCATGGCTTCCGCCAAGACGTGTCCTCATGACAAGGAGCATCATGTCATTTTGTCCGGCACAAAAGTGAGAGAAATGCTTCGCGCTGGCGAGGTGCCGCCATCTACATTCAGCCGAAAAGAAGTGATTGAAGTATTAATCCGCGGTTTGCGGGAGAAAGAAACGGTTTCATGAGGAGGGGTTCAGATGAGTACGAATATTGTATGGCACGAGCAGGCATTAACCAAACACGATCAGCGAACGGGAAATAAGCATCATAGTGCGGTGTTTTGGTTGACCGGCCTGTCCGGGTCAGGGAAATCAACCGTTGCCAATGCGGCGGCGAAAAAGCTGCACGAGCTTGGAGCAAACACCTATGTGCTGGATGGCGATAATATCCGGCACGGTTTGAATAAAGATTTAGGCTTCTCCGAGTCGGACCGGAAAGAAAACATCCGCCGGATCGGTGAAGTAGCCAAATTATTCGTTGACAGCGGTCAAATTGTCTTTACCGCCTTTATTTCTCCTTTTCAAGAGGATCGAAAGGCCGTTCGCCAGCTGCTTGAGGCGGATGAATTTGTTGAAGTATTCGTCAGCTGCCCGCTCAATGAATGTGAAGCCCGCGATCCTAAAGGGCTTTATCAAAAGGCTCGCAGCGGCCAGATTCCAGAGTTCACAGGCATCTCTTCTCCCTACGAAGCACCGGATGCGCCGGAGCTTGTTCTGGAGACCAGCCGCTATTCAGTGGATGAATGTGCCGATCAATTAATTGAATTTATGAAAAAGAAGAGCTGGATTTAACGAGAATAATGATAGAAAGCGGCGGGCCTTTTCCCCGCGGCGTTTGAAAATATGGAGCGGAGGTGGCCATTATGGAAAAGGTGCAGCTAGTCGGAGCGGGTCCTGGTGACCCGGACTTAATTACAGTGAAAGGCTTAAGGGCTATTCAAGAGGCCGAGGTGATCTTGTACGATCGGTTAATCAGCCCTGAACTTTTAGATGATGCGAAACCCGGGGCTGAATTGATCTTTTGCGGCAAGCTTCCCGACCATCATCATCTGCAGCAGGAAACGATTAATTACTTGCTGGTGAAGCATGCCAAGGCAGGGAAAAGGGTTGTAAGGCTTAAAGGCGGTGACCCATTCGTTTTCGGCCGCGGCGGCGAAGAAGCTGCCTTTCTTGCGGAACATGGCGTGCCTTTTGAGATTATCCCCGGCATTACCTCTGGGATCGCTGCTCCTGCCTATGCGGGGATTCCGGTTACTCACAGAGATCATAGCGCCTCCTTTGCCATTGTGACCGGTCATCGGCGCGAAGGAGAGAAAGAGGATCAGAAATGGGAGGCCCTTGCCAACGGCATTGATACGTTAGCCATTTATATGGGTGTCAAAAACCTTCCTTATATACAGCAGCGATTAATTGAAAATGGCAAATCCCCGCAGACGCCGGCTGCCTTGGTTCATTGGGGGACGACGAAAGCCCAAAGAACAGTGACAGGCACGCTGGCGACCATTGCGGATATTGCCCAAGCAGAAGGCGTGACGAATCCAAGCATGATTGTTATTGGCGAAGTTGTCCGGCTTCGGGAGAAATTGAGCTGGTTTAACGAATGGGAAGCAGAGGCTGTGCTGGCAGCGGGGGCCGGGCAATGAAAGCTGTTCTTTACATTTGCCATGGCAGCCGGGTGAAGCAAGGGAGAGTGGAGGCGCTCGCTTTCATTGAACGGACAAAACCGTTTATTGCCCTCCCTATTCAAGAGGCCTGTTTTTTGGAACTGGCGGAACCGACCATTGAACAAGGAATTGCCCGCTGTGTAGCGAACGGCGCCACAGAAGTGATTGTTCTGCCGTTCTTGCTGCTGGCTGCCGGTCATGCGAAAAAAGATATTCCTATAGAGCTGGAGAAAGCGAGATTCCGTTTTCCTTCCATCACCTTTTACTATGCTCAGCCGCTTGGTGTACATGAAGCTATTGTCGATATTTTAGTGGAACGAATGAAGGAAACTGGGCAGCGCATTTTACCGGATGCGTCTGTATTGCTCGTTGGCCGGGGAAGCAGCGACCCGCAGACGTTGGCTGATTTTGCAGCCATTAGGGATCTGTTCTGTTATAAAACCAAGTTAATGGATGTGAATTTAGGATATTTAGCAGCAGCGGCCCCGTCATTCAAAGAGGAACTGACGCGCCTCCACGAACAGAAGCCTTCTCAGTTATGGGTGGTTCCTTATTTATTATTTACCGGAATTTTGTCTAACACATTAAAAAGAGAGCTGGAATGGCTAGGTTCAGGAGATTCAGTGATTTTAACGAAGTGCCTGGGGTATCATCCGGCCATTCGACAAATTATAAAGGACCGCATAGAAGAGGCAAATCCGGCAAGGGGGTATTTGGATGTTTCCCATTATGGTGCATTTAGCGGGTGAGAAAGTTGTGATGGTTGGCGGCGGGGAAGTGGCTTTGCACAAGATAGAAAACCTGCGGCGGTTCGGCCTTCATGTCCATGTTGTGAGTCCGGTGATTCATCCGGGGATAGAAAAGCTCGCTGATGAAGGGGTGGTGACAGTTATCCAAAAACCTGTTGAAGAAAAAGACTACGAGGATGCTTTCTTGGTGATGGCCGTGACTGATTCGAAAAAGGTTAATGATGAAGTCGCCAAACAAGCTAAAGCAGCCGGCAAGCTCGTTGTTCATGCTGCACAGCCGGACCTCGGCAACAGCACCATCCCTGCTTCCTTGCAGCGCGGTCGGCTCGTCCTAAGTGTTTCCACAGGAGGAGCCAGCCCGACATTAGCTAAACAGATCAGAAACGAGCTCGCAGAAGTCTATGATGAATCGTATGAAGACTACATTGATTTTTTATATGAAGTTAGACAAATTGTGAGGAAAGTAGAACCAGACCGGACTGTACGCCGTCATTTATTAAAAATAGCGGCTGATCCTATCTTTTATAAAGATATTGAGCGGCGGGAAGGATTTTTGCGTGAAATCCGCCCATTTGCTCAAGCAACACAGCCTTAATTAGGAGGGGAAAAGAGTGGAACGTTTTGTCATATTGGCGCTAGTTGGACTCGCCGCCCAGCTTGTAGATGGTGCGCTCGGAATGGGGTATGGGCTTACATCTACGACCCTTTTGCTGACGGCAGGCATTGCGCCCGCGATAGCCTCTGCCTCGGTTCATATGGCAGAAGTGGTCACGACCGCTGCCTCAGGGATGTCACATATGCGCTTTGGGAATGTTGATAAACAGATGGCAAAGCGTCTAATTATCCCCGGATCAGTCGGTGCATTTTCAGGAGCGACCTTCTTGAGCCACTTAACTGGCGACTACGTGCGCTTATACGTGTCAATTTTTTTATTGGCATTAGGATTGTATATTCTGGCGCGTTTTTTATTTTTGCAGGATGCCCGCAGGCAAGAACATAAAAAGCTGACGAATAAATTTTATCTTCCCCTCGGTTTTGTCGCAGGCTTCTTTGATGCGAGCGGCGGAGGCGGCTGGGGGCCGATTGCCACTCCTGCTTTGCTTTCGCAAAAAGGGATGGAGCCAAGAAAGGTAATCGGGACGGTCAGCGTCAGTGAATTTGCTGTCGCTGCTTCCGCAACATTGGGGTTTATGCTGTCCCTCGGTCTCGGTCATATCAACTGGCTCTGGGCAGGAGCGATTATGCTCGGGGGAGTGATTGCTGCTCCAATTGCTGCCTGGATTGTCAAAAGCCTTCCGACACGCATGCTGGCTGTGATAGTAAGCGGCATGTTAGTTTTTACAAACGTTCGTGCCATATTCGGGTATACGACGATTCCCCTAACCATTCAGTATGTCATGTATACGGCTATTGTTCTAGTATGGATCTATATTGTTTTTCATGTAGGCCAAAAAGAACGAAGACTGAAAGCAGCAGAACTGGCGATGGGCTTGCAGAAATCACAAGAAACATCTTAATGTCCATCTTGCCTGTATGTTTTATCCCTTCTTTTTCAGAAAAAGAAGGGATGTTGGCTTTTGCAGGCTGTATCTTCACTGTTTAGTTCGCTGTCGGACGCGATTGTCTTCCAGGGGGATAACATAAACTTGAAAGATCCGGATGAGCACCGTTAATTTGATCATGATCTTGGAAAAGGAAGCCTTTCTGAGCAATTGATCTCAGTAGTGGTTTTTGGCGCGCAAACAGCTATTAGGAAAATTCCTTAAGAAAATCTTTTCATCTTTCTGGTTTTCTTCCGCTCTTCTGGTATGATAAAAAGGAAATATTCAAGTGAAAAGGAGTGGTTTTTATGACAAAAAAAGGAAAAATTGTAATGGAGAATGGGGAAACGATTGAATTTGAATTATATCCAGGTGAAGCGCCTAATACGGTGGCCAATTTTGAAAAGCTGGCAAATGAAGGCTTTTATAACGGAGTAGTGTTTCATCGAGTCATCCCTGGATTCGTTAGTCAAGGCGGAGATCCGACAGGGACAGGCAGAGGCGGCGCTGGCTATACCATTAAATGTGAAACAGAAGGAAATCCTCATAAGCATGAAGCAGGCAGCTTGTCGATGGCTCATGCCGGCAAAGATACAGGCAGCAGCCAATTCTTTATCGTTCATGAACCTCAGCCCCATTTAAACGGCGTACATACTGTATTTGGGAAAGTAACATCTGGCTTGGAAACCGCGCGTTCTATGAAAAACGGCGATGTCATGAAGGAAGTTACTGTATTCGAAGAATAATCAGATACCATAGAGTCCTGCCCGCAGATAAGCAGGACTCTGTTTATTTGCACAAAGCCCCTCTTGCTGTTATCAAATAAGTGCCTCACTCGTAAAGCTTCACTCATGATCCAGTTGTGTTCCATCTCCTGATATCGACTTTTTTATAACTTTTCAGCAGTCCAACAGAACGATTTAGAGTTTCATCTGCCAACAGACAGGGAAATTACAAGAAGCGGAAAAACAGTTTTCCGAAAATTGTTGGATTTTTCCATTAATAGTTGGAAAATATACGTAAATGCTATTCACAGACTAAAGGAAAACAGAAAGAAATAAATCAAACTATTGAATCATTTGTTATTTTCTAGAAAAACTGATACTGTGGTAAAAGACAAAAAAGGTTCATTTTAGAATAGGCAGGTGTTAGCGATGTGTGGATTTGTTGGTTGTGTATACGACAAACCCCAAGAAACGAAAGAGACATTAAAAAAAGATACATTTAGAAAAATGAATGCCATTATTACTCATAGAGGGCCTGATGACGAGGGCTTTTATTTTGATAAACACGTAAATTTTGGTTTTAGACGTCTAAGTATTATCGGGCTTGAGAGCGGGCATCAGCCCCTCTCTTATGAAAATGACCGTTATTGGATCATTTTTAATGGTGAAATTTATAATTATATTGAAATTCGCCAAGAGATGGAAGAAAAAGGCTACCAATTCTTTACGGATTCAGACACAGAGGTGATTCTTGCTCTTTATAGCGATTTGAAGGAGCATGCTGTCAAGAAACTAAGAGGAATGTTTGCCTTTGTTATTTGGGATAAAGAAGAAGAACTATTATTTGGAGCAAGGGATTATTTTGGCATCAAGCCATTCTTCTATTCCGAACAAGAGGATCTTACGTTATTCGCCTCTGAGAAAAAGAGCATTCTATTAGCTAAAGAAAATCAGGCGGAGTCTGAGATTGACCGGGATGCCTTGCAGCATTATCTTAGCTTCCAATACGTGCCTGAACCGAATACGATGACGGCTTCCGTGAAAAAGCTTGCTCCCGGCCATTATTTCTTTAAAAAACCGGGACAAGCGATGAAAATTCGCTGCTATTGGCGTCCTAATTTTCAGCCGGCGCAAACAGGCGAGCGGCAGCTTGTGAAGCAGATTCAAGACGTGCTAACTGATTCTGTCGCTGTTCATATGCGCAGCGACGTACCAGTCGGGTCATTCCTGTCTGGCGGAATTGATTCATCCTTCATTGTTGCTTTAGCAAAAGAAGTGAACCCAAAGATCAAAACGTTCTCTGTCGGCTTTGAAAGAAACGGATTCAGTGAAATTGACGTAGCTCAGGAAACGGCTCAATCCTTGGATTTAGAAAACATCAGCTATGTGATTTCACCCGAAGAGTTTCTAGAGGAATTTCCGAAAATTATTTGGCATATGGATGATCCGCTGGCTGATCCGGCAGCCGTGCCGCTCTATTTTGTTGCGCGCGAGGCGAAAAAGCATGTAACAGTAGCACTGTCCGGAGAAGGGGCGGATGAGCTGTTTGGCGGATACAACATCTACCGGGAGCCGGAATCTTTGCGCGTATTTAATTACATTCCTTCTCCTGTTAAACGTATCGTTAAAACACTTGGCCAAGCACTGCCCGAAGGAATGAAAGGGAAAAGCTTTATTGAGCGCGGCGTTACCCCGCTGGAAGAACGCTATATCGGCAATGCGAAGATTTTTGAAGAAGCGGAAAAAGCGCCGCTGCTTACCGATTATAGAAGGGGATTAGATTACACGCACATCACCGATCCTATTTACAGCCAATCCAGCGGCTACGACGCGGTGACAAAAATGCAGCACTTGGACATTCATACATGGCTGAGAGGGGACATTTTATTAAAAGCGGATAAGATGTCTATGGCCCATTCCCTCGAACTGAGAGTTCCTTTTCTGGATAAACGCGTCTTTGAGGTAGCTTCCAAAATTAGCGCTGATCAGAAAATAGCCCATCATACAACTAAATATATCCTTCGCAAAGCAGCCGAAGGCATTGTTCCGGATCATGTGTTAAATAGAAAAAAATTAGGGTTCCCCGTGCCGATCCGTCACTGGCTGAAAGAAGAGCTTTATGATTGGGCCTCTCTCATCATCCGTTCCAGCGAGGTGGATGATCTCTTTGATAAACGACAGGTTCAATTGCTGCTGGACGAGCATGCCGCCGGCAAGAAAGATAACAGCCGAAAGCTGTGGACGCTCCTTTCCTTTATGGTCTGGCACCAAATTTATATTGAACACCGCTATGACTTTGGATCACTAAATACTGGGCAAGAGGCTCAGACCAAAAGAGTGCTGTCTCATTAAAAAATCTCAAAAACCTTGGAGACTTGTTCTTCAAGGTTTTTGAGATGATTTCATGGAGCGTGACTTGCTTGCAGGTCCCTATGCCCATTCATAGGGCGAATTGACTCTTGGAAAGGATTTATGCTAGAATAGAAGAGTTTCTGAAGATCAAAACGGCAAATACTAGTTAAGCAAGTATATTCTTCTTAAACACCATGGTTCTTCTCGTTCCAGAAGAAAAACAGGGTTATAGAAGATGCGCCTTTAGCTCAGCAGGATAGAGCAGCAGCCTCCTAAGCTGCAGGTCAGAGGTTCAAATCCTCTAAGGCGCGTAAAACACAGAAGAAGGTTGATATATTAAGGTTCTCTGGATTAGAAATATTCTAGGGTGTCCGACCTATATCGACCTTTTTTCTTTTATTTTCTAATCTGATCAATTGAAATTTCCAACGTTCTTTCATCCTTTTACTCCTTCATCATATAGATCAAAAGTCAACTTAGGTTCTATTTAATTCATTTTCTTCATTAAGACAATACATTTACTAATTTGGGCTGTTCTCTTTTAAAAATTTAATTAAATCTTCCTCAGTGTATGCTTTATACACCACACTTTTAGTATCAAATACAACATATGCTGGAGATTTTTCTAATTCTAAGAACTTATACTCACCATTTGTTTCTTTTAATGAAGTTCGACCATGAATTTTTTTAACATTAGTTATTTGATTCTCTTCTAACCAGTTATTGTAATCTGCCATTTCTGTTTCTCTTACCATTAATAAGGAGTACTTGTTTTCATCAGTGGAAAATAACGGATGAACTGGAGTTGATTCTGTCTCAGTAATATTAGAACAACCTGCTAAAAATGCACTTATTATAATCCATACTGCTAATATCTTGTTCATGTAATTACCGCCTTTTAAAGTTTTGATTTAATAAATATTTACTCTCTCAAAATTGCTGAAAGTAAAAATCAAGGAAATATTATACATGTTGAAGGTGAAATTTTTGATACAAAGAATGGAAAGATAAAAGCAAGACAGTATAGAGTGGAGACAAAACGTAAGCGCTGCTTTTCGTTTAAGCTATATTAAACTTTAATGTTGTTAGGGCCTCCCAGCAACTTTGTAACCCCTGTTGATTGGAATGGAAGGCGCGAAGACTCCTGCGGGCTCACCTCCCGCCCCGCGGAAAGCGAAGCAGCCTGGAATGGAAATCAACAGCCTCGATCTACAAGCAAAAGAAAAAGACTGCGGACCACAACTTCAATTTTCATTGAGTTTGTCTACAGTCTGAGAGGTACAATAAGTACCTCTATTATTTATGCTGGAATTAAATTAATTAACCCAAATGGATTAAAGAATACATCCTCTTCCTCGTATCTAAATTCATTGATGAAATCAATTTTGTATACAGGTGAATTTTTCTCCAAACTAAATATCTCACCATTTTTAAAAGGAGGATGCTCAACAATGCTATAAAGATTGAAATTATTAAGGAGATCTGCGGCTTCTTCTGGTGATATTGAAGAAGGAGTAATGACATCCGGTAATCCAAAGGCTTTCATTCCGCACGAAAAATAACTTTCCTCATCACCAACGAGAGTCACAAAATGAGAATAGAGAGGAAAATAATCTTGGTTTTCTAAAAGTTGATACCATTCATCTTTGGTGTGTGCCATTCCGGAAGTTTCAATTTTTATCGCTAAACCACCAGCTTTTAATAAAGTTGCTCCGACATCTACTACTTGTTTAAGACCTTCAATTCCATTAATATTTGCTATTACATATACCGTGAAGGTATGATGTTCAATTTCATCTAAAAGGCTTTCCTGAAAGGCGCCTGCATAGGAAAAAGCCTCCTTTAAATGGGGGTCGTGTTCATAAACTTCCACTTGAAAACCTACGTCTTTTTTGGCGTTATGGATAATGTAACCAGCCATTAAATACCCATCACCATTAGATGCAACAGCTTGGATTAATTCTGATCTATTTTTCCACTTTCCGGGAACCCCAATAATGACTTGAACTTCTGACATATAAACACATCCTTAAATTGTATAATAAAAATTTTGATGTCCTCAATGACCTGTTAGTTTCCTGAATGGGATACAAACAGGATGTACCCATCCTATGTTTTACATTCTTTATTGAATTGGTAAAACCCTCTATTTCACAAAAGGTATAATTTTAAAATGAACTATCTAACATAGAGCATCGTATGGCCACAGAGCTAGAAAAACATAGTGAGTAATGAAATCATTAATAAAAGCACAATTTTATCCCCTGTTTCTCTGGCAATGGCCGTTTTAGACCAGCCTTTCTGATGCAAATCTCAAAAAATCAAGAGTACGTAACGATTATCTGTTATGAACAGGGAATTTTAAACCGGGGATATTATCCATTTTAAAGTCGGAGGTAACAAAGAAAGAAAAATTCAGTAGATTACAAGCTAGCTGCGTGTTAAAATAGGCAGGTCAGAGGTTCAAATCCTCTAAGGCGCGTAAAAGTAAAAGGAAGGGCTAATCCCTTCCTTTTTTGTATAGCCAGCTTGTCACGCTGCTTTGACTTTTAAAAAGTATAAATAGGAGAGGGAGGAAGATGGATGAAACTGAGCTATGAGCTGACAAAGGAGGATTACTTGGCATTCAATCTTTATTACGTCAAGAATTCCGCCGCCATCAAAAAGTCTTTATTCGCGCAGCGTTTCTTTCCGCCCATCGCTTTTCTGGTGCTTCCTTTTATTTTTACCGGAATTACAGGAGAGTTTTCAGTCGGGCTGTCCGTTGTTTTTATGCTGACTGCTGTCGCTTGGATGATGTTTTATCCAAGGTATTTCTATTGGCATGTAAAGAACGGGGTCAATAAAGCGTTAAATGAAGGGAAAAATGACAATCTGATTGGTGAACATACATTCACTCTTCATGAAGATGGCTTTATAGAGAAAAACAAGGTAGAGGAAAGAAAGGTAAGCTGGTCCGGAATTGAGAAAGTAGCAGAAAACGAAGAGTATTATTTTTTGTTTTTCAGCTCAATGAGTGCCTACATTCTGCCTAAGCGCGCCTTTGCGGATGAAGAAGCGAAAAGACAGTTTCGCCAGCTGGCAGATAGAGCGGTTTCCTCTGATGGGTTATGGACCGGGCGTGGATAGATTACAATTAACTAAAGTCATTTTGTGCAGAATTCAAATATATTAAATAAAAAATAAATATAACACAACAATAGCAAAGACAAACGACAGTAAGAGACTCAGCAACTTTAAAGAGCCTATCTGCAATAAAATGCAGGTAGGCTCTTCTATTTTCCTCTCAAATCAAGAACTTCACTATGACCCAACAACAAAGGATTGCCGTTGAAGAGTAATATTGCCTTTTCATGGAAAATTCGAGAGGATAAAGATCGGTCCAGCTGATGATCACGCAGCAACAGAAAGAAAACGATAGGACACTCATACACGTAAAGTGACTCTATTTCACAAGGGGGATTTATAATGAAGAATAAAAAAATAGAAAAGCAGCCTATATTGAATTAACTATTGTATGTATAGTTTTGGCGATACTCATCTATGTTTTCAATTTACCTAGTCATATATATATTGTGTTAGTGTTAGCTGCTCTTGTGAATTTGATAGCCATATTAATTAGATATGAAAAATAGTCGCGAGTACTAAATGAAATTTGCTCTTTTTTATGCAGTCAGATTCAAAACTTTATGAGCTATTTTTAATCCAGCGCCTGGGAAAGAGAGGATCATTAAATGAACATAACAGAATATCTACATGAAAAGTTTCCGTCTGTTGAATTAGTCCCAAGTATCTATTATCAATGGGACATAGGCATCCACTTTTCACTTGGCGGTGAAATCTATCAGTTCAAAGAAAATGACGGGCTTAACCTTGAACGGTTTCAACTTGTATATAAGCAAGCCTTTGCAATTTTCAATAAATTGTTTGAACAAAATGATGACTTGTTCCTTGTAACGAATGTCTATAAGCATAAAATGAAAAAGCAGCGAACAAAAAAATTGAAAGTCTATCAGTCATTTCTTAAGTGTAAAAGTATGTTAGATCGTATTCAGGTAAGAACTTACCCTTATCCGTTTGATTTGGATGAATCCACAGAATATGAGATGCAACAATTTTCATTGCTGTGTAAACGAAAAGATATACGTGTCAATGAATTGCTTAAGGCAGCAAGTAATGAAGACTTTCCCTTAAAACCAAAGTTTGGAGGTTACTCCATCAATTACCCTGATGTTTTCTTTGTGAACATGACAAAAGATATTATTTTCTTTGTATATGATGATCGTGGATGTGAAGTGATAGCCCGTGAAGCAGACCTAATACGCTCTCTCTATAAGCAATACTATGATTGGGTGGAAGAAGCAGATAGAAAACGGATTGAGGATGGACTAGGAGATCTTTTCTAATGCCTATGTCGAGTATTATGTAAATCAAAGGGGGGATCGTCATGTCTAAACGAAAAACTTTACTCACGGTTGTTATTTTAGCAGCCGTGCTTGTTTCAATCATATCTTATAGGGTGAAATATCCTATCAAAAATAATCATGACGATATCCAAGAGTATTTGATAAAGTGGGAGAATCAAATTTCTGATCGGTCCAGCTTTTAACTTGAATTAATACAAGGAACTATCTATAAGTAGGACCATCCACCACCATAGGGCGCACCGGCACTTTCAGGATCATTCCTCTCTATAGATCGCCATTTTGGGCTTTCCGCTTCCTAATCATTATATTTTTTCATATAATTGTAAAAAGGTATCTTAAAAGGGGATTTAGCTAAATGGCAAAGAAAATTTTTCTCAGTGTTTTCATCTTATTATTGATGGCTTTAGGAGTTTATTATGTTTACTGGGATCACAGGGTGAAGAATGAAGAAATAGTTGCAAAAAAAGCTTTAAATGAGTACCTATATGAGGAAAGAGCTTTCCAGAAATCTGATATAAAAGAGATTACCTTTTTCAATGATAACCCCTTAGGCGGTGAAGATTATTTATTACATTATGCTTATGTCGTATATACAGATGAACCTGAAAATCAATATATATACTATATAACCAAGGACAAAAAAGCAACATTTGCAGGTTATGCAGGACAAGGAGATTCAGACACAATGAAACATGAAGATTATGAAAAGCTGAACGATGAAAAAGTCGAAGAGTAGCGCGATTATACGCTACTCTTCGACTTTTTTGTACCATTCAAGAAGAAAATGAAACGGCTTCATACTCTATTTAACTGGTATCGGGATGTCTAATTGGCCAATTTTTCTATAGATTGTTCTGACGCTTACTCCTAAATCTTCTGCAGCTAATTTCTTCCCTTCATGATCATAACCATAGAGATTCAGTTTTTGAATCAGCATTTCTTTCTCCATTTGTTTAAATCCTTGCTTTTCATTCGGAGAGTAAGGATGGCTCGCTGTTGCTTCTTTGAAAGCGCTAGGCAGGGACGAAATCGTCAGCTGCTGGCCTCTTTCCATGTTCATGCTATATTCCAGAATATTTTCTAACTCCCGAATGTTTCCGGGCCAGTGGTGCTGCTTCAGTCTTTTTAAAAACTCCGGTTCACAGCCTTGAATGAATTTTCCTGTTCTATCCTGTAATCTCTCCATTAATACGGGAACAATCTCAGCGATATCTTCTTTTCTTTCACGCAGAGGCGGCAAATGTATAGGAATTACGTTTAACCGGTAGTAGAGATCCGAGCGGAATTGCTTGGATTCTACTAAATGCTCCAACGATTGATTGGCTGCCGCGATGACGCGAACATTTACTTTTTTGGGAATCGTGCTTCCTATTCTTTGTACGATTCCATCCTGCAGGACTTTGAGCAGCTTGGGCTGCATAGATAAAGGAAGGTCAGCAATCTCATCCAAGAAAAGAGTTCCCCTGTCAGCCAGTTCAAAATAACCTGGTTTGCCTTTTTTGCGTGCCCCTGTAAACGCTCCTTCCTCGTAACCGAATAGTTCGCTTTCAAATAAGGCTTCTGGAATGCTCGCACAGTTAATCTCGATAAAGTTTCCTTTCCGGAAGATGCTTTGTTCATGAATCAGCTTGGCCAGTAAGCTCTTTCCAGTGCCTGTTTCTCCTGTGATTGCAATGGAGGAAGAACTATTGACAAGATTCTTCAGCAGCTCCTTTAAATCATTTAATGCCTTGTTGTTTCCAAGAATATAGTCCGTCTTTTCCTTTTCTTTTTTTGATACTAATTGAAAGTCGCCTAGTGCATGAAGAATGTGCATGATCGTTTGGCTTAGTTGTGACATCCAATAACTGTACTCTTTTTGCTTGTCCATTAATTCGTTTTGTCCATCTAGTGAAAAGCTGGCAAATGTAAGATACCCATAATGTCTACCGTTTTCCACGATATTGCGGACGATTTCAACGGTGGAGGGACAGTTTTTTTGAAAATGACACCCTTGGCACATCTTCATATGTCCCGGCTTTTGAATAAAGCTGATCGGGTGCTTATATAACTTTTTGAAGAAGGGCAAATGAACCCGGTTTCCTTTTCTTTTTCTGTATTCTGCTGTTGAGGCGGTTAACATCCCTTCTTGGTTGAAAAAAGCAATTTCGATTTGCAAAAGTTCGGAAAACGTTTGAATAACTGCGGCCACTGCGTTAACTGAAGACACCAAAACCCCCCCTTATTTTAAATCCGCCTGATTCTTCAATCATTTTTAGTGAATCACTTTAGCCAAGAATGCTTTTTCTGATTATAATTTCGAAAATTCAAAATTGTCAATGAACAAATAAGTATTGTCATTTCTGTCAAAGACCAAACTAGAGAAAAAGCTAAAAACTATCATTTTTGCTGTCTCCTCAATTTGGCACGCTTATTGCAATATAGTTAGCAAAACAATAAAGGAGGTCATGTGTTGGAAAAAGACTATTTTCAATTAAGGAATAAAGTGGCAGTTGTGACGGGAGCTGCATCAGGGATTGGATATGCAGCTGCAGAACTGCTTGCGGAAGTCGGAGCTAGCGTGCTTCTTCTGGATATCGATGAACAAAAAGGAAATCAAGCTGTGCAAGAGATTCGTGAGCGAGGGTTTCAGGCAGAGTTTAGAAGGTGCAATGTCACAAGCAAATCGGATTGCGAGGAGGTGGCTCACTATATTAAAGAGACCTATCAGCACGTCGATGTGCTCTTTAATAATGCAGGGATCATCAGAAGAAAAACAGTTGTCGACTTAGAGGAAGAAGAATGGGATGCGGTGATCGATGTTTCTTTGAAGGGCGTCTATCTTCTCTCCAAGCATTTGATCCCTCTTATGGACAAGGATCGCGGCGGAAGCATCATTAATACTGGTTCCGGCTGGGGGTTGAAGGGAGGGGATAAAGCAGCTGCCTATTGTGCAGCCAAAGCGGGTGTTGTCAATTTAACCAGGGCAATGGCCATTGATCATGGTCCTGAAAATGTCCGTGTAAATTGCCTATGTCCAGGCGACACGGATACACCGTTGTTGCGGGATGAGGCAAAGCAGCTGCAAGTGGATGAAGGGGACTTTCTTAAAGGATCAGCCACTGACCGTCCGCTAGCCAGAATCGGCACCCCCCGTGATATCGCTAAAGGCGTGTTGTTTTTGGCCAGCGATCTGTCTGCTTGGATCACCGGGACAGAGCTAGTCGTTGATGGAGGCGGTTTAGCGTAACGACAAAAATCTTTTTAGGAGGTATTACTATGAAAAATAAGGTGCATCCTTACATACCGAATATGGTGCCCGAGGTTAAAGAAGACATGTTAAAGGAGATTGGCGTCCCTTCTGTTATGGAGCTCTACTCATGTATTCCTGAAGAGCTTCATCTTAAGAATGAAATGAATATCCCTAAAGCCTTAACAGAATATGAACTGCGACGTCATATAGAAGGACTGCTGAACAAAAATGTCAGTGCTGATGAATATATCAACTTCTTGGGAGCCGGCTGCTGGCAGCACTTTGTGCCGGCTGTGTGCGATGAAGTAAATCAAAGATCCGAATTTCTCACAGCCTATGCCGGAGAGCCTTACGAGGACCACGGCCGCTATCAGGCCTTATTTGAGTATCAAAGTTTATTGGCAGAGCTCGTCGATATGGACGTAGTCAACGTACCGACATTTGATTGGGGGCAGGCAGCAGCCACCTCTCTAAGAATGGCAGCCCGCCTCACAGGAAGAAAGAAAATCCTGTTAGCGAGCACAGTGGCGCCGGAAAGAATGAAGATTATCGTGAATTACGGATCACCAGAGCTTGATTTTGACTTTGTAGACTTTGAGAAGGACACAGGTTTGCTAGATATGAAGGATTTAAAAGCAAAAATCTCTGATGAAACGGCGGCTATTTACTTTGAAAATCCTTCTTATCTCGGCTTTATTGAATCCCAAGGAGCGGAAATTTCGGAGGTGGCCCGGGAGAATGAAGCATTGCTTGTTGTTGGTGTAGACCCTATTTCTTTAGGCGTGCTCGCACCGCCAAGCCAGTATGGTGCCGATATTGTTTGCGGTGACTTGCAGCCGCTGGGTATGCATATGAATTACAGCGGCGGACAAGCGGGGTTTATCGCCACAAGGGATGAAGAGAAATTTATCAACGAATACCCTTCCCGGTTGTTTGGCATTGTGCCGACTGTGAAGGAAGGCGAATACGGGTTTGGCGATGTGGCCTATGATCGAACTTCTTTTGCTTTACGGGAGAAAGGGAAAGAATCGGTCGGGACGCAAACGGCATTGTGGGGGATCACGGCCGGTGTGTATCTATCCTTGTTAGGACCGAATGGAATGTATGAGTTAGGGCAAGCCATTATGCAAAATAGCCAATATGCGGTTAAGCAGCTGAATAAACTTCCGGGTGTGAAAGGCTCGCGGTTGACTTCCCCTTTCTTTAAAGAATTTATTATTGATTTTAATGATACAGGGCTTTCAGTGGAAACCATTAATAAAAAATTATTAGATCAAAAGATTTTCGGAGGAAAGGACTTATCGAAAGAGTTTCCGGAATACGGGCAATCCGCTTTGTACTGTGTAACAGAAGTTCATACGAAGGATGATATTGACCATTTAATTACATCCTTACAAGAAATAGTGACGAACTAAATCCCGTACGGGGAAAGGAGAGCTGGCAAATGGAAAGAATCCAGAGAAAAAACAAAGTAAGAGATTTTCATCAGGCAAAGTGGAACGAGCCAATTATCTTTGAATTGCATCAAAAAGGAGAAAGAGGAGTTGATATTCCGCTTTCCGATCAAGCGGTGGCGGCTGAGGTAGGCAATGGGGTTTCCGCTATTCCTGAGGGCATGTTGAGAAAGGAAAAGCCGAATCTTCCAGAAATCGGCCAAGCCCGGGTACTTAGACATTATGTTCGCCTTTCTCAAGAAACGCTGGGATCGGATTTCAATGTCGAGATTGGCCAGGGAACATGTACAATGAAGTACATTCCCAAAATCAATGAGCTGCTGGTCCGCAACCCGAAAATAATGGAATTACACCCTCTTCAAGATGAGAGCACTGTTCAGGGCATGCTTGAAATTATTTATAACCTGGATGTGTGTATGCGTGAAATTTCCGGGATGGATCACTTTTCTTTCCAGCCGAGCGGCGGCACTCAGGCATTATTTGCCATGGCCTCCATTGCCAGAAAATATCATGAATCCCGCGGAGAAGCAGAACAAAGAAATGAAATCATCACAACGATCTTTTCTCATCCTTCTCAAGCGGCCACTGCCGCAGTGAAAGGATTTAAAGTAATTACACTGCATCCTGATGAAGAGGGGTTCCCTGACATCGAGAAATTAAAAGCGGCGGTGTCTGAACGGACAGCCGGCTTTGTCGTAGCAAATCCAGAGGATACAGGTATCTATAATCCGAGAATCAAAGAATTTACTGATATTGTTCATCAAGCGGGAGGCTTATGCTATTACGATCAAGCGAACGCCAATGGCCTTTTGGGAATCACCCGTGCAAGAGAAGCGGGCTTTGACATGTGTTTCTTTAATCTCCATAAAACATTTGCCGCTCCGCATATGTGCGGAGGACCGGCGACAGGCGCACTTGGCGTTGTTGAAGAATTAAAAGAGTTCTTGCCTGCCCCGATTGTCGAGTTTGACGGCGAGAAGTATTACTTAAATGAAGACCTTCCGCAGTCGATCGGCAAAGTTCGTGCTTTCCATGGAGTCGCCCAAACTGTTTTGAGGTCGTATGCCTGGATTCGTGCATTAGGGCCGGACGGTTTAAAGGAAGTAGCACAAACAGCGGTCCTCAATAATAATTATCTGTATTCCAAAATACAGAAGATTCGCGGCGCAAGCGCTCCTTATGTGAAGGGCCAGCGGCTTGAACAGGTTCGTTACAGCTGGGAGCAAATGGCGCAAGAAACCGGAGTAACGACAGAAGATGTGCAAAGACGCATGACAGACTTCGGCCTTCATTATTGGACGAGTCACCACCCGTATATCGTGCCGCAGCCATTTACGCTTGAGCCGACTGAAAGCTATTCAAAAGCGGATTTGGATGAGTATATTGCGGCGCTTGAGCAGATTTCGGAAGAGGCCTATGAAAATCCGGAGATTGTTCAAGATGCGCCTTACAACAGTACGATTCACAAATTAGATGAACAGGATTTTCTTGATCATCCCGAAAAATGGTGCATTACATGGAGAGCCTACCAAAAGAAGACGAAACAGCCAGAGCGTATTTAACTGAACAGGCAATCAAGTGCAAGCTTGATTGCCTTCTTATCTACTGTTTTTTTAAGTAAAGTAACGGTAAAGTTCATTCAATCCTATTGATAAGAGGTGCAGATAATGAGAAAAATATGGTCCTTTGCTTTACTTGTAGGCACATTTCTTCTTTTAGTAGTAGGCGGCTGCGGATTGAAAGAGGATCAAATATCCGGAAAAGCAACAGAAAACGAAAAAGAGATCAAGCTGGTGAAAGAAGGAAAGCTGACGTTTGCTATGAGCGGGTTATTAAAGCCATTAAATTATAAAGAAAATGACAAGCTGGTAGGCTTTGATGTTGAAATCGGAAAGGAGATCGCCAAACGCATAGGACTAGAAGCCAATCCGGTGACGAACCCGTGGGAAACCATCTTGCAGGGCTTAAAAGGAAATAAGTATGACGCTATCATCGGCAGCATGACCGCTACGGAAGAACGGGCAAAGCAGGTGGACTTTTCAGACCCTTATTATATTTCCGGCGCGCAGATCTTTGTCTCTGAATCAAACCAATCCTTGGGGAAAAAAGCGGACTTGACAGACCGGAAGATAGGAGTTGTGCAATCGAGCACATATCAGCAAGATGCGGAGCAATATACGAAAAATATCAAGAGTTATCCAAGTGATGTATACGCTTTGCAGGACCTTGAACCTGGACGCGTCGATGCGGTGATTACGGATAAGATTGTAGGCATTCATGCGATGAAAGAAGCCGGCTTAAAGATCAAACCGGTAGATAAGGTGCTGAAACAAGAAAACATTGCTGTTGCTGTAAATAAGGACAATCCCATTCTTTTAGCTGAGATTAACCGAGCCATCGCCTCTATGGTTGAAGACGGCACCTATAAAACAATCAGTGAAAAGTGGTTTGGGGTCAACCTTTTGGAAAAGTAAACAGCGGAGATAGTTGATGAGAGTGAGCTTAAATGAAGGGATGGGGTAACCTTGAATGCCATCACAAGCATGATGTCTATTTTTCAAACACACGGACTTGAATTTTTAAAAGCTACGGTGATCACTGTGCAACTCACCGCTGTCTCTTTGCTCATTGCGATGGCTATCGGCTTGGTCTTTGCTTTCTTCAAGGTGTCCAACGTGTTCATTCTTGAAAAGCTGGCTGATATCTATGTCTTCTTAGTAAGGGGCATGCCGTTAATTGTACAGCTTATGTTTTTGTACTATGGCATATCCAGTGTTTTTGTATTAACAGATTTTACTGCGGGAGCCATCGCTCTAGGAATCCATTCTGGCGCTTATATCGCGGAAATTTTCCGCGGCGCTATCCAATCCATTGACCGCGGACAAATGGAGGCGGCCCGTTCCTTAGGAATGCCCTACACTCTTTCTATGAGAAGAATCATTTTGCCTCAAGCCTTTAAAAGAGCCATTCCTGCATTAGGCAACCAGTTCATTATCGGCTTAAAGGATTCTTCCCTCGTTGCCTACATCGCTGTGACGGAATTGTTCAACCGAGCGCTCTCTGCGCAGGCTGAAAACTATATGCCATTTGAAACTTATTTTGTGGTCGGAATCTATTATCTGATTCTTGTGCTTATCTTTACCGTCATTTTCAACAAAATTGAAGGAAGATTAGATACAAGCAAGAGAAGCAGGCGCAAGGGAGGAAAACCGTTTGATCAAGGTAAAACAGTTATCCAAAGCGTTTAATGGCTTGCAGGTGCTGAAGAATATTTCTATTGAAATCGATCAATCAGAAGTGGTCGTTTTAATCGGGGCAAGTGGCTCTGGAAAAAGCACTTTATTGAGATGCCTTAATTTCCTTGAGTTAAAGGATAGCGGAGAGATCGAAATAAAAGGACAAGCCATTGATGTGAACCGAACCAATCTCAACAAGGTACGCGAAGACATGGGAATGGTGTTTCAGCACTTTAACTTGTTTCCCCACATGACGGTGCTGGCTAACGTCATTGAGGCACCTGTTCATATTAAAAAGAAAAGGAAGCAAGAGGCTATTGATCAAGCAATGGGGATTTTGCAAAAAGTAGGATTAGTCGATAAAGCGCATGATTATCCGGAACAATTATCAGGCGGACAAAAACAAAGGGTAGCGATCGCCCGTGCATTGGCGATGGAGCCGGCTGTCATGCTATTTGATGAGCCGACATCCGCCCTGGACCCGGAGCTTGTCGGCGAGGTCCTTGAAACGATGAAAGGCCTGGCAAGAGAAGGAATGACCATGGTCATCGTCACGCATGAAATGGGATTTGCCCGTGAAGTGGCTGACCGTGTGATCATGCTGGCTGACGGAAAAATTATTGAAGAAGGCCATCCGACTGAATTCTTTACTCATCCTAAGGAAGAAAGAACCCGCCGCTTTTTGCAGCAGGTATTATAAGTTGAGACGATTTAAATGGTAGAGAAGGAGCGTGTGAACAATGTTATCCTGCCGGCAAGAAGTTTTACACTTAACTGATGAACTCGTTAGAATTGAAAGCGTTGTCAATACAAAAGGCGAAGTGACGATTGCCAATCGCTTGTATCAGCTGATCCGTTCATTTTCTTACTTTCAAGAAAATCCGAGTTATCTTATTCAGTCACGAACAGATAACGATGAAATCGAGCGCTACAATATACTGGCGTTTGTGAAAGGAACAAAGGAGAAAAGCAATAAAACAGTCATTTTAATGGGACATACCGATACAGTCGGCGTGGATGACTACGGGCACTTGAAAGACAAGGCCTGCTTTCCGGATCAGCTTATGGAGGCATTATCGGATGAAGAGCTTCCGGAGCTGGTTAAGTCGCATTTAGATTCAAGTGATTGGCACTTCGGCCGGGGTGTATTAGATATGAAAAGCGGTGTGGCCAGCCATCTCTATCTATTGAAATATTATTCTGATCACCCAGAGGAATTGGCTGGGAACCTCGTTTTATTAGCTGAATGCGATGAGGAAGACAGTTCTCATGGCGTGTTATCCGCTCTGAAAAATTTAAAACAATGGAAAGCGGAGCATCAATTTGACTATGTGGCTCTCATCAACTCTGATTTTGTCGCTCCCCGTTTTGAAGGAGACACCAATCGCTACATCTACAAAGGGACAGTTGGAAAATTGCTTCCGTCCTTTTTTATTACAGGGGCTGAGACTCATGCAGGTTCTTGCTTTGAAGGATTAGACCCTAACTATATAGCGGCAGAATTAACAAGCCAAATTAGCTATAATCCTGAGCTGTGCGATCAATCATTAGGAGAGACGCCTATGCCGCCAGTATCCCTCAAGCAGACGGACTTGAAGCCTGCCTATACCATACAAACGGCCTTGTCTGCATATGTCTATTTTAATTTTTTTATCCAATCCTGGTCGCCAAAGGATGTCTTGGCGAAATTGAAAAAGCAAGCTGAAATTGCTTTTGACCGGGCTTTAACTCAATTGAGAGAGCGGCACCAAACGTATTGCAAATTAAGCGGGCAGCCTTATAAGGAACTGCCTTGGCAATCGAGAGTTCTTGTTTATGAGGAAATGCAGAAGCAGCTGATCCAGCAGCATGGAGAGCCCTTTATTGAGCACATGAAAACGTTTAAGGAACAACTGCTGCTGGATCGCACCTTAGATATGCGCATGTTTGCAGCAAAGGTTGTAGAAGAAGAATGGAATTGGATGAATGATAAGAGCCCGGCGATCATTTTATTCTATTCATCTCTTTATTCTCCGCGCATAGAGTTGACCGGCAAAAACGAATATGAACAAAATCTGCTGCTGGCATTAGAGGAAGCTGTTCAATCTGTTCAGCCTTATTATCCCCATCCTATCGTGACAAAAAATTACTTTCCGTATGTTTGTGACATGAGTTGCGTGGCTTTAAGTGACAATAAAGAAGGGATTAAGGCGGCCAGCGTCAACAATCCCGGCTGGGGAACAAAGCACTACGTGGATTATCAGGCGATTCAGGAGCTTAATGTACCGGCTATCAATATCGGTCCCTACGGCCATGATGCCCATAATAGATACGAGCGGATGGAGCTGAAATACTCGACAGAGATGGTGCCGAACATTACAAATGAAGTTATTTGCAGACTGCTGGGGATGGGCAAAAGGGAAGCCGGTACATCTTTGCCGGAACGAACCATTGCAAAAAGCTAGAAAATGCTTGTCAGCTGGCAGTCAGTATTTTTTTATTTGACAGAAAATTCAAATTAATTAAGTTGGAATACTCCAAGAAAAGAGGGGAGTTCATGAGCAATTTAGAGATCAAGCCACCTGTCGAAAATGTTTCAGCACATTCAGATGCAAAACTGGAGCGAGGCTTACGCTCTCGCCATATAACGATGATTGCCATCGGAGGAGCGATCGGGACCGGTTTATTCGTGGCGAGCGGCGCAACGATCAGCCAGGCGGGACCAGGAGGGGCTCTTGCTGCTTATCTCGCTATTGGCTGCATGGTCTATTTTTTAATGACCAGCCTTGGAGAGATGGCCACCTATTTGCCGGTTTCCGGTTCATTTGAAACATACGGCACCCGCTTCGTTGATCCCGCATTCGGATTTACTCTCGGGTGGAATTACTGGTTAAGCTGGGCCACTACCATTCCTGCAGAATTGGCTGCTGGTGCATTGGTAATGAAATATTGGCTGCCGGGATCTTCAGACCTGTTATGGGGAAGCATTTTCCTCGGTTTAATATTCTTGTTGAATGTACTTTCTGTTAAAGGATATGGAGAGGCGGAGTTCTGGTTTGCCGGCATCAAGGTGATCACGATTATAGTCTTTTTAATTGTTGGCGTTCTGATGATCTTCGGGATATTTACAAGCTCTACAGCCGGCTTTGCGAATTTCACCTCGGGAGAAGCTCCTTTTAAAGGAGGTTTTTTAGCCATTGTCGGGATTTTTATGATTGCCGGCTTTTCTTTTCAAGGAACGGAGATGGTCGGTATTGCTTCCGGTGAAAGCGAAGACCCCGAACGAAATGTGCCCCGGGCGATTCGCAGCGTATTTTGGAGAGTGCTTATCTTTTATGTATTTTCCATCCTCGTTATAGGGCTGATTGTTCCTTATACGGACCCAAGCCTGTTGAAATCAGATGTGGATAATATTACAATTAGCCCCTTTACACTAGTATTCCAAAAAGCCGGGCTTGCGTTTGCGGCTTCCTTGATGAATGCTGTTATTTTGACATCTGTACTATCGGCCGGCAATTCTGCGGCTTATGCCTCTACTCGTATGCTGTGGGCGCTGGCGCAATCAGGAAAGGCGCCGAAGTTTCTGCGCAAAATCAATGCAAAGGGCGTGCCGATCTATGCGCTTTATGCCAACATTCTTTTTGGGTTAATCGTTTTCCTTTCTTCCTTTGTCGGTGATGGGGTTGTCTATCTTTGGCTGTTGAATATGACAGGCTTAACCGGTTTCCTGACATGGGTCGGCATTGCTATTTGCCACTACAGATTTCGCAAAGCTTATGTAGCACAAGGCAGGGATTTGAATGACTTGAAGTTTAAAGCGAAGTGGTATCCATTCGGTCCTCTGTTAACTTTAATTCTTTGCTCTATTGTTATTATAGGACAAGGGAGCGGAGTCATCTCAGGGGAAGGAATTAACTGGTACGGTATGCTGGTTTCATATATTAGCCTTCCAGTGTTCATTATTCTTTGGATTGGTTATAAGGTGATGAAAAAGACAAAGGTTGTGCCGCTGGAGAAGTGCGATTTTAGCCGCGATCATTTATAGTTGCTGCTGTATCCCGAAGGCTTCCCGAGCCTTCGGGATATTTATGTTTGATTTTGCCTGATATGAAAAGAACGATCCTTTCTTTGAAGTAATATCTGCTGCGGCTCTTGGCCATACTCTGTGAAAGGAGACGTTAACGTTTGTAACCAGTAGAGAAGGGGACAAAAAAGCATGCCAGAGTATTTACAAGTTCTTTTGCGGACGATGTTCGCTTTTTTTATGTTGTTTGTAGCAGCCAGATTTTTAGGGAAACAGACGATTTCCAAGATGACTTACTTTGATTTTATTGCCTCCATTACTATGGGTGCTATTATTGCCAACCTTTCCTTTAATGTTTCTTTAAAAGCCCATTATTTAGCTCTTTCGTTCATTGAGTTTACTTTAATTGTTTTCTGTATTGCCTTTATTTCACTTAAAAACAGGAAAGCGAGAAAGCTTTTTGCGGGCGATCCGACAGTGGTAATCGAGAACGGAAAAATATTAGAAAACAACATGGAGAAAATGCGTTATACACTAGATTATTTGAATCAGCAGTTAAGAGAAAAAGACGTGTTCAATATTGAAGAGGTTTTATTCGCAGTGATTGAAACGAACGGAACGTTGACTGTACTGAAAAAGCCTGAATATCGAAATGTTGTCAAACAGGATTTGTCATTAGCTGTTCAACCCGAGAAAAAGCTTCCAGTTGAGCTTGTCATGGACGGCTGCATTGTTCACAGCAATCTCATACAGAATAACTTAGAAGCCAGCTGGGTCGAATCTGAAGTGAAAAAACGGGGTCTCCACCTTAGTGAAGTGGTCTATGCTGTCCTGGCGGCTAATGGGAGAGTATATATCGATACTTACCGGGACGACATTGAATCTCCTGTTGACCAAGAGCCATCTGTCTGATAGGCCCTCTATTAATTTACAAATTTTATCTTTACAAATGGTTTTTCCGGGAGTATAGTAGCTATTATCAATTTAATGTTTACATTAAATCATACCTTATATCGCTTAATTCATGAAGAAGTGGGGGACCCATTTTTGTGCTTGGCACTTGGGGTGAATCCTTCGTTAGAGGGTAGGGCTACTTTCAAGGCCCGAGTCCGACAGCTAACCCCATCAGCGTTTTGAAAGGAGGTTTGCTTTGTGTTGTTTAAAGGGACACTGAGTAATGCCTTGGTGTTCTTTTTTGGTGTTTGCAAAAAGGCATCTTTCACCTATTTCTTGCCCTTTTAGGGACATTATATCCGATGAAGAAATGAAGGAGATACTATGGTTCACAGCAAATCCAGTCATTTTATGGATCCTCCTAAGATTTTAGCGGGCGGGTTTGCTCTTGTTATTTTATTAGGTGCCTATCTTTTAACATTACCTGTGGCGACAGCGGATGGAGAGGGTTTATCATTTTTAAACGCGCTGTTTACAGCGACTTCTGCCACCTGTGTCACGGGCCTGGTTGTTGTTGATACAGGTTCGACATTTACGCTGTTCGGCCAGCTGGTCATTTTAAGCTTGATTCAAATTGGCGGTCTAGGATTTATGTCGGTCGCAACGCTCTTTGCTTTTTTGCTGAGAAGGAAAATTTCTTTAAAAGAACGCCTTATTTTGCGGGAAGCTTTCAACTCACTGGCGATCGAGGGAATTGTGAAGCTGGTAAGAAGAGTTTTGCTCTTTACGCTGGTGTGTGAATTCATTGGCGGCACTTTGCTTGCGATCCGCTTTTCGTTTGATATGCCGGCAGCCAAAGCTATTTATTTTGGTTTTTTTCATGCCATTTCTAATTTTAATAATGCAGGATTCGATCTTATGGGCGACTACAGAAGTTTAACGGGTTATGTAAATGATCCAGTCGTTGTGTTAGTCGTCTGTTCGCTGATCATCCTGGGGGGAATTGGTTTTGTTGTCATGAATGAATTGTATGAATATCGCCAAAAGAAGCAGCTGTCTTTGCATACAAAAATTGTTTTGGTGACAACCTTCCTGTTAGTCTCTGTCGGAGCGATCTTGATTTTCTTATTGGAGCTTCATAATCCGAAAACACTGCAGCCTTTATCATGGCCAGGGAAGTTCTTAGGATCTCTATATCAATCGGTAACGGCGCGTACAGCTGGCTCCAATACGCTAAATATTGCTGATTTAACCGATACCACCTTGTTTTTAATTATCTTTTTAATGTTTATCGGTGCTTCTCCCGGCTCTACAGGAGGCGGGATTAAGACAACTACCTTTGCTACGCTTGTTGGAGCGGTGATATCCCAGATCAAGGGGAAGGAAGAGGTTGTTTTCTTTGAAAGAAGAATTGATTATAAGCTGATTTATAAATCTTTGACTATTATTCTGAGCAGTTTATCTGTCATTGTCATTGTTACGATGATCTTAACTATTACAGAAACAGGAAAAGGATTTTTAATGATTGTGTTTGAGGCGACATCCGCTTTTGCAACGACGGGTCTGTCAATGGGACTGACTCCGGACTTGACTCCTATTGGGAAAGCCGTCATTATCTTTGCTATGTTTGCGGGAAGACTCGGCCCGTTGACGTTAGCAATAGCACTTACACTCAACCGTCAGCCTGATCGCTTCCGATATACAGAGGAAAAGATAATGATTGGCTAAGTTTACTGTCATATGCGATGGCACAGGAGGATTCACAGATTGTGATTAGAAAATTGATAAGTCAATGGTTTTTCCGCTTTGGTTCAGCCCATATTCATCTGATTTTAGATAAGAAAGAGTTTACTCCAGGAGAAAGAGTAACTGGTTATTTTTCTTTAGAAGGCGGCTGGTTTGAACAGGAAATTAAACGGCTGGAGTGCGATTTGGTCGTTACAGATAAACAAAATCAAACAGAGCAATTGATTCAAGGAGCTGTGACAAGGCTAATGTCTAAATCAATTGAATCAAAGGAATCTGACCAAATTCCATTCACGTTCCTGCTGCCTGATGAGTTGGATTCTTCATCAGGCAGTCGCTCGTATCGTTTCCACACGAGAGTGGTATTCAGCAACGGGGCTCAAAGCGTTGAACATGATGAAATTAAAATTTTGAAGTAGACGGCAAAGTGCGGATCTAATCATCCGTACTTTGTTTTTGTTTGTAAGAAAAAGGAAACATGGAGATGCATATGAGAGAGCGGCGTAATGAATAACAGGCTGCAGATAAACATACTACGTAATAAAAGATGAGTTTTGAGATGATTTGAGATGGATAGCGTGAAATGACTGGAGATAAGCTTTAAGCCATGTGTAACTGTGGATAGCTGAACTGAAGCAATGAAAATCAACAAGAAAACCAATCATTTTTATTGCGCTAAAGTTAAGAATAAATTTGATCTAGTGAATCGAGACAAGCTGTAATGAAATCGTGAGAAAACATCAGAATAGTGATAAATCTAATCTGCATAAAAACGGTTGGCTTATTTTTTAAAATATCTCAATATTAGTAGTTTACTTATGAAATGAGATAAAAAAGAATAACTTCCTATAATATATATTATGTTAACTAAAAAATAGATGAAAAGATAAGCAGTGTTGTTCCTTCTTCCCTTTTGTATTTCCAGCCAACTTTATGGCTGGTAGCCTTGCTCTCCTTTATACTTAATAAATCCCGCGCAAAGTTGTATAGGCTTCTTGAAGAATCCGTTTGTTTTGACTGCTGAGCCATCCATTTACTATGCATTTTTAATTGTAAGGAGATCCTGTTGTTAGTTCATTTTTAAGAGACTGGCCACATTTTATTGTAGTGAAGCTCTCTAAAGCTAGTTCATTTTTAATGCACGAGCTTGCAATGTTTAACAAATTTATGATCACTTAGCATTCATGTCTTTTTGCCTTTATCACATGTAAAGACGATCTCCAGATTCGGGATCGTCTTTTTGGCTTATTTAACGAGGTCTTTTGCTGGCTCCTGATAGGTTTCTTTTCTTCCCGAGCTGATTAAATGGTTTGTCAGAAGGCTGACGAAGATCGCTATGATCACATTGACTGCCATCGCAATTGCCCCTGTGTTGATATCATTGATGATAGGTGGAATAGACGGAAAAGCATCAGCTAGCTTAGCGCCAGTAACCGTTGCATATAATACAATGGCAACTCCGGTGATAATGCCAGCCATTGCCCCGAATTTATTAAAGGCACGCTGGTTGAAGAAGCTGAATAACAAGGCTGGAACCAGTTGGGCAATGAAGCTGTAGGACATAATATTTAATATCGCTAAAGCATTTCCGCCTGTAACAGTGAAAATAAAGGCGACAACAATGATGATCAAGACAAATACCTTTGAGACGATCAATTGCTGGCGGTCTGAAGCCTGTGGGGCGATCAATTTATAAAACCCTGTCATCAATCCAATAGAAGCAGACATCAGCATGACAGAGACCGGCACCAGGGCTGTTAATAAGCCGGCAGCCCCGACAATGCCTACCACCCATGGGTCAAATGTTTGCAGTGTTAAACGAAGCAAGGATAAATCGCCATCCGCTCCTTGTAACCCCGGAATCTCTATGATGGCTGCGAAGCCGATGAAAAATGCAAATAGCAAAAGCAACGTATACAAAGGCAAGGTAATCGCATTTTTCTTTAATGACCTCTCCCCTTTTGCTGATAATACAACGGAGAAGGAATTCGGCAATAAATAGAAGCTGAAAGCATTCAGTATAACAGTAGACACGAACCAGGAAATACTTAAACCTTCAGCTGATAAGACTAGACTCTCCGGCTTAACGGCCTCTACCGCTTTGAATAAAGGCTGGATTCCGCCAAAATAGTGAAAGGGAATGTAAATCCCTAAAAAAACGATGACAAATAAAATCATGATGTCCTTCAGCACAGCCGTCCAAGCGGATCCGTGAATGCCTGAAATGATCACATAGATAGTGGCGATAATCGCCCCTATTGTGCTTGCTGCAAGCGGGCTGATACTTCCGTAAGACGCTTCCGATACAATGATCCCCAGTCCTTTGAGCTGGATGACAATATACGGAATCAAGGCGATCGTTCCGATGAAGCTCACAACCAATCCTAATATCGGACTATTAAATTTTGAAGCGAAGTAGTCAGGCTGAGAGATAATGTGATTCTGTTTAGCGTATCGCCAAATGTTCGGGACGATCCAATAGGAAATTACATAGGCCAGACAGATGTAGGCCGGAACGTAAAATGCCGCTGCTCCTTTTGAATAAGCCCATCCGCTGCCCCCCAAGAAAGTGAACGTCGTATAAACTTCGCCGGCAATCAGCAGGAAAATAAAAAGTGTGCCAAAGCCTTTGTTTCCAACAGCAAATTCATCTACATTCATCTCTTTTCCATGTGTCGCCCGAATGCCAAGGAAAAGGGCAAGAGCGGCAAAGGCAAATATAATGAGCAAAGCGACATTCACTTTTCTTCGCCTCCCTGGTTGGCAGGATCATACTTATAAACGATCGCCAGAATAGCCGATGACAGAACCATCCATAATATGATCCAAAACAGCAAGAATGGCAAACCGAATATATACGGTTCAATTCTGTTGGCAAACGGAAGCAGCAGGCACATGCCAATGAAAGGCACAATCAGCAACAGCTTAATCATTTACTCCCTCCTCCCCTAGTGCGCACCCGTTTTCGTTCGTTCAAAAACAAGCTCACCGTCTATCATTGTCCATTCCACTTTAATATCCTTTAATTTCTCCGGGGATTCGTTCAAGATACTTCGGTCTAAAACGACAAGGTCTGCGAGTTTCCCTGCTTCTAAGCTGCCTTTGATGGTCTCTTCAAAGCTGGCATAAGCGCCGTTATAGGTATACATGCGAATCGCTTCCAGCAAACTTATTTTTTGACTGTTTCCGAAGGGGCTGCCTGTGTTGATGCGGCGGTTAACGGCTGTATGGATGCCCACCCATGGGTTGTAAGTCGTGATAGGAGCATCAGAACCGGCTGCAGCCAGGATCCCTCGATCGATAAAGTCACGGGCCGGATACATAAAGTCTGTCCGTGCTCCATAATTGTGAAGATAGCTTTCACCAAACTCATAAGGAAACGGAGGGTTTGGCACGGGAATGACGCCTAGTTTCTTCATTCGCTCCTGCAGATCAGGACTTGAAATACCCGCATGCTCAATCCGGTGCCGATGATTGTTTCGGGGAGCTTCCTGCAGCGCTTTTTCGACCACATTTAAGTACATGTCAATTGCCTGGTCTCCCTGGGCATGAACGGTTATCTGGTAGCCGCGCTTATGGGCTTCTCCCAAGACCTCGTATATCTCATCTTCTGAGTAATACAAGATGCCGCGATCCTCTTTATTGCTTGTATACCCCTCTCTAGTCGCAATCGTCGGTCCTGTGCTGCTTCCGTCTGTAAAAAGCTTGGCCGGCCCGATCTTGAAAAATTCATTGCCTGTGCCTGTAACAACACCGGCATTTATCATATTCAGGGTAAACTGTTTACAGTCATTCAATGCGCCAATCATGGCGTAGACGCGGATTTTCAGGTCGCCTGTATTCGAAGTGAGCTGAAGAAGCCGATAGCTTTCCTGATCAAAGGTTCCTGCTTCATGGATACTCGTGATTCCTGTTTGTATAAAGTGCTGCTGGGCGATGGAAATCGCTTGCTGGAGTTCTGCTGGAGTATATCTGGCGGTCTCATTCATTCTCATGTAGGCGGTCTCAATAAGGCGTCCTGTCAGTTTGCCATCCGTCCCTTTTTCAATGATGCCGCCTTGGGGGGTGATCGTCTGTTCATTGATCGATGCTAGGTGCAGGGCGCGGCTGTTGGCGACTCCTATATGGCCGCATGTTCTCGTAATCACTATGGGATGGTCTGTTGAAACAGCATCCAATTCTTGCAAAGTAGGATACCGCTTTTCGTTGATCGTCCGTTCGTTAAAGCCCCAGGCTCGGACCCACTGGCCTTTTGGCGTCTTGCTTGCCCTTTCTTTTAATTTGGCCAATAAAGCATCTATTGATGGCATCTTTGGATCTTTGCAGCTGAGATTTAATTGGAATACACCATACAGAACGAGATGCAAATGAGCATCAACGATTCCAGGCAGCAATGATTTTCCCTTCAAATCAACCACCCGTGTCCCTTCGCCCACAAACGCCTGTAAGGCAGCATTTGAGCCGACAGCTAAAATTTTATTCGCCTTGACTGCAAGTGCTTGCTGGATAGAATCATGTTTGTCCACGGTAATGACCTCACCATTCACAAAAACAACATCTGCTTTCATCTGACCCCTCCCGATAATAGAATATTCAAATAAATGAAGCCGTAATCCTAACCTGGCAATTTGTAAAAATATAGCATAAAAAAATCGTGAAGAAAATGGTCAAAAGGTAAGTTCATTTATTGATTTAATGGACAATTTGTTAACCGCTCAAAACGGCCTTCCCATACAAAAAAGCCGGAGTTCCCTCCGGCTTTTTCATTATTTATCTGTTGTCATTTCCAATGTTCTTGGATGGTCTTCGATATGGGGCTGCAAATAGGCTTCCCTTACTTCATGTCTCATCCAGCCCATCAATCCCAGCACAATCAGGAAGGAAGCGACTGCTCCCGTAAAGGCCCGGTAAGAATCTTTTTTATCAGTGACATATAAGAAGCCCAGTAAAATAAGCGTGACAACAATAGATGCCATCAAGAGGCCAGTCGTTAACGCATTGCCCCCCATATAAAGCAGCATGACCTCTCTTTTCAGCGCAAACAGCACAAACGTGCCGGCGGCAAATTGGAAAAGCGTCAGCCAGAACGTCGTTTTAATGCCAATTTTTCTGATTTGACGGTCTGCTTTCTTTTCCTGATAATTCTGGTCTTGTTTCTGATTCCGGCGACGTTTCCACGTATAGAAAAGGTAAAGGTACAATCCGCCGGCAGCAAAACTGGATAGCATAAAGTGCACATATCGCTGCCACACTTGCGGATAAGAAAATAAGCTGTGGAAAAAGCCGTTTGATTCCATCCATTTTTCCGGATAAAGCATTGAGACAACATTGACGATAAAAATCAGCGGCACAAATAGCAGAATAACACAGGCGGCAAAACCAATCAGCCAATGAAGCATCTTTTTGTTTTTAAGCTTCTGCCACAGGAATTTATACGCATATAAGAGCAGGAAAGCCGTAATTAACAGCAGGATGATGCTTAACCAAGCCTTGCCGATTAAAATGGTGGATGAGTAAAAATATTGGGTATATACAATGCTCACCAATAAAATCGGGCCAACGCCGAGAACAACAGCGATGCTTTTGTGGATCGATGCATGATAAGAGCAAATTTGGGCCATGCGATCATACAATGGGCTTTGCTTCTTGATGCCGATTGCTTCTAAAATAACCGCTCCTGTGGCCAGCGAAATGGTCACATTGACAAATACGATATGTAATAGAAAGGTGACGATCAATAATACCGTCAGCAAGCCCATATCACCGGGAATTGGAAGCTGAATATCATTGGGGATGGGCAGCGCTTGCGCGAACATCATGTTCTTTCTCCTCCTTTGCCTGCTGTGTGTTTGTCTCCTCGTTGACGACATTGTATAAATAATGACTGAGCGCCTCCAGCTCTTTTTCCGTTCCTACGAATGGAGGCATCACGGGCCGAACATGATGCATGGTTGGAATAAAGCCCTTGATCGTTTCTTCCGACCAGCCGTCTAGCCTCTTGCTTAGCGCCCGTTTCGAGCGCCAGCCATCTACTGTATGGCAGGTCAGGCATTGGCTTTTATACACTTCTCGTCCGGCCTCATACATATTATCCGGGGTCACGCTGGTTGTTTCGGCAAATGTCGAATGAGTCAGCACGCCTTCTTTATTCAGTTTTTCGGCGTCTTTTGCTAGGACTCCATTGGCATACATATAGTCATAAATAATAAACGGCTTTCGGACAGATTCCCGGACAAATTCAAATTCTGCGATAAAGCCCATCGAGGCGCCTAATACGATAAACGATAAAATCAGCGGCATCGTCTTTGGTTTGATCGCCGCCCAAAAAATAAAGAGCAAAATCACCCCTAATCCGGTTAAATTGATCACGTCAAACATCTTTTCGCTCATGCCTGTTGAATAAACAACCAAATCATACGCTTCTTGAGGAATCGACTGTAAGTACCAAATAGCTGTTGTCAAAATCCCCGGGATCGAAATGGCCGCCCAAATTGAGAAGATCCGAAAGATTTCCTCTTTCAATTTGTTATCCTTGATGAGCCATTTGACGAAGAAAGAGACGAGGCTGATGGCCAGCAAGAGCGCTAAAAAGGTTCTGAAGCCCAATGACGGCAAATACGTCGGATTGAAGAATGCATGCCAAAAGGAAAAGGTTTCTGTCCATTTTCCCGGCGTCAATTTAGCTGCAAGCACACCGGTAATAATCGCGGCGGTAATCCAGGAAAAGATACAGAGCGCAATCCCGATGCGGATGTGCTTCATTTTTTTGGCGGTCTCTTTATACATATCCCATGTGTAATAATAAATAATGAGCAGAACGACTTCTGTAATAAAGACAGCCCATTCAGCTACCCATGCCCAAAAGAAAATCCGCAAAAGCGAGCCGATAGAATCAGGCTGAATCACAGTGGTGGAGAACCAAATCCCCACTCCTGTCATGGCCCCTGCTGTAGTGGTGATAATCAAGATCCACTTCGCCATATTTCTAGCGAAGGCATCCAGCTTCAGATTCTTCTTCCGAAATGCATGGTATTCGGCTGTGACCATTAATGTTGAGGCTCCAATGGCGACGCCATGGCTAATAACAACATGCACAATCGCAATTAAAGCAATGATGGTTCCGTTTCCAAACCAAGAAAATTCGACAGTTGGAAAGTTCAAGTTCATAACCCCCTTAATGAATAAATGAATGTTACGTAAAAAAGTTACTGCAACAGTTTGAGGGAAATGTGAAGAAAGGGGGATTGTTGTCGAATCGTCAAACTTCCTTCCTATAAACTTCATACATACTTAACTCTTTCTTCGTTAATAAGAGTTTCAGCTTGCCGGCCATATAAAAAAGCGCTTCCTGATGGAGAACGCTGTTTGTCCTGTGGCGGTTTCACAATGTATTCAATTCGGTGTCCGCCTTTTGTCTGCGTCTCTTCTACTCGATTTAATAAAGACAGCGGAATGAACCCTTACGAGGCGTCTTCTGAAGTGCTTTCTGAAAAACCCTCTCACACAAACGAAAAGCTGTGATGATCTTATTAGGACCGCCACAGCTTTTTTTCGATTACTTCGTGCCTGGAAAAAAGGCTTGTGCTGTCGGGATGTCGACTAATGCAGGCGCCGGGGTGTTCAATGCTTTTGCGAGAACCGCTTCTATTTCACTGTCTGGCTCAGCGCGGAAGCTTTTCCAGCCGCAGCTTTCTGCCATTTTCACAAAATCGGGGTTAGTTAGCTTCGTCCCGGTCTCTTTCTGTCCTGCCGCTTTCAGCTTGTCCCTCTCCATTTGCAGCGCTTCATTATTGAACACAACGACGGTAATATCGAGTTCATAGCGTGCCGCGGTTAAAAGATCGGCAAGTGTCATTTGCAAGCCGCCATCACCGACAACGGCAACTACTTGTTTTTCCGGCTTTTCGAGCTTGGCGGCCATGGCTGCCGGCAGGCCGAACCCCATCGTCCGCCAATATCCCGAGAACAGAACGGTTTGTTCGTTTGGACGGAAGTTCCGATTCATCCACACAGTGACATCGCCCGTATCTAATGTCAAGATAGCGTCTGCAGCAACTGTTTGTTCAATCGCGCGCACGATATGGGAAGGATAGAACGGGTAACCGGACGTACGCCCCTCCTGCTCATTTTTCTGAGACCACTTTTCTTTCGCATCCCCGCAGGAGGCGGCCCATTCTTTTGAAGGTGAAAAGCCTTGCAGTTCCTCTATTAAAAATGGAAGCACCTCTTCGGTTTCGCCGGTAATTCCGAGTTCTGCCGGAATACCCTTTTCGATTTTATCAAAGTGCTTATCGATTTGAATAATCCGCGCACGAGCCGGCACATATCCTTCTGGCCACCATGTCGTGCCAGCGAGCAGAACAACGTCCGCTTGTTTAAATAAGTCAGGTGCATAAGGGTTTCCGCCTTCTCCGATGCCTTGCAGCAGGTGCGGGGAGGAGTCAGGGAACAGCCCTTTTCCGCCAAGGCTTGTCAGAATGCCGGCTCCCCATGAGGCAGCAAGCGTTTCAATAGCCCCTGCGGCTGCCGCTGCCCCAGCGCCGGCAAGAATCATGGGACGTTCGGCTGTTTTCATAATAGCTGCCGCCTGTTCTAAGCTTTCTTTCGTGAACGTAGACACTCCTTCTATAACGGAAGGCAGCCGGCGCGGCTGAACAGCAACAATCTTTTCAAAAAGATCTTTCGGAATAGACAAATGAGAGACTGCCCGCTGTCCTAAAGACGTTTGTGCGGCTTTATGCAAAAGTTCAATGATGGCATCCTGGCTCGCCAAGTTCTCGGAATACGCAGCAAACGGCTTCATCAGCTCCTGCTGATTAACATACTGCTTAAAGGCGGTCCCGATTTTATTCCGGGGAGCCTGGCCCGTAATCGCAAGGACTGGAGCTTTATCAGCATACGCATCTCCTAACCCATTCAGAAGGTTAGCTGCTCCCGGTCCCATCGTAGCTGCACATACAGCCAGTTTTCCTGTCAGCTTAGCCTCTGCAGACGCCATAAAAGCAGCGGTTGCTTCGTGCTTCACCGCGATAAATTTAATAGTATCCTGCTTGGCCAGTGCATCAATCAGCCCAAAAATCCCATCTCCTACGACCCCGTAAATCCGTTTCACACCGAAAAGTGATAACTGCTCAAGTATTAGTTCAGCGACAGTTTGTTCTGTTTGTTTCATACAAGCGTCCGCCCCCTCTGTTTTCATAGTTTACGGTTCTTTTAATATTGATACTTTCACGAAAGCAAGGCCGTTAAACTTTCTATTTTTCCTATATCTTGTTATTCTTAGTAATGTTCCCCGAATGGAAACAGAACGGATACTTCATATAAAAGGAGAGATGCCAAATGAATGTTGTAACGTTAAATAATGGCTTAAAGATGCCTCAACTCGGCTTTGGCGTTTGGCAAGTAGAGGACGACCAGGCGACGGTTGCGGTCACTAAAGCGATCGAAACAGGCTACAGATCGATCGATACAGCGATGGTATACCAAAACGAAACAGGTGTCGGCAAGGCGATTCAGCAATCCTCTGTGCCGCGTGAAGAGCTGTTTATAACGACAAAGGTTTGGAATAGCGATCAAGGCTACGAAAACACATTGCGGGCTTTTGAAGAAAGCCTGGAGCGGCTCGGCCTTGAATATGTCGACTTATATTTAATCCACTGGCCTACTCCAAAATATGACGAGTATGTCGATACATACAAAGCGCTGGAAAAGCTGTATCATGATGGGCGCGTAAAAGCGATCGGCGTTTGTAACTTTGAAATTGAGCATTTAGAACGCATTTTGAAGGAATGCGATGTAAAGCCTGTGCTGAACCAGGTGGAATGCCACCCGTATCTTGCCCAGCCGGAAATGAAAGAGTTTTGCGCAAAACACGATATTCTCGTGGAAGCGTGGAGTCCGCTGGAGCAAGGAGGCGACGTATTGAAAGATGCGGTGATTCAGCAAATTGCTGAGGTGCACCGTAAATCGCCGGCTCAAGTAGTGCTGCGCTGGCATATACAAAACGGCACGATTGTCATCCCAAAATCCGTCACTCCATCCCGGATTGAAGAAAACTTCCAGGTGTTTGACTTTGAGCTATCCCAAGAGGAAATGACAGAAATTAACGAATTAAACCGCAATCGGCGCAAAGGGCCGGCGCCAAATGACATGAACATTCGCTAAATGAAACAGCGGCATGGGAAGAATCATCTTCTAGTGCCGCTTTCATTATGGAAAGCATCCCTCTTCGTTGTATCTTGCCACATCACCTCCCTTCTTTATTCTTCCCTTTAAAGTTCGGAATAAAAACAGCGGGAAATAGACAACCTACACAGTGAAGCTTCCATCGGCAGACACTGATGGATGGGTAGAAACAACTGCAATGAACTCAAGGAGGGCAATATCAAATGACAAAAAGAATTGCTGTAGAACAGTCGCTTACCAATGTCACTCAGGCACTTCGCGAAAAAGGATATGAGGTCATCGATTTTAAATCAGCGGGAGATTTAAACAACTGTTCTGCCTGTGTCGTAACAGGAATGGACTCCAATGTTATGGGCATGCAAGAGCTATCCGCAAAAGCGCCTATTATTGAAGCAAGCGGCTTATCGGCAGATGAAGTATGCCGCGAGATCGAGGAAAGAGTTCAGTAATCTAGAATGAGAATGTTATCAGCGATGCTGAAACGCTGTATCATACAAAAAGCCGTCGCCTTGAACGTGTTTCGATGTTCAAAGCGACGGCTTTTTTTACATTAATCCGCTAATATGACCGGAGTCATCAAGATCCATGTTCATGGCTGCCGGCTGTTTAGGCAGCCCGGGCATCGTCATCATCTCTCCGGTTAAACAGACAAGAAAGCCTGCGCCTATTTTCGGGATGATCTCCCGGACGGTGATCGTAAACTCTTGTGGACGGCCAATGCGGCCTGGTTCATCCGTAAATGAATATTGGGTCTTTGCCATGCAGATCGGCAGCGTATCCCAGCCATTTTGCTCAATAGCGGCAAGCTGCTTTTGGGCTTTATCAGTAAAGTGCACGTCTTCTCCTCCATAGACCTCTTTGACAATGGTCTGCACTTTATCTGCTACCTTCTCTCCTGGACTGTAAAGCGGAGCAAAGTGATTTGGCTGATTCAGTTGTCTGCAGACAGCTTCGGCAAGTTCAAGTCCGCCTTGCCCTCCTTTTTCCCAAACATCCGCAACAACTGCTTCTGTCTGATGCAAGCGGCACCAGTTAAGAATTTCATTTATTTCCTCCGGCGTATCGGATGTAAAGCGATTAACAGCGATAACAGGTTCGAGCCCAAAACGGCGGATCGTATCAATGTGTTTTTCTAAATTCGGCAAGCCAGCTCGGACTGCTTCTGCATTTTCGGCTTTTAATTGCTGCTTTGGCACGCCGCCATGCATTTTCAGTGCCCGTACGGTTGCTACAATCACGACCGCATCCGGCGAAAACTTCCCTTGTCGTGCTTTAATGTGCATAAATTTCTCTGCACCGAGATCGGCTCCGAAGCCCGCTTCGGTCACGACGATATCCGCCAGCTGCCGCGCTGTATTGGTAGCCATGATGGAGTTGCAGCCGTGAGCGATATTTGCAAACGGCCCGCCGTGGATAAGTGCCGGTGTTCCTTCAATCGTTTGAACGAGGTTCGGCTTGAACGCCTCTTTCAGCAGAACAGCGAGTGCCCCTTCTGCTTCTAAATCATGGGCCGTTACCGGTTTCTTGTCATATGTATAACCAATGACAATGCGACCGAGCCGCTCTTTTAAATCAGATAAACTTGTGGCTAAGCACAGAATGGCCATAATTTCTGAAGCCACCGTAATATCGAAGCCATCCTCGCGTGGCACACCGTGGGCAGGTCCGCCTAACCCGACCGTAATATGGCGCAACGCCCGGTCATTGAGGTCAAGCACTCGTTTCCACGTGATCCGCCGGGGATCGATTTGTAGAAGGTTTCCGTGGTGAATATGGTTATCAATCAGTGCACTTAACGTGTTGTTTGCCGCTGTAATCGCATGGATATCCCCGTTAAAATGAAGATTAATTTCTTCCATTGGCAGGACTTGTGAATATCCCCCGCCAGTGGCTCCTCCTTTCATTCCCATGACTGGTCCTAAAGAAGGCTCACGAAGGGCCACCATCGTCTTTTTTTTCAATCGGGAGAGAGCGTCCGCCAATCCGACTGTCACAGTGGATTTTCCTTCTCCTGCCGGGGTAGGGCTAATCGCTGTCACTAACACTACTTTTCCCGTCTGCGTCTTTTGAGGGAGCTTGGATACATTAATTTTGGCTTTATACTTTCCATAGGGCTCCAGTGCTTCGGCCGGAATATCCGCTGCGGCCGCAACCTCTTGAATGGGCCGCATATCCGCTTTTCGGGCAATTTCCAAGTCTGTTAATGGCGTTTGAATATTTGTCAAAGTTCTCCCTGCTTTCTTTTTTCTTTAGTATAATCGCAAACATGCAAAAAAGAACAGAAGTTTACTGATGAAGAGAACGATATAAAAAGGCCGCAGCCTGGGCTCGCGTAACTTTTTCAGCTGGCCCGAATGTGCCGTTTGAATTGCCGGCAGCTATTCCATGGGCAGCAAGGGCATGAATGGACTGAAAAGCCCAGTGATCTTTTCGAATGTCGCTAAACAACTTAGCAGGCTGTCCTTTTAGCTGAAAAGCCTCCATCAGCATTCTTGCCATCTGAGCGCGGCTCAGCGGCTCGTTTGGCCGGAAAGTTCCGTCTTTGTATCCGGACATAATCCCCTTCTCATTTAAAAAGCGTATATAAGGAAGGAATTCGCTTTGCGCCGGCACATCTTTAAAGGTTGCCTGTTCAATTTTTTGATTCAGGTCAAAGTGCAAAGCCTTGGCTAACAGCTTCGCTGCCTGTGCCCGCGTCACAGTCTGATTGGGTCCGAACGTTCCATCTGCATAGCCGCTCAGATACCCTTTTTTGGCCATAAACTGAATTTCTTTATACGCCCAGAAACCAGCCTTTACATCGGAAAAAGAGAGTGTGTCTTTTCCTATCCATTGGGCGATATCTTCAATAAATTCTTCGGGAACATTCGCTGGAACATTATATTCTGAATAATCCGGCTCCCCTTTGGCATTCACAAGCAAATGAATCAAATCTGGATACATTTTATAAGAAACGTTTTTCCGGTGAGCAAGCGCATTTTTCCATTTTGTTAATTCCGAAGCGGGTACTTGCAGATCTTTTTGTCCTTGCATAATAAGAAGCGGAACCTGTTGCTCGGCGGCTAACTCAGCCGGAACATAATCACGCAAATCGAACCACCAGTACGGATTACCGAGCTGAAATCCCTCCGGAAGACGTTCCTTTGTATAGTCTGGATTATTGATCAAAGCGATTTGCTGCTCCCAGAAGGCTAGATTGGCTTCGATCGCTTGCAAGTCTTCTGGAGGAAGCGGTTGTTTTTTCGCCCTTTCTACCGCTGCGCGCTGCTGCCATAGCATCAAATCTTGAAATTTGCCGCTAGGACCAGCTACAATAATGCCTCCTGTAATCCGGTGTGCAGCATCTGCCTTTAAAATACGCGGCAGCGCATAGCCTCCCTGGCTGTGGCCCAAGACATACAATTGATCGCTCACTTCCGGAAGACTGTCTAAAAACTGAACCGCTGCGAGAGCATCATCAATTGTCTCTTCCTGTAAACTAAGCTTTGGATTCATCCCAGTCTTTATATGATGCTCTCTTGTTAATTTCTCATAACGGAGAACAGCAATACCTTTATTTGCCAGGCCGACTGCCAGATCACGAAAGGGCTTCGTTGAATTTAAGGACTCATCCCGATCATTCGGACCTGAACCGTGGACGAGAGCGACTGCCGGAAATGGCCCTTTGCCTTTCGGAAGTGTCAATGTGCCCGGAAGCGCCAATTCCCCTTTGCCAAAGGCCACTTCTTGCTCTGTATATTTGTCTGTTTTGTCATAGGCAGGAGACTTGTATTGACTTGGCGGCGCAGCATAAAAAGGAATAAAAAAGTCATCGATTTTTCCTGCTTGATCAAGATGAATCGTAATATCGACAGGAAAAGGAGCAGTCTGATAGGTCAGCGTTACACTAGTATGTACTTGATTGTCCGCTGTTTTCACGGCCAGCGGTTTTCCCAGCTTTCCAAACGGGGCGGTTTTAGCCTTCCAAATGGAGGGGAATTGCTCCATAGAAACATACTTTTTCAAATTTTCATTAAATAAATGATAACCGTCAGCCCATCTTTCTTCCAGTACAGCCGACATAAAGAGATGGGCTGTTTCTTCTGCCCTTTTGTCTGTTTTCTTTTTAACCGGTTCCTGCGCTTGTGCAGAGATGTGAGGCTGAACTGGCAGGAAGGTGCCGCTCGTGCCGATAGCAGCCGCAAGTAAAACAGGTCCAATCCGTTTCCACTTTTGTTTTTCTCTCATATTCTTTCCTCCATTCTCCTATTAAAGGAAATTAGTCTCATTTTAATAGTAATATAGAACATTTCTGCTGACAATGAGCGAAGGGAAAGCAAGGTTCTTTATATTCCTTTTTATGGAATAAAATATACTAAGTTTCTATTTTTCCAGTCATTTACTTACAATATTGAATCTTTTGTGACACGATATATTTCTATTTGTTTTTTAGTTTGGATAGGACTATGATAATCATGCAAATACAGAAAGGAGATACTGGGAAGTTAGATGGATAAGGGTTTCAAAAATTATTGTGAAATATTGCACATAAAGTTCAAATGAAGTGAGAGGGGTTAAAAATGAAAGTAAAGTGGTTATTACTATCCGTAATCTTCGCTGTTTCCACTGCACTGGCGGGTTGTGACAGCCCGTTAATGGTTCTCGATCCTAAAGGGCCACAAGCAAAAACATTATCCGATACAATTATTTTTTCGATTATGATGATGGCCGGTATCTTGCTGGTTGTCTATATCCTTTATGTATTTGTCCTTGTAAAATATCGTGCTTCCAAGATGGATAAAGACTATGAGCCTCCTCATGAAGAAGGAAACAAATGGCTAGAATTAATTTGGACAGTCATTCCTATTATTATTGTAATTATATTGTCTGTCGTTACGGTTCGGACAACGGATAAAGTGGAGAGCGTGCCCGCAGGCTATGCTAACGAGAAGCCACTTGTCATTTATGCTTCCTCCTCTAACTGGAAATGGCATTTCAGCTATCCGGAGGAAGGAATTGAAACCGTCAACTATGTCAATCTTCCGACAGATCGTCCGGTTGAATTCCGCTTATATTCTTATGGACCAATTACGAGTTTTTGGATTCCGCAGCTTGCCGGTCAGAAATATGCTATGAGTGATATGGTGACGAAAATTCATTTGTCAGCTGATACACCGGGATCTTATATGGGCAAGAACTCTAACTTCAGCGGTGAGGGCTTTGCCCACATGGAGTTTGAGGCCCAAGCGATGACGCCATCCGAGTATAAAGAATGGGTCAGTGACGTAAAACAGACAGCACCAAAATTAACTGAAAAAGAATTTGATCAACTTTTGGAAACACCTCATGTAGGACGCAAAACGTATACATCCACTCACCTTGAGTTCAAACCAGCTCCAGAAGGAGAACATGCCGGACATCATCATGGTGAGGAGAAGGAAGATCAGCCAACAGGCCATGAGGATCACAAAGAACACGACAATATGGACCATATGGAGCATATGGAAAATAAAGAGCATCAATAAACCAGCGACTCATCTTCCCTGCTAGTGAATAAAACATTTGTCTAAAGTAACAATTTGGAAAGGAGTCATCCAATATGAAATGGGATGAATTTTTCGTAACCGGCGAACCGATGATTTATGCTTCGATGGTTGCCATCGCGGTTGTTTCGCTGGCTATTCCAATCGGGTTGACCTATTTTAAAAAATGGGGTTACCTCTGGAACGAATGGTTAACGACCGTTGATCATAAACGTATTGGCGTTATGTATATTTTGAGTGCTTTGCTTATGCTGTTCCGGGGCGGAGTAGATGCCTTGTTAATGCGGGCGCAAACCGCTAGACCGGAAAACGGCTTACTCGATGCGCAACACTATAACGAGATCTTTACGACTCATGGGGTCGTTATGATTTTGTTTATGGCTATGCCATTTGTTATTGGTTTAATGAACGTTGTCATTCCCCTGCAAATCGGGGCGCGTGACGTGGCGTTTCCGCGCTTAAATGCCATCAGCTTCTGGCTGTTTTTTGCCGGGGCTATGTTATTTAACATTTCATTCGTTATTGGAGGGTCGCCGGATGCCGGCTGGACAGCTTACTTCCCGCTTGCAAGTCCGGAGTTCAGCCCGACTGTCGGTAACAACTATTACTCTCTTGCTCTGCAAATTTCCGGTATCGGGACATTGATGACAGGGATTAACTTTATCGTTACGATTTTAAAAATGCGTGCACCAGGCATGAAATTAATGAAAATGCCGATGTTTACTTGGTCCGTTTTGATTACAAATGTCATTATTGTGTTTGCTTTCCCTGTATTAACAGTTGCTCTTGCTTTAATGATGTTTGACCGCCAATTCGGCACACAGTTTTTCGCTATGCAAAATGGCGGGATGGATATGCTTTGGGCCAACCTCTTCTGGATTTGGGGACACCCTGAAGTCTATATCGTTATTCTTCCGGCATTTGGTATTTACAGCGAAATCATTTCTACATTTGCCCGCAAGAACCTATACGGCTATAAATCAATGGTTATTAGTATGGTCGCTATTTCAATGCTTTCCTTCGTTGTATGGGCGCATCACTTCTATACAATGGGCCATGGCGTGATGGTAAACAGCGTATTCTCCATCACTACAATGGCCATTGCCGTGCCGACCGGGGTCAAAATATTCAACTGGCTCTTGACGCTGCGGAAAGGAAAAATTGAATTTACTACTCCGATGCTGTACTCTCTGGCGTTCATCCCAATTTTCACAATCGGCGGCGTCACCGGGGTTATGCTGGCGATGGCAAGTGCTGACTATCAGTATCATAATACGATGTTCCTTGTTGCCCACTTCCACTACGTATTAATTCCAGGAACGGTTTTTGCGGTTATTGCCGGTTTCTACTACTGGTTTCCGAAAGTCTTCGGCTTCCGTTTGAACGAGCGTCTTGGAAAACTGTCATTCTGGGTGATTGTTGTCAGCTTTAATGTGACATTCTTCCCGCTGTTTATTCTTGGATTAAACGGAATGACACGCCGGATGTATACGTACTCTGCAAGCACCGGCTTTGGACCATTAAACTTGATTTCTGCCATCGGTGCTGTCGGATTGGCAATTGGGTTCATTATTCTCGTGTACAATATCTACTGGAGTGTACGCTACAGCCCGCGTGATACAACCGGCGATCCTTGGAACGCCAGAACGCTGGAATGGAGCACACACAGCCCGGTTCCTGTATATAACTTTGCGAAAGTGCCAACTGTTGATTCATTAGATGCTTTCTGGTTCTCTAAGAAAAACAAAACACCGCTTGCTGAAGGCGCTTATGAGCCTATTCATATGCCAAGCAACAGCGGCATGCCATTCATTATGGGAATAGCATTCTTCTTTGCCGGTTTCTTCCTTGTATTCAGCTGGTGGCTCCCAGCCATTATTGCCGGATTAGTCATTCTTGGGACAATGGCCTTCCGCACATTTGAGCGGGATCATGGCTATCATATATCCGTTGAGGAAATCGAGCGGACGGAAGAAGCATTGCGAGGTGAAAGAAAATGAAAATAGATCACTCACTTCCATTGGAATATAGTACAGAAGAAAACCGATTAAAGGTTTTAGGGTTTTGGATATTTTTAGGGGCGGAAATTGCCCTCTTCTCCACCCTTTTTGCCGTGTACTTTACATTGGCCAACCGTTATGGAAACGGTCCGAGTGCTAAGGAAATTTTCGAATTAAAGCCTGTATTAATAGAAACCTTCCTGCTTTTAACAAGCAGTTTCACAATCGGCCTGGGTATTCATGCTATGCGGCTTGGATTAAAGAAAGCGATGATGACTTTCTTTATGATCACTCTCGTATTGGGCCTTGGGTTCCTTGGCGTTGAAATTACTGAATTTGTGACTTATGTTCATGAAGGGGCAACAATGCAAACAAGCGCCTTTCTCTCTAGCTTGTTCACATTGCTCGGTACACACGGAGCTCACGTAACATTTGGACTTTTATGGGGAACCGCCATTTTGCTTCAAGTGAGAAAACATGGATTTACTCCTGAAACAGCGAATAAGTCCTTTATTTTCTCTTTATATTGGCATTTCCTTGATGTTGTCTGGATCTTCATCTTCAGCTTCGTTTATTTGAAAGGATTGATGTAATATGAAACAGTTATTCCCACTTCCTCATGTGATGGGATTTGTTTTCTCGCTAATCCTTTCACTAGTTGCTTTAGCTGTTGTTTATTTTGATTTGTCTTATACAGCCGGAATGACGATTTTGTTAATTACGGCTATTGTTCAGGCAAGCCTGCAGTTGCTGCTGTTCATGCATATCGGAGAAAACTCGGATCGTTCTACGCTTTATACAAATATTGCGTACGCCCTGTTTGTAGGTGTAGTGACTATCCTTGGTACCCTGTTTACAATGGTTTGGGGTTATAATTAAGACGAAAAAAACGGTACGCCGGCTTGGCGTACCGTTTTTTCATATGCAAGAGAGACGAATGGTTTTGTACAACCTGTACTTAATCTTCGACAAACACCTCATTTACATGATGTGATTATTGAAAATTCCGCTTCTGGGTTCGTACGATTGATGCCCAAGACCATCACCCCATTGGAGTTTTTTCGTTCCTTGCCTTATTTAGACTATCCTGCGGGGAGAAAAATATACAGGTTTGAAAAAAACTTTTTCCTCCTTCCTTGCTTATGATTCAGCTTATATAAATAAGCAATTGAGACACAATAAGAACAGCACAGAGGCTTCTGTGCCAATACACACTTCGGAGGGATGGATCATGGGAAAAAGAAGCAAATCCAAGCGTTTTGTTAAACAAGGCACAGATTCAGTTTCACAACATGCTGAGCGCTTCCCTTACCGCACGACATACTCTGAAGCAGAAGAACGGCGATTTTCCACTGAGAATACGGCAGATAACCCTGACTTGACACTCGGAGGGGTTTAAATGGGCAGAAATCCCGAAAAATCCAAAAGAAACCAATCCGGACAGCCTAAGCCGCTCAGCGGATCGCACAAAGTGAAAAACAAAAATCATTCCCGGCAAAACAACAACAGCGGTCATGGAATGTAGCTAGCTGCTGTCAAATGACTGAAAAACCTCCGTGTACAACAAGAGCCGTTATGCTTGGCTCTATTGTTGGACGGAGGTTTTTCTTCCTTATTTAAACCAGCCTTTTTCTTTCGATTGGGAAATGGCTTCAATTCGGTTTTTTACATGGAGCTTATCGAAAATGGTTGAAATGTAATTTCTAACCGTTCCATTTTTGATTTTGAGCTGATCGGCAATTTCTTTCGTATTCTTCCCTTCAGCGACAAGCGCCAATACTTCTTTTTCCCGTTCGGTTAACGGGTTTTCCTCACTGTAGAAATCGTCCATTAATTCCGGTGCGTAGATGCGTCTGCCGGACATAATGCTGCGAATGGAGTTTGCCAGTTCTTCGCTGGGGCTGTCTTTCAGTAAATAACCGCTCACCTTCGCTTTTAAGGCGCGCTGAAAGTAGCCGGTGCGGGCGAACGTTGTCAAGATGATGACTTTACATTCAAACCCTTGCAATTCTTCCGCCGCTTCAAGACCGCTTTTTCCAGGCATTTCAATATCCATAATGCAGATGTCCGGATTCAGCTGCTGAACGAGGGCAATCGCCTCTTCTCCATTTGATGCTTTGCCAACCACTTCTATGTCTTCCTCCAGACTGAGGAGAGAGCCTAGAGCTCCAAGAAGCATGCGCTGGTCTTCCGCAATCACGATGCGAATCATGGTTTATCTCTCCTTCTCTCTTTGTTTTACATCATTAGGCACGGTGATAACAAGTGTAGTGCCGTGGTCGGAATGAATATCCAAATAGCCATTGACAAACTCAAGACGCTCCTTCATTCCTAACAAGCCATTTCCATTTTCGAACGCTGTATCCGCCGCCAGTCCCTTTCCGTTGTCTTTTACTGTAATGTGTATATCTTTGTCAGATTGCTCGATTTTTACCTCACATTGAGTAGCGTGACTATGCTTTACGACATTAGTAATCGCTTCTTTTAGGCACATGCTTAAAATATTTTCTAAAAACAAGGAAACATTCACTAATTTCGGTTCTTCATCACTGATAAATTCAATGTGTGCCGCCTGCAAAAGCTGTTTAACAAGAACAATCTCATCCTTTAAACGGATGCCCCGCATGGAAGAAACCATTTTTCGCACTTCGTTTAAGGCCGTACGAGCGGTTTGCTGTACATCCTTTAGTTCGGCTCTCGCCTGTTCTGGATTTTTGGCAATTAACCTTTCTGCCAGGTCGCTTTTTAAGCCGATCAGTGACAATTTTTGTCCTAATGTATCGTGCAAATCGCGCGCAATTCTTTGCCGCTCTTCCATTTTGACCAGCTCGGAAATCCTGTCGTTTGCATCGCGCAGCTGTTCTTCCAGCTGCTCTTGCTTTTTGCGGTTATAAACGGTGAAGGGCAGCAAAATAACGCTGATCCAAACGATAATAATAAAGGGCAGCTGCCTGACAAACAGGTCGCTTTGAAGGACAAGATGATAGTTGAAAGAAACGATCGTACTGATTAAGTGAATGACGTAAAGCGTGATAAAAGCGATCCGGTTTTTGATATTGCCATTATAGTAGGCGATATAAAAAGCAAAATAAGGAAATTGAAACAAAATGGTCATTGTAATCGAGATAGCGATAAGAATGCAGGTCCATAAATAGACCGGCCATTTTTTCGATAAGAAAGCTAACCGATAAGCAATAAAAAATAAAATCGTGAGTGTAATCCCCACGAAAATCTCAACCGTTGAGGACGACTGGAAAATAAAATAAAAGGGCAGCAAACTGAGGACGCTCCAGATATATGGTGAAATACCAGAGCTTCTCTGAAAAGCCCGCTGAATTCTTTGCATCATAAAAACCTCGTTTTTCTATCTTTTTTTCAGTATAAAGGAATTTTCTTCACTAGTGAATTGTTCGCCTGTTGAAAAACCATGTTTTCGCCCGGTCCAGTTTATCGGACGATGGGTGAAAACATGGTTTTATCTGTTTGACTTTATTTACAGTTGTAGGGCTCTCTTTTCTTTTCCGCGCGCGCGCGGTTCTCTAGCAGCACGGAAGGTGATGAATTTCTCACTTTCTTCATCCCACAAACGGAATCTTAAAGAGCTTAAGCTTGTTCTTAACGTAATCGTTGGCACATTTTGCAAAGGAAGTGTCTGATTGTGCGCTGCTTCCAGCTGATAATTAGGTACACGCGGGCTTAAATGATGCACATGATGAAAGCCGATGTTGCCTGTCAGCCACTGAAGCGGCTTTGGCAGCTTGTAAAAAGAGCTGCCCTCTACGGCGGCTTTCACATAATTCCAGTGCTCATCTTCCTTAAAGTAAGAGTCTTCAAATGTATGCTGTACATAAAAGAGCCAGACACCGGCTGAACCGGCAATAAGAAAGATTGGACCTTCCACAAGAAGAAAAGCTTCCCAGCCGACAGCCCAAATGAGCAAGGAAACGACAGCCGCAATGGCTGCATTCGTAAAGTACGTATTGAACCGTTCATTCCAACGGGCTTCTTTTCGATTAAAGCGATTTCCAATCAGAAATACATAGATCGGGCCTAAGATAAACATGACAAAGGGGTTGCGGTACAGGCGATAAGATAATCGCTGCCAAAAAGATGCTTCCCGATATTCATTCACTGTCATCACCCAAATGTCTCCTGTTCCGCGCTTATCAAGATTTCCGCTTGTCGCATGATGAACAGAATGGCTATGCTGCCATTGATTATATGGGAAAAAAGTTAAGATCCCTGTAATGGTCCCGACAATTTTATTAGCTTTTCTGCTCTTAAAGAAAGAGTAATGACAACAATCATGGAAAATAATAAATATCCGTGTCATAAAGCCGGCCCCGACAGTTGCTAAGGCGAGCGTAAGTAAGTAAGAGACAGACAGGCTTTCATAAGCGAGATACCAGATAAGACAAAAAGGAAGAATTGTATTCACTAATTGCCTAACACTGGCGGCCGTATTGGCTTTTTCATAAGGCGCTACTTGTTTGCGCAGCCATTTTGAATTTTCTTTGTTCATGTAGTTGATCCCTTTCCTCTTATAGTTCTGTTCTTTCATTATAAGAGGAAAGAGGAATACTGTGCAGTAGCACCCGTCATACTCCGTATATGACAAGTGTCATATACGGACGAATTTTTTAAATAATGGCATCGATAAAGAACCAAATGACCATAATAACTTGAATGATTAACTTAGCGATTGTGCCGCTTAAAAAGCCGATGAATGTAGCAAAGCCTATCGTCAGCGCTTTTTTAGCATCTTTTTGGATCAAAAGCTCCGTAACAACGACAGCGGCGAACGGCACAAGCAAAATGCCAAATGGCGGAAAAACAAATGAACCGGCAATGACAGCCAGAGCGGCTACCCTTTCCCCCCATTTGGAGCCTCCATATTTTTTAACAAAATAACTGTTGGCTAAAATGTCGGCCACAATAATTAAAATCGTAAACGCCGCCATCGCCAGCCAAAAGACAACGGATAATTCTTCATGATTGATGCCAAAATGATAAAGCAAAAACCCTCCCCATAAAAACACGATGGAAGGAATAATCGGAAAGATTAACCCCGCAAAGCTAATAATAAATAAAAGAACAATGCCGATCCAAGCGGCTGTTATCATGATGCTCACTCCTCCTTTTGTTTTGATTGCAGTTTACGAATGAATAGAGAGAGTTCCTTGTATATAGCGACAATGTCCTCCATCCGCATCCGGACAAGACCGCTTGAAGATGGGGCAACAAAGTCGAGAACGCCGGGGACGACAGAGGCAGGCTGCATGCCCCAAGCTGCTTCTTTTCGCCCGCTGTATTGCTGGTAGACGCCTTTGCCGACAAAACAAACCACTTGCGGTTGATAAGCTGCAATCTTCTTCTTTAATTCTAGTCTGCCCTTATTGTATTCTTCTTTCGTAATTTCTTGCGCACTCTTTGTCGGCCGTGCAACAATATTGGTTAAACCGTAGCCGATAGACAGGAGATCGGCATCTTCTTCGGGACGGAATCTTCTTTCTGTCAAGCCCGCTCTATGCAGGATCGTCCAGAAACGGTTGTTCGGGTTCGCAAAATGATGGCCGGTTTCACCTGAACGGAGACTGGGATTGAATCCGACAAACAGGACAGTCAAATTTTCTTTTAGATGGTCTTTCACAGGTTCCACGTTTTCACTTCCTTATTGTTATGTGCCATAAATTAAAGTCTTTGCACTTGTTGTATACGTCAAATACGTCAACTGGTTTCAAATAATAAAATCCGAGTGCTTCTAGCACTCGGACTTTTCCTTTGATTAGCCGCGCCGCAATGGCAGTGTGCAGCACCGAAAGGATCCACCTGACTTAATAATTTCAGTAATGTCCGCCTCAATGACTCGGTATCCCCGCTCAGCCAGCTGCTCGTTCACCCTTTTGTTGACCGGCAGACTGAATACCGTTTTGCCGCCAATGGAAAGAACGTTTGTGCCAAGAGTGAACTGTTCCTCCTCTGACACTTCAATAAGACGAAACCGGGAAGCTAAAAGCTCCCTTTCCCTTTTTCCCAGCGCCTTAGAAAAGATCAGCGCTTCATCTGGGGATAAAATATTAAAGACACAGTCTAAATGCAAGTATTTCTCATCAAAAGGAATAGAGAGCACTTCATAGTCCGGCAGCCGGAACTGCAGCTCAGCGACTGCTTGATCATCCGTCCGGCTGCTGATCCCGGCATAAACGGTGCGGCCGTTTATAAGGATATCGCCGCCTTCAATGGAGCCGCTTGTCAATGGAGAATAAGAAAGGCGGGCTTGTCTAAGCCAAGTTTTAAGAATTTTTTCTTCCCCCTGGCGAATATCCGTTGCCATGCTGGAAATAAACACTTGCTCTCCGATGGTAAAACCAATATCGCGAGTAAACACCTGCTCAGGGTACCGGGGATCCGGCGGGAGTTCAATGACTTCCACTCCGTGCTCCTGAAGCAAGCGGGAGAATTGCCGATGCTGCTTCAAGGCCCGCTGACTCTCGATATTCTCTTCTTTAAACTGCTCTTGCGTTTCGTTAATTACTTCCTCTATCGCCATATACTGCGGCTGGCACAATACCACTTTTTGCAGCCGCCCATACTCGCTGCCGCAAGTAAGCGGCTGGCTTTGCTTTGATGCAATAGACATAATATGTTCCTCCTGCAAACCTAGTGTATATGCTATTTATTCCCCAAGAACAGCAAAGAATAAACAACTCGGCCCTAGAGAGGAAGACTAACGGAACCTTTTTTTTCGGTTGTATTTTTTCTTGCGTTTAGAAGCGTGACAATCATCACAAATGGGATATTGAAAGTGAGAAGGCAACTTTTCTCCGCACCTTTTACACCGCTTGGCTTTCCCTGTTTCTCCTGCCTGCAAGTGCTTATGGACCTCATCACTAATTGTTTGGCGGAGCCGCTCCCAATAGATCGCCTCCGTTTGCCGGCCAAGCCGATATAGAAAGAGAAGATGAAGGCCAATAGCTTTATAAGAGAGCTCTAAATCCTCCAGCGTACCGGTCTTCACAATAGGCTCGGGCAAGTCCCGGCCATTTACAATCGCTTGCATTGTGGAAACCCATTGCTTTGTCATTCCCCAATCCTTTGTAGAAAAAGGAAGATGCAAAAAACCGTACAAGTCAGTCATTGGCAGCCGTGCTTCTATTTCACTCCCTTCGATGATTTCATATAAATAACGCTCTTGAGAAAGCGCTGCTTTTTTTGTTCCTTTAGGGCTTTTAAATCGCTGCCAAAGTTCAAAGAAAGTTCCCAGATCGCGATAATACCGCTGAAAGCGTTCAAACACAGCTGATGTCGGTGCGATGGCAAATGTCCGGACAGGCTCATCCTCTTTCTGAAGCAGCTCCATCATCTTTTTGACATCAGTCATAAAAGCCACCTTTCCGACAGGATAGATGCCTTTCCGTCCGGCTCTCCCAGCGATTTGTTTGACTTCCTGGGAAGTTAACAGTCTTCTTCTCGTCCCGTCGAACTTTTCATTTTTGAGAAAGACAATTCGCCGGATCGGTAAATTCAGCCCCATGCCAATGGCGTCTGTAGAAACAATGACAGAGGTTTTTCCCTCGATAAACTGTTTCATTTGTTTTTTTCTTGTTTCCGGCGGCATGCTTCCATAGATCATACTGACGGAAAAACGATTCTTTTTCAGCCGGGCGGCTGTTTCCAGTACTTCCTTTCTTGAAAAACAAACGAGTGCGTCCCCTTGAGCTGTATCCGCTAATTTAAATGGCGCGGATTCGACTTGCAACGGGATGTCCCGGCTGTACTCGCATAGTTCAAACTCGTTGTCGCCGAGAAGCTGGATAAGCATTTCTTTCATATTTCTGCTGCCAATAATATGCACTTCAGCGGCACGCGCGCCGGTAATGGCTTTGTACCAGGAAAATCCCCGATCTTTATCGGCGATCATTTGCGCTTCATCAATCACGACTACGTCGTATAATTCTTTTTCATAAAACATTTCCACGGTACAGGAGAAATGCTGAGCATTCGAATGAATCTTTTCTTCCTCCCCTGTTTTTAGCGAGCATGGCACTCCGTCTTTATTGAGCTTTTCGTATACTTCAAGAGCCAGCAGACGCAGCGGAGCGAGATAAAGCCCGCTTTTTGCTTGTTTCATTCTTTGAAGTGCCCGGTGAGTCTTTCCGGTATTGGTTTCGCCGATATGCAATATGTAGCGGACGTTCCGTTCTGCCGGAGGATGATACGCCTGGCCGAAAATGTCTTCAATCTGACTTTCCTCTTCTTCTTGACGGCGCTTCTCCTCTGCCTGCTTTTCTGCTTGTTTTTGCTTTCTTTCGGCATATTGCTGCTCGTACAGTTTCTTTTGCTCCGCTTCGTCATATGGCAAGGAGGCAATCGCAAGAAGGTGACTGAGACGTTCTGTTGTTAATTCCTCAAAAAAATCCCATACTACCCCGGAGAGAAGGTAATCTGCTGTATCGTGCAAGTGATCGGCCGTCAATTCTTGGTCATTTGCTTGCTCGTAGCGCTCTTTCAGCTGTTCCGGAATCGCCTCTAAAATTTTCTGGGAAACGGTATTGAACACATATTGGGAAGTGTACTGTTCATAGACGGAGGAATATGTCTCATATTCAAATTCCCAATGCCAGGTTTTTTCAATCCGCCCGGTTAATTCAGTGAAAAAGTCTCCGGCTGTTTCATAGTCTTGGGGATCAAACACCCCATCCTCTATCAAGGCCTCCTCAAGGGCTGATGGATCAACAGGATGGAAACGCATTTGTGTCCGCAAGTCTTGCTGCAGGCGGTTCGCCATACAGTGCCTGAATAACAAGTAGAAGGCTTTTTTGTTTTCTGCAATCGCCTGGTCTGCCGCTGTTTCAATGAAACAGTTGATTTCCTCCTGTTCTTTTGCCCGCTGTTTTGCTTCTTGTTCAGATAAAAAGTGTGCGCGGGCTTTTACATAGAGAGCTTGCCACTCTTCGGCGGAAAGCTTCGCGTATTTTTCATGCAGCCATTGCTCGGTATCAAAGGGCTGATAAGTTCTGATTTCGTTTCGGAACAGCTGATTGATCAGCTTTCGGGCCACATCTTTTGTCACGAAGCTTTTTTCTCTCAAAAACGCCCGTTTTTCTTTGCTGCTCAGTTCATTGGAGGCTTTGTTTAGCCAGATATTTAACCATATTTGCTCGATATATGGTTTGCGTTCCTGCATATACTCTTCCAACGAAGGAGCGTGTTCATGTGTCCCCAAATAAGCGAGGAGATCTTCGCAAACCTTCTGTTTAGTATGGGAAAGTGCGTGTGCATAGACATCGGAAAAGTGTTTCATGATTCTTTCCTTTCGTGTTGTTTATTTTAAATGTGGAGAACAATAAAAGAGGAAGAAATCGTTCTTATTGGCAAATCTCAAACGTTGGGGTATAATCTAGGAGAAAACACATATTTTAAAGAGACCGTTTCGATGCTGGACACATCGAAACGGCTATGCAATAGCAGGTCCCTTTTAGGAGATCAGCATCTAACATGCTAAAACCGCCGGAGCCAGGTAAACTCAAGGGCGGTTTTAGTCTTTTTTATGGAATGACAAAATTGATATGACTAAGCCTGCAAAAGCAATTGCAAACATCAGTGTTTCAAATGTTGTCATACGGCCCCACCTCCCTCCTTGTCCGTTGGAGGAGTGCGCCGACCACCCTTGAGAAGCCTATTCTATTGCTGTTTCCATTATAACACATCTAGAATTAGAACACACGTTCCTAATTGGTATTTTTTAAAAATTCTTATTAAGCCGTCCGGCTGTCTTTTAACATAGGAAAGCCGTCTTCGTTTTATGTCTATTATGAAGCATGTTCATGAAAATTAACCATTAGAAAAGCTCCGGAAGCTACATTGCCGGAGCTTTTCTTTGCAGCTGCATAGCTGCGATTTATTTTTTTTCCCCTTCGCTTAATTGATCCAGCATGCTCATTGTATCAATTAAATGATTATTAAAAATCTGGCGGGCAATCGTCAGTAAATCCATAATCATAGGATCTCTTAACGAATAAACCACGCGATTGCCATCCTTTGTGCCGTATACGATATTCTTGCTGCGCAGCACACTCAATTGTTGGGAAACAGAGGAACCTTCAGAGCCGATGGCTGTCTGAAGTTCATTCACATTTTTATCTCCCTCCGCCAACAGCTCTAGAATGCGTATGCGCAACGGATGGGAAAGAGCTTTAAAGAAATCGGCTTTAAACTGTTGCAAATCTGTATTCATTTCTTTTCTCCATTCTTTTAAGCTAAAAGGCCTTTGTCGGTCTTGGTCTCTTTTTCATTGCCAATAGAAAGTTCCGCGCATTCGTGAAAAGCGGATTGTTTGCATCCCAGGCATTTATTTTTATTTAACTTAGTCAGGGCAAAAGTGATCGCTTCCCCGGTATGCGAAAAGATATGTTCTGCTCCGATAAGATCAAGCAGTTTCGTTCGTTTGATAACTTCTGCGGGCTGAGGCTGCATGCCTGAGAGCAGGAGGAGCCCGCCTTGCTCGCGAAAATCCTTTAGTATGTCCGCTAAAATTGTTTCTCCGGTTGTATCCATATATGGAACCTTGCTCATTCTTAATATTAACACATTTGGCCGGTAATGGATGGCTTCCATGATTCTATGCTCAAACAACTGGGCAGCTCCGAAGAAAAGCGGACCTTCCACTGTGAACAGGCTGATTTGCGGACAATGATGCCCTTCTTCGATGGCGGCTGGCCGGACCTTTTTGTCTTCAGGATCAGGCAGCACTTGTTCAATTTTAAGAGAAGCGCCCATCCGTCTGACAAAAAGAATAAGCGATAAAATCAATCCGGCTTCTACGGCTATTGTTAAGTTGGCAAACACTGTAAGAACAAAAGTCGTGCATAAAATAAGCGAGTCGCTCGTTTTTGTCAGTAATATGCGCGAAAACTCTTTGCGCTCGCTCATATTCCAGGCAACTCTCATTAAAATAGGCGCCATGCTTGCTAATGGGATAGCAGAAGCATAGGGAGCAAAAAGCACTAACACGAGCAGCACAGCCAACCCATGAACGACGCCTGACACAGGAGACACAGCCCCGCTTTTGATGTTTGTTGCGGTTCTGGCAATGGCTCCTGTCGCAGCAATTCCGCCAAATAAAGGGGTAATCATGTTGGCGATTCCCTGTCCCGCCAGCTCCCGGTTGCTGTTATGCTTTGTCCCGGTCATTCCATCTGCTACAACTGCGGATAATAAAGATTCAATCGCCCCAAGAACAGCGATAGTAAAAGCCGGCCCAAGCAGCATATGCACCTTTTCGAACGTAAACTGCGGCACCTGGAAGCGGGGCAAAGAGTGAGGGATTTCACCAAAGGTAGAAGCGATGGTTGCTACCTGTCCAGGAAAGAAATAAGCCGCTGCAAGGCTTGATGCAAGAAGACCTATCAATGGGCTTGGAATTTTCGGAAAAAATTTAGGTGTAACGATCATAAAGAAGAAACAAATCAGAGCAGTTGTTATACTATATACATTCATCGTATCCAAATGGATCATAATTTCTTTCATATTGGAAAGGAAGTCTTCATGCTGCTCAACACCACGCAATCCAAAAAAGTTGGCGATCTGTCCGCTGAAAATAATCACAGCAATCCCTGAGGTAAACCCAATAATGACCGGTCGGGGAATGAACTTAATCAGCCCTCCTAATTTAAGCAAGCCCATTAACAGCAGCAGCACGCCGGCCATGAATCCGGCAATTAGCAAGTTTTGATACCCGTAAGTCATAACGATTCCGAGCAGAACAGGTACAAAAGCTCCTGTCGGACCGCCGATTTGATAGTTAGATCCTCCGAAAATAGAAATCAGAATCCCTGCAATAATTGTCGTATAAATGCCGTACTCCGGTTTTACCCCGGAGGCAATCGCAAAAGCCATGCCAAGCGGCAATGCAATGACTCCTACAATGATGCCTGCGAGCAAGTCTTTACGGAAATGGTCGGTGGAATAGCTGCTAAAAGAACGCAACATCTTACTCAACGAAACCCCTTCTTTTCTTTTGATTTGTATATTCAAATATTTGAATATACAAATATTATATAACAATAAAATGAATTGGCAAGAATAAAAAAAGACCTCATCTAAGATCTATGAGGTCTTTCCAGCGTTTGGCCAAAAGTTATGGATGTTCAAGTACGACAGCAATCCCTTGTCCCCCGCCAATGCAAAGAGAGGCCAGGCCGTATTTGACTCCGCGCTTCTTCATTTCAAGAGCAAGTGAGTAGGTGATGCGTGTTCCGCTTGCGCCAACCGGATGACCGAGTGCGATCGCTCCGCCGTTCACATTCACTTTTTGCGGATCCAGCTCCAATTGCTTCATTACAGCGAGGGACTGGGCGGCAAATGCTTCATTGAGTTCAATGAGACCGATGTCTCCCCAGGTTAAGCGGGCTTTCTTTAGTGCCGCTTCACTTGCCGGCACAGGACCAATTCCCATTACATTCGGATCTACACCAGCTATCGCCCACGCCCGTACTCTTGCCAGCGGCTGGATGTCCGGCCGGCTCGATAAGAATGATTCAGAAGCAAGAACGACTGCAGCGGCTCCATCATTAATTCCGCTTGAACTTCCAGCAGTAACGGTTCCTTCTTTAAGAAAAGCCGGTGTAAGCTGGCTGAGCCCTTCGAGTTCGGCAGCTTGGCGGATATGTTCATCCTGTGAAATGGTTTTTTCACGCTTCTTTTTATCTGTATAAGAAACAGGCACAATTTCTTCGCTGAAACGGCCGGATTTCTGAGCTTCTCTCGCCTTTTGATGCGATTGCCAGGCAAACGCATCTTGCTCCTCACGGCTGATTTCAAATTTTTTCGCCAAATTTTCTGCCGTTATGCCCATACCGCAGCCAATATACTCATCTGTCAACGTTGACCACAGCATATCATCCAACGGCGGCGGTCCGGACGGCGAGCCGAACCGGGTGCCGCGCAGCACATGCGGGGCCTGACTCATGTTTTCAGTTCCCCCGGCGAGGGCAGTATGGGCGTCTCCCAAAAGAATCGTCTGGGCGGCGGACATCATTGCCTGCAGTCCGGAGCCGCATAGCCGATTTACTGTCAGTGCCGGCGTTTGCTCAGGAATTCCGCTCTTTAGCCCGATATGCCGAGCTAAATAAGCCGCTGCTTTTGTCGTATGAATGACATTGCCAAACACAACCTCTTCCATTTCTTCTGGCAACAGCGAGCTTCTGGTGATTGCCTCTTTGGCTGCTGTTACTCCAAGGTCGATATCAGTTACCCCTTTGAGCCCTCCTCCAAAAGCGCCGAATGGCGTTCGGGCTCCATCAATTAAATAGACAGCCTGCATGATTCATCCCCCTATCCTTGATTTCTTTCTTACTATAACACAAAATGAATGGTTATTCACTTTTGGAGAATAGAATGAAAAGATTCAAAAAGAAGATTTAGTGAGAAAAATGTGAAACCAATCTTTATATCCTGCGTATCCTTTTGTAAAGTGCGCTGCTGTTATTCAATGGAGCGAAATTCATCATTTCTTAACGGCGCTTTATATTAAATATGAGAGAGGCAAGAAGAATGACGAAACGAGATAAAAAGCAAGAGACAGCCATTATTGTTGTCCACGAAATTTATGGAGTGAATGAGCATATGAAAAGCTTCTGCAGGTTGTTAGCAGAACAAGGATTTACAGTGAGCTGTCCAAACTTGCTTAAGCGGGAGTCTCCGTTTGAATACGCTGAAGAAGGAATGGCCTATCGTTATTTTATGGACCATGTCGGTTTTCAACAGGCGGCAGCTGCTGTGAAGAGCCTGCTGATAGATATGAAAGAAACCTATCAAAAAGTCTTTATTATTGGATTTAGTGTAGGCGCAACGATTGCCTGGCTATGCAGCGAGGAAAGAGCGGCAGATGGCATCGTCGGTTATTACGGCTCCCGCATTAGAGATTACACAGGCATCGCGCCCGAATGTCCGGTTCTCCTGCTGTTTCCACAGGAAGAGCCTTCGTTTAGCGTCGATGGCCTCATTCAGTCTCTTTCGCAAAAGAACGTAACCATACATAAACTTGCCGGTCAACACGGATTTGGTGATCCATGCTCCTCAAAGTATCATATGGAAGCAGCAGAAACGGCGCTTCATAAAGTGATCCATTTCCTCGGCTCCTAATTCTTTAACAGCAAAAACGGCCATCCGAGATGGAAGGCCGTTTTTATTTTATTGAAGATAGCGGCGTGCGCCGGCATATTCCTCGCCGTAGCCGGATGTTTCGATAGGATCAATCCGCACATGGGTAGAGCTGTTTGGAGAGTGAATCATACGGCCATCTCCAACGTAGACAGCTACATGATGAACTTTGCCTTTCCCTTGATCATAAGCAAAGAAGAGAAGGTCTCCCGCCTGCAGATTTTCCCTTTCTACCGGCGTGCCATGTTTGGCCTGCACCGAAGAATCTCTTGGTATGATGATTCCATTGGCATGATAGAGTGTATAGGTAAATCCGGAACAGTCAAACCCGAACCCTGACATACCTGCCCATAAGTATGGGAGGTTGAGAAATTTTTTGCCGGTATTAACGATATCCTGACCAGTAGGCGCAGGGATCTCTTGTTCAGTTTGATAGATAGCGGCATCGTTCTTTTTCAGCCATTTTGTGCCGTCGCTAGGCGTGGCGACAAGCACCTCGCCTTTCCATTCTTTGATGACTGGAAGTCGTGTGTTAAAGCTGACTTCCATGAATGCTTTTTTGCCTTTTTTGTCATTGTAAAGCCAGGCTGTCGGAGAAGTGATTAAGGCAAACGGGCGATTGAGTTTCTTTTCAAAGCTTTTTCCTGCTGTCAGCTGGGCTTTCGGCATCCACCCGGGATAGCCTGTTTCGTTGCGGGGCGTCGGCTGATTGTGAACAGCCACCTTGGCCCAGTCGCCTTTTTCTTCAAGCAATGTTACTTTAGAGCCGTATAAGGCTTGCGTTTCCAACTTTCCGACGAGATCCAGCTTATCCTCATACGTCATGCTAGCTGTCCATTTCCTTAAATCGACCGGATTGGTGGCAGAAGGCTTATCCACTTCTTTTAATAAATCCGGTGCTGTCCATAAGGTCGCGGCGGATACATCCACATAGTAAGTATCTGCTTCTTTTGCTTTTGCCTCTGCCGGACTCATGGCCAGGAAAAACAACATTCCCAGAGCTGCCACGGCGATAGACCATTTTTTCATCATACTAACGATTCATCCTTTCCCGTATTTATTTGGCCCTGTTAGATGAACGGAGCCATTTATTTAAAAGGAACATTTTCTTTCCTTTTAATCCCCAGTCCTGGCTCATTGCCGAGATGAATCGTATCTCTCTCATAGGCAATGCCTTCAAAGCTTTCCTGCTTGATCCACAGTGGCGCATCCAAGTCAATTTTTGTGATGTTCGGATGCGCAACCGCCAGATGGATGGCTGCCGACACACTGACGATGGATTCCATCATGCTGCCAATCATGCATTCAACCTCTGCTGCTTCCGCCATATCCGCTATTTGCACCGCACGGCGGATTCCCCCTGTTTTCATTAATTTAATATTTAAATAGTCTACAGCTTGCTCAGATAACAGTTTCATTGCGTCAATTGGAGAAAATAAGCTTTCATCTGCCATGATGGGCGTTTGGACATGTTGTTTAATTTCTTTTAGGCCGGCAATGTTGTAAGCCTTGACCGGCTGTTCGATCAGTTCAACATTCAATTGCTTATCTTCTAATTCTCGAATAATCCGAATCGCTTGGCTGACTGACCATCCTTGATTAGCATCCACCCGGATCACCGCTTGATCACCGACCGCGCGGCGGATCGCGCTGATTCTTTCTGCATCCTTCTCCCAATCCTTCCCGGCCTTCACTTTTAAAATCGAAAAGCCGTCTTGAATCGCTTTCAGCGCATCATTCACCATATCCTCTTTGTCAGCCACACTGACTGTCATATCATTGCGAAGCTCGTTTGTTTGCCCGCCGAGCAATTCATACAAGGGGATGTCCCAATAGCGGCAGGCCGCGTCATAGACGGCAATCTCTACAGCTGCCTTGGCGCTCGTGTTACCTGCGCATGATTGCTGAATCCTTTTGGAGAGCGCATGGAACTGGGTAATTTTTTGCCCGATGAGCTGCGGGGCAATGACTTGTTCAATCACGCTGGCAATTCCCGCTGTTGAATCGCCTGTAATAGCCACTGTCGGAGCCGCAGCTCCTATTCCTGTAATGCCGTTTTCAAGATGAATGACAACAAATATATTGTCAATTTCTTTTGCTATGCGTAAAGCGGTTTTAAACGGTTTGACCAAAGGGAGTTTTTCTACGAATATATCTAGTTTGCGAATATACATGATGACATCCTTTCCTTAAAATGCAGATAAAATATAAGAAGTTAAAATACCGTAGTAGGTGCCGAGCAGACTGCCGAGCACAGCCATTAAAATGCCCACCGGAATCAATGCCCGGTTGAATGCCCCTGCTAAAATTGGAGCTGAAGCTACGCCGCCGATATTGGCCAGAGAAGCAACACCCATTGTAAATAAATCGAGCTTAAACACCTTAGCCAAAATCACCATAATTAATCCGTGGAAGAACATGATCATAAATCCGGAAATAATGTACACAGGCGCTTGGAACAATTGCGAGAAATCAGCATGTGAGGCGATTAAACCGATCACGATATAAAGCATGACTTTTGAGATTTCCATGGAGCCTGGCAGCTTGCCTACTTTTGTCATGGCTAGTATCAGGCCGACAGCAGAAGCGATAATAATCGTCCAAGTCGTTGCATTGACAGCCGCCCCAAGTTCAGGAAGAACCGTACCTATTTTCGTCGCTGCCGCTGAAACAAACAAGCCAAGCGCAAGAAATCCGATAAGTTCAACGAAGCCGATTGGCTGTTGGCTGTTGCTTTCTTCGGCTTCCAGGTGAGCGGTAATTTCATCAATATAAGAAGTATCCGCCTTCGTCCATTTGTTGAATTTCATGGCAAACGGCACAAGCCAGAACAAGAACATTACCCATACAGAATAATTGACAGTATCCATAATTAAGGCGTAGCCAAAAATATTTTCAGGCACGTCTAAAATTCCTTGAAGGATCACCATATTTGCCGATCCGCCTGTCCAGCTGGCGCTCAGCGCAGAAAAAGCTTTCCATGTTCCTTCCGCGTAAAACCCGCGAAGAAGCGCATAAGTAATCGTGAATCCTCCTACAATGCTGAGCGATGCAGCAAAAAATGTTAACAGCATTTTCGGGCCTAAACGGACGATTTTTCTTAAGTCACAATGAAGCAGCATGAGCATCAGCATCGCGGGCAAAAGCAATCCGCGCACGGTTCCGTAAGCGTTTTCAACAGATTCACTTGCAGAAAAGAGGCCGAACGTTTTCATTAAAGCGGCACCGATATAAATCAGTACAATCCCGGGCACGTATTTAAAAAACTTGCCCCCAATCTTTTTCTCCGCGATCGCAATTACAGCTGTAAATGCGAGCAAAAAACAAACAAACATCACACCATCTTGAATCATCTATTCTTCCTCCTTTAAAGAAAGTTTAAAAAAATAAAAAATCCAGCTGCCAAAGGACGTCCGCCCTTTAACAGCTGGATTTCATATGCATAAACAAATGAAGCAGCTAATTGTTAATAATTTGGTTGTATTTAATACAGGCGTTTTTAAACGCGACAATTAAAGCTTTTTGTGACGCACCGAAATATCGGTTCTCAATGTCGGCAACAATGTCCTCAAATTCCATCATGGACCGCCCGTTAAAGATGGATTGGACGAATTGAGAGGTTAAGGAAATAGTAGAAGAGCATTCCGCCTCTATAATCTTATGATTCTTCCGGTCGATGACAAGACCGATAAAGTAAGAATTAAATTGCTGCATAATTGGATTGTTAGAAGCTGTTTTGCTGTCTCCAATCACATAAATCGTATCTTTATCAAACACGGATGTTCCTCCTGCCATTCGGATATTACGCGGGGCATTCGCATGGTTTGCATGCAAATGTTCATCGTAATAAGGATGGTATACTCATCTTAATATATCTGCCTGCCATTTGCAATATTAAAAATATTGAGTTTTGGAATTTACTAGTGAAAAAAATAAAAGCAGGACCGCTCGATGATTTCCCCTTATCCGTTAAACCTTCCCATCACCACAGTATTATAATAGTTCCCATCTGAAAGAATTTTGTCCTTTTGCAAGAGGCCCTCGATTTGAAAGCCGCACTTCTCATACAGGCGGATCGCTTTCTCATTTGTTTCTAGCACGTGCAATGTCATTTTTTCAATGTTGTTGGCATCCGCCCAAGCGATCGATTCTTTCAGAAGGTTTTTTCCGATGCCCCTTCCCCAGTAGTCTTGCAAGATGCCAACCCCGAATTCTACCTTATGGGCGAACCGCTTTAAATGATTGCCTTCACACCTCGAAAATCCGACAATTTTGCCGCTCACAACTGCTACTAAAAACAAGTTTTCTCGTTTTCTATGTCTGATTGAATGAATCGTTCAAAGCCGGCCTTATCTATAAAGCCTTCTCCCTTTTCTCTATCAAGGTTTTCTGTTTCGCCGTCAATCTGGAGCCGTATATCAGATAATGCCTGTGCATCATTATGCCGGGCGATTCTGATGGTGTAGCATGTGCCGTTGGCAAAAAATTGTTTTTCAATGTCCATTTTCTCTTCCTTTCACATACATGTACGGGAGATGCTTGAAGAAAGCAGCATCAGCTCATTCAAGGGAGCTGATGCTGCAGTTCGTTCAGCAGTTGTTTATAGTATCCGGCATTCGATGTTTCCGACAAAGCCGCCAGTTGTCCGGCTGCCTGCTCTTTGATTTGCGCCTCTGCATCTGTCTTCGCTTCTTCAAGAAAGCGCTGGTAAAACGGCAGCAGAATGGCTTCCATGCGCTCCTGTTCCTGCCGGATATATTCATGCACAGGCGGAATCAGTTTCTTTTCGATTTCATCTCGTATTTGTTTATTTCCCCCTTCTGCAAAGAACTGTACAGATGTTTTATATTCTTTAAACAAGGAAGCGAACAAGCCGGAATGCACCTCATGCAGCTCCGGCTCAAAAGAGATACCTGGAGCTGTGTCGGCCTTTGTTTCTTTCAAGTACACCCCTGGCAAGAAGGCTCCTGTTTCCTTTTCAAGCGAGCGGTAAAACCGGCGGCTGCCTTTTTGCATAAAGGCCTGCAAGCGAAAAGCTGTCGTCCTCATTTCACGAGCCAGTTCAGCAGCAACAAACCGGATTACTTCATTGGTCATCCGGTGCAGCGCCGTACGCATATCATCAAAGGAATCAAAAGCAGCCGGGCTGAAAATGACCTTAAATTCATCGTTATAACGATAAAACAAGCGTTGTCTGGCATAGAATAACAGTTCTTTGATTTCTTGATGGAAGGCTTCATATTCTGCCGTGACGAGCCGGCCTTCTAAGTAAGACAGCGCTGCAGATAATTGACGGGACAGCTCGCGACGCCGTTCTTGCTTGATCACTTCATCCGTTTCGGCAAGCTTAATCCGCCGTTTTAATTCAAGGATGCCTTGATTGGCATCCGCCTCTGCCTGATGCAAAACAGCAGCAGCCAGAGCTTGTTTGGTGAAAGGATAAAAATGCTGTTCGAATAAAGCGAAGCCTGACAGTTCCAGCACCTCTTCCTTTGGAAGACGTTCTGCTTCTGAAAGTGCCAATAAAGATTGGTACCGCTGTTTTTCGTCTGATGTTAAAGAGTGAGCCGCTTCTTTTTTTGCCAATAAAGCGAGGTGGCTCGATACCGGATAAATGCGTGCTTGTTCAATCCCGCAGTGCAATAAATTTTGCTCAACATGACGAAGCACATCCTGCAAGTCGCTTTTCTCTGTGGCAAGATCAGCTGCGTTAACGATAAAAAACAACTTATCTTTGCCAATAAACTCTTTGACCTGTCCAAGCTGAGTCAAAAAGACTTGATCGGCTCGCGAAAAGGCATGATTGTAATAAGTAACAAATACGATCGAATCAGCGCTCGTTATATAGTTGAAGGCCATTTCAGTATGACGGGCATTCATGGAACCCGCACCGGGCGTATCAACAAGTACCATTCCTTGCTCGGTCAGCGGTGAAGCATAATACAATATGATCCGCTCAACAAAGCACGCTTTTTCTTCCACACTGACAAACTCGGTATACGTATCAGCGTTTTTTACTGCTAGCTGCCCGAGCAGCGGCTGGATCTCCTTATAGCCGGAAAGAGCGGCGCGCAGGAATGAAAATTGTTCCAGCGGCAATGCAGCAAGCGGACTAAAGTCTTCTTCCGGTTCTTGTTCTTCGTTTTCCCCATTTCCTTGCCTCTTGTTCTCCGCCCATTCGTCATGCTCCCGCAAAAGCAGCTCCAGGCTCTCCAAGCTCCCAACCGTTTTTCCGCTCAATTCCAGCGCCTGATTAATATCCTTGAGGAGCTGTTCCTCTGTTTTGAACAAGAGCGTGACAGTTTCGTGAGGATGTTCTTTATCGGGCGCACGGATTTCATTGATGGCTGCGGTGGTGGGATTGGGCGACACAGGAAGCACCCGTTCACCTAGCAAGGCATTGGCAAATGATGACTTGCCGGCACTGAAAGCTCCAAATAAAGCGATCGTATATTCGTTCTTCTCAAGCCTGGCAATCCGCTCATTCAGCTTAGTGATCTTTTGCTCCATATGGCCGGCCTTGAGCAGCAAGCGGGCTTTTCTTTTAAGCTCTTCTATCTGTTTTTCCAAGCCGCCATAGACAAGAGAAACCTCCTCCGACCGGCTCAGCCATTCCCTGGCTACTTCACCGATAGAGACCACTTGCTTTCGTTTTGCCCCTTGTAGTTGCCCCCCCTTCTTAAACGCCTGAAATGGTTTTTTCTCCGCTTTTTCCGTTCCACGCACCGCCAGTGTGGAAAGCAGCCTGTTGTACAACTCTTTTTCTTGCGCTTTTAACTGCTCCCGTTTTTCCCAAGCAGCTATTCTTTGGTGAATGTCTTTCTCCTCTTGGGTAAGCAAAATCCGTTTGCTGCGGTTATTTTCCTTCGCCTGCGCTTCCAGCGGTTCAATGATCCCAGCGAACGCTTGTCGATATAAGCTTCTCAGTTCATTTGCGATGTCTTTGGCATAATTCAGCACATAATCATCAGTAAGCATCGCTCCGCTTTTTACAAGCTTCACAAGCAGCTCGGGAGAAAAGTCAACCTCACATCGGCGGATTTGCTCCCGCAGTTCCTCCGTCAGCACATCAAATGAGCTTAACAGCTGAATGAGGTCCTCCTTTAAGGGGATATCAATATAGGAAACTCTATTTTCATTTAAAGTTTGAAACAGCTGCTGCAGGCGATGATCTTTTTCTTTTTTGGTTTTCTTGCGTGAAAATAAGCCGCGCACCTGAAAGGAAAGTTCCCGGGATTCTAAAAATTGCCGCACGAAAATCCGGGCATAATAGTCAAGCAGCTTGGCATTGTAAAAAACCTTCGCCAGCGTTTGATCAAAGAGAGGAATAAAAAGATGATCGCGTTTCTCTATGGCTTCTTTCCGTTCCTTCCATTCCCGCAGCTCGTCTTGAAGCTGCTGAAAAGAAGAGACTTCCGCCAGCTGCTCATCATACTGATCAAGCTCTTCCCTGCTTTTTTCCCGCTGTTTATCGAAAAAATCCATCGCTGCCATCAGTGCTTCCTGCAGAACATGAACTGGAAGCTGCTGCCGGCGGTCAGCCATCTTTCCGGATAAGAAATCCTTCAATTCGTGGATCTGATTATAAGGGTGATTCTCCTCCTTTAAGGATGTGAAATACAATCCGTTGTACGACAGCTTATGTTCAGCGAATGACTTGTGAATGCGGCTTGAGAACTGGGAAAAAGACAGCTCACTGGCGATGTGCTTATCGATTTGGTTAATAATGAAATAGTTTTCTTTTCCTCTTTCTGCCAGATATCGGTTAAATTCAAAATTGGCCGGCGATTGCACGTGGTTATAATCCATCATATAAAAAACAAGATCAGCCAAGTGTAATTTCGACAATGCGCTAACCCTGTGGGCGTCGTCTGTTGAATCAATGCCTGGGGTGTCAAAAACGGCTACCCCTTCTGGAAGCTGGCCTGTACGCTGGGAAATGTCTACTTCTTCAACAGCATTCCCATTCACACAATAGGCCTGAATTTCATTGATATCATAAGGATAAGGGAACCTCTGGCTGCTTCCGTCTTTAAAGAAAACCTTGGCGCAAGGCTCTCCTTCTTTCACTTTGACAATATTAGCGCTTGTAGGAATTGGGCTCGACGGGAGCAAATTTTCTCCTAGCAGCTCATTAATCATGGAGGATTTTCCGGCAGAAAAGTGGCCGTAAAAAGCAATAATGTACTCTATATTTTCCAACTTTTCTATGAGTTCAGCACAGGCATGAGCATTCGTCTGATCGTTATACTCGGAAAATAAATGATGAAGTTCCTTTAGTTTTGGCAGCAGCAACGCGCGGGTAGGCCTTTGATTAGCAAGCCATTTTTTTAATTGGTCAGTCAGCATAAGTCCCCTCCTCTCTGTGTTCAATCTTATTATTTTTATTGTACCGGAATAAATAAACAATTTCAGCTTGTGTCCTTTTTTCGCAAAAAAACAGAAGCTGCACTAGTCAGCTTCTGTCTGCCGTCATTTATTAATAACTGGCCGAGCTGCTTCCAATAGAAGCAGATTGTTTATAAAAGCTCGGCGCGGTCTTTTTCAAAAATACTAATATCGCTGCTGTGATTAACATTTCCGGAAGCAAATAGGAAATGTTATACAAAAAAGAATATACAGCGACTGGCATTTCCTTTGGTGCAGCACTGCCGAACCAGATGATGCCGGACATAAAATGGCAAGCGAGACGCAGGGACGTTCCCAGCAATAAGCCGGTGAAAATCCTTCCTGTTGTAATCGGCTTATGAAAAACTGCAAGCCCTCCGATTCCAAGCACCGCGTAAGCGAGAGGATAATCCAACACAAGCTGGACCGGATGGACGACATAGCCGCCTGTCAGCAAGCTGATGATCCCGGCTAATAGCCCTGTAACCAAGCCGGCCTGCCAGCCGCGGCGAAAGGCCATTACAAAGATTGGCACCATGATAAGTGAAATCGAGCCGCCAAATGCCCACAGAGCGCCGAATTCTACTTTGCTTAATATAAACGATAGCCCCGCCATAATGGCAATTTCGATCATCGTTATCAATTTGTTTCTTTCCATAAAAAAGCCCCCTTCTATTATCCAGAGGGGTGTACGGATACAACAGGCTCTTCCGTGTAAAGGAATGTTGGCTGCATCTGTCACACGTTCCCTACGCTGGTACTAACCAGATCAGGTTCATAGAGTTGAGGACGGCTCCTCTCTCAGTCTAACGACACCCCTAGTGGACTTCTATGCTCTTACTATAGCACAAGTGCATCAAAAATGAAATATCAGCCAAATATCGTGATATCGTCAAAGAAGCTTCTATTTGCGTCTATCTGCTCCCCTCCGGTCATATACGTAAATGAACAGTAAAGAACCACAAAAATATAGACAAAATTAGGTGAGGCTATGAATCACGTTGTTAAACGCGGGGAAACGCTGGCTTCAATTGCCGCTGATTACCGGATTTCTGTCGCTCGGCTGCTTGCGGCTAACCCTGGAATGAGCTCTTATTCTCTAGCACCCGGGCAAATCATTCGCATTCCCGGTCTTTCCCCGCCCGCTTCTCTTCCTTATTCGATCCGCGTTTCCCTGTCGCAGCGGCAATTAACCTTACTGCATCACGGAACTGTTCAAAAGGTCTATCCCGTGGGGGTAGGCAAGATGCTGACCAAAACCCCGACAGGAGATTTTGTCATTATTAATAAAGCGCCGAATCCGGGCGGCCCATTTGGAACGATGTGGATGAGCTTATCCAAAAAGTCCTATGGCATTCATGGAACGAATAATCCTTCCTCGATCGGCAAATTTGTTTCCAAAGGCTGCATTCGCATGTACAACCGTGATGTGGAAGAACTGGCTCGAATCGTTCCGATCGGCACGCCTGTACAGATCCGGCCGTAAGCTAGCCGAAATCATCCGTCTGATGTTTGAAAATGGATCAAGGGGGGCATAACGAAACAGTAAAGGAGGAATGACGGATGACAGAGAAAAATCACGCAATTCACAAAGATGGAGAACTGCAGCCAAATAAAGTGGATGATGCCCTTGAACGGATCAGCCCTGAAAGAATGGACAGCATTCTTGAAAATTTCCATTCCTTCAAAGCTTACCTGAAGAAACGAATAGAACTAGCTGAAAAAATCGGTTTAAATGAAGAAGAGCTGGCGGTTGCGGCAGAAAAAATTGCCGGGTATCTTGCTGAACATGCTGAGCCGAAAAACAGAGAAGAAAAATTGCTTCAAGAGCTGTGGAAGGTCGGCACGAAGGAGCAGCAGCATCAGCTTGCTCATATGCTCGTGAAATTTGTCGATGAGGAATAAAGGATGACCGAAAAATCGGGTATCTATTCTACGGCAAAAGAGGTTCGGAATGATCTCATTCCGAACCTCTTTTCGTTTGTTAGGTGATTTTTAAGTCATTCGGCAGAAAGATAGACCACTCCAAGTCGATGCTTGGGCAGCCTGCTTCCTAGTACAATTCTTCCACCCGGTCATAAATAAAAGAAAAATCAGCCGCTGCCTCCATTTTAACAAACAGATGCTTTTCTGGTACAAGCTGATCTATAGTAACCCCTTCTATTTTATCCCGTTGGCTGGGATGATGTTTCGAAAGCTTCTTTCCCACCCCAAGCATTTGATCGATTTATTTTCAAACAGGCATTGTTATACGGATATACTAACTTTGTCCACTCTGTTGATTGAAATGGAAGGCGTGCAGACTCCTGC
>NZ_BCVF01000013.1 GCF_001591605.1 Bacillus badius NBRC 15713 | reverse complement strand
CAACCGGGCGTCCCTTAAAAAAGTTGTTTGATTTAGTGTTGACAATCCAAAGTTCACCCTGTTGGAATAGGCTGTAAAGAGGTTAAGTACATGCAAACGCTTAAAGATGAGTTAACTAAAGGTAGAGTTAGCCATGAAATTTTTTTCGTCTGTGCGGATTCCAGAGATGAAGTAAAAATAAAATTGGAGAGTTTCGGATTAAGTCCGGTCTATAAACCGATCGGTATTGAAGACTTAAGTATAATGGTCCCCGCATAGTTAGGGATTTGTTGTTCCTTCTTCGTCTCTTTCTACTGCCCTTTCTTAATAGAAAGGACTCTTTGTGTTTTGACTAAAGCAATTAAATTGGTGAAAGTGAAAGGGTTCATCCGGATCATATTGGATTCAAACAAAAAGGCTTTCTGATGAGGAAAAAAGATTATCTTATAATTTCAGCATGCTTGGGAGTGCTGTCGCTAATTTTTTAAAATATAGGCAAAAAAAGATCCAGCTTAATAGCTGGACCTGCACGTCTGTCCACTAAATTTTCATTCTCAAAAAGTTCCCCCACAGGTTCCCCCAATTGTTTGGGGGAGAATACAGTAAAATACAAAGCAGAAGAAAAAGAAAAAACCCTGCGAAACATTGATATAACAACGTTTTGCAGGGTTTTCGCAACCAGGTAGACAACCCGGTTTTATTAACGAGAGTAGAACTCTACGATAAGAGCTTCGTTGATTTCAGCTGGAAGCTCAGAACGCTCTGGAAGGCGAGTGTATGTGCCTTCTAATTTGTCTGCGTCAAATGTTAAATAGTCAGGTACGAAGTTGTTTACTTCGATTGCTTCTTTAACAATAGCAAGGTTTTTAGATTTTTCGCGAACAGCGATTGTTTGACCAGGTTTTACTTGGTAAGATGGAATATCTACGCGTTTGCCATCTACAAGGATATGTCCATGGTTAACAAGCTGACGAGCTTGGCGGCGAGTGCGAGCCAAACCAAGACGGTAAACAAGGTTGTCCAGGCGGCCTTCAAGAAGGATCATGAAGTTTTCGCCGTAAACGCCTTTCATTTTACCAGCTTTTACGAACAAGTTTTTGAATTGGCGTTCGTTCATGCCGTACATATGACGAAGCTTTTGCTTCTCTTGTAATTGAAGACCATATTCAGATAATTTTTTACGTTGGTTAGGACCATGTTGTCCTGGTGCGTAAGGACGTTTTTCTAATTCTTTTCCAGTACCGCTTAGAGAAATTCCAAGGCGGCGGGAAATTTTCCAGCTTGGGCCAGTATAGCGAGCCATAAGATAGCTCCTCCTTTAATGTTTTTATTTTGTTGTAAAATAAAAACCGGTGAGACAGCAATTAGGTCATTTTGTTTTCATGCACCATCGCCCTAGCAGCAAAGGGTTACGCGATGCACCATTTGCATCTAACATGCAAAGGAACAAAATGAACACATAAAGGTGTTCACATAGGCTGCATTATTTTACACAACTGCTAGTATATAATTTATGGGAGCCTCTGTCAAGAGAAGGTTTGAAGAGATAAAAAAATATTAATTTAATAAGACTTTATACTCATTTTTTGTGGTATAATTATCCTAGTTTGGTATTTAAGTTGTTACTTTTATATCATTTGTTTTTTTGCGAGTTATGGTAATTCGCACGGCTGATTTTCATTTTATAGCTCCTTCGTGCTGAAGAAACCTTTTGGTGAGTGAAGTAAAAATCAATTTTGCGTTTTAACATGACCGTTTGCAAAAATGAGTCGTTTTTCAATAAAAAATCGCTAGAAAAGGAAAAACAGCTATGTTGTCCAATTAAAATGGCAGGTGGTTACTACATGAATCAGCGTTATGAAAGCAAGTGGGCGATGAGCTGGAAAGCATTGCTGTATGATTTAATGGCTGGCTTCCGGGATGATTTATTCGATGCGGAACAACTTCAGAAGGAATGGCTTTGTTTCGTGGGGCAACAGTTCCATACTTCTCAGCTGCGGCTGTTTCACATAGACAGGCAGACGCAGCCAACCTGCGCTGACGAACAGGAATCAGCGTTAATAAAGGCAGTCGATGCTCCTTATCTTTTGTATAAAGAAGAGACAAGTAAGGGGCCTGGATTATATAACCTTGGATTTCGCTTAAGCGGCTTTTGTAAAGACAAGCAATTGTACTTGCTTTTAAATGCCGATGAAGAGCTTCTGTCGGACTTGACAGAGGAAGACTTGTTGTTTTTCGCAGAGGAAAGCAGCCGGCTGATTCAATGGGCGAAGGATAGACAGGAAATAGAAGGAAGAGTAAACAGATATAAAGATTTATTTGATGCTACAGGAAAACTTCATTCTTCTACAGATATCGAATTTGTGCTAAAGGAAATTATCGCTGCGTTAGAGAAAGCTTTTCCTTTATATTCCTATCATTTTCTGATGGCTATGGAAAGGTCGTACACCGGGCTTCCGGTCAGCCACTTCAACTTTGACGATGTAAGTGAAGAAGGCATGGCTTCCTATACGAAAGGGACAATTGAAGTTGATGATATCTGCAGTATTCTTTACGCTCCCCTTATTGGCAAGCAAGGGGTATATGGTGTGTTAAAAGTTAACTTTGCTAAAGAGGGCCAGCTGCCTGAAATGAAAAAAGAATTTATTCGCATGCTCGCCGCTGCAGGAGGAGGAGCCATTGAGAAAGTCATGTTATATGAGCAGTCCCGGCAATTAAATGCAGATTTGCAGCTGATCAATGACGCCTCCCATAAACTAAATTCCAGCCTTCGTTTTTCGGATGTTCTCAGCTTTTTGCACGCGCAAATTACTCACTCTTTTCGTGCTTGTGAAGTCGGTTTTATTTTTCTGAATGGAGCAGAAACTGACATCATATCGGGAAGCAGTTCTTTTTTTCTTGAAGCGGAAGGGCAGGAGCTGATTCGCTTCACTGTCAATCAGTTGAGAAAAGAGAAGGAAGCCTTCTTTATTGGAGAACTGGAAGGCAAGCTGGAGGGCGTTCTCCCGACATTTCACGCGATGATGGCTGTACCGATGGAGCAAGGAACCGAGCTGAACGGTTTTTGCATCGTATTAAGAAGAGAGCCGTACAGCTTTACATTTGAAATGTATAAGCTATTGCAGTCGCTCATCCATCACTCGACGTTAGCCCTGGCAAATGCCATGCTGAGAGAAAAGCTGGAAAAGATGGTTATTACAGATCATTTAACGAAGCTGTATTCAAGAGGATATTTGGACCGGTCTCTCCAAAAGTCGCTTGAAAAAGATGAAAAAGGGGTCTTCTTATTAGTGGACATCGACAATTTTAAAAAGGTCAATGACACATATGGGCATCAAGTTGGCGATGAAATACTTATACAGGTTGCTCAGATTATGAAGGCTGCTATTGGAAAAGAAGATATGGCTGCCCGCTGGGGAGGAGAGGAGCTAGCTGTTTATTTCCCTAATTGTTCTTTGGAAGAGGGCGTAGCGACAGCGGAAACAATGATTGCCAAAATAGCGGCAAACACGACTCCTGCGGTTACAGTTTCCTGCGGGTTGTCCTTCTGGTCAAACGAAAACCCCCCTTCTAAAAAGCAGTTATTTAATTATGCAGATGCAGCTTTGTATGAAGCGAAGGAAGCAGGCAAGAACAGGATAACTGTTGGACATTACTGTAAATAGCCAAAAAGAGCTGATCATGAACTGTACATCCAATGAGTAAGGAGGAGGTTCAGTATATCAGCTCTTTTCGTATTTATAGTTATTTTGTGCAGGTTTGCTTCCACGAGATTTATTATAAATAATCCACAAGAACCGCAGCAAACGCCGCAAGCATTTGTTCATCTATTTCATCGAAGCGGTCTTTTTCAGGACTGTCAATATCGAGTACGCCTATGAGATGCCCGTCCTTTAATAAAGGAAGAACAATCTCTGATTGAGAGGCGGCATCACAGGCGATATGCCCTGGGAACGCGTGGACATCAGCGATTCTTTGGATTTTCTTCTCGCTGGCAGCCGTGCCGCAAACACCTTTGCCGAATGGAATGCGCACACAGGCCGGCAGACCTTGAAAAGGACCCAAGACAAGCTCTTCGCCTTCAGCTAAATAAAAGCCCACCCAGTTGATCCGTTCTAAAAATTGGTTTAATAAAGCGGAGGCATTACTTAAGTTGGCAACACGGTTACGTTCCCCTTCAAGCAATGCGCGCAGCTGTTTAATAACGAGCTGATAATTGTGGGCTTTAGTTCCTGTATAGCTAGCTGTTTGGAACATCATTTATTTCTCCTTTACCGGTGATTTTGATTCATGAAAGAAGGCGGGAAGCATCGATTCGTAGCCTTGGCCGATGTCCTTCGCCTGATGAGCATCTGATCCATATACGAGTGCAATGCCCAGCTCTTTTGCTCTTTGGGCAATTTTCGGTGACGGATAAGCCTCCAGGCATAGCGGCTTCATCAAGCCGGCGCCGTTCAAGTCGATTTCGTAATCGTTCGCCTTTATCGTTTTTAAGATCGCTTCTATTTCTTCACTAAAATCCTCCTTGCACGGAAAGCGGCGCTGAAACTTATGCACAAGGGTTAGATGGCCGATGCGTTTTGGTTTAAACCTGCCAAGATCGGCTTGAACCGAGCGCTGAACGGTTTCAAAGTACTTGCTATAAATGGCAGCTGTTGAGCCGAAGATTTCTATCATTTCCCCAAATAAATCGGCGCTGTAATCTAAGCAGTGCCAGTCGGACTGGTATTTTAAGAAATGCACAGATAAGATAGAGTCATCAAGAAGCGGACCGTATTCATTCAGAAAAGCAGCTGTTTCTTGCTCAAATCCTTCAATATAATCTACTTCCAAGCCAATCTGTATGTCAATATCCGTACGGTACTCTTCTCTTGCCTGCTGCAGGGCCGAGAAGTAAGCATGCAAATCACTGAGTTTCATCCCGCTGTCTTTTGTCGGGGTACTGTCTGTAAAGCCGGAGGGCAGGGGTGCATGTTCTGTAAAGGTTAAGCGGGTAAACCCTTGACGGAGTGCCTCTTCAATATAGCTTTGCAGCGTATCCTCGGTCCCATGAGGACAGAAAGGCGTATGGATATGCCCATCTCTTTTCATCATATATCCCCCTTAAAAATAGTCATATTTTGAGTGTAACAAAAATTTTGAACGCGAACGCAAAAAAAACGATTTTTGTCGTCAAAAAATGTCACATCCTATGGTATCATTAGTAATAATTGAGTAAACTTATTAGCTTATTTATATAGATGGAACGAATACTTTTGCTGGCAGAAGAACAGGGGGCTTACGATGAAATTCATCTTTGCTGCAATTTTTATAGCAGCCATTTTATTGGTTATTGCTTATTTTAATAGAAGAAAACTATACAAAGACATCGATGAACTAGAAAAAAGAAAAGTGGAAATTATGAACCGCCCGGTTACGGATGAACTGGCGAAGGTAAAGCGGCTAAATATGACCGGACAGACAGAGGAGCTTTTCGATCGCTGGCGCCAAACGTGGGATGAGGTGCTTGCTGTTGATTTGGCAGATATAGAAGAAAAGCTGGTAGAGTCTGAAGAAAGAGCCGATCAATTCCGTTTTGGCAAGGCGAAAGAAATCAACGGGGATGTCGTCGATAAGCTGGAGGAAGCTGAAGGGAAAGTAGAGAGCATTCTAAGAGAACTTGATGAGCTGATTGGCAGTGAAGAAAGCAATCGCCAGGAGAGCGAAGAGCTGAAGGAAAAGCGGCGGGAGGCAAGAAAGCGGCTGCTCGCTCACCGGCACACATTCGGCAAAGCAGCTTCTTTGCTGGAAATTCAGCTCGATGCTTTATCTTCAGAGTTCGATAAATTTGAGGAACTGACGAATGAAGGGAACTATCTGGCAGCTAGAGAGATTATTCTTAAGCTCACTCATGATATGGACACCATTTTACATAAGATGGAGGTTATCCCTGTACTGATGGCTGAAACAACGAACCTGCTGCCGGCCCAGCTCAATGAAATTGAGTCTGGTTATAAAGAAATGAAGCAAAAAGGGTATTTGCTCGATCACCTGCAAATTGAAAAGGAAGTAGCCAGTCTGCGCAAGCAGCTTGATCTTTATAAGGACTTTATTGTGAAGACAGAAACACACGAGGTAGAGGTTGGTATTCGCGATGTAAAAGATAACATCGAATTCTTTTATGAGCTGCTTGAAAAAGAAGTGGATGCTAAGCATTTTATTGTAAAAAATGAAACGGTGACGAAGGAACAGCTGGAAGCTGCAAGCACAGCGAACGAAGAGCTGCAGGCTGAAACAGAACATGTGCGTCAAAGCTACCAGCTAGCTAAAGACGAGTGGATCGTTCCGCAAAAGCTGGAGGAGGATATTTCTCGGCTTGCGAAGAGATATGAACTGCTCGAAGCGAGAATTACAGAACAGAACACAGCCTATTCTTTTTTGCATGAAGAACTGGAAGAGCTGCAGACCCAGCTGGAAGATCTGCAAAAAGAGCAAACAAGCTTCAGCCGCTTTTTAAAGACATTGCGTAAAGAAGAGATGGCTGCCCGCGAAAGCCTGGCGGAGCTCCGAAAAAAGATCAACGAAATTTTCCGGAGAGTGAACAAGAGCAATATGCCGGGTGTGCCTGACTTTTATCAATCGTTAACGGAAGAAACAACTGATCGCATCAGTGAGGTCATACAAGCATTAAATGAAAAACCGCTAAATATGAAAGCTGTTCAGGAAAAGCTGAGTGAAGCTGTTTCATCTGTCGGCAATCTGGAGCGCAAGACGATAGAAATCATTGATCAAGCAGAACTGGCTGAGCGCATTATTCAATATGGGAACAGATATAAACGTTCTCATCCGGGTATCAGTGATCAGCTTTACCGGGCTGAGCTGGCATTTCGCAACTATGACTACCGCTCAGCTTTGGAAGAGGCTGCTACAGCGATCGATAAAGTTGATCCAAAAGGGTTAAAACAGCTTGAAGACATGATGAATAAGAATTAAGCAAAGCGGTGCCGGCTAAATTGACCTTCCATTTAGCCGGCACCGCTTGGTTGTATGCATCAGCAGGCAGCAAAGGAAAGTTTGCTTCAAAAGGCAGCTATGTTATGATAAGTAGTTGAACAAACTGAATGCTGGCTGTTAAGAATGACTTGCTTTTTTGCGCTTGCCGCATTGGCAGCTGCGTGTTCTTCGGCAGTTTAATTATTATAGAGATTTTGTCTATACTCTCAACAAAGCAGGTGCGACCATGATTTACTTTGACAATAGCGCAACGACGAAGCCATATAAAGAAGCTTTGTCTGCTTTTACGAAAGCTAACGAGCAGTTTTTCGGCAATCCCTCCTCGCTTCATCATCTCGGTATGCAGGCGGACCGGCTGCTGCAGGAAGCCCGCAAGCAAATCGCTTCCTTGATTGGTGCGGAGGTGGAGGAAATTATTTTTACTTCAGGCGGTACAGAGGCCAATAACCTAGCGTTAAAAGGGGCGGCTCTTGCTAACAGGCATCGCGGGAATCACATCATTACCCAGCAAACAGAGCATCCTTCTGTATTGCATGCCTGCCACCAGCTGGAGGAGCTTGGGTTTCAGGTGACTTATTTGCCGGTGAATGCATCCGGCAGAATTTCTATACAAGAACTGGAAGCAGCCCTGACAGAAGAAACGATTGCCGTTTCCATCATGCATGTGAATAATGAGACCGGTACCATTCAGCCGATGAAAGAAATCAGCGAGTTATTGAAAAAATACCCAAAGGTTTTGTTTCATGCGGATGATGTTCAAGGGCGCGGCAAAGTTGTTTTGGACCTGAAGGAGATTGATCTTTGCTCTTTATCTGCCCATAAGTTTCACGGGTTAAAAGGGAGCGGTGTATTGTATAAGAAAAAGGGAGTCAAGCTGTCGCCTCTTTTATCCGGCGGCAATCAAGAAAGCGGCTGGAGAAGCGGCACAGAAAATACCGCCGGCATCATTGCTATGGCAAAAGCGCTGCGTCTGACAGAAGAAAAACGGTCAGACGGTGTGGCGGAAATGGAAGAGATTCAGCAATTTTTACGCAGCGAGCTGGAGAAAATTAACGGGGTTCGGATTCATACCCCAAAAACTGAAGCTGCTCCGCATATTTTAAACTTTTCGATTACAGGAGTGAAAGGCGAAGTTCTGATTCATGCTCTTGAAGAGCGAGGCTGCTATTTATCTACGACGAGCGCTTGTTCTTCCAGACAGAAAAAAACGAGCACAGTGCTGGTAGCTATGGGGCTGCCGGCCGCTGCAGCCGACAGCAGCGTCAGACTAAGCTTGTCCTATGAAAACACGATGGAAGAAGCACAAGCATTTCTTCGTGTATTAAACGAAACTCTTCCTAAACTAACGAAAGTTCAGAGGTGACAACCATGAATTACGACCGTATATTAATTCGCTACGGGGAGCTTTCCACAAAGGGACGCAATCGTAAACAATTTATTACGAAACTAAAAAAAAGCATTTTACTTTCATTAAAGGAGTTTCCTGCTATAACCGTTGAATTAAGTCATGACCGGATGTTTATCCACTTAAATGGCGTGCCATTTGAAGCGGTGAAAGATCGGCTCAGCCAAGTGTTCGGCATCCAATCTTTCAGTCCTGTCGTTCGCACCGGCCAGGACATTGAGGAAATGAAGGCTGCTGCTTTAGAACTGGTGAAGCGGAATTTCAGCCCAGGAAACACATTTAAAGTGTCTGCCCGCCGTTCCGATAAGCAATTTGAGCTTGATACTAATGAGATTAACTATGCGATCGGCAGCCATGTGCTTAGAAATATGGAGAGCTTGACAGTTGATGTGAAAAACCCTGATATTAATTTGCTGGTAGAAGTTCGCAAGGGCGGTGTCTTTTTATCCTGCGAGAAATATCCGGGAGCGGCAGGGCTGCCATCAGGAACGAGCGGCCGTGCAATGCTTTTGCTTTCAGGAGGAATTGATAGTCCCGTGGCCGGTTATTTCATGCTGAAACGAGGAGTGGAAATTGAAGCGATTCACTTCCACAGTCCTCCTTATACGAGCGAGCGCGCCAAACAAAAAGTGATTGACTTAGCTGAGCGGTTAACTGCATTTGGAGCAGAAATCAAGCTTCACATCGTCCCGTTCACAGCTATTCAGCAGAAGATCCAGGAGCAAGTGCCGGAAAATTATACGATGACTTCAACGAGACGGATGATGCTCGCTATGGCGGATAAAATCCGCCAAAAAAGAGGGGGACTTGCGATCGTGACAGGCGAAAGCCTTGGACAAGTAGCCAGTCAAACTCTTGAGAGCATGAGGGCAATTAATGATGTGACCTCGACGCCGGTGCTGCGCCCGCTGGTCACAATGGATAAGCTTGAAATTATCGATGTGGCCCGAAAAATTGGCACGCATGACATTTCTATTTTGCCGTATGAGGATTGCTGCACAATTTTTACGCCGCCATCCCCGAAAACACGTCCGAAGCTTGAAAAGGTGCAGCGCTTTGAAAGCTTTGTTGACTTTGAAGAGATGATGGAGCAAGCCGTGGAAGAAATGGAAACTCTTCAGCTTCCGAACGAAAAAATAATGGATGAATTTGCTGATTTGCTATAAAAAAACAGGCGGAGAAAAAGGCATTCTTTTTCTCCGCCGATTTTAATTTTAGAGACTGATTGGACAGCCCGTTTGATTAATTTACTTTATTCCTCTTAAAAATATTTAAATATTTCTCATTATTCTGTATAATTAATCCATATTACGAAGGGGGTAGGATGATGAAACGAGAAGATTTACTTGCACCTGAAAAGTATAATATTGTGATGGAAGTAGAGAAGTTTGCTAAAGACCCCGAGAGATTGGCGTTAAAATGGGAAAGTGAAGATGGGCAGAAAAAGGACATTACATATGCCCAGCTAATGAAAAATGTTAATAAGATTGGAAACGTTTTCTTGGAGAGCGGTTTGAAAAAAGGTGATCCGGTGTTAATCATGGCACCGCGCCTCATTGAAGCGTACGAAGTCTTTCTTGCCGCTTTAAAAACCGGTTTAATTATTATTCCCAGCGCAGAATTGCTGCGGACAAAAGATTTAAATTACAGAATTGAGCATGCTGGAGTGAAGGGGATCGTTTGTTATGCCCCATTCACTGAACAGTTTGAACAGGTAGATAGAATAAAAGAGTTGACCACATTTTCATTTGGCGGCGAAGCAGAGGGATGGATGAATCTCCAGGAAAAGATGGATGGAGCATCTGATGAGCTGGAAACAGTTGATACCTCCAAGGATGACATTGCCTTTTTGCCTTATACCTCTGGCACCACAGGCAATCCAAAGGGGGTTGTCCACACGCACGCCTGGGGCTACGCCCACTTAAAAACAGCTGCGCCCAATTGGCTTGGAATTACAGAAGGTGATGTAGTCTGGGCTACCGCCGGGCCTGGCTGGCAAAAGTGGACGTGGAGCCCGTTTTTGTCTGTGCTTGGCTCAGGGGCGACAGGCTTCGTATACAATGGGAAGTTCGAGCCGAAAAAGTATCTTGAACTGCTCCAGCAAAATAAAATTAATGTTCTGTGCTGTACGCCGACGGAGTATCGCCTGATGGTTAAAGTTGATAACCTGGCGGATTATGATTTATCCAGCCTGCACAGTGCTGTTTCAGCAGGTGAGCCGTTAAATAGAGAGGTCATTGAAACGTTCCAAAAATATTTTGGTGTGGATGTGCGGGACGGCTATGGCCAGACAGAGAGTACATTGGTCATTGGCATATTGAAAGGGATGGAAGTCAAGCCAGGATCGATGGGAAAACCAACCCCTGGAAATCGGGTGGAAATCATTAATGAGGACGGCGTGCCAGTAGAAGCAGGTGTTGTAGGGGATATCGCTGTTCACATGGATACACCGGCTTTATTTAAGCATTATTATAAAGATCCAGAGCGGACAGCCATGCAATTTAGGGGCAATTATTATTTAACGGGCGATAAGGCGAAAAAGGACGAGGACGGCTATTACTGGTTTGAAGGACGCGGGGACGATATTATTATCAGCTCCGGCTATACAATTGGTCCGTTTGAAGTAGAGGATGCTCTTGTTAAACATCCCGATGTAAAAGAATGCGCGGTCGTAGCAAGCCCGGATGAAATCCGCGGACACATTGTCAAAGCCTTTGTGGTCTTGCAGGATGGCGTCAATGCAGAAGATCCTCAACTCGTTGAAAGACTGCAAAATCATGTTAAAGAATTAACAGCTCCTTATAAATATCCAAGAAAGATTGAATTTATTGATGAATTGCCAAAAACCACTTCCGGAAAGATTCGCCGGATTGAATTGCGTCAGGCTGAGCAGAAGGTCAAGAGTTAATGCGTCGGCTTGAATGAATACACTTTGCCTGACGGCGTAGGCCAGACAGATAAGCTGAGTGGCTGGATGGGTTATCCCTGCTTAAGAAGCGGGGATTTTTTTGTGGAATAATAGTCTAGTGCTTTCCTGGCCATTCTATTGATTTTTAAAAGGAAAGGAGTATAATGGAATTTATTTCGGGAACAGAAGGAAATGAGGGATCACATGAATGCACAGACAAAGGCGGGTGCCTTTTATATATTTTTTGCTTATTTGCTGTGGGGGCTTTTTCCGATCTATTGGAAGCTCTTGGGCCACGTTCCTGCCGAAGAAATTCTGGCCAATCGCGTGTTCTGGTCGTTTGCGTCTATGTTCCTGCTTCTCTTGATCACTAGAAAGCTAGGAGACTTGCAAGCTACGCTCAAGATGATGAGGGAAAAGCCGAAAGAAGCAGCCGCTCTTGTCACTGCTTCTTTTCTAGTGAGCGGCAACTGGTTTTTGTTTATTTGGGCAATCAACAATGACCGTGTCATCGAGACGAGTCTTGGCTACTATATTAACCCGCTTATGAGTGTGCTTCTTGGCGTTTTTGTGCTGAAAGAGTCTTTGTCAAAAGCACAGATTTTTTCTGTTTTATTTGCCGCTATCGGTGTTGCTGTCCTTACCGTCTCGTATGGGCAGTTCCCGTGGATATCGCTCGGCCTTGCAGTCAGCTTTGCACTGTATGGCTTAATGAAGAAGACGGTTCAAGTGGAGGCGGCTGTTGGTTTGACACTTGAGACGTTTGCTGTTACGCCGATCGCTGTTGTTTTTTTGGCTTACTGGTGGTCAAAAGGGGAGCTGGCGTTAGTTTCCGGATCTTTTTCAACTGCCTTGCTGCTGATTCTTGGCGGGGCAATCACCGCCTTGCCGCTGCTGTTGTTCGCAGAGGGAGCGCCAAAAATCCCATTATCCATGATCGGGATTTTACAGTATATTACTCCGACAATGACGCTCCTGCTCGGTGTGTTCGTATATGATGAACCGTTTTCCGCTACACAGTTTATTTCTTTCTCATTTATTTGGACGGCACTCGCTATTTTTACTTTTTCGCAAATAAAATGGTCTCAAAAGAGGCATATCGCTGCCAGAAACCACAAAAAAGGAAGCGCCTGAACCGATTGAGGCGCTTCCTTTTTCTATTGTCCAGCTTCTTACAAAAAGGCGCGTTTTACTTTGTGCCAGAATGAGTTGTTTTTTAATTTTAACGTTTTGATGCGCTTATTGCTCAATGAAATGTTAATTTCTTCAATGTGCTGAATACTTAGCGCTTCATTATCGATCCCCATAATCGGATAGTTATTGCTTCCTTTGAGCATTTTAAGTGAAAGTGTACGGTCTCCGCTCAGAATAAAAGAGGAGCCGAGTGTTCGATAACGCTTGTTATTCAGCGAAGCCAGTTCACTTACTTGCATGCAAGGAAGCAGCGGATCAACCACAGCTCCGCTTACTGACTTGTTATAGGCTGTGCTGCCGGTAGGTGTAGCAATAATCATGCCGTCTCCGCGAAACATTTCAAAATGAAGGTCATCGATATACACATTCATTTCCATTGTTTTGATGATGCTGGATTTGATGCTGAATTCATTTAAACAGTAGAAAACGGAATCTTCATCTACGGCAATTTGCAGAACTGGATAGCGGCGAACTTCCATTTCCGCTTTGGACATCACTTCGATGAGGCCGGAGATGTCATCTGCATGGAAGTCACAGTACATATTTAATTCATTAAAAATGGAGATGCCGGCATACAAGCAGTCTTCGCGAAAGCCGGTTTTTTGGACGGCCTGCAGGAATGTGCCATCTCCGCCGATGCTGACGATGATATTTGCTTCTTCTGATTTTTCGACGACCGTAAAGTCATATTTTGCAGCCAGTTTTTTTAATTCCGCCACTTTTTCTGCCACATTTTCCCGGCGAGTTTCGTAAAAATAGACGTTCCGACGCTGATCCATGAGAAATTCTCCTTTTTTGGAAAAGTTAGTATGGTTGTTGTTCAATGTTTTGTTAGAATAAGGTGAACCTTTTTTTAGTGTACCACGCCCCGGTTTATTTTTAAAAGCCGGCGAACGAAAGGATAGGAAGGAGAGAGTGCTTTGAGCAAAAAAAGAACCATTGCTCTATTGCTGGCTGCTGGTTTATTTATTGTTTCCATTATTGTAAACACAGCCTCAGTGGTGATGAATACGAACTTTTCTACCGCATGGGAAAGCGCGATGGGAACCAGCAGCGAGGAGTTTGTTGAGCAAGTGGAGGAACAGGGAAGCGAGACACAGAAGATTGCCGTCTTGCCGGTTGAAGGAGTGATTCAGGATACCGGAACGGCACAGTCTCTGTTTTCATCCCCTGGCTACAATCATCGCCAGTTTATGAAGCAGCTTGAAAAAGTAAAAGAGGATAAGAAAGTAAAAGCTGTTATCCTGCAAGTGAACTCACCTGGCGGAGGAGTAGTGGAGAGCGCGCAAATCCACGATAAAATCATAGAGATTCGCGAGAAAGCCAAAAAGCCGGTTTACGTATCAATGGGATCGATGGCAGCATCCGGCGGCTACTACATATCAGCGCCTGCTGACAAAATTTATGCGAGTCCCGAAACTTTGACAGGTTCTCTTGGGGTGATTATGCAAAGCGTGAATTATTCCAAGCTCGCTAAAAAATACGGCGTTGACTTTGTTACGGTCAAAAGCGGTCCTCATAAAGACATTATGAGTCCGACTCGTGAGATGACAGATGAAGAAAGAAAGATAGTACAGTCAATGATCAATAATTCTTACGACGGATTTGTCAAAGTTATTGCTGACGGCCGTGATATGTCAACAGAACAAGTCAAAAAAATAGCTGATGGCCGCATTTATGACGGTCGTCAAGCGAAAGAACTGAATTTGATTGATGATTTCGGCTATTTGGAAGACACCATTGCGGCGCTGAAGAAAGATGAAAACCTGCAAGACGCTCAAGTAGTGACCTATGAAGAGAGTCTTGGCTGGCCATCCTATTTCACGATGAAAGCCCAGCAGCTGATCGGCGGAAATGATGAAGCAGAGGCGCTGCTGAAAATCTTTTCACATCCCAATTCTCCGCGGTTGATGTATTTGTATGCGGAATAAAGGAGGGACAGATAATGAGAGAAGATGTCAATAATGAAACCGGCGAGCAAAGACATGTGGAGGAACAAACACCTCTCCAGCAAGAGGAACAGATCATGGAGGACCGGCCTTCTGAAAGGCACGCAGAAGAGAAGCCAGCATTTGCAGTTTCCACAGCCCCAGCCTTGCATTATGCCGGCTTTTGGATTCGATTTTGGGCGTATCTTCTTGATTTGATCGTCGTTGGAAGTCTTTCCCGCCTGCTTATTTATCCGTTATTTCGGGCGGCAGACATTGATACGGCGACCAATGGAATCTTTTCGGCTGTAAATATTGCGACTGCTCTTGTTTTCTATTTGTATTTTGTTTTGATGACAAAATGGCGGGGGCAGACGATTGGAAAAATGGTGTTTGGATTGAAAGTGATTTCACTGGCAGGCTCAGGCCTTTCTTGGCAGACGGTTTTGTTCCGGGAGTGGATCGGCCGCTATTTATCCGCAACGATCCCTTTCTTATATGTACTTGTCGCTTTTTTATCAAGAAAGCAGGGGCTGCACGATTACTTCGCAGAGACAACTGTTATTCACGAGGAGTCGCTAGCTGTTCAAGCTCCTGTTCAATCGCTATAACCAAAGCAAGCTGCCGGCAAAAAGCCGGCAGCTTTTTCTGTGTGGCCCGTTATGTTTACTTTCCTATTCCGGCGGACAAACTGTTTAGCGGAAAAGGAGGGAACAGGATGGCTTATTTATGGTGGGGGCTCGCTATTGTGCCGGTCCTGCTGTTACTGGTTTGGTTTTTAAACATTCAACTGCTCTTTTACTTTCTCCGTGTGCCCGATCATACTGAAGCCTATGTTCGTTTTTTCTTTTTTCATGGACTGCTATCTTTTACTTTTTATATTCCTTTTACAAATAAGGCGCTGGCAGCTGTAAAAAAGCGAGTAACCGCCACGATTCCTCCCCAAGAAGCGGAAACTTTCCTTGTCCAGCTGAAAGAAAGGATCGGATATATTGAGAATTTGCCGCAGATCGCTCTTTCATTTTTAAAGAAAGTAGAAGTGCGTGCTTTGACATGGCGGACAGCTGTTGGCATGAAGGATGCTGCTTGGACCGGCATGCTGACCGGCTCTCTGTGGGCTGCAAAAGGAAGTGTATTGGCAGCCATTGACCGCTTGATGAAGATGAATACCCGCCCTGACATTGAAGTGACACCTATATTTGGACAGTCTGTTTGGAAAGTGGAAGGTTCGTGTATGATTTCCTTTCGCGCAGGGCATGCTATAGCTGCAGTTATTCAACTATTTATTCATCGGCGCGGCAGAAAAAAGCGTTCAAGTGCCGGCCTGTTTTTTTAAAACACTTAAACAACTGGAGGGGTAAATATGAGTGACCATCCAATCGAAGGATTGATGACCACAGCTATGGAAAATTTAAAGGACATGATCGACGTTAACACCATTATCGGCGATCCGGTTGAAACACCTGATGGAAGTATCATTATGACTGTTTCAAAAGTGGGATTTGGTTTTGCAGCCGGCGGCAGTGAATTTAAAATGGACAAACAAGGCGGCGGCCAGGGGGGCAGTCAAGAAAAAAGCCCGTTCGGCGGCGGCAGCGGGGGCGGTGTTTCTATCACGCCTATCGCCTTTTTAATTGTCAATTCCAGCGGTGTGCGTATGCTTCATCTAGATGAAAATACACATTTATTGGACAAAATCATTGATTTGGCTCCAGCCGTTATTGATAAAATTCAAGGCATGCTTAATCAGAAAAACCAATCCAAGCAATCATCGTCTAAAAAGCCTTCTTCTGACTTCACCATCTAGGGAGAGAAAAAATAAATTCTTCATAGGTACTGGCAGGGCTTTTCCTTGCATTTCCCTCTTTCGAACAAGTATGATATTAAGTGTGAAAAAGATGGAGGAGGGATTATGAATATGGCAAATGTAACATTCAAAGGAAACCCGGTCACATTGCTTGGGAATGAAGTGAAGGCAGGCGACCAAGCACCTGATTTTAAGGTGCTCGCGACAGATTTATCAGAAGTCACATTAGCTGATTCTAAAGGTAAAGTGCGTTTGATTAGTGTGATTCCTTCCATTGATACAGGGGTATGCGAACAGCAAACACGCAAATTTAATGAAGAAGCTTCCAAATTGGACAACGTGGAAATCATAACGATTTCTGCTGACCTGCCGTTTGCGCAAAAGCGCTGGTGTGCGGGAGAAGGATTGGAAAATGTGAACATTTATTCTGATCACCGCGAAATGTCGTTTGGAGAAGCTTACGGAGTTCATATGAAAGAACTTCGATTATTAGCTCGTTCTGTTTTTGTCGTAGATAGTGAAGGCAAGGTTACATATGTAGAGTATGTAAGCGAAGGGACGAATCATCCAGATTACGAAAAAGCAATTGAGGCAGCAAAAGCCGCTAAGTAAAAAATAAAAATGCAAGGCTGGCTCTTGAGGAGTCAGCCTTTTTAAAGCGATAAAGCTTTACAGGAGGAACCAATATGAATGATTTTTCCCCGATTGAACGCTTATTTAACCTCTTCAATAAAACAGCAGCTATTCTCCAGCAGGAGCTTGAATGCACCTATTTGGATGCTTTGGCAGAAACAGCTGAAAACTTATTCCAAAATCAAGTTTTACAGGAAGAAATGAGCGATATTACAAAGAAACGGGTATGGAAACAATACGAAGAAGTGAATCTTGCTGACTACTCCAAAGAAGAGATTCGACAAGCTTATCAATTCGCTATTTTAAAAGGCATGCAGAAAAATGTGCAGCCGCATCATCAAATGACACCTGATTCCATTGGCTTGTTTATGAGTTATTTATTGGAAAAATTCATGAGTGAGAAAAAAGAGTTTACCATTCTCGATCCTGCAGTCGGAACAGGAAACCTGCTGATGACTGTTTTAAATCGGCAGCCCGAAGCAGCGGTTGCCGCTGCCGGTGTGGAAGTAGACGATTTATTATTAAAGCTTGCTTGGTGCAGTGCCAACTTGATTGAACAGTCCATTCAATTTTATAATCAAGATGCGTTAGAACCGCTTTTGATTGATCCGGTAGACGCTGTAATCTGCGATTTGCCGGTTGGCTGGTATCCAAATGATGCCAGAGCAGCGAATTATGAATTAAAAGCAGATGAGGGCCATTCCTATGCCCATCATTTATTTATAGAGCAAAGTGTGAAGCACACGAAGCCTGGAGGCTATCTTTTTCTTCTTATTCCTAACGGCTTGTTTGAAGAGGCAGGCGCTCAGCAGCTGCACCGCTTTTTTCAAAAACACGTGCACATCCAGGGGCTGATTCAATTGCCGATGTCGATGTTTAAAAACCAACAGGCCGCAAAGAGCATTTTGATTTTACAAAAACAGCAAGAAGGAATTCCGGCTCCGAATCAAGTGTTTCTGGCAGCAATGCCGTCTATGAAAGACCGCCAGGCGATGCAGTCAGTCATGATGAAAATGGAAGCGTGGTTTAAGGAAAACAAACGATAGTCACAAGATAAAGCAAAGAAGCCGTGCCAGCACTTTGTGAAATGGAGGAGGTCTTTATGTCAAAAGTTATCGCCATCAATGCCGGAAGCAGCTCATTAAAATTCCAGCTGTTTGAGATGCCGGAAAAAAGGGTTATTACGAAGGGGCTAGTTGAAAGAATCGGTCTGCCGCGGGCTTTGTTCAATATTACAGCAGACGGGCATAAACAGAAAGAGATCATGGATATTCCCAATCACGCTGAAGCGGTTCGGATTCTCTTAAATAAATTGACGGATATGGGAATTATCCAATCGCTTGATGAAATCAATGGGGTTGGCCATCGGGTTGTCCATGGGGGAGAAGTATTTACCGATTCAGTCATCATTACCGATGAGGTCATAGAAAAAATTGATCAATTGTCGGACTTGGCTCCTCTTCATAACCCAGCAAATGTGACGGGAATTCGGGCATTTAAAGAAGTTCTTCCCGATGTGCCGGCAGTTGCCGTTTTTGATACCGCTTTTCATCAAACGATGCCGGAAAGCTCCTTCTTGTATAGCTTGCCTTATCATTACTATACAGATTACGGCATTCGTAAATATGGTTTCCATGGCACCTCCCATAAATATGTTTCACAGCGCGCGGCTGAATTGCTGGAACGGCCAATTGAGCAGCTTCGGCTGATTTCTTGCCACTTGGGAAATGGAGCGAGCATCGCGGCTATTAGCGGCGGCAAGTCCATTGATACATCCATGGGGTTTACACCGCTTGCCGGCGTAACGATGGGGACCAGATCGGGGAATATCGACCCGGCACTCATTCCTTTTATTATGGAAAAGACGGGAAAAACAGCGGACGAAGTGCTGGACGTATTGAATAAAGAGTCCGGCATGCTGGGGGTATCTGGATTTTCCAGCGATCTGCGCGATATCGAGGAAGAGGCAGCTAAAGGCAATGAACGTGCCGAGCTTGCTCTTGAAGTATTCGCTGGCCGGATACACAAATATATCGGTTCGTATGCAGCCCGCATGTCTGGTGTAGATGCCATTATCTTCACAGCGGGCATAGGAGAAAACAGCCCTGTTATTCGGGGGCGTGTACTGCGCGGCTTGGAATTTATGGGCGTCTATTGGGACCCTGCCCGCAACCAGGTGCGCGGTCAGGAAACCTTTATTAACTATCCTCATTCCCCGGTTAAAGTAATTGTCATTCCGACGGATGAGGAAGTAATGATCGCTTTTGATACTGTAAAGTTAGCCGGGCTTTAAAAAACATCCTAAAGCAGCAGCTGATGCAGGCGGAAGACAAGCTTCAATGAAAATTGAGTTTGTCTTCCGCCTTTTTTATTTGGCTCGCGGGTGGGAACAGTTGCCTTCCATTCCAGGCGTTTCGCTTTCCGCGGGGCGGGCGGTGAGCCTCCTCCGCGCCCCAAGCACCTGCTTTTTTCTTTTTATAAAAATAAGGCAAAGAGTACGGGGCTGGTGCATATTATTTTAAAAAAGTATGCTGCAGCCTGTGTAAGGCTGAAATTGACATTTGTTCAGCGATCATAGAAAATGAAGAGACAGGAAGCAGCATGGAAAGGGGAGGCAAATATGACTTGGACAGAACGGGATAAAATTGTCTGGGACGAGATTATGGCCTGGGAGCAGTCGCTTGCTGAGTATGAGGGCAACGACTTTCAATATACATATTCAAAGTGGCTGAACACAGCGCTTTCTACTATACCGGAGGAAACACTGTCTGCTTTCTTTGGACAGCTGGATAATGTATTATTCCAAATGCATTCTCTGCTTCAAGGCTCGCAATTTCAAAACGAGGCGAAGGAGAGAATTTTAACCTCCGCCCGCATTTTCAGGGAGGATATCGCAGCGCTTGATGATCTGAAGAAGCTGACTATTGACCAGATTCGCTATTTAAGCAGCCAACAGTCGTCAAGGCACCGGTTCTATTCACTGCTTCAAGGAGGCATCACGGGTACGGGAGGAGCGCTTACGCTGAGCACGGACTTTGCGGCGATGGCTGTTCTTAACCTGCGGGCTATACAAATGACAGCCATGACATATGGGTATGATCCGCAGCTGCCGTTTGAAATGATGGCTTCTTTAAAAGTTTTTCATGCCGCTGCTTTGCCTGACCGGCTAAAGGCGGATGGATGGCAGGAACTGCTGATTGAATTGGAGGAGCGGGATCACCCTTACTTCTATAATGAGGTGGACCAGCTGACCGATTTGACATGGATGGAGCGTCCGGTTACACAGCTCGGCAAGCTGCTGGCGATTACACTTTTCAAAAATCAAAAAATGGCCAACCTGCCGCTGATCAGTGTGGCGATCGGTGCCGGTGTCAATTATCGGCTGACAAAAAGAATGATTGATTTTGCGGAAAGATATTATCAATACCGCTGGCTTCAGGACAAGAGAGAAAACATGAAGATAAATGCATAAAAAGCGTTTGGATGGCAGCATCCAAACGCTTTTTCTATTAGCATAGATTACGATATCCTGGAGAACCTGGCGGTGCCTGCTCAATCATGTGAGCAAATGGAATCGTATAAGCCAGTAAAATCAAGACGACAACAATGATAATCCACAGCCACCATTTGTCAAAGAATAACGGTGTTTTTTCCGCATGTTCCTCTGTTTCCCCAATTGGAAATTCCTCGTCTCCCTTTGGCGCAAACCATAAAAGCTGGACGACGATATATAAGACAAGAAGAATGCCAAGGAAAAGCATAGTGCCGCCAACGGCCTGGGCGATTTGATAAGGAATCCAATCAGCCGCCTGGCTAGAATTGCCGTATAGAGAGAATGAAGACCGTCTTGGAGCTCCGTATAGCCCTGCCCAGTGCATCGCGCCTGACATGATGAGCATGCCGATCGACCATACCACAGCTTGAACAATAGCCAGCTGATTCAACTGGTTAGTGAACGTTCTCCCTGTTAGATGCGGAATCAGCCAGTATGCTGCACCAAAGAAGGTGAGTATCACCGTAGTGGCAATGGTTAAGTGGAAGTGCCCAGTTACCCAAATCGTATTGTGAACGACTTGGTTCAGCTGGTGGGAAGCATTGATGATTCCGCCAGCACCTCCCGGAATAAAGGCGATCATTCCAATGAAAGGAACGAGAAAACGAGCATCTTTCCACGGAAGGAATCTGAGCCAGCCAAATAGGCTGCTGGCCCCTTTGGAGCGGCCGAACCGTTCAAACATGGCGAACATACTGAATGCTGTCATGAGAGAAGGAATAACAACCATTAACGTCAGTACTACTTGAATGTATTTCCAGAATGGATCAATCCCAGGCTCTGTTAATTGGTGATGGAATCCAACCGGAACAGAAAAGAATAAGAATAAAATAAACGACATTCTTGCCAGAGAATCAGAAAAGATTTTGCCGCCAATAACTTTTGGAATCACAACATACCAGATCATATAAGCAGGAAGCAGCCAGAAGTATACAAGCGGATGCCCGAAATACCAGAACAGCGTCCGGCTGACTAATACGTTAATGTTTTCTGTCCAGCCAAGAGACCATGGGATGAATTGAAGCAAAACAGTAGCTGCCACCCCAAGAGAGGCAATTAGCCAGAGAGCCATATTGACAACAATCATAAAGCTTAACAGCGGGCCATTTTGACCTGGATGCTGCTTTTTCCATTTTGCATAATGGACGAACATAGCAAATCCTGCAATCCAGCTTCCGACAACCACTAAAGCCAGCCCAATGTAAAAGCCGACGTGGGCTTGGAGGGGAGCGTAAAACGTATAAAGGACAGATGCTTCACCAGTTAAAATGTAAAAAGTCGTAATTGCTGTGCCGATTGTCATTGTCCAGAAGCCGATCCAGCCAGCGAGGCGGGTTTTATCAGACAGGGTACCGGCGGTCCGGCTCATGCCGGCGAATTGAAAACCAATGATGAAAAAAGTTGTTAGAATAAGAGCAAGTAACACGCCGTGAGCGGTAAGAAGCTGATAATAACCGATGCCTGCAGGAAGTTCCATTTTTCCGGAGCGGACCAGCACTTGCAAAAGCCCGCAGATGCCGCCGAGAAACAAAGCGGTAAATGCAACAATCATATGTGCTAAAGCCAGTTTGGCATCTTTCTTATCTACTTTGGCTATTGTTTCCCTCATGATTGATCAACCACCTTTATTTTTGCATGCATTAAGTGATGTCCGCTTCCGCAATATTCATTGCACAAAAGCGTAAATTCACCTTCATTTCGAAACACCTGAGTGGCTTCACTGATATGGCCGGGCTCAAGCATCATGTTGGCATTTGTGCCGGCAATTTCAAACCCATGAACAACGTCTTTCGTTGTCGCCACGATATGGACAGTGGCTCCTTTAGGGATTTCTACTACTTTATCCTGCGTGCCGACATCGAAGGAAAAAGCCGAAGTTACAACAACGAGCTGATATTCGTTGTCGCCGATTTTTTTCAGGCCGGGCTGATCAAATGGAGCTGTGACCTCCACCGCTCCCGGATCTACAGTTTTTGCGGAGCTTGGCGGCTGATTTCCGGCTACAAAGGCATTAACTCCCACAATGACTAAAAATAAAACAAGTGAACTAATTCCGAAAGCCAGCCATAATTTTTCATATTTGTGCAGATGCATAGAACTTCCTCCCCATTACATTCTTGATATAAACAAATTCCACGCGATGAACCAAGCTAAAAGAATCATCCCTCCAACCGTAAGGACAGAAAGGAAAGTTCCCTTTAATGAATCTTTTGGATACGTTTTCTCTTTTTCATTCTTCATGCGGTTATCCTCCTTTGCGATTAGGATTAAATATCTATTATCATTTTACGTTGAAACTTTGTGATAATCTTCACATAAATGTGAAGATTATTTCACGGTAATGTGAAGAAATGATGAAATCCTGATATTGGATCAGAAAAATGAGGCGGGAAATGTAGACAAAATAAACAGGTCCTTCTCATATGAAGACCGGCAGCTATCAGCTGCCGGTCTTTGTTTTTAATCAAAAGGAGGAAAGGAAGGGTTCTCAATAGATGGAGAGGTGCGAAACCAAATCCATAAATCATTAATAATAGAAGCAATCTCACTAATTTCTTCATTAATACGGCAGGAGAAAAGGAACTCTTCCTCCTCCTCCAGCCGGCTTTGCAAAATATTAATCTCTTTTTCAAGCGCTTGGATCCGGTCAGGAATGCTTCCGCGGATTCTTTCCCACCTTTCAAGAATTTGCTCCTGTTCCGTGACAGGATAGTCGCTCCATTTCTTATTAGAATGGGGAAGCAAAATGCCAAGCCGCTGATTTAAGAAAAATTGCATAGTTTTCTCCTTTTTTCTTTTATCGTAGCTGTTTCCCGGCTTTTCTGCAAAGGAAAGAAAAAAAAGGTGAGTATTTATTCAACAAAATGAATTTTTTTCAAATAAGTACTTGAAAGGAGGAAAATAACATGATATATTCTATTCATAGAAAAGAATAAAAATAAAAATGATTGCATATTTATACTAACGGATAGCAGCTTAGAGGAGGATATATCAATGAACAAAAAAGTAGTGTTAGCTTATTCCGGAGGCCTGGATACATCAGTAGCCATTCCGTGGTTAAAAGATAAAGGATACGACGTTGTCGCTTGCTGTTTAGATGTGGGCGAAGGGAAAGATTTAGAGTTTGTTAAAAACAAAGCTTTACAAGTTGGCGCTGTGGCAAGCTATATGATTGACGCGAAAGAAGAATATGCAAATGAATATGCATTGCTTGCTCTTCAAGGCCATACATTGTATGAAGGAAAATATCCGCTAGTGTCTGCGCTGTCACGTCCGCTTATTGCGAAAAAGCTAGTAGAGGTAGCTGAAAAAGAAAATGCGACTGCGGTTGCTCACGGATGTACAGGAAAAGGAAACGATCAGGTCCGCTTTGAGGTTTCTATTAAAGCACTAAACCCTAATCTTGAAGTATTGGCGCCTGTACGGGACTGGAAATGGTCGCGTGAGGAAGAAATTGAATATGCGAAACAAAACAATATTCCGATTCCAATCAACTTAGACAGCCCATTTTCTATTGACCAGAACTTATGGGGAAGAAGCAATGAGTGCGGCATCTTAGAAGATCCATGGGCTGCTCCGCCGGAAGAAGCTTACGACTTAACGGCTGCGATTGAGAATACGCCGGATACTCCGGAAGTAATTGAAATCCAATTTGAACAGGGAGTGCCTGTTGCGCTGAATGGCCAAAGCTACTCTTTAGCCCAGCTTATTCTTGAACTAAATGAAATTGCCGGCAAACATGGAGTCGGAAGAATTGACCACGTTGAAAATCGCCTCGTCGGCATCAAATCAAGAGAAGTGTACGAATGTCCGGGTGCTATGACGCTCATTCTCGCTCATAAAGAATTAGAAGATTTAACTCTTGTGAAAGAGATGGCTCATTTCAAGCCAGTGATTGAAAAGAAATTAACAGAGCTGATCTATGAAGGCCTATGGTTCTCTCCGCTGAAAAAAGCGCTGGAAGCATTCTTAAAAGAAACTCAAAAGTTTGTTACTGGTACAGTGCGCGTGAAATTATTTAAAGGCCATGCGATTGTGGAAGGAAGAAAATCAGAGTACTCCTTGTATGATGAAAAGCTTGCTACTTATACAACAGAAGATGAATTTGACCACGAAGCAGCTGTCGGATTCATTCAACTGTGGGGTCTGCCGACAAAAGTGAACTCTATGATTCAGCAAGAGAAAGTGAAAGTTCAGCAATGAGCAAGCTTTGGGGAGGGCGCTTTCAAAAATCAGCGGAAGAATGGGTAGATGAATTCGGCGCCTCTATCCACTTTGATCAGGAGCTTGTTTTTGAAGACCTTGAAGGCAGCATGGCACATGTAACGATGCTCGGGAAAAGCGGCATCTTAACGGAAGAGGAAGCAAATCAAATCTTGGGCGGCCTTGAAGCTTTAAAGAAGAAAGCTTCAAAAGGTGAATTAACATTCTCGGTTGCCCAAGAGGACATCCATTTAAATTTGGAAAAATACTTGATCGAAGAAATCGGAGCGGTCGGAGGCAAGCTGCATACCGGCCGCAGCCGTAACGATCAGGTAGCCACTGATATGCATTTGTACTTGAAGAAGCAGGTCAAGCTTATCATTGGATTAATTGAACAATTTCAAACGGCACTTGTGGAGAAGGCCGAACAGCATGTGGAAACACTTGCGCCTGGCTATACACATTTGCAGAGAGCTCAGCCGATTTCATTCGGCCACCATTTAATGGCATATTTTTGGATGCTGCAAAGAGATAAGGAGCGGATTCAAGAAGGATTGAAGCGCATAGATGTCTCGCCTTTAGGGGCGGGAGCGCTAGCCGGAACCACTTTCCCGATTGACCGTGAATTATCAGCCAGCCTGCTTGGATTCTCAAGCGTATATGCCAACAGCATGGATGCAGTCAGTGATCGGGACTTCATTCTTGAATTCTTGAGCAGTTCCTCTATTTTGATGATGCATCTGTCCAGACTGGCCGAAGAGATGATTCTCTGGTCAAGCCAGGAGTTCCAGTTCATTGAAATGGATGACGCGTTCTCAACCGGCTCCAGCATTATGCCGCAAAAGAAAAACCCTGATATGGCGGAGTTGATCCGCGGTAAAACAGGGCGCGTCTATGGCAACCTGTTCAGCTTGCTCACCGTATTAAAAGGCCTGCCGCTTGCATATAACAAAGATATGCAGGAAGACAAGGAAGGCATGTTCGATACGGTACATACGATCATTGGTTCCTTAAAGATTTTCACAGGAATGGTTCAGACAATGAAGGTGAATGAGGATCGCTTAGAGGAAGCTGTCCATAATGATTTCTCCAATGCCACGGAGCTCGCTGATTATTTAGCGTCAAAAGGCATTCCATTCCGCGAAGCACATGAAATTGTTGGAAAGCTTGTGCTTCATTGCATTCAAAATCAATGCTACCTTGCCGACCTGTCTTTAGAGGAGCTAAAGTCAGCGTCTGAGAGCATTGAAGAAGATATTTATCAAGTGTTGTCTCCATATGAGGCCGTTAAAAGAAGGAAGTCTTTAGGCGGCACTGGCTTTGACCAGGTTCAGCTCCAAATTGAGACAGCGAAGCACTTGATTCATAACGAACAGTCCCTAAAGAAGTAGGGACTGTCGAGTAAAGCCCCTCTTTTTTTCAAAAACATTTGAAGAAAAGAGGGGCTTTTATAATATATTTTTAAGTATTTCTCTTGAGAAAATAGACTATACACCGCTAGAAGAGCGATAAAAAAACCGCCCGGTTACAGGCGGTTTTTTTATTATTCTCCTTTGTCTGTACGAACAACGAGAACGTCACAGTTAGCGGCGCGAGTAATATGTTCAGATACACTGCCGATGAGGAAACGTTCCATAGCGTTTAAGCCAGTTGCTCCACATACAATTAAATCTGCTTTTACTTGTTTAGCTGCTTCTTTAGGGATGATAACTTTTGGTGAACCATATTCGACATAAGTATTGATGGCGACTACACCCGCTGCTTCAGCTGTTTCTTTGTATTCTTTCAACAAGTCGCTGCCGTAAGCAGTGGCCCGTTCAGCGATCGAGCGGTCATATGCTTCGATGGCTGCAAATGAGCGAGTATCGATCACATGGATCAGGTTAAGTGCGGCTCCATTGCGTTTAGCGATTTCAATCGATTTTCGGAATGCCCATTCTGCCTCTTTTGAACCGTCAACTGCTACTAGAATGCTTTCATACTTCATTGTCATCATTGATTCCCCCTTTTTCTTTTATTCTACATGAAAAAGAGCAGGGATACAGCCGATGTGAGTCGAAAAATATGAAATTTTTTAAACAAATGTTAATTGTTTAGGAAAAGAGGTCAAGATTTCCACACCGTCCGCTGTGACATATACATCATCTTCGATTCGGACGCCTGCTACATTTGGCACATAAATGCCCGGTTCAATTGTAAAGACCATGCCTTCTTCTAAAACGAGCGTATTTGTTTCTGTAATGCCTGGATATTCGTGAACGCTGATTCCAAGCCCATGTCCCAGGCGGTGAGGGAAAAAGTCGCCATATCCCGCTTCTGCAATCATGTTTCTTGCAGTCAAGTCAATGTCTTTTGCCATCGCGCCGGGTTTGACAGCAGCAACAGCGGCCTCTTGTGCGTTTAATACGGTTTCATAAATTTCCCGCTGCTTATCAGAAATTTCCCCAAAAGCGACTGTACGGGTAATGTCAGAGCAATACCCTTCATACACTACGCCAAGATCGAATAAAACCAGGTCGCCTTTTTGTACCTTCGTGCTTCCTGGTGTTCCATGGGGGGAAGCAGCATTGGTGCCCGTGAGCACCATGGTCGAGAAGGACATTTCAGCAATGCCTTGTTTCTTCATTTCAAATTCAATTTCCGACAAAATCTCCAGCTCTGATTTGCCTTCACGAATCGCTTCCGCTCCAGTTTTTACTGCTAAATCTGCATATTCTGCTGCTTTTTTAAGGGCTGCGAGCTCCTGTTTATCTTTAATCAGGCGCAGCTGCTCCATTTTTTCCTCGGCAGCAACAAACACAGCGCCGGGGAAACGTCCGGCCAGCTCTTCATAACGCTCAACGTTTAAGTGCTGCTTTTCGACCGCTATTTGCTGTACATTCTTTACTCGGTTTTTCACTTCGGCTTCAATCATATCCCAAGGATTTTCGATATCTGTATGACCGATGATTTCAAATGCCCAGCCGCTGCTCTTGGCATCGGCTGCATCTAGCTTAGGACAGATAAGAAAAGGCTCCGCTTCCGGAAACACGGCAACGCCAAGCAGGCGCTCGTGCGGATCGCTTCTAAATCCTGTTAAATAAAAGACGTTTTCAGGAGCGGTAATGAAAGCAAAAGGGATGTCTTTTGTTTTCATCCACTCTGTTAATGCGGTTAATCGTTTGTTCATTATTTCTTCCTCCTCAAAAAAATCGAGACAGTTAAAGCCTATCAATAAATGAGAAGTAAGTAAATAAGATAGACATGCAGGGGAATTTGTTGTTTCATCGAATAGTAGAAGTGGAAATGATTTTGTGAAAGGAGTTTTTACATATGAAGGTATCTTATCATGGACATTCCATCGTAAAGGTGGAAACAAACGGCAAGACAATTTTGATTGATCCATTTATTACTGGCAATGATTTAACGGATTTAAAAGTTGAAAATGAACAGCCGGATTTTATTATTTTGACGCATGGCCATGGGGACCATGTGGGAGATACAGTAGAACTTGCCAAAAAGAGCAATGCGCTTGTGATCGCAGTAAATGAACTGGCTACTTATCTTAGCCATCAAGGAGTGAATGCTCACCCTATGCATATTGGCGGAAGCCGCGAGTTTGAGTTTGGACGCGTAAAATTTACACAGGCGTTTCACGGATCGGGGATCGAGCAGGAAGATGGTACGTTCCTTTATATGGGGATGCCAGCCGGTGTTTTGCTAATGGCTGAAGGAAAGACCATTTATCATGCCGGCGATACAGGGATTTTTTCTGATATGAAGCTCATTGGCGAACTTCATCCGATCGATCTTGCATTTCTGCCAATAGGCGACAATTTCACAATGGGGCCAGATGACGCGGCGCTTGCTGCTAAGTTTTTGCAGGCAAAGCAAGTAGTTCCGATCCACTTCAATACGTTCCCGCCTATCCAGCAGGACCCTCACGCATTTGCTGAAAAGCTGGAAGCGAAGAACGGCAAAGTGTTAGAGCCCGGACAATCACTTGAACTGTAACAGCATTCAGGCTGCAAGAGGAACCTTGCAGCCTTTTCTGAATCAAATTGAATCCCTTCTTATTTCAAAGTATAATAACTGTATTAGCGAGTCTGAAAGGGACAGGTGAAACAGTTGATTACAAAACACGAACAAATCTTACAATACATAGAGGGATTGCCGATCGGCGAGAAAATTTCCGTGCGGCAAATTGCTAAAGCGCTCTCAGTTAGTGAAGGGACAGCCTACCGTGCGATCAAGGATGCAGAAGCTAAAGGATTTGTTTCAGCGATCGAGCGTGTTGGAACCATCCGGATCGAACAAAAGAAAAAAGAAAATATTGAGAAGCTGACCTTTGCGGAAGTCGTGAACATTATTGACGGCCAGGTACTAGGCGGCAGGGCCGGCTTGCATAAGACCCTAAACCGTTTTGTCATTGGCGCCATGAAGCTAGAAGCAATGATGAGATATACTGGCCCGGATAATCTGCTTATTGTCGGCAACCGGACAAAAGCACATGAACTGGCCTTGCAAGCTGGAGCGGGCGTGCTGATTACTGGCGGATTCCAGGCGGATGATCATGTAACGAAGCTTGCAGACGAGCTGGAGCTTCCCGTCATTACCACCGCCTATGATACATTTACCGTGGCTACGATGATTAACCGCGCGATTTATGACCAGCTAATTAAAAAGGAAATTGTGCTTGTCGGTGACATTTTTACTCCATTTGACCAGACAGTTTCACTTACTGTAGGCGATACAGTCAACCAGTGGATTGAGAAAAACCGGACAACCCTTCATAGCCGCTTTCCTGTGCTTGACCGTCAGCTGAAGGTGCAGGGAATTGTTACGTCGAAGGATATAATGGGGACAGATAAGGATACGCTGATCGAAAAGGTGATGACAAAGCAGCCGATCACCGTTACGATGAAAACGAGCGTGGCAGCTGCCGCCCACATGATGATCTGGGAAGGCATTGAGCTCCTGCCGGTCGTTGATGATCAAAATCGTATTCAAGGCATTGTCAGCCGGCAGGATGTGCTGAAAACATTGCAAATGGCCCAGCGCCAGCCGCAAATGGGAGAAACGCTGGATGATACGATTACGAATCAAATTGACGTATCAGGCAATAAGGAAGAAGAAACATACACGTTTGAAGTAACTCCGCAGATGACGAATCAGCTTGGCGCGATCTCTTATGGGGTGTTTACGACCATTGTTACGGAGGCGGCAAGGCGTTCATTGCGGGCTAGAAAAAAAGGCGACATTGTTGTGGAGAATATTACGATTTACTTCTCGAAGCCGGTACAAATGGAAAGCTTGCTTGAAATCCACCCGAACGTTCTGGAGGTCGGACGTAAATTCGGGAAGGTCGATGTGGAAGTCTACAACGGCGGCCTTCTTGTCGGGAAAGCCTTAATGATGTGCCAAATTCTGGATAGGCAATAACAGAAAAGAGCCGCTATCGCCGAGCGTCAAAAAGAGGATGTCCCACGACTGCAGGGCATCCTCCTTTCAAAACCTTATTGGTTATTTAATTCCTCAGCTTCCCTTTGTGCATAAGGAAGTACGTGGCGGTAAGCTTTAAAGCCTGTCCACAAGCTTGTGAAACCAATGAGCATGAATAAAGCAGCAACGATGTATGAGACTGTCGTCTGCTGGATAAATAATGTATTCAAGCCAAACATGCCGACAAACAAGCCTAGCGCCATACTGGATTTAGCGGATAACCATTTTTTCTCCATTGGCCGTCTGCTTCTCACATATTGTACTTTGTAAAAAATGTAAAAAGCCAACGATAAAATGATAATAAAGGCTAAAACGGGCATAGATTTTCCTCCATTTATTTGTTCAAACATCTCCATTTTAACGAGAATGCAGAGGAAATTCTACTAAAAAAACTGAATGTCACAAAGGAGACAGGAATGAAGAGTCAAATTATCAAAAAAATAAAAGAGTACGATACGATTATTATTCACCGTCATGTTCGCCCTGACCCGGACGCCTACGGATCACAAGGAGGGTTAGCGGAAATGATTCGTGCTTCCTTTCCCCATAAGAATGTGTATACGGTCGGGAAAGAAGAGCCGACACTTGCCTATTTGCGCAAGCTGGATGTCATTCAGGATGAAGTGTACGAAGGGGCGCTCGTTATTGTATGCGATACTGCCAACCAGGAAAGAATTTGTGACCAGCGCTATAAGCTCGGAAAGGAATGGATCAAAATCGATCATCACCCGAATGAAGATCCGTACGGCGATCTTTTGTGGGTGGATACATCGGCCAGCTCTGTGAGTGAAATGATTTATGATTTGTATATTAGCGGCAAAGAAGAAGGATTGCGCTTGAACGATGAGGCCGCACGGCTGCTGTTTGCCGGCATTGTCGGCGACACGGGCCGCTTTCTTTACCCCAGCACAACAACGCGTACGATGGAGTTTGCCGGTGAGCTGCTGCAATATAACTTTGACCGTAATGAGCTGTTTGACCGGATGTATGAAACAGAAGAAAAAGTGCTGAAGCTTCAAGGCCATATTTTACAGACATTCCGCTTATCACCGAGCGGGGCGGCTTCGGTTACGCTTAAAAAAGAGCTTCTTGAAGAATTTCAAGTGGCCCCCTCTGAGGCCTCGCTGCTCGTTAGCTCACTTGGCAGCGTAAAAGGAATCAAAGCGTGGGTTTTCTTTATTGAAGAAGCCGATCAAATTCGTGTTCGTCTGCGTTCTAAGAAGCCGGTCATTAATGAAATTGCGAAAAAATATAAAGGCGGCGGCCATCCGCTTGCAGCCGGTGCTTCTGTATATTCATGGGAGGAAGCGGAGAAAGTAGCCGCCGATCTGGAACGGTTATGCCAGGAAAGTAAATAATAGTTAGCCGCCTTCTAAGCCCAGTTCTAGCTGAATATGAACGGTTGTGTAAAAATACCACTCTTTGACATGAAGAGAGTAGCTGCGCTTATTCATTTTTAATCTCTTGTTTTCAATGGTCTGCCGAATTAATTCTTTATGAGAGTAGACCGTCTCCAGATCTTTCGCATACAAAACAGATAAATCTTCTTTTATTTGTTCTTTTGCAGCGAAAATACTCTGGGAATCATCAATTCCATACTTTTTATAATTGATAATATCAATTTCTATTTCCTGCACAGTCAACTTGTGCAGGTTTTTTTTGTTCAGCTCCTTATACTCTTCTTGCCAGATCTCCAGCTGTACTTTTAATTCATCCATCACTTTTTTTTGTTTTTCCAGCTTGGCCGCCTGTCTTTCCTGCATAGCCCCGAACATGTAGAGAAAGAGCAGCCAGCTGAGGCAGAATCCAACTGCTGCCCCGGCCAGCAGTTGCTTAGTTCTTTGTCTATTGTGCAAAGATGGAACTCTCATGGCGAGATATGCTCCCCGGTCAGCCAGACGATAATGGCCGTCCCTGTAGCGGTGCCGCCCATTGCCGATAGAATAAGCAAAAATTGTTTAAATAGATCTTTCGTTTCGCCATTTAAAAAGCCGCGTTCAAAACTATATACCGTATCAAATGTGCCGCCAATGGCTGCAATGATAGCCCAAATCCGCAAGCCTTCGCTAATTTGAGAAATGCCGGTTAGAAGCGGCCTCCCCGTCGCAAAGGATGCTAGACCGCCAATTAACGAACCGCCCAGCAAAACGCCAAATGCGATAAAATAACATTTAAATAGTTCATCAAAAAAAGTTTCTGCCATATGCCCTCCACAGTTGCTTGTCTTTCTATTTATATATGTAGCAGCAGGCCGGCCTATGAAAACAGAACATATTTTCTTTTTGCCAGCCTCCGTCTTATAATGAAGAAAGAAGTCAGGGACGAAAAGCGTCAAGGAAGGATGAGACCGATGTTTACCCATCTGCAAGTTCAAACAGGCTACAGTCTATTGTCTAGTGCCATCGCCATTGATCGGCTAACCGCAAGAGCGAAGGAGCTAGGTTATGACGCGCTCGCCATTACAGACCGCAATGTGATGTATGGAGCTGTTCCTTTTTATAAATCGTGCCTTAAAGCGGGCATTAAGCCGATTATCGGTTTAATTGCGGATGTTGAAAGCGTACTGGGTGAGGAGCGTTCTTATCCGCTCGTGCTGTTAGCCAAAAATAATGATGGCTATCATCACCTTTTGAAAATTTCCAGTGCTATTCAGACAAGAGCAAAAACAGGAATTCCAATAAAGTGGCTCAAGGGCTATTCTTCTGGATTGTTTGCCTTTACTCCGGGGGATGAAGGAGAAGTAGAGCAGCTGCTTATCAACGATCCTGTCCGGGCAAAAGAAGCGGCTGATTTATTGCAGCAGCAGTTTGACCCAGGGCACTTTTTTTTGTCGGTAGCCCGTCATGGACGCAAGGACGAGGAAATGGTGACCGAGAAGATGAAAGAGTTGAGCGGGGATCTTTCGATTCCTCTGCTTGTAACGAACCGGGTTACTTATTTACATAAAGAAGAGGCGTTCGCTGTCCGGTGTCTGGAAGCGATCAGAGATGGCAGGAAATTAGCAGATAAGGAAATTGATGCGAATGACCGGTCATATTTTTCTTCTAAAGAGGAGATGAAGGAGCTGTTTGCTGATTTGCCGGAGGCGCTGGAGCAAACAGTCAACATTGCAGGCGCTTGCGAAGTGGAGATTTCTTTCGATCGCCGCATGCTTCCGAAGTATCCGTTGCCGGAAGGCCGGTCTGCTTCTGAATACTTAAAAGAGCTTTGTGTCAATGCGCTGGAGGAAGCCGGTCTTTCCGAAAAGCCAGCCTATAGAGACCGGCTTGCCTATGAACTTGAAACGATTAAAAAAATGGGGTTTTGTGACTATTTTCTGATCGTTTGGGATTTTATGAAGTTTGCCAAGGATAAGCATATTTTAACGGGACCGGGCAGGGGATCGGCCGCCGGCTCGCTCGTCGCTTATGTGCTCGGCATTACCACAGTCGATCCGCTTGAGTACGGCCTTCTATTTGAACGGTTTCTTAATCCTGAGCGGGTAACGATGCCGGATATCGATCTTGATTTTCCCGATCATCGGCGGGATGAGGTGATTCGCTATGTGGCCAACAAGTATGGAACGCTTCATGCCGCGCAAATTATTACGTTTGGGACATTGTCTGCGAAAGCGGTGATTCGCGATGTAGCCCGGGTATTTGGCTTAACCTCCCAAGAACTGGAGCAACTGTCAAGAATGATTCCTTCACGGCCGGGGCTAACACTTGAACAGCAGTATCAAGACTCTGTCCGCTTTCGGGAGTGGGTGCATCGAACAGGAGAACATGAGAGCATTTACCGAACGGCCCTGACGCTTGAAGGACTGCCGCGCCACACCTCTACACATGCAGCTGGAATGGTCATTACAGAGCCGCCTTTGACCGATCTTGTTGCTGTGCAAGCTGGCCACGATGATGTGCTTTTAACCCAATTTCCGATGGGCGACCTTGAAGAATTAGGGCTGTTAAAAATTGATTTGCTCGGCCTGCGCAACTTGAGCATTCTGGAAAGGATGATCGATTCTATTTATTATGTTGAAGGAAAACGGCTAACTTTGCAGAATATACCTTTACAGAATGAGAAAACCTTTCAATTGCTCGCGCAAGGGAAGACAACGGGAATTTTTCAGCTGGAATCGGCTGGAATGCGTAACGTTTTGATAAAGCTTCAGCCGAACCGGTTCGAAGATCTTGTCGCAGTCAATGCGCTGTACCGGCCGGGCCCGATGGAAAGCATCCCGCTCTATATAGAGCGGAAGCATGGGCGGCAGCCGGTTCACTATCCGCATCCGGACTTAAAGGACATCTTAGAGCCCACTTACGGGGTGCTGATTTATCAGGAGCAAATTATGGAAATTGCCTCTAAGTTCGCCGGTTTTTCATTGGGAGAAGCGGATTTATTGAGAAGGGCTGTCAGTAAAAAGAAAAAGGATGTGCTCGACAGCGAAAGACGCCATTTTGTCGAAGGAGCAATAAAGAATGGCTACAGCAAAGAAGCTGCCGAAGCGATTTATCAGATGATTGTTCAGTTTGCTAATTATGGATTTAATCGCAGCCATGCGGTGGCCTACAGTTTTATTGCTTATGGCATGGCCTATATTAAAGCACATTATCCGACTATTTTTATGGCTGCATTGCTTAGCTCCGCCATCGGCAACGAGGATAAGGTCAGACAGTATGCTGCGGAAGCGAAAGGAATGGGGATCGCTTTGCTGCCGCCGTCTGTTAATGCCAGCCATTACCCTTTTAAGGCTGAAGGGGACAGCATCCGATTTAGCCTGGCTGCCATTAAGGGTATTGGAGCAGGCGTAATGAAGGCTATCACGGATGCCCGGGAAAAAGGACCTTTTGCCGATTTGTTTGACTTTTGCCTGCGGGTGCCGGTTCAAATAGTGAACCGCAAAGCACTTGAGGCACTGCTGTTTGCCGGAGCATTTGATGAATTTCACGAGGACCGGGCTGTTTTGCTGGCTACGCTTGATATTGCTATTGAGCATGCTCAGCTTATTCAGCCAATGGAGGGTGCGGAAGAGGATTTCTTTCCAAAACCAAAGTATGCATCAACAGAGCCGATGAGCATGGAGGACAAGCTTCAATTGGAGAAGGAGGTTCTTGGTTTTTATTTATCAGCACACCCGTTAGAACGGTATGAACCGCTTTTTAAGCAAGAAGGAGCGGTTTTTGCTACTGAATTGTCCCCGGGCAGCCGCGGAGTGTCTATAGGCGTATTTGTAAATGAAGTTAAAGTGATCCGTACGAAAAAAGGAGAAAACATGGCATTTGCCCACTGTTCAGATAGCAGCGGCGAAATAGAAACCGTGTTCTTTCCGGCCGTTTACAGAAAGTATTCCGCTCTTTTGGAAAAAGGATCGATCCTGTACTTAGCGGGGGATACTGAAGAGAGAAGCGGACGAAAGCAATTCATAGTGAAAACGGCCTATACGCTCAAGCAAGTGGAAGAGCGGTGCGCAGAGAGAGAGAAAATCTTATACATCAAAATACCGGAAGCGCCGGATGAGCATTTGATCCTTGAAGATATTCACCGGCTAATCCATCGGTTTCAAGGAGAAACACCTGTCGTTCTTCATTATGAGAAGAACCGGCAAACGGTTAGGCTTCACAGAAGAAACTCCGTTAAGCCGGCAGAACCTCTGCTCACTGAATTGCGTGAGATCATTGGTGAGGAGAACGTGGTGCTTAAATAATTACTACTTTACAACCGCTTGCCTTTAGTTTATTGTGTGTAATAGACGAAAATGTGGTCTGACCACTAGAGGAAGTTGGAATTGCTGAAATAGGGAGCGAAAAAAATAATGTCACTTAGAGAAGAAGCATTACATATGCATAAAACCAATAAAGGAAAGTTGTCCACTGGGGTTAAAACAAAAGTGAAAAATGCAAGAGATTTGAGCCTTGCTTATTCCCCGGGAGTGGCTGAACCGTGTAAGGAAATCTATGAAAAACCTGAAACTGTATTTGATTATACGATTAAAGGAAATACGGTGGCAGTCGTTTCTAATGGCACAGCCGTTCTTGGGCTTGGAAATATCGGTGCAGAAGCAGCTATGCCGGTTATGGAAGGGAAAGCAGTGTTGTTTAAAAGCTTTGCCGGCGTAGATGCGTTTCCGATTTGCCTGGATACAGAAGACGCAGACAAAATTGTTGAAACCGTTAAGCTGATGGAGCCGACATTCGGCGGTGTCAACTTAGAGGATATCGCTGCTCCTCACTGTTTTGAAATTGAGGAACGGCTGAAAAAAGAAACAAATATCCCGATTTTCCATGATGATCAGCACGGAACAGCGATTGTTACAGTTGCCGGCTTGCTGAACGCTTTGAAATTAACAGGCAGAAAGTTCAAGGATATTAAAGTGGTAGCCAATGGGGCTGGTGCAGCCGGCATTGCTATCATTAAGCTGCTGGCAAGCTATGGGGTCCGCGACATCATTATGTGCGATTCCCGCGGAGCTATTTACGAAGGCCGTCAGGAAGGGATGAACCCGGTGAAAGAAGAAGTAGCCAAGTTTACTAATGTTCATCGCCAGGAAGGTTCGTTAGAGGATGTTATTAAAGGGGCAGATGTATTTATCGGTGTATCTGTTGCAGGGGCTCTTACAAAAGAAATGATTCAAATGATGAACCCGGAGCCTGTTATTTTTGCGATGGCCAATCCGGTTCCGGAAGTGATGCCTGAAGAAGCAAAAATGGCAGGGGCGCGTGTAATTGGAACGGGGCGTTCCGATTTTCCGAACCAAGTAAATAACGTTCTGGCTTTCCCAGGGATTTTCCGTGGAGCGCTGGATGTTCGGGCCACACATATCAATGAACAAATGAAGCAGGCGGCTGTAGAAGCAATCGCCGGCTTGATTGAGGAGCACGAGTTAAATGCTGATTATGTGATTCCAGGACCGTTTGATCCGCGTGTGGCCCCTGCTGTAGCAGCAGCGGTGGCAAAAGCGGCGATGGAAACAGGCGTTGCCCGCTTAAAGGCCGACCCTGAAGAAATCCGTGAACGCACAATGCAGTTGTCTCTTATCGGAAAAGGTGAATAAAGCCGTGGAGAATGAGCGGCCGCAATCAAAGTTTGCAGAGGTCGTTGACAAGATTCGTGAGATGATCGCAGCGGATGGACTGGTGCCCGGAGATAAGATGCCATCCGAACGTGAATTGTCCGAGCGGCTGTCTGCCGCTCGCTCTTCTGTGCGGGAGGCGTTGAGGGCCTTGGAATTGCTCGGTTTGATTGAAACGAGGCGCGGGGAGGGCACCTTTCTCCGTGATTTCAATGATCATCAGCTTGTGCAGCTGCTTAGCACATTTATTTTACAACGGGAGCAGACGAAGCAGGATGTCCGGTTGACGAAAGAGATTTTAGAGATGGGGTGTTTGTCTTCTCTCGCCATGCTTTCAGACCTCGAGGAACGAATGTCCAATCTGTCTGAGAGCATGAGAGAAGAGGGCTTTACAGAACGTGACTTCTTTACTTTTTTGATGGATGCAAGCGGGAACTCTCTTTTAAAAAAGATTTGGCTGATCGTATCTGATTATGCCGCTGCGATTCATAAAGAGGATCGGCTGTTAACAAATAAAGACGCATTTATCCACTTAATTGATAGAGTAAAGGCAAGAAATATAAAAGATATTTTTGACGCTTACAAACAGCTTTAAGCTGTTCTGTTTTTTTTGCTGTCCGTCTCAACAAGTCACATAACTAGGTTTAAGCTTTTTATAGGGAGAGGATGCAACTTGATTAAAGATCTATTTAACAAACAAAAACCAAAAAAGAAAAAGTATGCGACGATACCTACAGAAGCAAGCAAGCAGGATGTCCCTGAAGGCATTATGCAGAAATGCCCGAAGTGCAAGAAGATCATGTATACAAAAGAGCTAAAGAAGAATTTAAATGTGTGTATGCAATGCGGCCATCATCATGGGATGACAGCTGTTGAACGCCGTGATTCTTTTATTGATGAAGGGACATTCCAAGAGTTTGACGCCGGGCTTACTTCAACTAATCCGCTGAATTTCCCGGGCTACTTAGAAAAAGTAGATGTGGATAAGCAAAAGACAAAAATGAATGAAGCTGTGTTAACCGGCGTTGGCCGTGTGGAAGGTTTCGAGACAGTTGTGGCCATTATGGATGCTAACTTCCGCATGGGAAGCATGGGATCAGTAGTGGGTGAGAAAATTACAAGAGCGATTGAAGAAGCAGGCAGAAGAGGCGTGCCATTCATTATTTTCACTGCTTCAGGAGGCGCCCGTATGCAAGAAGGCGTGCTCTCATTAATGCAAATGGCAAAAACAAGTGTAGCTTTAAAGCGTTTCAGTGAAAATGGCGGATTGATTATTTCAGTCATGACACATCCTACAACGGGCGGCGTATCTGCAAGTTTTGCCTCTCTTGGAGACTATAACTTCGCAGAACCGGGAGCGCTTATTGGATTTGCTGGCAGACGGATTATTGAACAGACCATTCATGAAAAGCTGCCGGAAGATTTCCAGACAGCCGAATTTCTATTAAAGCATGGTCAGCTTGATGCGGTCATTCACCGTCATGAGATGAAGGAGAAAATCGCCTTTTTACTTGATATTCATCAACAGGGGGGTGAACTGGCATGATTGGTTTAGAATTTGAGAAACCAGTGTTGGAGCTAAAAGGAAAGATTGCTGAACTAAAGGAATTTACATCGACTTCAGATGTGGATTTAACAGAAGAAATTGAGAAGCTTGAGCAGCGCTTGAAAAAGCTTGAAAAAGATATTTACGAAAGCATGACGCCATGGGACCGCGTACAAATGGCCCGTCATCCGGAACGGCCAACAACGCTTGATTATATTGGCTACCTGTTTACGGATTTTATGGAGCTTCACGGCGACAGATTGTTTGGCGATGATGGAGCGATTGTCGGCGGAGTAGCGAAATACCACGGCATGCCCGTCACTGTCATTGGTCATCAGCGCGGACGCGATACGAAGGAGAATATTAAGCGCACATTTGGCATGCCTCATCCTGAAGGGTATCGGAAAGCGCTGCGGTTAATGAATCAGGCAGTAAAGTTTAAGCGTCCGATTATTTGCTTAATTGATACGAAAGGCGCCTATCCAGGGAAAGCTGCAGAGGAGCGCGGACAAAGCGAAGCCATTGCCAAGAACCTGTTTGAAATGGCTGGCATGGAGGTTCCGGTGATTTGTATCGTTATCGGTGAAGGCGGAAGCGGCGGAGCGCTTGCCTTGGGGATTGGCGATAAATTATTTATGCTCGAAAACTCTACGTACTCGGTTATTTCTCCTGAGGGGGCTGCTGCTCTGCTTTGGAAAGATGCGGCCCAAGCGAAACGGGCAGCGGAAACGATGAAAATTACAGCAGGCGATTTAAAGGAATTGGGAGTCATTGATGCCATTATTCCGGAAGTTAGCGGAGGCGCACACCGGAATGTTGCTCAACAGGCGGCATTAATTGATCAAACGTTGAAGCCGGCGCTTGAAGAACTGCTTCAATTATCTGTTCCGGAATTACTGGGCGAACGTTATATGAAGTATAAGCAAATCGGAGAGTATACTCTCTAATTGTTTCAGGCAAATAGAAATCGGGAAAAAGAACGTGCAGCGAAAGGCGGAGGCACGTTCTTTTTTAAATCAAACAGCTTTTGGAACAGTTATAAACTGGCCGAAATGAAGAAGGGTGTTTTCGTTGACTGCTGAAAAGCAGATACACCTAGAGAGTAGTTGAAAATTACCTGCAATCTTTCGTTCTCCTTAATCTGCTCAGTAACTTCATAAACGTTGTGAAGGTCAGACCTTTCTGTTATTTTATAAGAGTACATATACTGTCGAGAGATGGAGGGGTCCATGTGAAACGCATCGGAGTATTGACAAGCGGCGGTGATGCACCAGGAATGAATGCAGCTGTCCGGGCTGTTGTCCGCAAAGCCATTTACCACGACTTGGAGGTGTATGGCGTTTATCAAGGATATCAAGGATTAATTTCGGGCAATATTCACAAAATGGAAGTAGGCTCTGTTGGTGACATCATTCATCGGGGAGGAACGATTCTCCGTTCAGCAAGATGCCCTGAATTTCAAACACCAGAAGGGCAGGAAAAAGGCTTAAAGCAGTTGAAGGCACATGGTATTGAGGGGCTTGTGGTGATCGGTGGAGACGGCTCCTACCGCGGAGCAAAGGCGCTTACCGAACTTGGCTATCCATGCGTAGGTGTTCCTGGAACAATTGATAATGACATTCCAGGGACAGAGTTCACGATCGGCTTTGACACAGCTTTAAATACAATTATTGACGCCATTGATAAAATCCGTGACACAGCCAGTTCTCATGAGCGCACGTTTATTATAGAGGTAATGGGAAGAGATGCGGGTGACTTGGCGTTATGGGCTGGCCTTGCGGGAGGAGCGGAAACCATTTTAATTCCTGAAGATCCGCTTGACATGGAGTCAATTAAGGATCGGCTTCTTAAAGGACTGGAGCGCGGAAAGAAACATAGCATTATCATCGTTGCTGAAGGAGTAATGAGCGGCAATGAATTTGCGGAAAAAGTAAAGCAAATGACCGGGATTGATACGAGAGTGTCAGTTTTGGGCCATATGCAGCGGGGAGGATCTCCTACGGCAGCCGATAGAATGCTTGCGAGCCGTCTTGGTGCTAAAGCGGTTGAACTCTTATTGAAAGGAAAAGGCGGCCGCGCTGTTGGCATTGAGCGGAACGAGCTGGTTGACTATGACATTATTGAAGCGCTGGCGATTCCGCACAAGCTGGATTTGAATATTTCCCGGTTGGCGAAAGAGTTATCTATTTAATCGATTTTTATGAGGAGGCTCTCAGAAGATGAGAAAGACAAAAATTGTATGTACCATTGGCCCGGCAAGCGAAAGTCCATCCATGCTTGAAAAACTGATGGAAGCAGGAATGAATATTGCCCGCTTGAACTTTTCGCACGGCAATCACGAAGAGCATGCCCAGCGTATTAAAAACATTCGTGAAGCAGCAAAGAAAGCCGGAAAGACGGTGGGGATTTTATTAGATACGAAAGGTCCTGAAATCCGCACACATAACATGGAGAACGATGCAATTGAATTGGCTGCAGGCAGCGAGGTCATCGTCTCTATGCACGAAGTTCTTGGCACCCCTGAAAAATTCTCCGTTACATATGAAGGGTTAATTAATGATATTGAGCCGGACGGAAAAATTTTGCTTGATGATGGTTTAATTGCCCTACAGGTGATAAAGGTTGATAAGCAAAAGGGAGAAATTGCAACTAAGGTATTGAACAGCGGCACGCTAAAAAACAAAAAAGGTGTAAATGTTCCTGGAGTCTCGATTAACCTGCCGGGGATCACTGAAAAGGATGCAGAAGATATTAAATTTGGCATTGAACAAGATGTTGACTTTATCGCTGCTTCCTTTGTCCGCCGGGCATCTGACGTTTTGGAAATTCATGAATTGCTTGAGCGTCACGGCGCTAACCATATTCAAATTATCCCGAAGATCGAGAATCAAGAAGGAGTCGATAATATTGACAGCATCCTTGAGGTATCTGACGGTTTAATGGTCGCGCGGGGCGACTTGGGTGTAGAAATCCCTGCAGAAGAGGTGCCGCTCGTGCAGAAACGATTGATCCAGCGCTGCAATGCTCTTGGCAAGCCGGTAATCACAGCTACACAAATGCTTGATTCCATGCAGCGCAATCCGCGTCCGACACGTGCGGAGGCAAGTGATGTGGCCAATGCGATTTTTGATGGAACAGATGCGATTATGCTTTCAGGGGAAACAGCGGCAGGCATGTATCCTCTTGAAGCTGTACAGACGATGCACAGCATCGCTGACCGTACGGAAACCGCATTAAATTACTCAGAAATTCTATCAGCGCGCAGCAAAGCGAGCGGTCATACGATGACCGATGCCATTGGGCAGTCAGTTGCCCACACAGCGAATAATTTAGATGTAAAGGCCATCGTGACGCCAACAGAGAGCGGACATACCGCACGTATGATTTCCCGCTACCGCTCAAAGGCGCCAATTGTCGCTGTTACATCCAGTGAGCGCGTATCGCGAAGCCTGGCGCTTGTTTGGGGAGTATTCCCAAATATTGGTCCGAAAGTGAAAACAACAGATGAAATGCTTGAACTCGCTGTGCAAAAAAGCTTAAGTACAGGTCTTGTCAAACACGGAGATCTCATCGTGATCACTGCCGGCGTTCCAGTAGGCGAGTCCGGCACGACCAACTTAATGAAAATCCATGTCATCGGAGATATTTTGATGAAAGGCCAGGGAATTGGACGCAAGTCAGCTTACGGGAAGGTTGTCGTTGCCAAAGATGCCGCAGAGGCCCTTGAGAAAGTCGAAGAAGGGGATATTCTCGTAACCATCGGCAGCGATAGGGATATGGTCCCGGCTATTGAAAAGTGCGCCGCTTTAATTACGGAAGAGGGCGGCTTGACAAGCCATGCCGCAGTGATTGGCATCAACCTTGGCATACCAGTTCTCGTGGGAGTCGAAGAAGCAACGGCTGCTTTAAAAGACGGACAGGAAATTACCGTAGATGCCGCCAGAGGAATTATTTATAACGGACATGCTAACGTCCTTTAACCATTAGCGAAAAGGCTCAACAGCACAGAAATGACCAGCTGTTGAGCCTTTTTAGTGCAGAATCGGGGGCGATGCTAGGCGAGAAAAGGAAGACAGCCTTATATTTTGCCGGCACCCTCAGGGGAATGATACAATGAAAAGGAACATAAATTGTTTAAAAAGGAGAAAATCCGTTGCGATATCTATTGTTTATTTTTATTATTGTCCCTGCACTTGAAATTAGCCTGTTGATGCTTTCCGGAAAGGCGATCGGGATTTTGCCGACGTTTTTACTTATCTTAGCAACCGGTTTTTTAGGCGCCTATTTTGCCAAAAAACAAGGGATGAATGTAGTAGTGAAGCTTCGGGAAGACCTTCAGAACGGCCGTTTTATTGGAGAGGCAGTCATGGATGGTGTCTGTGTTTTAGTTGGCGGTTTGTTGTTATTAACCCCGGGATTTGTTACGGATATTTCAGGCTTTTTGCTCCTGCTTCCTTATACAAGACGATGGCTGCAGCCGCTTTTGCTTGGTCTGTTTCGCCGTTCGTTCCAAAATAATAATATTATCATTATGAAATAAACTAAATTCCGGCCTGCTTATTTTGCTGGTGTTCACTTGTTTAGGTGTCAACCAGCAGCTGAAGATTGAGAAAGCATGTTGCATAACTTAAAAACGTCAGCGGGCCGCTGACGTTTTTTATTTTGCTGCCGGAGGAACCTCTTTGCCCATAATATAATCGCGCAGATCGATAAATACGCCGGCGTTGTGCAGCGCATTAATAATAACCAGGGCGATAGGACCGAGAATCAAACCGAAAAAACCAGCGAGCTTAAAGCCGACGAATAAAGCAATCAGTGTAGCCAAAGGATCAAGTCCGATGCTTGAAGACAATACTTTCGGCTCCATGATCTGCCGCTGGACAATGATAATGACATACAGTACGGTCAGGCCAATGGCGAGTCCAGTCTCACCGGCAATAAATTCATAGATGATCCATGGAACAAATAGCGTCCCGGTGCCTAGATACGGCAGCAAGTCAACCAGTCCGGCGACAAGGGCAAGTGTAATGGCATAATTAACCCGCAAAATAAGCAATCCGGCAAGCACAATAAATGTGGTGATGGAAATCAGCGTGAATTGTGCACGCAAAAAGCCAAATAAAGCCTTTCTTAAAGCAAAAAACACTTTGCTTAAGCTTGTCCTTGCCTTCAGAGGCAAATAATGAACGGTCCGCTGCTGAAGGCTTTCCCAATCTTTACTGATGAAAAAAGCAGCAAGAAATGAGAAAATTAATGCGGTCGCAAAGCTGGGAATCCAAGAAATCAGCTTAGGAAGCTTTAAAAAGAAGTCTTGTATAAAGGCTCCTGCCGTCGAAGCGACCTGTTCGCCAGCCTCCCTTATATTTGAGGCAATGGTTTCCTGCTGACCTGTATCCAGTGAATGAAATATGCCAGCAGCCCGTTCATACAGAGGGATGACCTGTGAGGCAAATATAGTCTCTATTTGCTCGACTACCACATAGATATGACGGGGGACGACTGAAGCAAAGTAATTCGCTCCCGATACAATTTCAGCGATAAGAAGCGTCATCCCCCCCGCGAAAACAGCCAGGATAAGAAGAATCGCTGTACCTGCAGCTGCGGCCCGGGGCAGCCTGAGCTTTACTTCTAGAAAGCGGATGAACGGCTTAATCAGAAAGGCAACAGCAAACCCGATGATAAATGGGTAGGTTATTTTCGCGATATAATATAAGGAGAGGATAAGTAAGACAGCGGAAACCACCACAATGAATAGCCGTATCAGTCTTTGCCAGCTGGATGGATGCACGAGCCCACCTCCTTTGTTGACATTGTATCAAGCTGGGACGGGCATAGAAAGAAAAATAGCTCGTTTTATAACGACAAAAATTGCATGAAAAGAAAGGAGAAAGAGATGCAGCCTTATTTATTTTTAATCATGCTTCTTGCGATTGGTGTGATTGCGAAAAATCAGTCTTTGCTTATTGCCGTTATCTTCCTGCTTGTGCTGAAAGCCGTCGGGCTTGATGATAAGGTGTTTGCTGCTGTACAGGCAAAGGGAATTAATTGGGGGGTAGCGATTATTACCATTGCTGTGCTCGTTCCAATCGCAACAGGAGAAATCGGTTTTAAAGAACTGGGGGAATCGTTGAAATCGCCGTATGCGTGGATTGCTCTTATCGCGGGAGTGCTTGTTGCCCTCCTCGGCAAAAACGGTGTCGTTTTGCTTTCAGAAGATCCTCATATTACGACAGCGCTTGTTTTCGGAACCATTGCAGCAGTCGCCCTTTTCAATGGTGTAGCGGTCGGTCCGCTGATCGGCGCGGGCATTGCGTATACAGCGATGAAAGTTATCGAGTGGTTTCAATAGAAATTCCATCCATTCCGATGTATAATAATTAAAGTAAGAAAAATAATTTATTAGTATAACATGTTTTTTTCCCATGTTTTGTTGAGAAACCATGACGAATTTGTAGATTTTTAGACACTTTTCATTCACAAACACCAATTTATTGTTTATAATAGCAGGTGAAAGCGCAATCTTTTTATAATGTTCGTGTTTTACATGGAACCTTACCGAGCAATCACTCAGTTGATAAAGTGGTTTCAAAAAAAAGCAATGGGGGAAATTAACAGTCGAAGGAGAGAATGATTATGACGACCGCTCGTGGATTAGAAGGAGTAGTAGCAACAACATCTTCAGTAAGCTCAATTATTGATGATACCCTTACATATGCAGGCTATAACATTGATGATTTAGCTGAAAATGCCAGCTTTGAAGAGGTAATTTATCTGCTGTGGCATCGCAAGCTTCCTACACAAGCAGAGCTGGACGAGTTAAAACAGCAATTATCAGACAGCTATGATCTTCCTCAAGAAGTAATTAACCACTTTAAAATGTATCCAATTGATAAAGTCCATCCAATGGCCGCCCTCCGAACAGCTGTTTCATTAATTGGTTTATATGATGAAGAAGCCGATGTAATGAACGAGGAGGCTAATTACCGCAAGGCTATCCGTCTGCAAGCGAAGATTCCTGCGCTTGTTACCGCTTTTGCCCGTATCCGCAAAGGAGAAGATCCGATTGCACCGCGCAAGGATTTCGGTTTAGCAGAAAATTTCTTATACATGCTTTCCGGAAAAGAACCAGAGGCTGTAGAAATTGAAGCGTTCGACAAAGCGCTTGTTCTTCATGCGGATCATGAATTGAATGCTTCCACATTTACCGCTCGCGTCTGCGTAGCCACTTTATCTGATGTATATTCCGGCGTAACAGCAGCTATTTCTGCATTAAAAGGCCCGCTTCATGGCGGAGCGAATGAGCAAGTAATGAAAATGCTCACAGATATCGGTTCTGTTGATAACGTAGAGCCTTATATCTTAAATAAGTTAAACAATAAAGAGAAAATCATGGGGTTTGGCCACCGTGTATATCGTCAAGGCGATCCGCGGGCCAAGCATTTAAAGGAAATGTCAAGAAAGCTGACAGAACTAACTGGAGAGAAGCAATGGTACGAGATGTCCACGCAAATTGAAGAACTGGTGACAAGCCAGAAAAAGCTTCCGCCAAACGTTGACTTCTATTCAGCTTCTGTTTACCACAGCTTGGGCATTGAACATGATTTGTTCACGCCTATCTTTGCGGTAAGCCGTGTATCCGGCTGGCTCGCGCATATTCTAGAGCAGTATGCGAACAACCGCCTGATCCGTCCGCGTGCTGAGTACACAGGACCTGGCATGCAGGAGTACGTGCCGATTGGCGAGCGCAAGTAATTCTAATATTTACAAAAGCCAAAAAAATTGGTGTAATATAAATTGAGTAACAAAGGTTAGACGGCGCAGGCCTCTAACCTTTGATTATGGAATTGGAGGTATTTTTCATGACACAAGGCGAAAAAATTACTGTATCAAACGGAGTATTAAATGTACCAAACCATCCAGTCATCCCGTTTATCGAGGGAGATGGAATTGGCCCGGACATTTGGGCAGCAGCTTCCCGCGTGCTTGATGCAGCTGTTGAGAAAGCATACAATGGCGAAAAGAAAATTGAGTGGAAAGAAGTATACGCAGGAGAAAAGGCATTCAACAAAACAGGCGAATGGCTTCCTGAAGAAACATTAGAGCTTATTCGCGAGTATTTAATCGCGATTAAAGGTCCATTAACAACACCAATTGGCGGCGGTTTCCGTTCATTGAATGTGGCGCTTCGCCAGGAATTGGATTTATTCGTTTGCTTGCGCCCTGTGCGTTATTTTGACGGAGTACCTTCTCCAATCAAACGTCCTGAAGACACAGACATGGTGATCTTCCGTGAGAATACAGAGGACATTTATGCAGGCATCGAATACAAAGAGGGCTCCGATGAAGTGAAGAAAGTCATCGAATTCCTGAAAAATGAAATGGGCGTTAATAAAATCCGCTTCCCTGAAACTTCAGGTATCGGCATTAAGCCAATTTCTAAAGAAGGAACAACTCGCTTAGTTCGTTCAGCTATCAACTATGCGATTAAAGAAGGACGCAAATCTGTTACTTTAGTACATAAAGGTAACATTATGAAGTTCACAGAAGGCGCGTTTAAAAACTGGGGCTACGAGCTAGCTGAAAAAGAATTCGGCGATAAAGTATTTACTTGGGCTCAATATGACAAAATAAAAGAAGAGCAAGGCACAGAAGCAGCTAATAAAGCACAAGCTGATGCAGAAGCAGCCGGCAAAATCATCATTAAAGATGCGATTGCAGATATTTTCCTTCAGCAAATTTTGACTCGTCCGAAAGAGTTTGATGTCGTAGCAACAATGAACTTGAACGGAGACTATATTTCTGACGCACTTGCTGCACAGGTTGGCGGAATCGGAATTGCTCCGGGAGCTAACATCAACTATGAAACAGGACATGCTATTTTTGAAGCCACACATGGCACAGCTCCGAAATATGCCGGTCTTGACAAGGTAAATCCATCTTCTGTTCTGCTTTCAGGCGTATTGCTGCTTGAGCACTTAGGATGGAATGAAGCAGCCAACATGATTACTGCATCTGTAGAAAAAACAATTGCATCTAAAGTTGTTACTTACGACTTTGCCCGTTTAATGGAAGGTGCAACTGAAGTGAAAACTTCTGAGTTTGCTGATGAATTAATTAAAAACCTTTAATAGGCAGCTTTATCGTCCTTGAAAAAAAGGGCGATGCTACATGAAGTGTATACTCTACCTAACTTTAAGGGGGGAACTTTCTCATGTCTTTAAAACGTAAAAAGATTTCTGTCATCGGAGCCGGTTTCACAGGAGCCACTACAGCATTCTTGCTTGCACAAAAAGAGTTGGGAGATGTAGTTCTAGTCGATATTCCGCAAGCGGAAGGGCCAACGAAGGGAAAAGCGCTTGATATGCTTGAAGCAAGCCCTGTACAAGGGTTTGATACAAATATTATTGGTACATCGAGCTACGAAGATACAAAGGACTCTGACCTTGTCATCATTACAGCCGGTGTAGCGCGCAAACCAGGAATGAGCCGTGACGATTTAGTGCAAACCAACCAAAAGGTAATGAAGGCTGTGACTGCTGAAATCGTAAAGAGCTCTCCAAATTGTCACATCATCGTGTTAACAAATCCTGCGGATGCGATGACATATACTGTGTTTAAAGAATCGGGTTTCCCGAAAAACCGTGTAATTGGCCAATCAGGTGTGCTTGATACTGCACGATTCCGCACATTTGTGGCGCAAGAATTGAACCTGTCTGTGAAAGATATTACAGGCTTCGTTCTTGGCGGTCATGGCGACGATATGGTTCCGCTTGTGCGCTATTCTTATGCAGGCGGCATCCCGCTGGAAACACTCATCCCGCAAGACCGTCTTGATGCTATTGTTGAACGGACGCGCAAAGGCGGCGGCGAGATTGTTTCCCTTCTCGGCAATGGGTCTGCATATTATGCGCCTGCCGCTTCTCTTGTAGAGATGGCAGAAGCGATCTTGAAAGATCAGCGTCGCATTCTGCCTGCTATCGCTTATCTTGAAGGCGAATATGGCCATGAAGGACTTTACCTGGGCGTACCAACGATTCTTGGTAAAGGCGGCATCGAAAAAGTCATCGAGCTGGAATTAACGGAAGATGAGAAAGCCGCTTTGCAAAAGTCGGTTGATTCCGTACGAAGCGTAATGAGTGTTCTCTCTTAATGAATAGGTATGCCAAAAACCGCCAGTTGAACTGGCGGTTTTTTTGATTTGCGGCAGGAGGGGAAATCCGCCGTCTAAGCTCGTTTCTTCCTTTTTCAACAGGAGAAGGTTAAGGTATAATGAGGGAAGAACGGTCATTACTTTCCTGGGAGGGCAAAATGAATAAAAAAGTCTTAGTCGTAGATGATGAACCATCAATTGCAACACTGATTAAATATAATTTAGAACAGGCTGGCTATGAAGTCATTACGGCAGCTGACGGAGAAGAAGCGCTGAAAAAAACCCTGGAGGAATTTCCGGACTTGCTCATTTTAGATTGGATGCTTCCGCGGATGGATGGCATGGAGGTATGCAAGGAACTGCGCCAGCGCAAAATACCCACCCCTATTTTAATGCTTACAGCAAAGGATGAAGAATTTGACAAAGTGCTTGGCCTGGAGCTAGGGGCGGACGATTATATGACCAAGCCATTCAGCCCAAGAGAGCTGCTGGCAAGGGTGAAGGCGATTTTGCGCCGTTTGACTCATATGCCAAAGCTGGAAGAGGATAGCGGACAAGAGCAAGGGCTTACTGTGGCAGATATTGAAATTTATCCTGAAAAATATGAAGCTTATTTTCGGGGCAGCCTTCTCGAGTTGACGCCGAAGGAATTCGAATTGCTTCTCTATTTAATGGAAAACAAGGGGCGTGTATTAACGCGGGATCAGCTGCTAAGCGCTGTATGGAAATACGACTTTGCCGGAGACACACGAATTGTTGACGTACATATTAGCCATTTGCGTGAAAAAATTGAACATAACACAAGGAAACCAGAGTACATAAAAACGATCCGCGGATTAGGCTATAAACTAGAGGAGCCTAAAGCTACATGATTAAGTTTCGCACCCGGCTCGTCTTGGCTCTGCTCTCTCTCATTATTCTCGTCCTTGCAGCGCTGGGAATTATGCTCGGACAAATGTTCAAGGGCTATTATTTATCTACATTTAATGAACGCCTGGAAAAAGAGACAGAAATACTGGCAGGAGAAATCCGGCGGGAGGGCGGTGTCCGCTCCTTTGATACAGAGATCATCAAAAGCTGGAGCGACGAATTAAAGGTGCGCATTTCTCTTGCTGATGCTTCCGGCCGCTTAATCTTTGACAGCGGGGCGACGAATCACGGCACACCCGCTTCTGACCATCAAAAGATTGTCAAGCGACTTGCCGATACCGATCCATCGACTGCTTACCAGGAATCTCTCGCCAGTAAATTTGGAGAACATTATCATTGGCGAATGCTGACCAACCAGTCAGGGCAAGCGGATGGAATGGTCGTGCTAAATACAAAAGTGAAAGATCTTGATCAAATCTATCGGCAGATTTGGATCATTTTATTATTTTCTCTTGGCGCCTCGCTCGTCTTGCTGTCCTTATTTGGGACAAAAATTACAAATCGGTATACGAAGCCGATTGAGTCAGCTACCAAAGTGGCGATTGAACTGGCGAAAGGCAATTACCGGGCGCGGACGCATGAAATCCCGCCAGATGAAGTTGGAATGCTCAACACTTCGATCAATATCCTTGCTCGCAACCTGCAGGAAATGATGCAGGCACAGGAGGTCCATCAAAACCGGCTGTCCACATTAATCGAGAACATAGAAAGCGGCTTGCTGTTAATAGATGACCGCGGCTTTATCATTATGGTAAACCGGTCATTTAAAAGTTATTTCCGCTTAGAAAATAAACGGTTGATCAAAAAGCGCTATCATGAAGCCATTCCTCATCCGGAAGTACTCGACATCATTGAGGAAGTATTCATGACCGAGCAAAATGTCCGTAAGCAGCTGCTGTTGCCGCTCGGCATCGAGAGAAAGCATTTTGAAATATCCGGGGCGCCAATCATTGGTACAAATGCCGAATGGAAAGGCATATTGATTGTTTTTCATGATATTACCAATTTGAAAAAACTTGAACAAATGCGCAAAGATTTCGTCGCAAATGTGTCCCATGAGCTGAAAACGCCGATCACTTCTATTAAAGGTTTTACGGAAACATTGTTAGATGGAGCACTTGAAGATAAAGAAGCGCTGACGATGTTTTTAAATATTATTTTAAAAGAGAGTGAACGGATGGAGTCGCTTGTGATGGATTTGCTGGAGCTGTCTAAAATCGAACAAAAAGGAATCTCTCTCACTATCACTTCCTTAGCTGTAGATGAAGTGATTCAAGAAGTGATCCCTTCCTTGCAAAATCGCTTTGAAGACAAGCAGCTTGAGCTTTCGCTTCAACTGGAGAAAAATTTAAAAATTACAGGAGATGCCAGCAGGCTAAAGCAAGTATTCTTCAACTTGCTGACGAATGCCATTTTATATACACAGGAAGGCGGCCGGATAGAAGTCCGGGCGTTCGAAACAGGAGAGCGGGTCATTGTGGAGGTAGAGGACAACGGCATTGGCATAAGCCCGGATGAGCTGCCGCGGATTTTTGAACGCTTTTACCGGGTAGATAAAGCGAGAAGCCGCAATTCGGGAGGAACCGGCCTGGGCCTAGCGATCGTCAAGCATATTATTGAAGCGCATGACGGAGAGATTTTTGTGAAAAGTAAAGCAAATGAAGGGACTACGTTTACTGTCTCTTTAAAAAAGCAAAAGGAAGGTGACCGCTTTGAAGAAAAAAATCGTATTAATTGACGGAAACAGCATTGCTTATCGGGCGTTTTTTGCGCTGCCGCTGCTCAATAATAATAAAGGTGTACATACGAACGCCGTCTACGGCTTTGCCATGATGCTCTTAAAGGTGCTGAAGGAAGAACAGCCGACCCATCTTCTCGTGGCTTTCGATGCCGGAAAAACAACTTTCAGGCATGAGACATACAGCGATTATAAAGGCGGCCGTCAAAAAACGCCGCCTGAGCTGTCTGAGCAGTTTCCTTACATTCGGGAATTGTTGAAAGCATACGGCATTGCCCACTATGAACTGGAAAATTATGAAGCTGATGATATTATCGGCACGCTATCTCTGAAAGCTGAACAGGAAGACTTTGACATAAAGATCTATTCCGGAGATAAAGATTTAACCCAGCTTGCTTCTGAGGCTACAACGGTGTGTATCACCAGAAAGGGCATTACCGATATTGAAGAATATACACCAGCGCACGTGGAAGAAAAGTATGGTCTCACGCCTGAGCAAATTATTGACATGAAAGGGCTGATGGGCGATTCTTCCGACAATATTCCGGGAATTCCCGGAGTCGGTGAAAAAACGGCCATCAAACTGTTAAAGCAATTTGGATCTGTGGAAAAGCTGCTTTCCTCCATCGATGAAGTCAGCGGCAAGAAACTGCAGGAAAAGCTCCGTGAGCATGAACAGCTTGCTGTGATGAGCAAGGAGCTTGCTACTATTTTGCGTGAAGTGCCTCTTGACTTTTCACTAACCAGTCTAGAATACAATGAGCCGGATGATGAAAGAGTGTATGAGCTGTTTAAGGAGCTTGGCTTTAACTCGCTGCTTGAAAAGCTTGATCGCCCGGCACAAGAACCAGCTCCTCATCAGCAGGTGAATTACACCCAAGCATCAGAGGTGACCGCCGATATGCTTGGCGAAGAAGCATCTCTCTATTTAGAAATGATTACTGAAAACTATCATCATGCCGAAGTAGCCGGCTTTGGAATCAGCGGGCAAAAAGGAACGTACTTTGTGCCGGCTGAAGCAGCCTTGGCGTCACCTGCTTTTAAAAAGTGGGCAGAAGATGAATCAAAGAAAAAATCAGTGTATGATGCGAAGCGTACAATGATCGGTTTAAGACGGCATGGGATCGAGTTGAAGGGAATTGACTTTGATGTCTGGCTTGCTTCTTATTTGCTCAATCCGTCTGAATCACCAGAGGATTTCGCTGCCGTGGCAAAGCTCCATGGAGTTTCTTCTGTTCAATCAGACGAAGCGGTTTACGGGAAAGGCGCTAAGCGCAAACTGCCGGAAGAGCCGGAGTATGCCGAGCACATTGCTTCAAAAGCAGCAGCGATTGACCTGTTAAAGGCTGTTTGTTTAGAGGAACTGGAAGCCAATCATCAGCTTGATTTATTTTACGAATTGGAACTCCCGCTTGCCTTCATTCTGGCAGATATGGAATCAGAAGGGGTCCAGGTGGATGTCGGCCGCTTGAAGGAGATGGGAGAAGAGTTGAAGGGCAAGCTGACGGCTATTGAACAGACCATTTATGCACTTGCCGGTACAGAGTTTAATATCAATTCGCCGAAACAGCTCGGAACGATTTTATTCGATAAATTGGGTCTGCCTCCCATTAAGAAAACCAAGACAGGCTACTCCACCTCTGCGGATGTGCTTGAGAAGCTTGCGCCGTCACATGAAATTGTTGAGCACATTCTTCATTATCGCCAGTTGGGCAAGCTGCAGTCTACCTATATAGAGGGCCTTCTCAAGGTAGTGGATGCTGATACTCATAAGATTCATACTCGCTTTAATCAGGCGCTGACGCAAACCGGCCGATTAAGCTCGACTGAGCCGAATTTGCAAAATATCCCTATCCGGCTGGAAGAAGGGAGAAAGATCCGTCAGGCGTTTATTCCGTCAGCACAAGACTCGGTGATCTTTGCTGCAGACTATTCGCAAATTGAATTGCGGGTGCTTGCTCATATTGCCGATGACGAAAAATTAATCGACGCTTTCTTGCACGATCTCGATATTCACACGGCAACAGCCGCAGATGTCTTCCATGTGTCACAGGATGAAGTCGACAGTCATATGCGGCGACAGGCCAAAGCCGTCAACTTTGGCATTGTCTATGGCATCAGTGATTATGGATTGTCTCAAAGTCTAGGGATTACGAGAAAAGAGGCCGCTACCTTTATTGACCGCTATCTGCACACCTATCCGGGTGTCAAAGAATACATGGATTCTATTATCCGTGAAGCAAAAGAAAAAGGGTTTGTGACGACACTTCTGCAGCGCCGCCGCTACATTCCAGAAATTACAAGCCGCAACTTTAATTTGCGGGGTTTCGGGGAACGGACGGCCATGAATACGCCAATTCAGGGAAGTGCCGCAGACATTATTAAAAAGGCGATGATTGATGTAGCGGAGAGGCTGGAGAAGGAGCAGCTCCAATCTAAGCTGCTGCTGCAAGTGCACGATGAATTGATTTTTGAAGTGCCAAAAGAAGAAATTGACACGATGAAGCAGCTTGTTCCGGAAGTGATGGAACAGGCCATTCAATTGAAAGTGCCATTGAAAGTTGATTATTCGTACGGTCCGACCTGGTACGATGCTAAATAATAATAAAGGATAGAGAGAGGAGAGAGCTATTTGCCTGAAATGCCAGAAGTAGAAACAGTCCGGCGCACATTAAAGCAGCTTGTGATCGGCAAAACCATCCGGGAGGTCGAAATCCGGTGGCCAAATATAATCAAAAAACCGGAGCAGGCTGAACAATTTGCGGATGCTTTAGCCGGTGAGACGATTCATGACGTATTGCGCAGAGGCAAGTTTCTGATTTTTATTCTTGATCATTATTCACTTGTTTCCCATTTGCGGATGGAGGGCAAATACCGCCTTCATGAACCGGGGGAGAAAGAAGAGCCTCATACACATGTCTTATTTACATTTACGGATGGTTCGGCTCTGCATTACCGGGATGTCCGCAAATTCGGGACGATGCATTTGTTCCAGCAAGGGCAAGAATATGATTCTCTGCCATTATCACAGCTTGGTCCTGAACCATTTTCGGAGGACTTTTCGCTTGATTATGTGAAAAGCAAGTTAAAGAAAACAGAACGAAATATTAAAGCCGTGCTGCTCGATCAGAAGGTATTTGTCGGGCTTGGCAATATTTATGTCGATGAAGCGCTTTTTCGGGCACAGATTCATCCTGAGCGAAAAGCCCATTCTCTTAACGAAGAAGAGGTAGCCGCTTTGCACCAGGAAATTATTTCAACGCTGCGGGAAGCTGTTGATAAAGGCGGCAGTACAGTGCGCTCCTATGTAAACAGTCAAGGACAAGCCGGAACCTTTCAAGAAACTCACTTTGTTTATAGCCGCAAAGGAGAACCGTGCAAACGCTGCGGTGAATTGATTGTTAAAATAAGAACGGCCGGCAGAGGCACGCATATCTGCCCGAATTGCCAGCCGTTGCCGCACGGATAAAACCGAACCTTCCCATCCATCCTTCCATATACTACAGTAACGTTTTGATAGGGGAGGAGCTGCGTAATGGATGGGTATCTTTCGTTATTTATGCTGGCAGCGGCGGTTAGTTTAGACAGTTTCAGCGCGGGCCTTGCTTACGGATTAAAAAAGCTGAACCTGCCGATGAAGTCTTCTCTTATTTTATCGCTTTGCTCGGCAACTGCGCTTCTTATTGCCATGGGAGCGGGCCACTGGCTGAGCCGATGGTTCAGTGAACAGGCGGCTAACCGGCTCGGCGGCACGATTTTAATCGCGCTGGGTGCTTGGGTGCTTTGGCAATTTTTTCGAGAAGGGCATAAGCATGAGCAATCGGAGGAAAAGCCTCTCATCCATTTAGAGTTAAAGCGGCTCGGTGTCGTCATTCATATTTTTAAACGGCCAACAGCCGCTGATTTAGATCAATCGGGAACCATTAATGGATTAGAAGCGCTGCTTTTGGGCTTTGCGCTTTCGCTCGATGCCTTTGGAGCAGGTTTGGGAGCGGCTATGCTGGGCTATCCGGCAATTGGGCTTGCCACCGCTGTAGCAGTAATGAATCTGTTATTCGTCACAGGAGGGTTGGCCTGCGGCCGAAAGTTTGCTGGCGTTCAATGGGTGCAGCGCATTTCCTTTTTTCCTGGCATCTTATTAATTATTTTAGGAACGTTGAAAATCTAACAGCTTGGAGGGGAAATAGTGGCAGTTATTATCGGATTAACTGGGGGAATTGCAAGCGGGAAAAGCACCGTCAGCCGCTTGCTGCAGGAGATGGGCTATACAATTGTAGACGCGGATGTGGCAGCCCGGGCAGTAGTAGAGCCGGGGCGCCCCGCTCTTGCCCAAATTGCAGAAGCATTTGGACAAGAGATGCTGCTGCCGGATGGCTCGCTTGACCGCGGCCGCCTGGGAGACCTTATTTTTCATAACGAAGAGCACCGGAAAAAGCTAAATAGCATTGTTCATCCAGCTGTACGCCAGTTTATGCTTGCGGAAAAAGACGCGGCAATGGCAGCGGGCAAGCAAACAGTGATTATGGATATTCCGCTCCTATATGAAAGTGAACTGACATGGATGGTGGAAAAGGTAATTGTTGTTTATACAGATGAGACCACCCAGCTGGCCAGGCTGATTGCCCGCAACAGCTTAAGCACGGAGGCAGCAAAAGCACGCATCGCTTCCCAGCTTCCGCTGGCAGAAAAAGCAAAAAGAGCGGATGCGGTGATTAATAATAACGGAACGATTGAACAAACGAAAGAACAGCTCTTGCGTGTCATTGAAGAGTGGCAATTAACCCCTTAACCTGTCCTGCATGGACGGGTTTTTTTATTAGTCATTTTATTGAGTGGATACTTGTAAAGTTAACTTGACATAGGTCGTTCGTGTAAAGTATACTTTACGTAAAGTTAACTTTACTATTGGATTAAGGAGGGCAAATGAAAAATAACATTCGCCAGAAGCGGACAGAGAGCGGCATTACCCAGGAGGAGCTATCGAAAAAGCTGCATGTATCGAGGCAAACGGTCATTTCTCTTGAGAAAGGAAAGTATAATCCTTCTCTCGTTTTAGCTCATAAGCTTGCTCAAGTGTTTAATTGTTCGATTGAAGATTTATTTATTTTTGAAGGAGATGAGAATATTGAATGAAACAGTGGCAAATGCTTTAACCGTCCTATCAGGTTTACTAGGCGGTATTTTGGTAGCGGTCATCGTTTATTTTATTAACCGGTCTATTGGAAAGAAAAAGAGGTGGTTTGATGAGCGGCAGCAGCATGTGGCTTCGCGGGCTAAAGCGGCTGCTTGGAATGCTACGTCAGTTATTCTTCTGGTTGCCTGGGCTATTATTATTATTTATGACGGGATTTCTTTTTCGTTTTTTTTGATGACAGGCATCTGGGTAGCTCATAACCTTTCTCTTATTGCAACAAGCGTGTATTTTAACAGCCAAAACTAGGAGAACAAATGTGTTATTTTCTGAATAGTTAAATTTATGATTTTGAGGTTTTTGGGCTTCCACTTAGAGATAAATATGTTATACTAATTGCAGATAAAAAAACAATTAAGTATAACATTTATTTATATAGGAGGAGCCGGTTTATGAAGGCGAAAGTAGCAATTAACGGATTTGGACGTATTGGAAGAATGGTCTTCCGCAAAGCGATTTTAGAAGATAAGTTTGATATTGTTGCTGTAAACGCAAGCTATCCTGCGGAGACGCTTGCTCATTTGATAAAGTATGACACAAACCATGGCAAATTTGACGGAGATGTTCAAATTGAAGAGAATGCTTTAATTGTAAATGGCAAACGTGTTCAATTAGTGAACAACCGTGATCCGCGTGAGCTTCCTTGGAAAGAGCTTGGCATCGAGATTGTTATCGAAGCAACAGGTAAATTCAACGCTCGCGAGAAAGCGGCTCTTCATTTAGAAGCAGGGGCGCAAAAGGTCGTATTGACAGCTCCAGGCAAAAACGAAGATGTTACTATTGTTATGGGTGTAAACCAAGATGATTTAGATATCGAAAAGCATGAAGTAATTTCCAACGCTTCTTGTACAACAAACTGCCTGGCTCCGGTAGCAAAAGTGCTTAACGATACATTTGGCATTGAGAACGGCTTGATGACCACTGTTCATGCTTATACAAATGACCAAAACAATATTGATAACCCTCATAAAGATTTGCGCCGTGCCCGTGCATGTGCTCAATCAATTATTCCGACATCTACAGGAGCAGCTAAAGCGTTGTCACTTGTGCTTCCTGAGTTAAAAGGAAAAATTCATGGCATGGCTTTGCGCGTTCCAACTTCCAATGTTTCTTTAGTAGACCTTGTAGTGGATTTAAAGCGTGAAGTAACTGTTGATGAAGTAAATGAAGCATTTATTCAAGCTTCTCAAGGTGCATTAAAAGGAATTATTGAATTTACGACAGAGCCATTAGTATCTGTTGACTTTAATACAAACCCTCATTCCTCCATCATTGACGGCTTGTCAACGATCGTCATGGAAGGAACAAAGGTCAAAGTTCTAGCTTGGTATGACAACGAGTGGGGCTATTCTTGCCGTGTCGTAGACCTTGTCAGCTATGTCGCTGAGAATATGAAAAAAAAAGTTGAGGTAACTGCTTAATTTACCGACAGCGGATTGCTTGTAATCCGCCAGAAATAAAACAAAGCCCGCAGATCGCTTTTCTGGGGGCTTTGTTTTGTGTCGGGAAAATAAACGGCTGGCGTTTCAACCGCTCGTTGTCTTTGCTTGCTCCAATATTGTGGAAAAAAATATCATTTATTAACCATACGTTCATAGTATGAAGAATCGTCTGAAAAATCCTTAAGAAAAATGTCTCAAGGGATATTGCAAAATGAAACTGTTCACAGTATACTAATCTTCGTGAAATAAATAACCGCTTAAAGGGTTAGGACCTCTTCGGACTAACTTTCCCCCGTGGTGGTTATACTTTTACAACGAATATTCTAAAAATTGTAAAAGGGGGAAGCGATCATGGATACTATGGGTCGTCACGTAATTGCAGAACTTTGGGGCTGCAATCTTGAAAAATTGAATGATATGGAAACAATTGAACAAATCTTTGTGGATGCTGCATTGAAATCAGGTGCTGAAATCCGGGAAGTGGCGTTTCACAAATTCGCCCCTCAAGGCGTAAGTGGAGTTGTCATCATTTCTGAATCTCATTTAACCATTCACAGCTTTCCAGAGCATGGCTACGCAAGCATTGATGTATATACTTGCGGGGATCTTGATCCGAATATTGCAGCCAACTACATTGCAGAGGCGCTGGAGGCACAGACACAAGAAAAAATGGAAATGCCTCGGGGAATGGGCCCTGTACAAATGAAGCAAGAAGCAAGTGTGTTATAAAAAGAGGTGTATGCGCAGGCATACACCTCTTTCATTTATTTACGGGATATAGTGCCTTGTGCATTTTGCTTCTTTTTAATATGATGAGAGTAATTAATTTAGAATCGGAGTTGGTAGAATGAAATGTCCGGCCTGCCAGCATAATGGCACCCGTGTAATTGATTCAAGGCCTGTGGACGAGGCACGCTCCATCCGCAGGCGCCGCGAATGTGAATCTTGTGCTTATCGGTTTACGACGTTTGAAAAAGTGGAGGACCTTCCGCTGATTGTCGTTAAGAAAGAAGGCACGAGAGAAGAATTTAATCGAGAAAAGCTGTTGCGCGGGTTAATCAAGGCCTGTGAAAAGCGCCCTGTGTCGCTCGAACAGCTTGAAAAACTAACAATGGACGTCGAGAAAGAAATTAGAAGCTGCGGTTTTTCGGAAATCCAATCGGAGAAGGTTGGCGAAATGGTGATGGACCGGCTGGCCGCTATTGATGAGGTCGCCTATGTGCGCTTTGCCTCTGTCTATCGACAGTTTAAGGATATTAATGTGTTTTTAGATGAATTGAAAGAATTGATAAAGAAAGAAGAATAGCAAGCTGGAGGCAACGACCCGTTCTCTAGCTTTTTTTCATCGGTCAGCATTAGAAGTTTCAACACTGAAAGGTTAGATGGTTAACATGAAAAGACATTGGAACGAAATACAGCCGGTGGATGAGTACATCGTTTGTCTGAATGGCATTCTTCACGAGACAGACCGGCGCATCTTAACGTTTTTGTACCAGCCGCTTCTTGGGTCAACATGCTTCAGCTTATATATGACATTGTGGGCGGAAGTGGAAGAAAATCGGCTGCGCTCTGCGACAGCTAACCATTATCATTTGATGAATTTTCTGGATAAAAACCTTCAGGATATTTATGAAGCCCGTTTGAAGCTGGAGGCCCTTGGCTTATTAAAAACGTTTATTCGAAAAAATGGCGAACTGCGTGAATTTGTTTATGAACTGCAGTCGCCTCTTACGCCGGAACAATTTTTTAATGACGGCATGCTTAACGTTTTTCTGTATCGAAAAATAGGCCGTTCACATTTTTTAAGATTAAAAGAGTTTTTTTCAGATGATATTGTCTGCACAGAGGACCATACAGAGATTACAAAAGATTTTCAGGAAGTATTTTCTGCCGGCACGCCGCCAATGGACCGTGAAGTGATGGAAAGCAGTCTGCTTTCAGAGGACAAGCTCTTTATGTCTCAGCCGGATAGGACCGGTGTGCCGCTAAAAATGGAGCAATTTGATTTTAGCCTGCTGGAAAGCTCTCTTCAAGGCGTAATGGTATCGAAGTCAGCTATCACGCCTTCTGTGAAGGAAACGATCGTAAAGCTCGCTCATTTATATGGAATAGAACCGCTTGAAATGAAAAACCTATTGCTTACGTCAGTCGACGAAAAAGATGAGATTGACATCGAGGTGCTGCGCAAAGCGGCTCGTGACTGGTATCAGCTGGAGAGAAATGAAAAGTTGCCTGAGCTGATTTATTTGTCCCAGCCAGAAGCGCTCCGTACAATTCAAAGCGAACCGTCGACAAAAGAGGAAGAACTGATCCATTATTTAGAAACCGTATCGCCGCGCCAAAGATTGATTGACATTTCCGGAAGCCAGCCATCAAGCGCGGACATGCAGGTAATTGAAGGTGTACTCTTTCAATATAAACTGCCGGCCGGCGTCGTAAATGTGCTTATTGAATACGTCATGCTGAAAACAGATATGAAGCTGACAAAAAGCTATGTGGAGAAAATTGCTTCCCACTGGGCCCGCAAAAAAGTAAAAACTGTCACAGAAGCAATGGAACTCGCTAAAAAAGAGCATCGTCAATATACGGAATGGGCCAAGAACAAGCAAAGTCCCAAACAGAAAGTGATCCGTACAGAGAAGCTGCCCGACTGGTTCCATGAGGACGATCAGGCCGTCGAGACGCCTTCCGAAACGAATGAGGAATTGGAAGCTAAGCGAAAAGAGCTGGAAGAGCGGCTGAAAAACAGACGATTAAAAAGGCAGGTGACAAACAATCATGAAACGAATAGATGAAACGTTAAATAAACTGACGAAATCACCGGATTTTAAAACCCGGTATGAACAAACGCGCCAGGAAATTTTAAACGATCCGGCTGTTCGGTCGTTTTTGCTTGAGCATCAACAGCAAATCACGCCGGATGTGCTTGATAAAAATCTGATGAAGCTCTATGAATATAAAACGCAAAGCTTTGGTTGCGAGAAGTGCCCAAATTTACGGGAATGCATCAATGTGATGCAGGGATTTGAACCGAAGCTGGTCTGGCGGCGCGGAGGGATCGATATCGATTACCATCGCTGCCCGCGGAAGGTGCGCGATGATGAGCAAAGAAAAAATGAAAAGCTGATCAACAGTTTGTATGTCCCGAAAGATATTTTGAGTGCCGACTTTTCTAATCTTGATTTAGGGGATTCCGGCCGGTGGCAGGCTATTGAGCTGGCAGAGCATTTTACGCAGAAATACGCTAAAGGCGGAGAAGCAAAAGGGTTATTTATTCACGGTGCGTTTGGGGTTGGGAAATCTTATTTATTAGGGGCTATTGCTAATGAACTGGCTAATGTAAATATTTCGTCCTTAATCGTTTATTTTCCAGAGTTTATCCGTGAGATGAAACAATCTCTCAACGATCAATCCCTAAATGAAAAACTTGAAGTCGTGAAGAAAGCGCCTGTATTGATGATTGACGATATTGGTGCTGAAGCAATGTCCAGCTGGATGCGTGATGAGATTCTCGGAACGATTTTGCAATTCCGCATGCTGGAGGGGCTGCCAACTTTCTTCACTTCTAATTTCAGCTATGAGGAACTTCAGCATCATTTGGCTCATTCCCAGCGGGGCGAGAAGGAAGAGATGAAGGCGAAGCGGGTAATGGAGCGGATCAAGTTTTTGACGGTGCCTGTTGAGATGAAGGGGATCAATCGGCGAAAATAAAGAGCGAGCCTATTGATTTTTAAATAGTCAAGGCATATAATACGGACATACATGTAAATAGTGTCACAAGTGTTGATAAGGACATGAGCATTTTCTTACGGTTTCCAGAGAGGGAGAGCAAGGCTGAAACTTTCCTAACACGAAGATTGTGCTTACCGCCTTTGAACTTCGGCCGTGAACGCAGCAATGCCAGTAATGGACCGACGGCAGCAGCCGTTATCTGATCTGGAGATTTCAACATTTTTGTTGAAAAGTAGGGTGGAATCGCGAATTAAACCTCGTCCCTTCGTTATTGAAGGACGGGGTTTTTTATTTTGTCAAAAAACTAAGGAGTGTTAAGAATGTCTGAAATGCTGAATATTACCTTTCCTGATGGATCAGTCAAGGAATTTCCGAAAGGAACAACTACAGAAGAAATTGCCCAGTCCATCAGCCCGGGCTTAAGAAAGAAAGCGCTGGCTGGAAAAGTGGATGGCCAGCTGCTTGATCTGCGCACGCCGATCGAAAAAAGCGGCAGCCTGGAGATCGTTACGCCGGATCATGAAGACGCGCTTGAAATCTTGCGCCATAGCACGGCTCACCTAATGGCTCAGGCGGTTAAACGTCTGTACGGCCAGGACAAAGTCAAGCTGGGTGTTGGACCGGTCATCGAAGGCGGATTCTATTATGACATCGATTTAGATGAATCCATTACACCAGAAGATTTGCCGAAAATCGAAAAAGAAATGAAAAAGATTATCGGTGAAAACTTAGAAGTCGTCCGCAAAGAAGTAAGCCGCAATGAGGCGAAAGAATTATACGAAAAGATCGGTGACGAGTATAAAATTGAGTTAATTGATGCGATTCCGGAAGATGAAACAGTAACTATTTATGAACAAGGCGAGTTTTTTGATTTGTGCCGCGGCGTACATGTGCCATCCACCAACAAAATTAAGGAATTCAAGCTGCTGAGCATCGCGGGGGCGTATTGGCGCGGCAATAGTGACAATAAAATGCTGCAGCGTATTTATGGTACAGCCTTCTTCAAAAAAGAAGACTTGGACAACCATTTGAAAATGCTTGAAGAAGCAAAAGAGCGCGATCACCGTAAAATCGGCAAAGAGCTTGACCTGTTCATGAACTCGCAAAAGGTTGGTCAAGGCCTGCCGATGTGGCTGCCGAAAGGGGCAACGATCCGCCGCATTATTGAGCGTTACATTGTCGACAAGGAAGAAAGCCTAGGCTATCACCATGTATATACGCCGGTAATGGGAAGCGTGGAGCTGTATAAAACGAGCGGCCACTGGGATCACTATCAAGAAAATATGTTCCCGGTAATGGATATGGACAACGAACAGCTCGTGCTGCGTCCGATGAACTGCCCGCATCATATGATGATTTATAAAAACGGCATTCACTCTTATCGCGAGCTGCCAATCCGTATTGCAGAGCTTGGCACGATGCACCGCTATGAAATGTCAGGAGCGCTCTCCGGCTTGCAGCGGGTGCGCGGCATGACATTGAACGATGCACACGTTTTCGTCCGCCCGGATCAAATTAAAGACGAATTCAAGCGGGTGGTCCATTTAATTTTGGAAGTATACAAAGACTTTGACTTGAATGATTACTCCTTCCGCTTATCTTACCGTGATCCGGAAGATACCGAGAAATATTACGATGACGATGAAATGTGGAACAAAGCGCAAAGCATGCTTAAGGAAGCAATGGATGAAATGGAGCTTGATTACTTTGAAGCAGAGGGAGAAGCGGCCTTCTACGGTCCGAAGCTTGATGTCCAAGTGAAAACAGCGCTGGGCAAAGAAGAAACGCTCTCTACCGTCCAGTTAGACTTCTTGCTGCCGGAAAGATTTGACTTAACTTATATTGGTGAAGACGGCAAGCCGCATCGTCCGGTTGTTATTCACCGCGGTGTTGTTTCTACAATGGAGCGTTTTGTCGCTTTCTTAATCGAAGAATATAAGGGAGCTTTCCCAACGTGGCTTGCCCCGGTACAGGTACAAGTGATTCCGGTATCTGTCGACGTTCATCTTGATTATGCGAAAGAAGTGCAAGAAAAGCTGCAGGCAGCTGGCATTCGAGTAGAGCTTGACATCCGTGATGAGAAGATCGGTTACAAAATCCGTGAAGCACAAATGCAAAAAACGCCGTATATGCTCGTTGTCGGCGATAAGGAAATTGAAACGAATGCTGTGAACGTCCGGAAATATGGAGAGCAAAAATCAGAAACAGTTGCTTTTGGAGACTTTGTGGAAATGATTAAAAAGGAAGCAAAAAAAGCATAACTTTTAAAAAGGTGTTGCTTATTTGAAGAAATTTTGTTAGAATTATTTCTGTTGAATTGCTTTCGATGAGTTGACGAAGAATATTCGTTATGATATAATGCTATGGTGAACAGAATATACAGTGTGAAGTAGAAGCACCCGCTTCTCACCTGATTGACGCACAGGCAGTTGGCAGGTTTGAACGTAATGATAAATAGCATGTTTGTGCTGTTTAATGCGGGTATGCGATCATACCCGCATTTTTTATTGCGCGAAAACACCAATTGCCGATATTGTGTATTCCGGAATAGAAACGTTTATTCTTAAAAACCTTGGAGGTGGCTCATTATTAGCAAAGATATGTTTGTAAACGAGGGGATTCGCTCCCGTGAAGTTCGTCTGATCGACCAAAATGGAGAGCAGCTTGGTGTTAAGTCAAAGAACGAAGCGCTCGAAATTGCCGGACGCGTTAACCTTGATCTTGTGCTTGTTGCGCCGAATGCAAAACCGCCGGTTGCCCGTATTATGGATTACGGCAAGTTTAAGTTCGAACAGCAGAAGAAAGAAAAAGAAGCGCGTAAAAATCAAAAAATCATTAACTTGAAAGAAGTGCGTCTCAGCCCGACAATCGAGGAACATGATTTTAACACAAAATTGCGCAATGCGATCAAGTTTTTGGAAAAAGGCGACAAGGTGAAAGCTTCTATTCGCTTTAAAGGACGCGCGATCACTCATAAAGAAATCGGCCAACGCGTACTCGATCGTTTTGCTGAAGCTTGTCAAGAAGTAGCTACTGTGGAAACGAAGCCGAAAATGGACGGCCGCAGTATGTTCTTAGTATTAGCACCTAAAAACGAAAAGTAACCAGTTTGAGGAGGAATACAAAATGCCAAAAATGAAAACTCACCGCGGCTCAGCGAAACGTTTTAAGAAAACAGGTTCTGGTAAACTGAAGCGTTCTCATGGCTATACTAGCCACTTATTTGCTAACAAATCTACAAAACAAAAACGTAAGCTCCGCAAAGGAACTCTCGTATCTAAAGGCGATTTCAAACGCATTCGTCACATGTTAGACAATCTTAAGTAAGATTAGCACTTATATTTTAGGAGGTAAATATTATGCCACGCGTAAAAGGCGGAACAGTAACTCGCAGACGTCGTAAAAAAGTTCTTAAATTAGCAAAAGGTTTTTTCGGTGCTAAACACCGTTTATATAAAGTAGCCAACCAGCAGGTTATGAAATCCCTGCAATATGCTTACCGTGACCGTCGCCAGAAAAAGCGCGACTTCCGTAAGCTTTGGATCACTCGTATCAACGCAGCTGCACGCATGAATGGCCTTTCTTACAGCCGTTTAATGCACGGTTTAAAACTTGCAGGCATCGAAGTTAACCGCAAAATGCTTGCTGATCTAGCTGTTAACGATTTACCAGCATTCAACCAATTGGCTGAAGCAGCTAAAGCTCAGTTAAATAAATAAGATCGTTTGAAAAACAGATCCGTTTTGACGGGTCTGTTTTTTTATTGGCTCAGATAAAGAAAGCAGAGTACTGGTATTCTCTATCCTGTATATATATTTCCCTGCTTTTTGTTGTATATGTAGAATAGAAAGCAAAGAGACCCCCTCGGTATACTAAAGGAAGTAGACAGAGGGGAGTGGATCATATGGAGGATGTCGTGATCGTTGCAGGGGGACGTACGGCGGTTGGCGCATTTGGAAAATCATTAAAAGAGGTTTCGGCAGTAGAGTTAGGAAAGCAAGTTCTCGAAGGGGTTATGAAAAAAGTGCCCATTGAAAAGAAAGAAGTGGATGAAATTATTTTTGGACATGGATATGTGCATGGAGGAGGGCTAAACTCCGCCCGCATCGCTTCACAAAAAGCCGGCTTTCCCGAGAGCATTCCAGCACATGTTATTATTAAGGCTTGCGGCTCCAGTTTAAAGGCGATCACAAGCGGGGCATTAGCAATCATGGCAGGGCAGGAGGAAATTGTCATCGCCGGAGGAGTAGAAAGTATGAGCCAGGTGCCTTACCTTTTGAGAAATCGTTGGGGAGGCAAGTTTGGCCATTTACAAATAGAGGATGCTTTGTTAACAGACGGCTTAACATGCTCGTTAGAAAATGAGCATATGGGAGCAACTGCTGAAAGGCTGGCCCGAAAATATAATATTAGCCGCGAGGAACAAGACAGTTTTGCTTTTCGAAGCCATCAAAAGGCAAAGAAAGCGATCGAAGAGGACCGCTTCCAAGAGGAAATCATCCCGCTGCAAGTCAAAGGAAAAAAGAAAGCATTCATATTTGCAAAGGATGAATCGGTGCGGCCAGAGGCTAGCTTTTCCAAGTTTGCGCAATTAAGTCCCGTATTTGAAGAAGGAGGGACCATTACAGCGGGGAACGCTTGCCCAATGAATGACGGGGCAGCGGCTGTCGTTTTAATGTCGCACAAAAAAGCGATAGAGAAAGGGCTTGAGCCAATGGTAAAAATTAAAGCTTTTGCTAGTGCAGGGGTTGATCCGGGCATCATGGGAATCGGTCCTGTGCCGGCAACAAGAAAAGCGCTGGAAAAAGCAGGGCTGTCGTTAGAGGACATTGGACGAGTTGAATTGAATGAAGCCTTTGCCGGACAGGCTTTAGCAGTCATGAAAGAATTGAAGATGCATCCTGAGCGCGTAAATGTAAACGGCGGTGCTATTGCTCTAGGTCACCCAGTTGGGGCAACGGGTGCCAAGCTAACGGTCAGTCTTATGTATGAAATGATCGGCTCGCAGGAAAGATATGGAATGGTCACGTTGTGTATGGCCGGCGGAATGGGATTGACAGTGATCTATGAAAATATGAATAGCTGCTGACGTTCTAGACAAAAAACTCCTGTTTCAATATGGCAACAGGAGTTTTTTGCTTTTTATGAACTGGCCGTTTTAAATTGAAATAAATTTTTGAAAGTCCGGTTTGGTCTATTTTTTGAATCTACCTCTAATCTCGCCTCTAATTTGCCGACTAAATAAGAAAGGATAAGCACAAGCGCCAAATAATATAAGCCGACTATAATATAGGTATTCATTTGTTGAAAGTTGGAGGAAGCTTCACTTAATGCAGCTCCCCATAGGTCTTGCATGCCAACATAAGCGACAAGTGAAGAATCTTTCAAGCCGATAATAAATTGATTTCCAAGCGGGGGGATAGCTAACTTAAATGCTTGGGGCAATACAATTCGTCTCATAGCTAAATGGTAGGGCATTCCAAGAGAGCGAGCAGCTTCCATTTGCCCCTTATCAATAGATTGAATTAAACCGCGAAAGATTTCTGCAATATAGGCTCCACTATGAATAGCAAGTGCCAGTGAGCCTGCCCAAAATGGAGACAATGTGACGATATTCGCTATTCCGAAGTAGAGAATGGCAATTTGTACAATGAGCGGCGTGCCGCGAATGACATTAATATAGATAGTAGCCAAATAATTCAGCGCTTTTTTCTTTGAGAGCCGGAAGAAAGCAAAGATGATGCCGATGCAACTTCCTAAAAAAAGAGAAGTAAGAGTTAATTTTAAGGTTAACCATGTCGCTCCTAAAAAAAATTTATATGTTGATAAAAAAATATCAATCACATCGAACACCTCTAATCATTTTTATAAATATTCCGGCCAAACCATTTGTCGCTTATTTTTTCATAAGTGCCGTCCTCGATAATCTCTGCAAGGGCTTTATTTAACTTATCCTCCAGTTCTTTGTCGTCTTTTCTAACTGCAATAGCCATTTCATCATACGTTAATGGCTTTCCAACATCTTTGATCTTCATTGTTTTCTCTTTCATGACCCGGAAGCCGACCATTTGATCGGTAATGACGGCATCTAACCGTCCCGTTGTAATGTCGAGCAAAGCAGTTAAATCACTATCGTATTCTTGTACCTGATCTGTATACTTTTCAGCAAGATCTTTATAAGGACTGGCTTTTACAACCCCTATTTTCTTTCCTTTTAAATCTTTAGCAGATTTAATTGATGAATGGCCCTGCGCCACAAATATTTGTGTGCCGGAACGATAATAAGGAGTGGTAAAACTGACGGCTTTTTTCCGTTCTTCAGTGACTGCCATGCTGCCTAAAATGGCGTCATACTTATTGGATTGGAGCCCTTGGATAATGGTTTCCCACGGGTTTGTTACCGGCTCTGCCTTCATGTTCATTTTTTTGGCTAATGCTTGGCCGATTTCTACATCAAATCCGGCCAATTGTCCGCCTTCTTTGAAGTTAAATGGCTTGTACAGACCACTCATTGCGTAGCGGAATGTTTTTTGTTCATTATCCTGGCCTGAGTCCTGATTTTCTGTTTTTGAACCGCAGGCAGCTATGAATAAAGATAATGATAGTACAAATAAGCATATAAGATAATTTCGATAGTTTTTCATTTTTTATCCCCCCATTTAATTATAAAAAGAATGATTATAATACTCTCCGCAAAAATTTCTTTGATCTCTCGCTTTCTGGCTGGTTAAAAAATACATGGGGCGGTGCCTGCTCAAGGATTTTTCCCTCATCCATAAACACAACTTGATCAGCGACTTCCTTGGCAAACCCCATCTCATGGGTCACCACTACCATAGTTATCCCCTCACTTGCTAGTTGTTTCATTACCTGCAGCACTTCTCCGACTAATTCCGGGTCTAAAGCAGAAGTTGGCTCATCAAATAACATCACTTTAGGTTCCATGGCAAGTGCTCTTGCTATAGCTACCCGCTGCTTCTGGCCTCCTGAAAGCATATGTGGATATTCACCTGCTTTATCTTTCAACCCTACCTTAGCGAGCAGTTCTAAAGCTGTGTGCTCAGCCTCTTGTTTTTTCATCTTTTTCACATAAATAGGAGCCTCTATGATGTTCTCCAACACAGTTTTGTGAGGGAAGAGATTGAAATGCTGAAAAACCATACCGACTTCTTCTCTTACTTTGTTTAAGTCCGTTTGATGAAAATCTATTTTTTTATTGTTGATCCATACTTCTCCCTGATCATAAAATTCCAGGAAGTTGATGCACCGCAGGAGGGTGCTTTTACCGGATCCGCTTGATCCTAATAGAACAACTACCTGATTTTTGTTGATTGTTAAATCGATCCCTTTCAATACTTCTAATGAACCAAAAGACTTATGCAGCTGTTTTATACAAATCATATAAAGCCTCCAATCAATTAAGTATAATAGTGTGAACGCTTTCATAAAGAGAAGCAGCGGGAAAACAAGTCTGCTCTTGCTAAATCAACTTCTATCTTTTCTGATAAGGTAATAATAATAGACAGAAGTTCTGGTGCCTATCTGCAATAATGATAAAAAAAATATTATTTTCTATACATTGTGTATAATCAGAATATTTTAATAAAAATATTTTTGTGAACGGTTCTATTCACTTTTAAGAGCCTGTCCTCTGTAAAAGAGGACAGGCTCTCTGCAAAAGACTCTTTAATAAAAGAGGGATGAATCGGAATGATCTAGCCGGTAAGCCATTATAGCGAGGTGAAATTGTGTTAAGTTATGAGCATCCTGAAGGTCTCTTCCCGTTTTTTCTTCAATCTTTTCAAGACGGTACTTTAATGTATGGCGGTGAATAAAGAGTTCGGCTGCTGCATTCTTTATATTTGTTTTGTTTTGTAAGTAGCATTCCAATGTATTGAGCAAATAGCTTTCATGTTTTTCATCATAGGCCAGCAGGGGCTGAAGCCACTTAGAATAAAACTTGGATAAGTCTACTTTCATTTCTTTCATCTCAAAGAGAGCTTCATAGGCGCCAATTTCCCGATAGGATAAAACCTGTTTTTTTGTTAATAAAGCTGTCTGTAAGGCATATTTTGCTTCACGAGCACGGACGGAAACGTCATTAAGGCCTTGAAAGGCATCGCTTATTCCAATGTAAAGAGGCTCCTTCGCATAATTTTTCCAGCCTTGAACGATCGTTTGAATCATAGTCGAGCGTTCTTCTTTATTTACTGGCAGTTTTATTAAGAGGATAACAGAATGATATTTCTCCCGTATGAGAATATTTACTTTGCATGTCATATTCCAATACCTGATAAAAGACGTAAGTACAGCGCTTTCGCTTGTCGTGCTGTGTAATTGCATGATCAAGAATTCTCCTGATGAATCGTAATTCAGTTTATAACATTGTTCCTGGATATATTTTGGGTCTAGTTCTGGTTGTTCTAATAGTTCATCAAAAAAGTCTCCTTGCAGGCGAAGAAACACTTCCTGTACCGTTTTTTGTTTTAGAAACTCAAGCGCACATACAATGCTGGCCTGTTCAAGCAATAAGTCATCTAGCTCGGTTAGCGGAATATGTTTAACGACCATTAAATACCCATAATAATTCTGATCTGTTGCAATCGGATAAACGAATTGACTGTCATTAATCAATGTAGGTTTTGCCGGAGGAGCTAATTTCCAGTCGGATAGTTCAACTGGGATGTATTCTCCTTCAAAGCATCCCTGCAATGAATTATACAAGTAAACCTCCGCCTCCATATGCTTGGATAAAGTAGCCAAAACAGCAGAAAGCCCTTTATTGCTTAGAACAAGAGAAGTAAGTTCATGATGAACTTTTTGAGTGATTTGAATATTTTGGAAATTCTTATTAACAATATGTCCAAGCAAAGTTTGTGTAACATCAGAGAAATTAAGATGCTTGGGAATTTCTATTAAGGGAAGTTCATAGCGATTGGCAGCGTCGATTAAATCCGGATGGATGGTTTTGAGGTAAAAGCCTGTGTGAACAGCGATAGCTGATAATCGCTGATTAGCCAACTGATCAATCAAACGGCGGCGGTTCTCTTCTACCTCCATGCCATACCCGGTTGTAATCAGGAACTCTCCTGCCTGGACACGGGTGACATCTTCAATAATCTCTACAATGGTTACCCATTTAATGATCCGATGAGCGCCTGCTTCACCGGCAATTAACTTTATTTGTTGAAAATCTGGAAGCGAAAGGGCTTCCTTCACTGTGATCGACATCGCCAAATCACCTCCTTCTTATACATAAAGTACAAAAATTATACTATAAAATCCTCTTATATTGATAATATTTTCAGAAAACTTGCTTTGTTATTATGGAGGAAATAAGAGAGGGAAATAAGGAGGGAGAAAAGATTGGAATTACAAACAAACGTTATCAAACCGTATTTAGATCAAGTGTATCCGACTGTTTCTCATGGCAGCGGTGTTTATTTATATGATGTGAACGGCAAAGCGTACCTGGATGGATGCAGTGGAGCGGTGACAGCTAATATTGGCCACGGCGTACGGGAGGTAATCCAAGCAATGTGCGACCAGGCACACAAAGTTTCTTTTACTTATCGTTCTCAATTCACAAGTGAACCGGCAGAGCAGCTGGGAGAGAAAATTGCAAGCTGGACACCGGGAGACTTAAATCAAGTATTCTTTGTCAACAGTGGATCGGAGGCAAATGAGACAGCTATGAAAGTTGCCATTCAGTACTGGCAAGAAAAAGGCTGTAAAGGAAAAAATAAAATCCTGTCACGCTGGATGAGCTATCACGGGATTACGCTGGGGGCTTTATCCTTATCTGGACATATTTCACGGAGAAAGCGATTTGCTTCAACACTTGAACCGGCGCCTGTTTTGGAGCCTCCTTATTGCTACCGTTGTCCTTTTAACCTTAGCTATCCTGATTGCCGTTTGCATTGTGCTGAGCAATTGGAGACAGTAATTCAGCGTATCGGAGCTGAGAATATTGCCGCATTCATTGCCGAACCGATCATCGGGGCAGCGGGAGGGGCAGTCACGCCGCCGCCGCAATATTACAACCGGATTAAAGAAATTTGCGAGAGAAATGACATATTATTTATTGCCGATGAGGTGATGACAGGAAATGGACGAACCGGCGAAAGGTTTGGAATTGACCATTGGGGAGTGATTCCAGACATAATGACTCTGGGCAAGGGCATGAGTGCAGGCTATACACCGATGGCTGCTGCTATTGTAAGCGACAGAATTATTGAGGTGATCCGCGAAGGCTCGCAGTCTATTATGTCCGGTCATACTTATAGCGCCAATCCGCAGTCTGCCGCTGTTTCACTTGCTGTGATGAATTATATTGACGAACAGCAATTGTTAAACCAAGTAAATGAGAGAGGGTTATATTTATCAAGAGGCATGCAGCAGCTAAAACAGAAGCATTCAATTATAGGAGATATTCGGGGCAAGGGCCTGCTTTATGGCATAGAATTCGTTAAAAATAGCCGAGTCGGAAAATCACCGTTTCCGTTATCTGAAAAAATAACAGACCAATTGATTAATCAGGCTATGAAAAACGGATTGCTTGTTTATAATGCATCGGGAGCCGTTAACGGCCAGGCTGGTGATGCTATTATTATTGCTCCTCCATTTGTCATTAGTGAAAGAGAGATCGACCATTTACTAAGTATACTGGATGAAACGATTAGACAATTGACAGAAGAGCTGATTGAGAAGGGAGTAATAGAGAATGAATCATGTCCGTCAGATATCTAAGGTTGTGTCATTGAAAGAAGCGCTGTCCCATATAAAGCGGGGAACCAGCCTAATGTATGGCGGTTTTGGGGGGATAGGCAGCCCGCCAAGTATCATTGAAGCATTATTGCAAATGAAGGTTAGTCAGTTAGATTTAATTGGAAATGATGCTGGCTTTCCGAACATTGGGATCGGCCGATTGATTAGTGAAGGACGCGCCCGTTCACTCCTTACTTCTCATATCGGTTCCAACCCTAATGCCGGCAGATTGATGACGGAAAACAAACTAGATGTTACTTTTTTTCCGCAAGGAACGCTGGCAGAGAAAATCCGAGCCGGCGGCATGGGGCTTGGCGGTATTTTGGTGGATGTCGGCCTTGGAACCATGGCGGAAGAAGGCAGAGAAAAAGTAGAGATACAAAATAAAACATACTTAATTGAGGAAGCGCTTACAGCTGAAGTGGCAATTGTTTATGCAAAGCAGGCTGATGAATACGGTAATTTAGTTTTTGATAAGAGCGCACGAAATTTTAACCCGCTTGTTGCCATGGCGGCGGATGTCACCATTGTAGAAGCAGAACAAATTGTGCCGAATGGCGAACTGGATCCAGAAAACATTGTAACACCGGGTGTATTCGTCGATTACATCGTACAAAGTGAAGGGGTGAACTGGCAGTGGATGTGGGAGTAGATTATCGTCGAGTCATTGCTGAATGGGCTGCTAAAGAAATTAAGCCTGGCATGCATGTGAATCTTGGGATTGGCATGCCTACACTTGTCGCCGGTTTTGTACCTGAACATTATAATGTGATGTTCCATGCTGAAAATGGAATCTTAGGAACAGGCCCTTATCCGATCAAAGGAGGGGAAGATGAAAACTTATGTGATGCTGGCGGGTTTCCAGTAACCGCTGTCCCTGGGGCTTCTTTTTTTGATAGCACGATGGCCTTTGGAATTATTCGCCGCGGTTATTTGGATGTCACTATTTTAGGGGCGCTCCAAGTCAGTGAAGCAGGAGATCTTGCTAATTGGATTGTACCGGGAAAACGGGTTCCGGGAATGGGTGGAGCAATTGATTTGGCTCAAAAGTCGAAAAAAGTAATTGTTTTAATGAATCATACCAATAAATCAGGAGAGGCCAAAATTGTTAAGAAATGCACCTTGCCGCTGACGGCTCCATCTTGTGTAGACGTCATTATTACCGAACGGGCGATTATTGATGTAATCAACAATGAACTTCATGTTCGGAGAATTTTGGCTCCATACACTATGGAGGAAGTCATTTCGAGTACAGAAGCCGAGCTGCATTTTTCTTAACGTTCTATTGTCTGGATTTAAGCTGTACAATAATTGACCTGACAGGGGGAGAGTGACTATGGAACGGGTTGTCAAAGAGTGGATGCATGCTAATCAGCAGCAAGCGATTGATTTTTTAAAAGAGATTGTACAAGAGCCGAGTATTCAAGGAAAAGAAATCGGAGCTCAGGAAAAGGTAGCTAATAAGTTAAAACAAATGGGGTTAGAGGTTGATATTTGGGAGCCTGGTGGAGAAGAGTTTATTAAGCATCCTTATTTCTGTGCGACTCGCACGGACTTTGCTGGAAGTCCTAATGTTGTAGGGGTATGGCGAGGAACCGGCGGCGGAAAATCATTAATCCTTAATGGCCATATTGACGTCGTGCCAGCGGGCGATGAAACGCAATGGCTTCATGATCCATTCAGCGGCAAGGTGACAGGTGGAAAAATGTATGGCAGGGGAGTAACTGACATGAAGGGAGGGAATGCTTCTCTGTTGTTCGCCATCGAGTGCTTGAAGAAGTTGGGCATTAAATTAAAAGGAGATGTTATTTTTCAAAGCGTCATCGAAGAAGAGAGCGGCGGTGGCGGTACGCTATCTGCCATCTTGCGCGGCTACCGGGCAGATGCAGCAATTATTCCTGAACCGACTGACATGAAAATTTTTCCGAAGCAGCAAGGATCTATGTGGTTTAAGATTCGAGTAAAAGGCCGGTCTGCTCATGGGGGAACTAGGTATGAAGGTATAAGTGCGATCGAAAAAAGCATGATTGTGATTGAAGAAATTCAGAGGCTGGAGAAAAAAAGAAATGAAAGAGTAACCGATCCTCTTTACCAGAATATCCCTATCCCCATTCCTATTAATATAGGGGTCATTCAAGGAGGAGACTGGCCTTCTTCTGTACCTGATCAAGTAGAATTGCAAGGGCGAATGGGAGTAGCACCGGAGGAAAATATGGAGCAAGCAAAGAAAGAAATGGAGGAGGCTTTGAATCATCTTTCGCACCTTGATGATTGGTTTAGCGAGCCTCCTCAATTAGAATGGTTCGGAGCGCAGTGGGTGCCAGGAACGATCGATCCCGAGCACCTCTTAATGAATCAGATTATTAGCAAATTCCGTCAAGTAATGAAATGTGAGCCGATGGTAGAAGCCTCCCCATGGGGAACAGACGGAGGGTTGTTAAATAAAGTTGGCGAAGTGCCTTCTATAGTATTTGGTCCGGGCATTACTGGCATGGCACATTATCCAAATGAGTATATTGAGCTGGATAAAATGATTGCCTGTGCGGAAGTGATTGCACTAACCATATTGGAGTGGTGTGAAGTTTCAGGTTGAGAGCTGAACAAGCTAAAAAAAGACTGCTGCCGGCAGTCTTTTTTCATATTATTTACTTTGGCTTGCTTCCTTTAAAAAACTGTTGAAATCTTTGGAGGGCAGGATCTATCTTTAATTTAGTCACATCATACGCACTTTCTGACTGCTTGCGGTCTATCCGGATGCCCATTTGCTCTGTCCCCTCAGGAACAGCAATCACTCCTTCGTATTTCCCGTCAAAGTGCGGGTCCCCATTATTCGTTTGGATGTTTTCTCTTTCGCGCGGCATAGTCCTTCACCTGCTTCCATATATAGTTTGTTCTATTATTTGCTTTTCCTGACGGGTTATGCGCTATATGAACACGGGAGATTGCAGGAAAACATTACAGCGTAAAAAGACATTTGTCTCTCACTATCTTCCGGCTTTTTTGCTACACTAACAAAGGGGAGTGAATGGCGTGCTTATGTATTTTGTGTTTATTAACTTAATCAGCTATATCGTAATGGGAAATGACAAGCGCAAGGCCAAGCAGGGAAAATGGCGGACGCGTGAGAGCACGCTTTGGCTCTTAGCTCTCATGGGCGGTGCGGCAGGCAGCTGGGTAGCTATGCAAACGCATCGCCATAAGACGAAGCACCCGGCATTTAAATACGGCATGCCCATCTTAGCGGTCATTGACCTTAGTGTACTTGTTTACTTTTCATGAATGGAGGAATGGAAATGAACGTATCAAAGCTGTTTCGCATGCAGCGGGCACTCGATCAATATATTGAGACAGAACATGGCTTGCAGGAGGCTGACTTGTTTGATAAAAAAGTACTTGCCCTGCTTGTTGAAATTGGAGAATTAGCTAATGAAACGCGCTGCTTTAAATTTTGGAGCTTAAAAAAGCCAAGTGAGCGCCAAGTGATCTTGGAAGAATTTGTGGATGGCGTCCATTTTATTTTATCACTTGGATTGACGTGTTCTTTAGAAGAAGAAGCGGATGTCACAGAAGAAGATCCGAGCGCTTCCATTACAGAGCAGTTTCTTCTTGTATATGAAGCTGTCCAGTTATTTAAGAAGGAAAAGTCAGCGGAAGCATATAGCAGAATGCTGAATGATTATTTTGCTCTGGGCCGGCTGTTAGGGTTTTCCGCAGAAGAGGTGGAAAAGGCATACGTCGCCAAAAATGAAGTTAACTATGAACGGCAGCAGCAAGGCTATTGAGCGGAAATTTTTGTATAAAATCAGAAAAATACGTATAATGAAAACGGATCCATATTTTTTTACAGGAGGAATGATGTATGGCCAAAATGGATGAAACTTTAACCATGCTGAAAGACTTAACGGATGCAAAGGGAATTGCCGGAAATGAACGGGAAGCCCGAGCTGTAATGAAAAAATACATAGAGCCGTTTGCTGATGAAGTAACAACGGATAATCTAGGGAGCTTAATTGCCAAGAAGTCAGGCGATGCTAATGGGCCGAAAATCATGGTTGCCGGCCATTTAGATGAAGTGGGCTTTATGATTACACAAATTGATGATAAAGGCTTTCTCCGCTTTCAAACAGTTGGCGGCTGGTGGAGCCAGGTCATGCTGGCCCAGCGCGTGACAATTGTGACACGCAAAGGCGACATTACAGGAGTGATTGGCTCAAAGCCGCCGCATATTCTGTCTCCTGAAGCGCGCAAAAAGCCGGTGGATATTAAAGACATGTTTATTGATATCGGTGCTTCCAGCAAAGAAGAAGCACAGGAGTGGGGCGTGCGCCCGGGCGATATGGTCGTTCCTTATTTTGAATTTACTGTAATGAATAATGAAAAAATGCTGCTTGCGAAAGCATGGGATAACCGCATCGGGTGTGCGATTGCCATTGATGTGATGAAGTATGTTAAAGACAAGCAGCATAAAAATACAGTATATGGTGTCGGCACGGTGCAGGAAGAGGTTGGGCTCCGCGGGGCGAAAACCTCTGCTCAAGCGATTCAGCCGGATATTGCGTTTGGGGTAGATGTTGGCATTGCCGGCGATACGCCTGGAGTGTCCAGCAAAGAAGCGATGAGCAAAATGGGCGACGGGCCGCAAATTATTTTATACGATGCTTCTATGGTTTCTCACAAAGGGCTGCGCGACTTTGTGACCGACGTGGCTGATGAGCTTAATATCCCTTATCAATTTGATGCAATGGCTGGCGGCGGAACAGACTCAGGCGCTATTCATGTGACATCAGGCGGTGTGCCAAGCTTATCCATCACTATTGCTACCCGCTATATCCATTCACATGCTGCTATGCTCCACCGCGATGATTATGAAAATGCTGTGAAACTGATCGGTGAAGTTATCCTGCGTTTGGATCAGGAAACGGTCAACAAAATTAAATTTGACTAATAGAAAAACGGTCACGGGAACTTCCCGTGACCGTTTTTTTATAAAAGAAGCTTCAATAATCTTTCGATTCCAGGTCTGCTATTTCCGTCTGAACCAATTGAAAAGAGAGGCTAGCTTGCTGTTCTTGGCTGGTTTTTGCTGTTTTTTCGGTCTGGACAGGAAAATCTCCTCTTGATCAACAGCATAGTCGTAAGCGAGCACGAGCCCAATATCGGTATCGTGATTTTTGTTGATGACAACCGTATAGTCCAGCTTATGTTTGTCGGCAGCTGTGATGTATTTTTTTAGAAACGTAATATTTAATGCTCCGTTTAAATACAGCTTGGCTTGAGGGTGCTGCTTCATCAGTTCAATTAATTCGGGGTATGTTTCTTTTTCTCTCACTTGGCTTTGTCGCAGTGCGGCAATAATTCTTTCTCTTAATGTGCCAAGAAACTTGCGCCGCTCCTCTGGATGAAGCTCTTTCTTTCCGTAAATCCCTTCTTGTAAAACATCATCCACGCTTTTTTTGACCATCATCGAACTCCTCAATTTTTTCATAGTATATTAAACGATATGCCAGAAAGTTCATTTTGGAAAGTCCTCATTCCTATGTATCTGCTGGCCGATTAATAAAAATAATGAGAAAAGACAGACTAATGGGCATAAAACCTACTTGACATATAGGATTAATAAATATAATATAAAACTTAATTATTGAGGCCTTCAGGCTTTTTCTATGACTACATAGCCTCGTCAAAAGGGCGCATTCATTTCGTTCCCTTTTTGCTATTTCTGATGATGGCGAATGCCGTCATTTCTTCTTTAGGATGAATGACGGGTGATCTATATTCCTTTGTGAGGTGGATATCATTGCAACTGCAAGTAATGAATAGTCCTTTGACTCAGGAGCAGACAGAGCTCCTTAATCGTTTATTGCCAACCTTGACAGAACCGCAAAAGCTGTGGTTAAGCGGCTATCTTGCGGGAGCAGCGGGCACGGCTTTGCCGCAGCTGGCTGAAGGTGAAATACTTTCTGAACAACAAGCTTCCGCTGTATCGAAAGAAGTAACTGTTTTGTTTGGCTCCCAAACAGGCAATGCTCAAGCACTTGCGGAGAAGGCGGCTGAAAAGCTGAGAGAGCATGGCTTTCAAGTGGTGCTTGCTTCGATGAATGAGTTTAAGGCAAATCATATCAAAAAGGTTCAAAATCTTCTGATCTTAGTAAGCACACACGGAGAAGGAGACCCGCCGGATAATGCCCTTTCTCTCTATGAATTTCTTCACGGGAGACGGGCGCCCCAGCTGAAGGATCTCCGTTTTTCTGTTCTTTCCTTAGGAGACAGCTCTTACGAATTTTTTTGCCAAACAGGAAAGGATTTCGACAAGCGCCTAGAGGAGCTGGGCGGTCAGCGCCTGTACCCGCGTTTTGATTGTGACTTGGACTATGATGAGCCCGCGGCTGAATGGCTGGAGGGTGTTGTGAAAGGTTTAAGTGAAAGAAAAAGTCCGGAAGCTGCTTTTCGTCCTGCTTCTGTTAAAGCGGGAACATCGGCAGGCCAGCCGGTTTACTCACGGACAAATCCATTTAAAGCAGAGGTGCTTGAAAATATCAACTTGAACGGGCGCGGATCAAACAAAGAAACGCGGCATTTAGAACTTTCGCTTGAAGGCTCTCATTTGGAGTTTGAGCCGGGAGACAGCTTAGGCATTTACCCTGAAAATGACCCCGAGCTGGCCGACGGGATTATTCAAGAAATGAATTGGAATCCAGATGAAGTTATCACGGTCAATAAACAAGGAGAAACACGTTCATTACGTGAGGCGCTCATTTCTTATTATGAAATTACTGTATTGACCAAGCCACTTTTGCAAAAAGCAGCGGAATTACTGTCGGAGACTCCATTAGACCAGCTGTTATTGCCTGGACAGGAAGAAGAACTGCGTGCATATATTGAAGGAAGAGATTTGTTGGATCTTATCCGTGATTTCAATTTTAAGGAAGTCACAGCGAGTTCCTTCGTCTCGATTTTGCGGAAAATGCCGGCCCGCCTTTATTCCATCGCCAGCAGCTTACGGGCGAATCCGGATGAAGTGCACCTGACAATTAGTACGGTGAGGTATGAAGCACACGGGCGAAGCCGCAAAGGTGTTTGCTCTATCCAATGTGCAGAGAGAATTCAGCCGGGAGACTATTTGCCGGTCTATATTCAGCGCAATCAGAACTTTAAGCTTCCTCCTCATCCTGAGACACCGATTATCATGGTTGGTCCGGGAACGGGTGTGGCCCCGTTCAGGTCGTTCCTTCAAGAGCGAGAAGAGCTGGCTGCTCAAGGGAAAACCTGGTTATTCTTCGGCGATCAGCATTTTGTCACGGATTTTCTGTATCAGACTGAGTGGCAGCAATGGTTAAAGAAAGATGTGTTAACGAAAATGGATGTTGCCTTCTCAAGGGATACAGAGAAAAAAGCATACGTGCAGCATCGTATGCTGGAGCAAAGCAGAGAATTGTACCAGTGGCTTGAAGAAGGGGCAGTCGTTTATGTGTGCGGCGACGAGAAAAACATGGCGCATGATGTTCATGAAACGCTGATCCAAATTATTGAAAAAGAAGGCGGATTTAACCGGGAGCAGGCAGAGGCTTATCTTGCCGAGATGCAGCATTCTAAACGTTATCAGCGCGATGTATATTAAGCCTTGACTGAAAGGAGCAAGAGAAATGATTGAAGATAAAGCATTGAAGGCGCCGGAAGGCTCTCCAAGCGACGTAGAAAGGATAAAGGAAGAGAGCAATTATTTGCGCGGCACACTGGCCGAAACGCTGGCTGATCCGCTTACGGCGGGAATTCCGGATGATGATAACCGTCTGATGAAATTTCATGGAAGCTACCTGCAGGATGACAGGGATGTAAGAAATGAGCGCGAACGCCAAAAGCTTGAACCGGCCTATCAGTTTATGGTGCGGGTACGTGCGCCGGGAGGAGTAGCAACGCCGGAGCAATGGCTTGCAATGGATGAGATTGCCCGCAAGTATGGAAATGGCACGCTCAAGCTGACTACCCGCCAAGCTTTTCAAATGCACGGTATTTTAAAATGGAACATGAAGAAAAGCATTCAAGAGATCAATGCTGTGTTAATGGACACATTGGCTGCCTGCGGAGATGTGAACCGGAATGTGATGTGCAATCCGAATCCGTATCAGTCAGAGGTTCATGCAGAAGTGTATGAATGGTCTAGACAGCTGAGTGAATATCTTTCCCCGCGTACGAGGGCTTACCATGAAATTTGGCTGGACGAGGAAAAGGTGGCCGGCACGCCGGAAGAGGAGACAGAGCCGATGTACGGAGAGCTCTATTTGCCTCGAAAGTTCAAGATCGGCATCGCCGTTCCTCCTTCTAATGATGTGGATGTCTTTTCTCAGGATCTTGGCTTTATCGCGGTCATGGAAAATGGGAAATTGGCCGGCTTTAACGTAGCAATCGGCGGAGGAATGGGAATGACGCATGGCGATAAAAATACGTATCCGCAGCTGGCGAGAGTGATTGGCTTTTGCCGGCCGGATCAAATCCTTGATGTCGCCGAAAAAGTGATTACTATCCAGCGTGACTACGGCAATCGTTCTGTGAGAAAGTATGCCCGTTTCAAATATACAGTGGACCGGCTGGGGCTCGATGCGATCAAGCAAGAACTGCATAAGCGGCTGGGCTGGGAGCTGGAAGAAGCGCGCACCTTCCGCTTTGATCATAATGGTGACCGTTATGGCTGGGTGGAAGGCCGCAACGGCAACTGGCACTTTACATTATTTATTCAAAATGGCCGAGTGACGGACCTAGAAGGCTATCCGCTGATGACGGGCTTGAGGGAGATTGCTAACGTCCATACCGGTGACTTTCGGCTTACTCCGAACCAAAACCTTGTGATTGCCAATGTGACAGGCGAGCAGAAAGAGCAAATTGTTGGGCTGATTCAAAAGTATGGGCTGACAGACGGCAAGCATTACTCAGCGTTGCGCAGAAATTCAATGGCGTGTGTATCCCTGCCTACATGCGGACTCGCCATGGCTGAAGCAGAGCGCTATCTGCCGAATTTATTGGAAAAGATTGAGGAGATTATAGAGGAAAGCGGCTTGCATGAAGAAGAGATCACTATTCGCATGACTGGATGTCCAAATGGCTGCGCCCGTCCGGCTCTGGCGGAAATCGCCTTTATCGGCAAAGCTCCAGGCAAGTACAATATGTATTTGGGAGCAGGTTTTTCGGGAAACCGTTTAAGCAAGCTTTACAAAGAAAACATTGGCGAAAAAGAAATTTTGGAGGCATTGCGCTCTATTCTTTTTCAGTATGCAAAAGAACGGCAAGAGGGCGAACGCTTCGGCGATTTTGTCATTCGTGCCGGTATTGTAAAAGAGGTTTATTCTGGAACTGATTTTCACGATTGACCGATAAAGCAGGCTAGATTAAGTTGATATGTTTAACCACCCGTTGCTGCGGGTGGTTTTTATTTGCAGCAATACCCAAGGGAAGGAATAATTGGTACAATTAAGAAAAAGGGTGAAAATATGCAAATCTATAGTTTGTCGTCAGTCCTCTTTACCTTAATTGGAGCGGTATTTGCCGGACTTTCTTTTCTCCTTACCGATTTTGTGGAGTATTTATTTGCTGTCGGCCTGCTCTTTATGCTTGGAGGAGCGCTCGCCGGTTATAAGGCCATCCTTTACAAGGAAGCGGGCAAGATGAAGTTTGCCGGCATTGCCTTGTTTTTTCTTATTCTGCTTGTAATCGTACTGGCCGCTCCGTTTCATATTGTCCGAATGCTCACTTGGATAAGGAACTGGCCAATCATCGAAGAGTTTATTTTGAGGATGAAAGAGGCTAAATGAAAAAGCAGGGAATCAGGTCAGTGAAGGCAAAGGATATGATGGGTTTACAGAGCCCTTAGAATAAGAAGCGCTCGTTAAGAAAGGGGCGTCATGAAGGAGGGATTAAGTGAATACAGATAGTCAGCCGGAAAAAAGAACACTTGAGAAAGTGTCTACGTTTGTGTCGTTCGCTTTTATTATCATTAATATCATTTATTTACTTGTTCAATGGAAGGAAATCCCTGGGCAAGTACCGATTCATTTTAATGCGAAAGGAGAAGCAGATGGCTGGGGAGGCAAGGGAATGGTCTGGTTTCTTCCTTTCATCGCTTTTCTGTTATGGGGGGTGATGACCGCACTGGAAAGAATGCCGCACCTTTATAATATTCCTAACTTAACGGAAGAAAATAAAGAACAGCTGTTTATGAATACCCGGGCTATGCTTAATGTAATGAAAAGCGAAATTATTATTTTCCTTGTGTATACTAGCTGGCAAAGTGTGCAATGGTCGCGCGGCAATGAAGCAGGGTTAGGATATTTTGAGCTTCCTGTCTTTCTCCTCGCTGTTTTTGGCACAATGGGTGTTTTTCTTTACCGGAATTATAAAATCAGCAGGAAAGGAGTCTAGCCACGCTGCCCTTTCTTGTAAACAGAATCGACTAGTAGGACAGGAGGAATATTCATGCTTAATGACACATTGTTTGCATCAGATGGACTGATTGTTTTCTTCACATTCTGGCCGATTATTATAAATATTATTTTTATTAGTCTCGGCATCTATTTTGTGATGAAGACGCTCCAGTTTATGAACACGAAAATCAAGCTCGACCGAGAGAGAAACGAGAAGCTTGGGGAATTGATCAAAGCAGCAGCGCAATCAAAAGACTTGGAGTAAAGACTTAGTCGCTTAAAAAAAGCAGCCTGTCTTCAGGACAGGCTGCAAAGCTGCTGTTAGTATGGAGGAAGAGGCGCTGTGTCTTTATTGGTCACTTCTAGTACATCCAGCAGGAAGACAAATACAGGGATACCGATGATCAGTCCCCAGACGCCGAAGAAATGCTCAGAGAAGATCAGCACGACAAACGTATAGAAGACGGGCAGATCTGTTTTTGAAGACATCAGCTTCGGATTTAAAATATACGCTTCAATCGCATGGATAATGGCGATCGCAATGATAACATAGATGACTTTAATGAACCCGCCAATCGTATAAGCAATCAAGCAAAGCGGGACGAGTGAAAGAATCACTCCAGCAACAGGAATCAGCCCCAAAAAGAAAATCATAATGGCCAATCCGAAGATTTGCTGAAAACCTAAAATCATCAATGCAATAACCGACAGTATGCAATTAATAAAGGCGATAATAAATTGTGCTTCAATAACTTTGCCGAATGTGCGAGTAAACTTTCTTCCGAAATACTCAATTTCATAATAAAAGGGGGCAACTTTACTATGCTTAAATTTCTGTGTGAACTCCTGTAAGCGCGGTTTCTCTAGCAGGAAAAACAAGCTCAGGATTAGCGATATGAGGATATTGATGCTCGTTTTGCTGATGTCACTAAAAGATTTAATCAGAAAAGATACGCCATTTTCTAAATAAGCAGTAATTTGGTCGCTGGAGATGACCTCTTCAATATAGTTCATAAAAACATTGTCGTGCGGCTGGGCATAAAACGCGGTAATACGCTTGATCAGCTGGCCGATTTCTACAGTAATAATAGGCAGGTATTTCACGAGCCCAAATGTTAATAAAGTAACAATGAGGGAATACATGCATAAAACGAGAAGCTTGCGGTTCAACGGGATGCGCTTAGCTGTAAACTCTACGAGACGGTCCATTAAAAAAGCAAAAATAAACGTAAATAAGATTAAATTAATCATGCTTCTCATTAAATATAAAATCAGTATAATTAAAGCGGCAATAAGAAAGCGCTTAACTCCTGTTCTTTGAAAAAACCCCTTGATCTCATCCATTCCACTACGACTCCTTAGCAAGTTTCTTATCTGTTCATACATTTGTTCTTCTTTATTTTTATTATTAACTTGCCATCAAAAGTTTACAAGTACTTAAGGCAGTTTTTCTAAGAATAACAAAGGAATAAACTCTGCCGCATGATCAATCACTCGTTTTTTGGAGTTCTGCAAGCAAATGTGCAAAGCATTCTTTTGAAGGAGGACAGAAACGGTCCCATAAATTAACAGATTGATGATTTGAAAATCAAATATAAGGAGAAGCGGTTCTTTTATGTTAAAATACTGTTATCAGTGAAAATACTATCAGGTTTCTAAAAACATTTAGTGGGTGACCGTGAAAATAGTAGGAGGCAGCAACAGATGAGCGAAAGAAATGAATTACAAAGAGATGCGATCAATGTACTGAAAGAAACGAGCAGAACGTTTTTTATTCCGATCAGCCAACTTGATCCGGGTGTACAGGAGGCGGTAGCAGCAGCTTATTTATGCATGAGAGCGATCGACGAAATTGAAGACCATCCGGAACTTGAGCCAGCGTTGAAAAGCGAGCTGCTGAATTCTATCAGCGAGATCTTGGAAGGACCGTTCAACCGGGAAAGCTTTGAGTCTATTGTTGCGCCGCATCGGGCATTTTTGCCGGAGGTGACTTTGCGGCTGGCGGATTGGATTGAGTATTGTCCAGAGACAGCAGCTGATACGGTTTTACAGGCGACATCTATTATGGCAAAAGGCATGGCTGACTGGGCGATGAAAGGCTGGAAAGTGAAGGACGAGCAAGACTTAGATGATTATACGTATTATGTTGCCGGGCTCGTAGGTGTTATGCTTTCTGATATTTGGAAGTGGCATGATGGCACTGAAACCGATAAACAATTAGCGATTGCTTATGGGCGCGGCTTGCAGTCGGTTAATATTCTCCGCAATCATGTGGAAGATCGCGAGCGAGGTGTCAGCTTTTTTCCCGAGGGCTGGGAATTAGAGGACATGTTCAGCTACGCAAAACGCAACTTGGCCATGGCTGACCGTTACATAGAAGATATCCAGCCGGGCTCGATTCTTAACTTCTGCAAAATCCCTTTGGCCCTTGCTCACGGCACACTGTCTGCTTTGGAAAAAGGAAAAGAAAAAATGAGCAGAGCAGAGGTCACAGAAATGGTGAGCCAAGTAATAGAAAAATGAAAAAAAAGACAGGAGGCTGTTACGGCAGCTTCCTGTCTTTTTTTGTGAACCAAGAGATTACTCGCCTTTCGTCTGGATCACTTGCGCATGCTTTCCTGATGTATCCTGCATCTTTTTTCCTTTGTTTCCTTCGAAGGAAGTAGGAGGAGAACCAGTGCGGTTTGAGGCAAATTGATTTCTGCTTGTTCTCGGCTTACTCATTGTCTATCCCTCCTTTCGATGATAGCTTTGCCAAAACAGGAGGAAATATTTATACTGGCGTCACTTTGGGATATTTTATTACAAAAACATTACAAAGATATTTTTATCGTTACAAGAAGTCGAGAAACCTATATATTTAGCCTTTTTTACCGAAGAATACAATAAGAGTCGAATTTTGTATGTTTAGCAGACATATTATATGCTAGAATATAAATGGTAAATTTTGTGAAGGGAGATACACTTGTGAGAAAGAGTTCAATTATTTTGACGCTGGCGTTTTGCTTTATTCTTCCTCTATTTGGATTTCATACGACAGCCCAGGCAAGCGGTTTCACCGATGTGCCTAAGCGGGCATTAAAAGAAGTAAATTATCTGGCGGAAGGGGGAATTGCCACTGGTTCATCTGCAACAATCTTTGCCCCTGATACAATCGTGACAAGAGCGGAAGCAGCGACGTTTATTGCGCGCGCCCTGCAATTAGATGGAAAACAGAAGCAGACGGTTTTTAAGGATGTAGCAGCAAGCAATCCTTCTTCCGGTTATATTCAATCAGCAGTTGATAAAGGAATTCTGTCAGGCTACAGCGGCGGAAGATTTCTTCCTGATAAAGACGTCACACGCGGCGAAATGGCTGTCATGATGTCAAGAGCGTTCGGCTATGAGTTTGGAGGCAGCCTGTCCGGGGCAGCCAAAGCGCTAACATCCCGCGGAATTGCAAGCGGAATGGAAGATGGCACATTTGGATCGGACAAACAAATTACTCGTGTAGACTTTTCTGTGTTTCTTGCCCGTGCAATCAATCCGGAATTTCGCATGAAACAGACAGCAAGCTTCAAACAAACATTTTGGGTGAACACAAACAATTTAAATGTCCGTACAGGCCCATCTACGAGGTACAGCAAAAGTGCTTCTCTGCAAAAAGATGTAAAAGTAGTAAGCAGCCATGAAGTTGGCAGTTGGGTTTATATTAAATCAGCTAATGGCACTGGCTTTGTCCATAAAAGCTATCTGAGAAATACAGAAGAAGCCAGTAACAGCCGGCCGGGCGAGGATGACAATGGCAGCAACCCCGGCACCATCGGCAATGCCGATCCGCGGCTTGCCAATCAAGTAATCATTCTTGATCCTGGACACGGCGGCACTGATCCTGGCGCCTCAGGCTTTAACTTGCGCGAAAAGGATGTTGTGCTTGATACTGGATTAAAAACAAATGAATTATTCAAGAAAACACCATTTAAAGTGTATATGACCCGTACCGGCGATACGTTCCCGTCCCTATCAGACCGCACGAAGTTTGCTAAAAGCAAAAACGGCAATGTCTTTGTCAGCATTCATGCAAATGCTAGCAACGGGGCAGGGAATGGTACAGAAACCTATTATTATTCATCAGCAGCCACTAACCCTTATGTATCTGACAGCAAACTGCTAGCCACAAAAATTCAACAGCGGATGCTTGATGCTTTACAGTTGAAAAACCGCGGAGTTAAACCATACGGTTATTATGTAATCAAATACAACAGCATGCCGGCTGCGCTTGCTGAGCTTGGATTCATTGACAATGCAAAGGACAATGAAAAGCTGAAGTCAGATTACTGGCGTACACAAGCCGCCAAAGCGCTTTATCTTGGAATTCTAGACTACTATAAAGCCAAAGGCTATCAAGTGGACTCCCTTTATAGCGCAGCAAAATAATCTAAAATCAAGAAGCTACTCAACAGCGGCAAGATGCCAGCTCGTTGAGCAGCTTCTTTTTTTATAAGGTGATCAGCCGTTTCTTGACTTTATTTCCCGAAAAATAATGATAGAAAAACTTGTCGAATTCATGCATAATAAGGTAAATAACCAAATTTTAATTAAAAAGTAAAATGGTGTTAAATGATAGATGGAACAAAAACAGACAATTTTTTCCGGAGGGCTTATGGGAAAAAGAGCAATCATTTCTTTTTTAATTGGATATAGTGTGCTGTTTGCAAGCTCTGCCTATATGTATAACCAGCACTTTTCCCGCCCGCTCGCCAATGATGCCGGCCGGCTGCTGCCTACAGAGGTAAAAAGCATCCAACAGGCAGCAGGAGAAGAGCAGCTGCAAAAAATTGTCCGTGAGGCAAATGATACAGACAGCAAGCTGTCTATTGCCGGCATGCAGCATAGCCAGGGAGGTCATACATATTATCCGAATGCGATCATGATTGATATGAAGAAGTATAATAAAATTCTGCATTTTGATCCTAAAAAGCGGACAATTACTGTGCAAAGCGGAGCGACCTGGGACGATATTCAGCAGCGGATTAATCCTTATGGGCTCGCTGTCAAAGTGATGCAATCACAGAATATCTTCACTGTCGGCGGCTCGCTCAGCGTCAACGTCCATGGGCGGGACATTCGCTACGGCTCGTTAATTGACACGGTTGAATCTTTTCGGCTGCTAACGCCTGAAGGCAAAATTATTAACGTCAGCAGAGAAGAAAATAAAGAGCTGTTTCCGCTCGTCATCGGGGGCTACGGCCTATTCGGGATCATTCTGGATGTCACCCTTACGTTAGCAGAGGATGAATTATATGAAACGCATACGAGAATGATAGATTACAAGGAATATGCGTCCTACTTTCGTAAAGCAGCCGGTCAGCCGCAGGTTAAAATGCATCTGGCCCGGATCTCGATAGCGCCTGATAGTTTTTTGCGGGAGATGTATGTAACAAACTGGACAAAGGCGGCCAGCAAGCATGACCGGACCGGCTACAGTCAGTTGAAAAAAGACCGAATCATTGCTGCGCCTAAGCTGCTGCTGGGCCTGTCCCGTTATAGTGATTGGGGAAAGGATAAGTTTTGGGAGCTGCAGCGAATGTATATGGAGCGGGGAAATGGCAAGTTTGAGACTAGAAACAATGTCATGAGATCGGAAACAGCATTCATGGAATATGAGAGCAGCAGCCGAACCGAGGTGCTGCAGGAATATTTTGTTCCCGTCAATCAATTTACTGACTACATCGATGATCTGCGGGAAGTGCTGCAGCAGGAAGAGAAGTTTAATTTGCTGAATATTACAATCCGCTATGTGGAGAAAGATGAACAGGCTGTGTTGTCCTATGCCAAAGCAGACATGTTTGCACTGGTTTTGCTGATTAATCAAGGAACGTCCACTGCGGACAGGCGGCATACGGAAACGGTTATTAGAAAAATGATTGATGTCACGCTTGCACACGATGGCAGCTACTATTTGCCCTATTATTCTTATCCGGATAAAAGACAATTGCACCGTGCATATCCGCGCAGCAAAGAATTTTTTCAGATGAAAAGAAAGTACGATCCGGATGAACGTTTTATGAATTTTTTCTATGAGGAGTATGGAAGATGAATTTCCGCCAGTTTATATGGGCACAAAGCTTAATTATGATGGCCGGCAGCATGATTTTTCCCTTTTACGTCCTGCTGTTGCGAAACGTAGGCGATAGTTATGCGCAATTTGGATGGGCATACGGTTTATTTGCATTAACCTCTGCACTAGCCTATCCAGTGATCGGAAAGATGGCTGATCATTTGGGCGATAAAGTGCTACTCGTTACGTATACGTGGGGGACGGCCGTCATTCTGTTGTTTTTCCCGCTGGTTGATCAAGTATGGCAAGTGTACATATTGCAAATTGTTATGGGGCTTTTGGGCGCCTTGCAGAAAAATACCGAAAAAACGTCACTCGCCCGCTATGTTGCGAAGGAAACGGCCGGAAGGCAAATCGGCCATTATCATACATGGACATCTATCGCAGCGGCCATTGCGATTATTTTAACCGGCTATATTGTTGACTTTCTCACAATCGGAACGATCTTCTATCTGGCTTCGATCGTGTATGTGATTAGCGGATGGATGTTATGGAAACAAAAGCCTTAATTTAGCAAGGCAGACAGTCTGGCAGCTTTATCTGCCTTGCGCATAGCAATGAAGAGAAAGGCAGATGAAAAGACAGCGTTCATTGGCTTGGTGAACTTTTTACAGCAATATTCTTCAGGCTTTTCCGATGAATCGCCCCTCTCCTAGGGAACCTTCTTCTAGAGTCCCCTAGGTTTTTTGTGTTTCTTCCTTTAAATGTAAATCCATTGAAATAAATAGTCGTCACTTTAGGCAGAAACTCACTTTTCTGCTCTATTCCTATAGCATGTTTTACGTTTCGCTGTTATTCTAAGATGATGATTAAAAAAGGAGCTAAGATAAGTAAAATGAATCAAGAAATTCCTCTTCAGAGTCTCGTTCATAAAAACGAGAAAAAATACTTTTGGCTTGTTCTTATCATAAGTCTTGTTACTTATGTGGGTTTAATAGCTTCGATTATAGGTATTTTTATTATTTTAGGGTTGTTTGCTCTTTCATTGTTTTTGCATGCACTTTCGCTTGGGCATATTCGCGCAAATGCAGTCAAGCTGACAGAAAACCAATTTCCAGAAGTGTATGGGCAAGTCAAAAAACTAAGTGAGGCAATGGAAATTAAACAGGTGCCGGATGTGTATGTGATGGAATCGCAAGGCATACTAAATGCTTTTGCCACGCGCTTTTTCGGACGGAATATGGTTGTGCTATATTCAGAGATTTTTGAACTGGCTCATCATGAGGCCAAAGATGAATTAACGTTTGTCATTGCACATGAGTTAGCTCATATAAAGCGGAATCATCTCACTAAAATGATGTTTATCCTGCCGGCTATGTGGATTCCCGGCATTGCCGAATTGTATTTGCGGGCTTGTGAGTATACGTGCGACAGGTACGCTGCTTATTACATTAATAATAGGGAAGCTGCCAAGAGAAGTTTAACCATTCTTGCCGTGGGCAAGGAACTTTATCAGCAGGTGAACAGAGCAGAGTATTTAGATCAGATGAATAAGGAAAAAGGTTTTTTTGTCTGGCTAAGCGAAATGCTGTCTACACACCCGCCTTTGCCAAAAAGAATTAATGAGATTGCTGTATTCTTTGGTGAACCGGAGCAAACCGTCATTGAGAAAAAAACATCTAAGCTTATTTGGCTGTGGGTGCCGACAACTGCAGCTATTTTTGCCTTGTTTGTAGCGGCGGGAGTTTACGCTTTTGAAAAAATCGCCGAATGGACAGCTGGAGAAGGCTATGAAGAGTATGAAGATTACGGTGAAGAGGAAGGGACGGCAGAGCCAATCCCGCCAATCATTGAAGCAGCTGTGGCCGGAAATACAGAAAAAGTAGCCGCCTTTATTGAAAAAGACGAGGATGTTCATGCGATCGATAATCAAGGGTATACGCCGCTTCATTGGGCGGTGCTTGATAATAATCCGAAAATGGTAGAGTTGCTGTTGAAAGCAGGAGCCAATCCCAATGAGGAAGATTATTATGGAATGACTCCATTGGCCAAAGCCGCTGAGCAGGGCAATGCCGAAATGGTGAAACGTCTGGGAAGAGCAGGAGGCGATCCAAACTATCAAAGTAAGGAGGCTGAAACAACGCCTTTATTCTATGCGGTTCTCAGCGAAGATCCAGCGACAGTCTCGGCACTCTTGGAGCTCGGGGCGGATGCGGAGCACAAGGATAGCGAAAATATAACGATTTTAATGCATGCAATTGAGACAGGCAATCGTCATATAATTGAATCACTAAAGAAAGCAAGTGAATGATCAGAAAAGGAGAGAAATGATATGATGACACAACCGGCAGGGTTTTGGATAAGGCTGGTAGCCAACTTATTAGATGGACTGATTATTGGAGTGCCTTTGTCTATTATTAGCTATTTTATTGCGGGTGATTGGGATGGAGATGCATTTACGAATTCATTGAATTTTGTTTATGCTTTAATTACCCCTGTTGTTTGGTCCGGCTATACGATTGGAAAGAAGATCATGCGCATTCGCATTGTGAAGGTGAATGGGGAAAAACTAGGAATCGGAGCGATGTTTATGCGAACAGTAGTAGCTGGGCTTGTGTATGTGCTGACTTTAGGAATCGGTTTGATTATCAGCGCCTTCATGGTCGGTTTGCGTGAGGATAAGCGTGCAATTCATGATTTTATTGCCGGCACGTATGTAACAAGCGAAAAGCCAGAATCAGAGAAAATCGTCTGGCTGTAAGAAAACAAGAAGCTGCCTCTTCTCCTAGAGGCAGCT